>JBHENC010000010.1:459-141732 GCA_046262295.1 Pyrinomonadaceae bacterium | reverse complement strand
GGCATGTTCTTTCTGCAATTCAAGTCTAATGAAATGAACCGGAGAAATGAACCTCGTCAACCTATAACTCATTCAACCTAAGGCCTTGATAGCTTTTCTTTCATGGTCGTGTGGTAAATTGTGGCCTGCGTGCTGCTCGCTCGGCGCGGGTTAATCCGAGCGTTCGACGGCTTTATATCGCCAACGTATGGCATATTGGAATGCCAGCCGTAAGTTTTAGTTGGAGGTTACGGGTATGTATCAAATAGAATTAGAGAAGGCTAAAGCGCAGATCGCAAGCTTGCTTCAATCCGCGCTTGACGGCGAGGAAATCATTATCACGCAAAACGAGCAGCCGGTGCTGAAGCTTGTGCCGATTCGCGCCGTCAAGACTTGTCGTCAGAGCGGAAGCGCGCGAGGCTTGATTACCATGTCGGATGATTTTGATGAGCCGCTGGAAGATTTTGCCGAATATACGCAATGAAGCTCTTGCTCGATACGCATACTTTCCTGTGGTTCATTGAGGATAATCCGCGTTTGAGCGCGCAAGCGAAAGCCCTGCTCGAATCCGATGCGGAGTTGCTGTTGAGTGTGGCTAATCTATGGGAGATGTCCATTAAAGTCAGCATCGGGAAACTCACACTAGCGCAGCCCTATGATATTTTCGTGCCGCAGCAACTCACAGCTAATGCCATAGAAATTTTGCCGGTAAGTTTGGCGCATCTGGGCGTTGTTTCAACGCTACTTTTTCATCATCGTGATCCGTTTGACAGGCTGATGATTGCTCAGGCGATAGTCGAGCAGTTGCCAATCGTGAGCAGCGATGCGGCCTTCGATGCTTATTCAGTCAAGAGGTTATGGTAAGTTGCGCCCATGCTTCAACGCGCCATGAATATAAACAAGTCGTCGGGGCTGATCGCGCGTTAGATTGCTTTTCATCGAAAGCCTGTGTGATTTCGATATTACGTGCGCGGCTGCAGGCAGGCGGCCTCATTGCGCCAGACAAAGCGGGCAACATCAGTATGCCCTTCAACACCGCCGGGATGTATCGGGGCGACATCAATCCGAACGGCGAACCCGTCGTCGAGATTTACAAAAGCTGATTTCAAACGGAGTTCTCTCTACGGCAAAGACGTTCTGAATTCGGCGTAATTCCGGCGTTCGAGTGCTGGCTGACGTTGCGCGTCTTGTGGTAAGTTCACGCGATGAAGTGGATTAGACAAATTCATCTATACCTCGGCGCGTTCTTTGCGCCGCTCTTTATCTTCTTCGCGCTTTCGGGCGCGCTCCAGACCTTCAGATTGCAGGAAGCGCCGAAGGGCAGCACCTATAATCCGCCGGAGTGGATCGTCCGGTTTGCCGAAGTCCACAAGAACCAGCGACCTGTTAAGGATCGAAGCCTCGCTCCGTCCGTTTCGTTGAAATGGTTGCTCGTACTAATGTCGCTCGGCTTAATCGTCAGCAGCATTCTCGGCATCTACATGGCGCATAAATATAATCGTGACCGCCGCATCGTCTGGGGATTGATAATCTCAGGCACAATCCTACCCTTTGCCTTGCTCTATCTATGACGGCAGATCGTCTATCCGGCAGCGACCGTTTAGCGATGACGTAGCCGAACAGGGTCTCTGATTTTGCTTTTACGTGTCGCACGCGAAGTGAATGGCTATTCTCTCAATCGCTCTTGCAAATCGCGCAGCAGTTGGAGGTAAGCAGCTTCGCGTTCGTGTGCGACGTGATCACTGGTGTAGATTCCGGCGGCGACACGGTGGCGATGAAAAGCAAGTTCGCTCGCCGTCTGGTTAAATCGAGCGCGGGCGTGCCAGTCGCGGAAACCGCCGCTTCTTAACGCGCGCAACGATGCGCCAAGCCGCCCGCGCACGCTGCACAGGCATTGATACTCTTCCGCCGTGAACACTCCGCTTTGCAGATCGCATAATAGTTGCTCGCGCACGATGCGTCCTTCGCGGCGCAGTGCGAAGAAGACTGTGACCAGCGTGGCGACGAAGACAGGTAGCATCACCAGAAAATATATGAGCAGAAAGCCCGCGCCTCCGAGCAGCATCGCGGCGGCGTTCCATGTTGCGTGCAGCGTTATCGCAAGCGCGAGGCCGAAGACGGGCACGAGAAGTTTGACAAAGCGTTTGGATGATTGGCGCGCGAGGCCAAGTGCGATGCCCGTCATGCTTGTGCAGAGCGGGTGTAGAAAGGGCGACAAAGCGCCGCGCAGAATCAGCGTTCCGGTTAAGTCTTCCCTGCTGCCCGCAAGCGCGGCGTTGCCGTAATACTGTATGTTCTCCGTCATGGCGAAGCCAAGCCCGACCATCCCGGCGTAAACAATCCCGTCTACCACATCGTCGAACTCATCTTTTTTGAAGAACAGAAGAAGCACCACCAGTCCTTTGGAAATCTCTTCAACGACGGGCGCGGAAACGACTGTGCCGAAAATCTTGCCCGCGTTTTCATTATTGGTAATTAGATAAACGATAAGGCTTCCCGCCGTATTGAGCACGTAGGCGATGAAGACCGCGACGAGCGCGCCCCAGAAAAAGGCCGTCGCCAGCATCCACGTCGGCTCCGCTTCGTAACGATCAATCCATAACAGCAACAGCACGTAAACGGGCACGGGCAGCGTCGCAAACACAAGTCCCGTGAGCAGCGCGACCGCGCCTGTTTCGACGCCGATCAGCAACAGCATGACGAGACCCAGCAACACCGCGCAGAGAACCGCCGCCGCGACGAGCGCACGTTTCAAAGAATTTCGATTGACGGAAGGTTTAAGCAAAGGCGTCGAATGATTTTGCCGGTCAGCGAATTTCTCCATGAGCCGTTTTATCTGCGAGCGCGATAGTAAGCATTACGGCGACGGCGCATGAATCCTGTCAGGCGCGTTGACTAAACCTTATGCCCATGTGCGCAGCCATTTCGTGCGCGTGTAGGCAACGTGAAAACCGTGTCGCTCGACGTTGCGCTGCGAGGCGCTGCCGGGCAGGGTGGCGACCATTGCCAGATCGCAAGCGTGTTCCGTCGTGGCATATTTAAGCCTGTGATACAGCAACGCCTGCTGCGCGCCGCGTTTGCGGTAAGCGGTCAAGGTGCTCGCGCCCGACAGTGTCGCAACCTGATGGCGCACGCCCATCGAGCCTCCGCCGATTATCACGCCGTCCTGCTCCGCGACAAAGCAATGCGTGGCCGGTACATGAAAAGCGGTCTTGCCCATATCAATCATCATCGGCGGCGCTTCTTCCGGTTCTAAAAAACCTCTCATAACCGTTTCCGCCCACACTTGTGCTTCATCACGCCGCGCCAGACGTACACTCACCGCCGCGTGCCGGTTCTCTGCATCGAGAGTTGCGAACGGCAAAGCCCGCACCAGCACGTTGGAATGTTCGATTGGCTTGTAGCCGCGTGCGCTCAAATGTTCAAAGAGCGACGGATGCGCCAGCGGGCAGACTTCTATGTTAACGGGCGCGCCCTGCTTCCTGTAAAACTCTTCCAGCGCGTCCATCTCGTCCTTCGCCACTTCCCCGTTTAGCCCGAGCGCGAAAGCCTGCGTGACCGGCGATTCGCGTCCGGCGTAGGTGGCATATCCGCCCGCGACGGGCATCGAAGCAGCATCGCTTTGCGGAAACAAACGCGCGTGCGTCGCGGCATACTCTGCGCCGCCAATCGCGTCAACGGATTCCAAACGCCGCGCCAGATCAATGTCCGAGAAGATAACCTTTTCGTGTTGCTGATTCATGATTGTTCCTTATGGAGAAGACAAACATTTTATAAAATCTTCGCGCTCACTTTCGTTGCAAAGGTCGCGCCTTAATCATAGAATATGCGCCAATCGTTTTTAAGTTCCCGTCGCAACTTTACGCAACACATGGATTCTCAAAGTCGGCGCGCATGGAGACGTTGTTCCCCGCTTTTAAGTGTTTCCCTGCCGATTCCTGCATAACCTGATAAACATCGAAGGAGATCATAGATGCCCCCGAAACGGCGTAATGCCTTAACATGAATTTCGCTTCTCGTCTCGATGATAGCCGCTCCCGCCTTTGCTTTCGCGCAGACCAAGAGCCAGAACAATCCTACATGGTGGGACAAGTACGAGTACATCAAAAACAACGCCCCGCTCGGCGACAACGGAAACTAATCATCAACCACAAACAGCAAGAGAAAGGCATTAAGACAACGAGAGGCGGGCGACGAACGAAGTGTTGCCCGCCTCTCGCTGTTTTGAATTGTGTATACTAGCGACGATTGCACACTACATTTTCAGAAGAGGTAAACGAGATGACGGAGATGAATGAACAGGCGATTCGCACAATTGTGCGGGACGAACTGCTGGGAATCATCAAAGACGCGCAGGAATCCGTGAGCTTGAAGAAAGACCCGACGGGGATGGGCAAAAAGGCGCTCGAAGGTCTGGCGGATTTGATTCGCAGCAGGCAAACGGCAGACAAGCGAGAAGGCCAATAGCGTTCGAGATTACACCGCAGGCAAACAACTTCCGTTGCTCGGTGGAGCTAATCGAAAAAGGGAAAGATATCGAATGAGCCGGAGCAAAGATACCAATAAGGTTTCGATCAAGCGCAGAAAATTTCTGCACGCCAGCGCGCTTGCGAGCGCTTTCGCGGCAACGTGCGGCGCACTTCCGTTCAGTTTGCGCAAAAGCTTCGCCCCGACAACTTCCGCAGCGGATTCCTTCGAGTTGCAGGAAACGACCATTGCCGCCTTACAACAGGCGATGCAGTCGGGCAAACTAACGGCGCACAGTATCGCCAAAAAATACCTCGCCCGCATAGATTCGATAGACAAGCGCGGCGTGGCTCTCAATTCCGTTATCGAGATCAACCCGGACGCGCTGCAAATCGCCGACGCGCTCGACCGCGAACGCAAGGCCGGGAAAGTGCGCGGCGCGTTGCACGGCATCCCTGTTCTCATCAAAGACAACATAGACACGGCGGATCGTATGCAAACCACTGCAGGCTCGCTCGCGCTTCTTGGCTCAACGCCGCCGCGCGATGCTTTCATTGCGCAAAGATTGCGCGAAGCCGGTGCGGTCATTTTAGGCAAAACCAATTTGAGCGAGTGGGCAAACTTTCGTTCGAGCCACGCTTCGAGCGGCTGGAGCGGGCGCGGCGGCCAAACACAGAATCCTTACACGCTTGATCGCAACCCGTGCGGTTCGAGTTCCGGTTCGGGCGCGGCGGTCGCGGCGAATCTCTGCGCGGCGGCCATCGGCACGGAAACAGACGGCTCGATTGTCTGCCCGTCGTCCGCCAATTCCCTCGTCGGCATCAAGCCGACGGTCGGCCTCGTCAGTCGGGCAGGGATTATCCCCATCTCTCACAGTCAGGACACCGCCGGGCCGATGGCGCGCACCGTCACGGACGCCGCCATACTTCTCACCGCACTGACCGGCATTGATCCGCGCGATGCGGCGACAAATGAAAGTCGCGGCAAAGCGCAAAGCGACTACACAAAGTTTTTAGACGCGAACGGACTTCGCGGCGCACGCATCGGCGTCGCGCGCAAGTTCTTCGGCTTCAATGATCGCGTTGACGCTTTGATGAGCGCCGCCATCGCGGAGATGAAACGGCTCGGCGCAATCATCGTTGATCCGGCGGATATTCCGACGACCGGAAAATTCGACGACTCGGAGTTCGAGGTACTGCTTTACGAATTCAAGAGCGACCTTAACGCCTATCTGGAAGCGCGCGGGGCGGGCACGCCCGTTCATTCGCTAAAAGAAATTATCGCCTTCAACGAACGCAATCGTGACAAAGAGATGCCCTTCTTCGGTCAGGACATTTTCATTAAAGCGGAAGCGAAGGGGGCGCTCACCAGCAAGGAATACATCGAGGCGCTTGCCAAAAACCATCGCCTCTCAAGAACCGAAGGCATAGACGCTGTGATGAACCAGCAACGGCTCGATGCGATCATCGCGCCGACGGGCGGCCCCGCGTGGCCGACCGATCTGCTCAACGGCGATCATTTCACGGGCGGCTTTTCGACCCCTTCTGCTGTCGCCGGATACCCGCACATCACCGTTCCCGCCGGATACGTCTCGGGGCTGCCCGTCGGCCTTTCCTTCTTCGGCAAAGCCTACACGGAACAGGTGCTCATCAAGCTCGCCTACGCTTACGAGCAAGCGACGAAACTGCGCCGCCCGCCGCAATTCTCGCCGCACACCGTTCTGCGCGCGTGAAGCGCACAAGTAGATTGCTCACGGTGAGAAGCTAATGAGTTCAGCGCAACGAACGATTGTCGGGTTGGGCGAATTGCTGTGGGACGTGCTGCCCGGCGGCAGGCAGTTGGGTGGCGCGCCCGCTAACTTCGCTTATGTCGCGCGCCTTCTGGGAAATCAAGCGTTTGTCGCCAGCCGCATCGGTGCGGACGATCTCGGACATGAGGCTTTGGAACGTCTCGAAGATTTACACCTCTCGCCTCTTTACGTGCAGCGCGACGAGGAACACGCGACCGGACAGGTGCGTGTGGAAATCAACGAAACGGGCGAGCCGCGCTACACAAGCTTTCAGGATGTCGCGTGGGATTATCTGGAATGGACGCCGCAGTGGGAACAACTCGCGGCACAGGCCGACGCCGTTTGTTTCGGAACGCTGGCGCAACGCTCTGTGCGCTCACGCGAAACCATTCTCAGATTTCTGCAAGGTACGCGCCCCGGGGCTTTGCGTCTTTTTGACGTTAACCTGCGCCATTCATTCGTGACCGCCGAACTGCTCGCGCAATCGCTGGAACTCGCTAGCCTCGTGAAGCTCAACGGCGACGAGCTTCCGCGAGTTGCGGAAACTTTAAAACTCGGCGGGCGCGGTCATCACGCCTTCGCCAATCGCCTGCGGCAAGTCTTCGAGCTTGAGATGGTTGCCATCACGCGCGGCGCAAAAGGCAGTTTACTGGTCACGGAAGAAGAGATGATCGAGCATTCCGGCTTTGAAGTTCCGGTTGCGGATACCATCGGCGCGGGCGATGCGTTTGCGGCGACGCTCGCACACTTTTATTTGCAGGGCGCGCCGCTCGAAAAGATCAGCGACGCGGCCAACCGCGCGGGCGCATGGATCGCAACGCAAACGGGCGCGACGCCTTTGATTAACCCGTGCGAGTTCGAGCAGATTTTGTCGGAATAGGACGTGCCCGCGATGGTTGCCATAATACAAAGGTGAATATTTTTTCAGGGAGAAACAGAATGCGAAAGCTTACGCTCTGTTCGTTGCTGCTCGCGCTGCTCGTCAATACGATGGCGGCGCAAACGATTCCGGCGCTCTCGCCCGAAGTGCGCGAGTATGTCAGCGTTGATGCGCCAATCGTCGCGCTCGCGCACGCGCGCGTGATTGATGGCACGGGCGCACCCGCCAAGCCCGATCAAACAATCGTCATCGCAAACGGCAGGATTCAAACAATCGGCAATGCCAACGACACGGCTGTTCCGCCCGCTGCGAAAGTCATTGACCTGCGCGGTCAGACGGTGATGCCCGGCTTCGTGATGCTGCATGAACATATGTTTTATCCGGCGGGCAAACTCGTGCTCTTTAACGAACTCGGCTGGAGCTTTCCGAAACTGTATCTGGCGAGCGGCATCACATCGTTGCGCACGGCGGGCAGCGTCGAGCCGTACACGGACATTAATCTCAAGAAGCTGATTGACACAGGGAAAATTCCCGGCCCGAAGATGGACGTGACGGGGCCGTATCTCGACGGCACGGGCAGCTTTGCGACGCAGTTTCATGTGCTCACGGATGCGGCGGACGCGCGCCGCATGGTCGAATTCTGGTCGGATCAGGGCGCGACTTCATTCAAAGCGTATATGTACATCACGCGCGCCGAACTCTCGGAAGCCGTGCGCGCCGCTCACCGCCGCAAACACAAGATCACAGGCCATCTCTGCGCCGTAGGCTTCCGCGAAGCCGCCACCATCGGTATAGACAATCTGGAGCACGGCATTATCGTTGACACGGAATTTCTCCCGAACAAAAAGCCGGACGTGTGTCCCGCGCAAAGCGAGACGGTGGCGAACTTAACGAAGCTCGACATCGAAAGCGCGCCCGTGCAGGAGATGATACGCGATCTGGTCGCGCGCAAAGTCGCCATCACTTCGACGCTTCCGGTCTTCGAGGCGTTCATCCCGAATCGCCCGCCGCTTCAACAGAGAGTGTTGGACGCGATGACGCAGGACGCGCGCATTCAATATCTGACGACGCGCGCACGATTGGGCGAGCGAAAAGATTCGCCGTACACGATTGCTTTTCAGAAAGAGATGCAGTTCGAGCGTGCCTTCGTCAAAGCGGGCGGGCTGCTGCTGGCAGGCACAGACCCGACGGGCAACGGCGCAGTCGTCGCGGGCTTCGGCAGCCAGCGCGAAGTCGAACTCCTTGTGGAAGCGGGCTTCACGCCTACGGAAGCGATTCACATAGCCACCGAAAACGGCGCAAACTATCTGGGCATAGCCGACCGCGTCGGCACTATCAATGCGGGCAAGCAAGCGGATTTAATCGTCGTCAAAGGCGACCCTTCAACTAACATCAACGACATCGAAAAAGTTGAAATGGTTTTCAAAGACGGAATCGGCTACAACTCCGCCAAACTAATCGAATCGGTGCGCGGCTCAGTCGGCTGGCGCTGATACTGAAAATTCGCGTGCGCGGTTTCAGGCGTTGCCGCGCGACGCTGCC
Organism: Pyrinomonadaceae bacterium; assembly: GCA_046262295.1. Lineage (GTDB taxonomy): Bacteria > Acidobacteriota > Blastocatellia > Pyrinomonadales > Pyrinomonadaceae > JBHENC01. The sequence goes on along the minus strand of JBHENC010000010.1, from coordinate 133,075 downwards.
GAACCGTTATCGAGCCACGCGATGACGTCTTCCATGTTCTCATCCAATCCTTTGTACGCGCGGCTTTCGGGCGTCATGGACAACAATGCCGCGCGCAACAACGCGCGTTCTCTTTCATTCGCGCGAATCTCTTCGCCGCTGATAAAATAGACGCGAATCGCAAAGAGCGCGGCGTTTAGCTCCGGCAATCCGTGCAATACCTGTCGCTCGATTCGCAGGGCGAAAGGCGATGAAGCGTTCTTCGCCTGAAAGGTGCGCCCGCGCCATTGTTCGATTGTTAAGCCGGGCGGCGGTTGCGGGTGATGATTCAGACGTGTGTCGCCCGTGATGCCCCACGCAAAGCGAACGAACGGCCCTTTGTTAATCATCGCGTCAACCAGCGAAGGAGCGGTTCGGTTAATGCGCTCGATGCCGGGCACAGGCGCGTGAATCGCCGTAAAGTTCTTGCCGATTTTGTCTTCCGCAGCCCAGTGGCTTGGGCTGCACAAATGGATCGCCGTAAGATAATCGTTGCCTTCCGGCGCGAGGCTGACGACCGCTATATCCTCCGGCACTTGCGAGCACAAACCATCGAAGGCAGACGCATACTCCGGCACGCGCGAAGCAATGTCGCTGCCGCGCACTTCGATTAGCTTCATCTCCGCATCGAAAATTAAAACTTCCCCCGTCAATTCGCAACGCAACGCGCTCTTGCCGCCAGCTAAAATTTCACACGAGAAAAGCTGTGGATATTCCGTCACGAATCGCTTCAGCAGAAAGCGCGCGATTGCCTGATCGAGTGCAGGCGTGTAGTTGGCCGTTGCGTAATACTTATCGAGACGTTCGGCGCGGCATCGCAGTTTATTGCTTCTATATTTTGCAAACTCACAATCAATCTGAAACACACGCGCATCAATCTCACCATTACCGAAATCCGCACCTAAAGCTTTCAGTCCGGCGACGACTTCGTAAAGACCTTTCTCCAGCGGAAAATAACGCGCGGGCGCGGCGAGCGTTGATTGATGCTTTAGTGTGTCCGTTTGCTGTTTCGACATCTTACTGCGCCTCAAGCCTGATTCGTTTTGTGCGCTGAATGATCTTCGCGTTGATAAACGAGTCGCCCTTCTGTGTAGACTGCGTGCGCGTGCTCGACGCCGAAGAAATAGGCGAGTTCACGATAGTCCGCCGCATCGTGTATCACAAAGTCGGCGCGCTTGCCCGTCTCCAGTGATCCGGTTTCGCTTCCCAGATTTAAACTATACGCAGCGTTGATCGTAGACGCCGTGATGCTTTCGGCGGGCGTCATCTTCATCTGCGTGGAGGCAAGCGAGAGAATCATCTGCATCGAAGCGGTCGGCGACGAGCCGGGATTGAAATCCGTTGCGAGCACAACGGCGAGATTCGCATCAATCATCGCGCGCGCGGGCGGATAACGCTGCGAGCCGAGCGCATAGACGGAACCGGGCAGAAGCACCGGCTGCACGTTGCTTGCGCGCAATGCCTTGATGCCCGCCGTGTCCGTGTGTTCCAGATGATCGGCGGTCGCCGTCCTGAGTTCCGCCGCGAGCAGCGCGCCGCCGCCGAGCGAGAGTTGATCCGCGTGGATGCGCAAACCCAGTCCGAGCGATTTGGCTGCGCGCAGAATCCGCCGCGATTCTTCCACGCTGAAAACTTTCTCTTCGCAAAACACATCGCAGTAACGCGCGAGCTTTTCGGCGACGACGCGCGGCAGCATCTCTTCGACGATTAATTCTATATACTCTTCGCGGCGCCCGCGAAATTCATCCGGCACTTCATGTGCGCCGAGAAACGTCGGCACGTATCGCAGCGGCGTTTCCCGATCAAGACGGCGCATCACGCGCAGCATCTTGAGTTCGTCTTCCACAGAAAGGCCATAGCCGGACTTGGCTTCAATCGTCGTCGTGCCGCCGCGCAGAAACCATCCGGCGTAACGCTTCGCGCTTTCTGTAAGTTCGGCTTCCGTCGCCGCGCGCGTGCGCCTGACGGTGGCGCGAATGCCGCCGCCCGCCTCCGCTATCTCTTGATAACTCGCGCCGCTTGCGCGCTGTTCGTATTCGTCAACGCGCGTACCGGCAAAGACCGGATGCGTATGCGCATCAACAAAGCCGGGCAGCACGACGCGCCCGCCCGCGTCAACGATTTCGCAATCCGCTTCGATCTCTTTTTCAACAAAAGCGCGTTCGCCCGTCAACGTAATGCGCCCGTCGCGCACAATCATTGCGCCGTCTGTAATAATGCCAAGCTCCCGCATCTCCCCTCTGCCCGCGCGCGGCCTCTTCGCGCCGCGAAGCGTCACAAGTTGTGCGCAGTTAACGACCGCTAAGCTTTTATGTGCGAGTTGTTCGAACAATTTTTTGTAATTGCGCTTATGAATTTCCATCAAGACGCGATGCTTGTTCCACTACTACTCCAAGCTTTTAGAGATGCGCCGCAGCAGCCCGGAAGCAAATGAAAGCAGGCACGCCGCCGCCGCCATCGTCGTGGCGTCTGCAACGTCATGCGTCGGATCAATCTCGACTAAATCCATCACGCGCACTTTCGTATTCAGGCCGCACAACGCGGCGGCCATGCGAATCTCGTAGGGCATTAAACCGCCGGGGCGCGAACCCGGCGTCGCCGGAGCAAAGGCGCGATCTAGTACGTCAACATCTAAATCAACATAAATATTTTCGACGCGCTCCGACAAATAAGCGAGCGACTCATTAACTACTTCATCAATGCCCCGCGCACGTACATGGTTCGCGGTGATTATTTTAATTCCGGCATCGCGCGCGACTTCAGCGTAAGCGCGCGAATTGGCGAAGGATTGAATGCCGATCTGGATGATGTGCGCGCCGGGCAGTCCGTCTTCGAGCAGAGCGCGCACAGGGTTGCCGTTGGAAAGCCCTCCGCGCGTGTCGCGTAAATCGAAATGCGCGTCGAGCGTGAGCAGGCCGCAATCTTTGAGCGACCCGCCCACGCCATGACAGCCCGCGCGCGTGATGCTGTTGTCGCCGCCGAGCAGGATCAGCGCGTTCGCTTTTTTCAGCGCCTCACGAACGGCATTTGAAAGAGGTACAAAGGCTTCTTCGGGACGCGCGTCGGCAAGGTCAAGATCGCCGTAGTCTTCCGCGCGAAGCCCGCGCACGTCCGTGTCAGCTTCGATGTCGTATGTGCTGAATCGCGCCAGAGCTTTTCTAATCCACTGCGGCGCGAGGTCGCAGCGCCCTTCCGTAATCGAGCCGCGCCGCAGCGGTGCGCCGAGAATCGCCAAATTTCCGACAGCATCCGGCGCGTGATCGCCTTTCAGCCAGTTGCTTGCGCGCGGCCACTGCGGATCATCTTTTGCGGATGGCGCGTTCATTGCTCGTCGCCCTTCTCAAGCATCGGCATCTTGATGTGCTGCTTCTCTACAACATCTAACGCTTCATCGTAGCCCGCGTCGGCGTGACGAATAATGCCGATGCCGGGGTCTGTCGTCAGCACTCGCTCAAGGCGTTTGCCGGTTTCAGCCGTGCCGTCCGCGACGACGACCATCCCGGCATGAAGCGAATAACCGATGCCGACGCCGCCGCCGTTATGCACGGAGACCCACGACGCGCCCGACGCCGTGTTGAGCAGCGCGTTGAGAATCGGCCAATCGGCGATGGCATCCGAACCGTCGCGCATCGCTTCCGTTTCGCGGTAGGGCGACGCGACGGAACCCGTATCCAGATGATCGCGCCCGATGACGACGGGCGCGGCGAGTTTGCCCGTCTTCACCATGTCGTTAATCGCGTCGCCGAATTCCGCGCGTTCGCCGTAACCCAGCCAGCAAACGCGCGCGGGCAAGCCCTGAAATTTTATACGCTCGCTCGCCAAGTTCAACCAACGCCGTAGAGTCTCGTTTTCGGGGAAGAGTTCGCGGGCAAGATCGTCTGTCTTGCGTATGTCTTCCGCATTGCCTGAAAGCGCGACCCAGCGAAAGGGGCCGCGTCCTTCGCAAAAAAGCGGGCGGATGTATTCCGGCACGAAGCCGGGAATCTCGAAAGCGTCGGCAATGCCCGCACTTGCCGCCTGCGCGCGTATGTTGTTGCCGTAATCGAAGGCGATTGCGCCCGCGCGTTTCAACGCGAGCATCGCTTCGACGTGCCGCGCCATAGATTGCATCGAACGCTCCACATAGTCCTGCGGATTTGCGCGCCGCAAAGTATTCGCTTCATCTAACGTCAAGCCCGCCGGAACGTAGCCGTTCAAAGGATCATGTGCGCTCGTTTGATCGGTGACGATATCCACGCGCACGCGGCGCCTGACGAGTTCCGGCAAGACTTCGGCGCAGTTGCCGACAAGCCCGACGGAGATGGCGCGTTTTTGTTCGCGCGCGTCTTCGCAGATTCGCAAAGCATCATCGAGATCGAGCGCAAGGCGATCACAGTAATTCGTGTTGACGCGACGCTTGATGCGTGCGCGGTCAACGTCAATGCCGAGAAAGACTGCACCGTTCATCGTCGCCGCCAAGGATTGCGCGCCGCCCATGCCGCCCATCCCGCCGGAGACGACGAGCTTGCCTTCGAGCGTGCCTTTGAAATGTTTATTCGCGGCGGCAGCAAACGTCTCGAACGTGCCTTGAATAATTCCCTGCGAGCCTATGTAAATCCACGAACCCGCCGTCATCTGCCCGTACATCGTCAGTCCCAAGCGTTCCAGACGATTGAACTCTTCCCAATTCGACCAGTGGCCGACGAGGTTGGAATTGGCGATGAGCACACGCGGCGCATACTCATGCGTGCGAAAAATGCCGACGGGTTTGCCCGATTGCACAAGCAAAGTTTCGTCGTTCGCCAGTTCACGCAACGAACGCACGATGGCATCATACGAAGCCCAATCGCGTGCCGCGCGCCCCGTCCCACCATAAACGATCAACTCGTCGGGGCGTTCGGCAACGTCCGCATCGAGATTGTTCATCAGCATTCGCAACGCAGCTTCCTGATGCCAGCCCTTGCAACTAATCTCGCTGCCGCGCGGCGCTGTGATGCGGCGCGTGGCCTTCGCTTTCAATATTGATTCGCTATCGGTTTGCGCCCGTGCTTTTTCATTCATCGAATCTTCTCCTGACAACAGGCTTTGCTTTCCCTTGTATCCTGTGAAAGCGTGCGTGCGCGTGTCAAGCTTTGCGCGCTAACTGCTACTGCGCTTCTGCACGGTTGATTGCTGCGCTTGGCTGCGCGCGACGCTTTTCAAAGACGTGTTGATTTCCTTCAGTTCGCCGAAAATCTTTTGCAGCGCGTCGGCGATTTCCGCAAGCGCGCGTTTGAGTTCGATTGATTCTGTTTCCTGCATCGGATACCTCTTCCACGTTTTATCAAGACACGGATTTAATGTTACAGTTACATCGCAAACAGGTTAATCCAACAATTCTTCCTAATTCAAATCATGAGCACACAACCCAACAAAGTAATCTACTCGATGATCGGCGTCAGCAAGTTTTATGACAAAAAGCCGGTACTCAAAGACATTTATCTCTCTTATTTCTACGGCGCGAAGATCGGCGTGCTGGGCTTGAACGGCTCCGGCAAATCCAGCCTTTTGCGCATTCTCGCCGGGAAAGACAAAGAGTTTACGGGCGAGACGGTTCTTTCGCCCGGCCACACCGTCGGCTTTTTGGAGCAAGAACCGCAACTAGATGAATCCTTAACCGTGCGCCAAGTCGTCGAACAGGGCGTGCAGGCGACGGTTGATCTCTTAAAAGAGTTTGACGAAATCAACGCGCGCTTTGCCGAGCCGATGACCGACGACGAGATGTCCAAGCTGCTCGAGCGACAGGGCGCAGTGCAGGAGAAGCTGGACGCGGCAAACGCATGGGATTTGGACGCACGCCTTGAGATGGCGATGGACGCGCTGCGGTGTCCGCCCGGCGAAACGATTATCAAAACGCTTTCGGGCGGCGAACGTCGCCGCGTCGCGCTCTGCCGTCTCTTGTTGCAGCAACCGGACATTCTCTTGCTCGATGAGCCGACGAACCACCTCGATGCGGAATCCGTCGCGTGGCTTGAGCAACACTTGCAGCAGTATCCGGGAACGGTGATCGCGGTGACGCATGATCGTTATTTTCTGGACAACGTCGCCGGGTGGATTCTCGAACTTGATCGCGGGCAGGGCATCCCCTGGCAGGGCAACTATTCATCTTGGCTTGAACAGAAACAGGAACGCCTAAAGCGCGAAGAGAAATCGGAATCCGACCGGCAGCGCACGTTGCAGCGCGAACTTGAATGGATACGAATGTCGCCCAAAGGCCGCCACGCCAAAGCCAAAGCGCGCATCAATTCCTACGAAGCGTTGCTCAATCAAGCGACCGACAAGCGCGCTGAAGAGTTAGAGATTTATATTCCACCCGGACCACGTTTAGGCGACGTGGTGATTGAAGCCGAAAGCGTGAGCAAGGCTTACGATTCCCGCGTGCTCGTCGAAGACATGACGTTTCGGCTTCCGCCCGGCGGCATCGTCGGCATCATCGGGCCGAACGGCGCGGGCAAGACGACGCTCTTTCGGATGGTCACGGAACAGGAGCAACCGACAAGCGGCGCGATTCGCGTCGGCGAAACCGTCAAGCTCGCTTACGTTGACCAGAGCCGCGCGCTCGATGCAGACAAAACGATCTGGGAAACAATTTCGGACGGCCTCGATGTCGTGCAGTTGGGCGCGCGGGAAGTGCCTTCGCGGGCTTACGTGGCGCGGTTCAATTTCAGCGGCTCGGATCAACAGAAAAAAGTTTCGCAGCTATCGGGCGGCGAACGCAATCGCGTCCATCTCGCGCGGATGCTGAAAGAAGGCGCGAATGTTCTGCTGCTCGACGAACCGACGAACGATCTGGACGTGAACACGATGCGCGCGCTCGAAGAGGCTCTGGAAAACTTTGCGGGCTGCGCCGTCGTCATCAGCCACGACCGCTGGTTTCTCGACCGCATCGCCACACACATACTCGCCTTCGAGGGCGATAGCCGCGTCGTCTGGTTCGAGGGAAATTATTCGGACTACGAAGCGGATCGCCGCGCGCGTCTCGGCGTCGCCGCAGACCAACCGCACCGCATCAAATATCGCCAACTCACACGCAGTTGAAACTGATGTTAGGCATCTGCATACATATCAGTAAAGAGTAAAATAGCTCACATCATGCGAACTGACTATGAATAGTGACAATACCAACGTACTGGCAGGTATTCAGTACTTCGGGCTGCCTGGAATATCGGGTGCTTGCCAGGATGCTGTAATGAGATTGTTGCAATATGGTGACCAAATAACCCATGTCAGAATTCTTTCTTATTCTGGTGAACATTGCCTCCTCTTGACAGTTAATGTTGGTGATCTTATCGCAGTTAAATCGGGATTTGGTTCTGGTTACATAGGCGAAGGCTCACACGCATTTTCATATGTGCTCCAACTGCTGGACGCTCATCAAGCCGAGATAGAAGAGTATGACGTTACGCCTGATGTCATAGAGCGCCTTGACAGTTCCTCGCTAACTATCTCCGACCTCGAAAATCTTAATGCTGCTTCTTCGATTCGACCGATTCGGTGGCATGATTATGTTTTTGAGAAACATTGGGAGAGGGGAAACTGCGGGACTCTATGGCAAGAATTTCCGCCTCTTGTTCCTTTTGCAATTATCGACAGTCGAATTATTGATTTGGCAATCTCATTATGGGAAGCCCCAGATGACAGACTTCTAACTGGCTATCGGCGGCTAGAGGATGTTGTCCGCAAACGAACCGGAATAGACGCGCACGGTGCAAAGTTATTTTCTCAAGCGTTCTTAGGGCCTACAGCAAAACTTGGCTGGAAGGATTTGGATGTGAGCGAAAATGCTGGTAGAGCTTCATTGTTTACCGGAGTTTTTATGGCATATCGTAATCCAAGAGCTCATCGTGAAATGAGAGGATACGCAAATGATCAATTGACGGAATTCCTACTTTTGAATCACCTCTATTTCTTAGAGAAAAATTCTATTGACCGTAATGATGAGAAAGCGTTGTGATGATATGAGTTCTACGGTGAAGGACATATACGATATCCTTAGATGTCGCATAGCGACTTCTTATTGTTTAGTAGAAATCATGGTAAAACTGAAGGCATGGCTGAGTACAAATTTACGGATTATTTCGAGAATGAGGTCTTGCGAAAGCGCGAATATCTGAAGAAAGAATGGTGCATTCGGATAATTGAGAACCCTATGCGCGTCGAAGTTCAGGGTGATAGTAGGGTAAGATTCTGGGGAAGAATTGAAGAGTTTCGCAACCTCGTTTTCAGGGTGGTGACTCTGGCAGATGGAATTACAATACATAACGCATTTCCCGATAGAGGATTCAAGCGATGAGAATAAATTATTATCCCGATACAGATTCGCTTTACATTGACTTATCCTCCAGGCCGAGCGTGGATAGCCGCGAAGTTTCGGATGGAGTAGTTTTAGATTATGACGAAAGCGGAAATCTTGTCGGCATAGACATAGATGAAGCAAGCACAAAACTTGAGATTCAAGAGCTAATCTTGAGCAAATTGCCTGCGAAAGTAAAACAGGTTGCGTAAAGCAAAGCCAAATAATTCATTCGAGTGTAACTTGCCTGATAAAATACTTATCATCAGGCTTTCATTGCAATTAGATTGAAAGCTTATCGGTAATAGCAATGAAGCTCCGCGCTTGAGGTTATATTTCAGCACTCAACCGCTTGCTAACATCCAGCATCTAATATCCGCTATCAATTCTTGAATGCTTTACAACACGAAACAGTTTTACACTCCGGCGCTCGAAGCTTACGAGTTCGACGAACGCGGGTTGATCGTTTCTGCCACCATCATCAAGTATGCTTACAGCTTTTAATATCCTGCTTGTTTTTCTGCTTGTCTTCGCCAACGGCTTTTTTGTGGCTTCGGAATTCGCGCTCGTCGGCGTGCGCCGTTCGCGCATCGCAACGCTGGCAAAGGCGGGCAACCGTCGCGCGATGAGACTGTTGCGTTTGGTGGATAATCTAAACGCTTACATCTCCGCGACACAACTCGGCATCACGCTCGCTTCGCTGGCGCTCGGCTGGATCGGCGAACCGGCCATCGCGCATCTGCTCGAAGCGCCGCTCGAAGGGCGCGTCTCTCAAACAGTGCTCGACACCATCTCCTTCGCGGTCGCCTTCGGCCTTATCACGTTCCTGCATATCGTGCTCGGCGAACTCGCGCCGAAAACCCTCGCGCTCGAACGTGCCGAAAGAACGGCGCTCGCTATCGCAATGCCGATGGAGATGTTCTATAAAATTTTTCGGTGGCCGATACAGTTGCTGGATTGGGCGGGCACGCGCACCGTCAGGCTGTTCGGGCTTCATCCTTCAAACGAGCACGGTTCTATTTACACGGAAGATGAATTGCGCGGGCTGATGGATGCATCGCGGCGCAGCGGGCATCTGGAAGAGCAGGAGCAGAAGTTAATTAATCGTGTCTTCGATTTTTCCGATGCGGAAGTTCGCGCGGCGATGGTTCCGCGCACGGCGGTCGAAGCGTTACCCGTGACGGCCACGCTGGAAGAAACGAAGCGGGCTTTTCGCGCTCTCGGTTATTCGCGTTTGCCCGTCTATCGAAAACACATAGACGAAGTGACCGGCGTGATCTTCAGGAGAGACTTGGAACCGTACCTTGAAAACCCTGCGCCCGCTGAATTCAATCTGGAACGATTGCTGCGCCCGCCGATGTTTATTCCGGCGACGGTGCGGCTGGGCGCGGCGTTGAAACAGATGCAGGCGACGCGCACGCATCTGGCTTTCGTGGTGGACGAACACGGCGGAATGGAAGGCATCATCACGCTCGAAGATTTGCTGGAAGAGATCGTCGGCGAAATCAACGACGAATACGACGAGGAAGCGCGCTCGCAAATAGTCGAAGCGGACGGTGTCTATCTTTTGGATGGAATGCTCGCCGTTCGCGATGCGAACCGCCGCCTCAAGCTGCGCATACCGGAAGAAGCGGACTACACGACGCTCGCCGGATTTCTGCTGGCGCAATCGGGACGCCTGCTTCGCGTCGGTGAAACAATCGAACATGAAGGCGCGCGCTTCACAGTGGAACGCATTGAACGGCGGCGCATACGCAGAGTGCGCTTTACGCCAAACGTCAAAAACGCGGACAATGAACGGCAAACACTTGTCGCGCTGCTTCTGGGCGTCGGCACGTCGTTCGCGCAGCCGCTGGAAACGGCGTCAACTCTTTTCTGATACACGATGCTCTACAACACGAAACAGTTTTACACGCCCGCGCTCGAAGCTTACGAACTCAACGAACGCGCGTTGTTGATTGACACGGAAACCATCGGCGCGGGCGCGGGCATAGAGATAATCGAAATCGCGTTCGGAGATGCGGCGGGCAATATCATTTACGAAAGTCTGGTGCAGCCTGTCTTCAATCAACTGCCGCCGCCCTCGAAACACAAACGCTTCGACAAGATGTTGCTGATGCAAGCGCCCTGCTGGACGGAAATCTGGCCGGAAATTTCGGCGCTCATCGAAAACAGATTGCTCGTCGCCTACAACGCGAGCTTCGACCGACGCGCGCTCGCCGCCACCTGTTCGCGTTACCGGCAAGTGTCGCAGGAGCGCGGCTGGCGTTGCGCGATGCAGTTGATAAAAAAAGAGACCGGCATGAAAAGATCGCTCCCTTTAAGTGAAGCGTGCGCGGCTTACGGATTGACGGGCGGCAATCATCGCGCGGGCGCGGACGTGCAGGCCACTTGGCGGCTTCTCAAGGCGGCGACGACCAAACGCGACGCGGCGTGATTGAAAGAGTCAAGAACGAATTGAAGCAACCTGTCTCGAGACTCTGGTATATGAACGCCGATTTCGAGATGGAGTTAGCGGCGGCCAGCACCGGCGGCGTTTACCGGCGTCCCGCTTCGTTCGTCGAAATCAACCGGCGGCTTGCCGCGCACTTCCTCTGGCTGGCGCGTCCCGGCGATGCTTTATTGTTAGATGAATCGCCGTCAATGGAACTCGCATTGCAGGCCATCGAACGCGGCGTCGAGCTTATCTCAAACACGCACACCACAGATCAATCACACAGAGTCTTCACGCCCTGGGGCTGGACGAAAAGCGCCGTCATGGTTGGCGAAAAGTTCAGCGCGATGATGTGTTATCCCGCGCTCGAAACAATTGCGCGCGTCAACTCCAAACTCTGGAGTTATCAGCTTGAGCGGGAGTTGGGCGTGGCCGTTGAAGGATCGGCGTGCGCCGCGACGTTCGACGAACTGCAAGCGGCAATCAGCCGCGCCTGTCCGAATCCTGAAGACAAATGGGTTATCAAGAGTCCGCACGGATTTGCGGCGCGTGAGCGCGTGCTCGGACGCGGGGCTATCCTCGAAGGCGCATCCGCAACGTGGGCGCGGCGTCGTTTCGCGCAACACGAGACGCTGCTGTTTCAGCCATGGCTCAACGTGATACGCGAGTACGGTATTGCGATGAACATACTGCCGGACGGCGAAGTTATCATCGAAGGCATCAGCGATCTGCAAACCAATGGCGCGGGCACAGGCACGGGTTACATCTTAGGCCGCCAGCCTTCCGCGCAACGCGCCGCCGAACTCTTGAACATGGCGAAGATTGTCGGCGCGCGTCTCTTCAAGGAAGGCTATACGGGCGCTACCGGAATGGACGCGCTTGAGCACGCGGGCGGGCTGCATCCGCTGCTCGAAATAAACGCACGGTACACGATGGGACACGTCGCGGTCGCCATCGAGCGCGCCCTCCAGCCGAAAACGCCCGTCTTCTGGAGCATGAAATAAATTCGCGCGTTCATGTATTAAAGTAGATAGGCGAAAGCAAAATTAAGCGTTGCCGCAAGGTGGTCAAAGGCAGCGCGGTGGATTAAAATAAGAGGAATTCAGAACGGAGTTACAATTGATATGCAAAAAGCAACATTCGGAGCGGGCTGTTTCTGGGGCGTCGAAGAAGTGTTTCGCAACACGCCGGGCGTCACTTCGACACTGGTTGGCTATCTCGGCGGAGACATGGTAAAACCGACTTATAAAGACGTCTGCACGGGCAGAACCGGCCACGCCGAAGTGGTCGAAGTCGAGTATGATCCGGCACAGGTCTCTTACGAAAAACTGTTGAATGTCTTCTGGGAGAATCATGACCCGACGACGATGAACCGGCAGGGGCCGGATGTCGGCACGCAGTATCGCTCGGCCATCTTTTTTCACACGCCGGAGCAGGAACAACTCGCGCGCGCCTCAAAGGAACAGCTCGAAGCGAGCGGTCATTTCCGGCGTCCAATCGTCACGGAGATAACGCCCGCCTCGGAGTTTTATGTCGCTGAAGATTATCACCAGCAGTATCTGGCGAAACGCGGTTTGAGCCACTGCCACATTTAAGAGCGCGCACGTATCTCGACAAGCGGAAAGCAATAGATGCGCGAGATACTTTGAGACGATGATGCGATTTCCGGTCATCAATTTAATTCTCCTGCGGAAGCCGCGCAGGTATCGGGAGCGCCGGAAATTATGCGTAGGTCTTTCATCAAAAATATCACGTTCATCATTTTTGCCGCGTGCGCAGGAATCGGCTTCGATGCTCGCGTTGTGCGCTCGCAGGAAACGCTAAGTTCCCCGGCGACTGTCGCGGGAACACTGCCGGAAAGAACGACGGTCGCGCTGCCGCTTTTTGCCGGTGCTTCAGCTAAGCGTCTTCGAGCCGACAACGCAGCTATCTTCAGTTATCCGCACGGCAGCGATTCTCAAACTTCCTCCGGCGGTTTGAACGGCAGTTCTCTTCCGTCTCTCACCGCCGGTGAAAAGTTTCATTACGGATTGCGGCAAGCCTTCTACACGCCGGGCGCATACGTGGCTCCGGCAATCAGTGCGGGCATCAGGCGATTTCAAGAGGCCGATGTTCCGGCGAAGACCGGCAAAGACAAGTTCGCTGATTACCTTTCAGACTACGCCAGAGATTTCGGCACATTGAGTTCGACGGAGATTTTCGGCTCCGGCATCTACCCGATTCTGTTCAAGCAAAATCCCACATACACGCCGCTCAAACGAATTTCGCAGGGCAGCGCGAGCAACGGCGAGCGGTTCCTCTATGCGATTAAGCGCACGGTGGTGACAAACGGCGATAACGGCAAACGCCAGCCCAACTACTCGCGCTTTGCGGGCGACTTTACGGGCGCGGCGCTCGCCAACATCTGGGAACGCAACACGGCGAGCGAACGCGACCGCTTCGGCGTCGTCACGGACATTAACCGGCGACGCGGCGTCGGCCCCACCTTCAGCCGCTTCGGTTTCACGCTCGGCTTCGACGCGCTCTCCAATGTTCTTGAAGAATTCTTCGGTTTCGGCAGGTAAAGAGGGGAAATGCATTGCAACGATCACAGAAGTCGTTTGCAATGAAACTGCAACCATGAGAAAAAGCTTTGCGTTTAGTATCTCTCTTGTCAGGCAGGCAACGATCCTTTCGTGAAGTGAGTTGGTGGCAAAAGCGTAGGAGCTGAACTTGGGCGAGTTCGGCTCCTACGCTTTTTTGCAATGAACGAATGGCTGGACTACTTGAACATACGCACGCCGTGATATTCGACGTGGGCAACACGCTGACGCGCCCCGACTGGCGCAGAATCGCGGAGATCGCGGACAGAGATTTTGCGTTGCGCTGTGATGAAACCGCTCTGCACAATAGTCTCTGCAAAATCTTGAGCGAAGCCGACGGTAATGAAGAGTTTCTGCGTTCGCTCGCACGCAAATTGATTCCCGCCAACTGGCACTTTCGTCGTGTCTACACGGATTTAGGACTCACAGAATCGCAACTTGCGCACTTCTCCGACGCGCTCGATGCGGCGCACCGCGAACGTCATCTCTGGACGACGCTTAACGACGAAGCGATTCCCGTTCTCGAAGAATTAAAGCGGCGCGAAATGCCGCTCGCCGTCATCTCGAATTCCGAAGACGGGCGTGTTACGGAACTGCTGCACACAATCGGGATTCAACACTATTTCGATCTCTGTATTGATTCTCATTTAATCGAATATGCCAAACCCGATCCGCGTATCTTTCTGCACGCCGTCAAGCAACTGAACGTCGCGCCGGACGAAGCCGTTTACGTCGGCGACTCTTACACGCAGGACATCACAGGCGCACACGACGCCGGACTGCGCGCCATCCTCTACGATCCGCTCGGCCTGCACACTCAATCAAACAACCACTTCTTCTTGCGCATACGCTCGCTGCTGGAATTAATCCGTCAATAACCGCGAGATAAAGCTGACTCCGCACGGGCGACGAGGCTCGTCCTCGCTTATCCTCTTTAACCAACATTGTCGCTGCCTTCTTTACGCGCGGAAATTTTTGGAGCATATTTAACGCATCCGATTTTCTTTGCGGGAGGCGATTGAAATGGCGCAGTGTGAAGTTTGCGGCAACGACTATTATCTATCGTTTGAAGTGGTGACGGCGGGCAAGCGGCACATCTTCGATTGTTTCGAGTGTGCGATTCATAAGCTTGCTCCCATCTGCGATCACTGCGGCTGCAAGATCATCGGGCACGGCATCGAAAAAATCGGTTCGTTCTACTGCTGTGCCAACTGCGCGCGTCAATCCGGCGAAAGCGGCGCGCGCGATCAACTCAGCCAGCCACCGCAACCATAAATCGCTAAAACATAATTTTACCGGCGCGAGCGCAACGGGAAACAGGCGCCGAACGTCGCACCGGTTAGTTCGCGCTGATAGATTTATAAACTTTTCGTTTGCCAATCGCGTCTTACTTTTTTGCTTCCATTCACACGGCAAAGCGCGCCGCGACAATTTTTCCGACCTGCGCGTTTACCAATCCTACACTAAGCGTTGACTGAATGATTGACCGGACGCGACGCGGGCGTTAAGCTTTCGATACAGAATAAATTTTCATGGACGATTCGGGAAAGTTAAAGAATACGCAGGCTTTCGTTTGCCCGCCGCAAATTCGCGCGGGCGTGTCGCGGCTCTGCCTCCTGCTACTGCTTGCCGCAACGCTCTTTGCTTACGGCTGCGGGCGATCTGAATCGAACTCGCAGGCTAGAGAACGAAAAGACAAGACGGGGACAGCGGCGGGAAGCGTCGAAATGCCCCCGCCGCCCATTGCCGTCTCCGTTGAGACGGCAGCGACGCGCAGTGTGCCCGCTTTCGTCGAAGCGACGGGCAGCCTCGCCGCCAACGAAACATCCGATGTGGCGACGCAAACTTCCGGGCAGGTCATCGCCACGCCCGTCAACGTCGGCGCATTTGTACGACAGGGCGAAGTCATCGCGCGCTTGAACGACCGCGATGCGCGGCTACGCTTACAGCAGGCGCAGGCCGGTGTGCAACAGGCGCAGGCCGGTGTGCGTCAGGCCGAAGCGCGCTTAGGACTTCGCAATAACCAACGCTTCGAGGCGAGCACGATCCCGGAGGTGCGCGCCGCCGCATCCGCGCTGGAATCGGCGCAGGCGACCGTCAGACTTGCCGACGCCAACGCGCGCCGCTATGGTGAACTCGTAGAGTCCGGCGATGTGGCGCGTAGCGTCTACGATCAATATCGCACGCAAGCTGAAACCGCGCGTGCCGCCGCCAACAGTGCGCGCCAGCAGCTCGAATCCGCCATCAACACCGCGCGCCAGAGTAACAGTGCGATTCAAACCGCGCAGGCCGGAGTCGCAGCGGCGCAAACGCAGGTTGCCATCGCGCAAAAGGCCGTCGCAGACACGGTCATACGCGCGCCTTACAGCGGCTACGTTAGTAATCGCCCCGTCGCCGTCGGCGAATACGTGACGCCCGCATCCGTTATTGCGACGGTGCTGCTAACCAACCCGATCAAGTTGCAGTTGCAAGTGCCGGAGGCGGACGCGCCGCGCCTGCATCCCGGTATGTCCATATCCTTAAATGTGGAGGCGTACCCGAACAGAAATTTCGGTGGGCGCATCACGGCGATTAATCCGGCGATTGATCCGGCGTCGCGCGCGATCACGGTCGAGGCGGCGGTTGACAACGGCGGCAACCAGCTCCGCTCCGGTATGTTTGCCACCGCGCGTATTCTGCAACAAAGCGGCGGGCAGGCCGTGTTTGTGCCGAAAGAGGCCGTGCTCTCCGATGCGAACACCAATTCGTTCCGTGTCTTTGTGGTGCAGGGCGACACGGCGCATTTGCGCGTCGTCCAGATCGGCGACGAAGAAAACAACATGATCCGAATCGTGACCGGCGTAAACGGCGATGAGTTAGTAGCGACGAGTAATCTGCCGCAGCTTTACGAAGGCGCGAAAGTGCGCGCCGAACAGAAGTGAGAAAGAAGTCGAGAGTCAGGAGTCGAAAGTCGAGAGTTAAAATAAAGTCAGGTGTGTAAGGTTGATACGCATCCCCGGCTTTCATTCTCTCTTGACTCCTGACTCCTGACCTTTCCGGAATTATTTCGGAGTTGAGTTATGCAGAAGTTGGCTGAAATATGTGTGCGGCGTCCGGTCTTTGCGACGGTGATAATTCTCGCGCTGACGGTCGTCGGCGGCTTCTCTTTCTTCACGCTCGGCGTTGACCGCTTTCCGAAAATTGACATCCCGACGGTTTCCGTTTCGACCGTCAATCAAGGCGCCGCGCCGCAGGAGATGGAGACGGAAGTCACGGACATTTTGGAAGGCGCGGTCAATACGGCGACGGGCATTGACGAATTGCGTTCGAGTTCCAGTCAGGGACGCTCGCAGATAACCATCAACTTCGATCTCTCGAAAGACCCGGATGTGGCGACGCAGGAAGTGCGCGATAAGGTCAACACCGTCGTCAACCGTTTGCCTGCCACCGCCGACCCGCCCGTTGTGCAGAAGGCCGACCCCGACGCGACGCCGATTATTCTCTACTCCTTAACGGGGCCTTACTCCGTACTGCAATTAACGGAGCTTGCCGACAAGCAGATCAAGCAGCGCCTTGAATCCGCGAGCGGCGTCGGCGACATCTTTATCTACGGCGCGAGACTGCGCCAGATAAACGTACAGATTGACCCGGATCGCCTGCGCGCCTACAACATCTCGGTCACGGATGTCGCCGCCGCGCTGCGTGCGCAGAACCTAGAGCTTCCCGGCGGGCGCGTCAACGAAGGCTCGAAGACCATCACGCTCCGAACGATGAGCCGTTTGCCGCGCGTCGAAGATTTCAACGATATCGTTATCGCAACGAAGAACAATTATTCGATTCGCGTGCGCGATATCGGGCGCGTGGAAGACGGCGGCGTTGATCCGGGTTCGATATCGAGTTTGAACGGCGGCGCAGCCGTGACGCTGGCGATTCGCAAACAGTCCGGCGCGAATACCATCGCCGTCATCAACGCCGTGAAGAAACGCATGGCGGAAATCATCCCGCTGTTGACGCAGAATCTGAAGTTCGTCGTGATGCGTGACCAATCCGAGTTTATCGAAAACTCTCTGCACGCGATTGAAGAACACTTGATTTTCGGCGGCTTGCTCGCCGCGCTCGTCGTCTTTTTGTTTCTCTGGAATTTTCGCTCGACGCTCATCGCCGCCATCGCAATTCCGACAAGCATTATCGCCGCCTTTGCTTTTCTCGCCGCCTTCGACTACACGCTCAACCAGATGACGATGCTCGCGTTGACGCTGATGGTCGGCATCGTGATTGACGATGCGATTGTCGTGTTGGAAAACATTTATCGTTTTGTCGAAGAGAAAGGCGTGCCGCCGTTTCAAGCGGCGATTGACGGGACGCGCGAAATCGGTCTGGCGGTGATGGCAACTACCTTGTCATTGCTGGCGGTCTTTTTGCCGGTCGGATTTATGGGCGGCATCGTCGGGCGGTTTATGTCGTCGTTCGGATTGACGGCGTCGGCGGCGATTGCCGTTTCTTTGCTCGTCTCGTTCACACTGACGCCGATGCTGGCGGCGCGTTGGATTAAAGTCAAGAAAGACGAACCGTTGCCCGCAGGCGAGGCGGCGGTTTCAGCAAGCGAACTCGAAGCAGGCGGCGATGCGAAGCCGTCGAAGAGAATTGCGGCGCAGAAGGCACACGAGTCTTCCTCTAAGGAGTCGCGGTTTTATCGTCCGATTGATCGCACGTATAAGTGGCTGCTCGAATTGTCTATGGCGCACCGCTGGGTGGTGGTAGCCATCAGCGCCGTTGTCATTGCTTCGATTGTGCCGCTTTATAAACTCGCCGGAATCAACTTTCTGCCGGAAGAAGACGAATCATCTTATCAAGTCAGTTTGCGCGCACCGCAGGGCACGAGCCTGCCCGCAACGCAATCCATTCTCGATCATCTGGCGCGCGACATACGCGAACAGATTCCCGGCGTCGAAGCGACACTTGCCATCGCGGGCTTCGGCGGGCAGGCGTCGCCGAATACCGGACAGATTACCGTGCGTCTGAAGCCGCCTCAATCGCGCACACTTTCGCAAAGCGAAATCGTTCAGCGAACGCGCCAGATCGGGAAGCGTTATCCAAAAGAATTGGTCATCGGCGCGTCTCCCGTCTCGTCCATCTCGTCGGCCATCGGCGGCGGGCGGTCTTCTTCGCTGGCATTTTTTATCACAGGCCCCGACTTACAAAAGCTGGACGATTATTCGCAGCGCCTGATTACAAAAATCAAGCAAGACCCGAACATACAGGACGCAGATCGCTCGCTCGTCCTTGGCAACCCGGAAACGCGTGTGACGATTGATCGCAAGCGGGCGGCAGACTTGGGCGTGCGCGCGGGCGATGTCGCGCAAGCGCTTAGCACTCTGGTGGCGGGACAGAAAGTTACGACATTCAGCGACGGCACGGATCAATACGACGTGGTGCTACGCGCCGAAGACAAATACCGTAACAACATTGCTAACTTGAGCCGCCTGAGCGTCGCGTCTTCAAAGGGCGGCGCAGTCGGCATGGAAAAGCTCGTGCGTTTTGAAAGCGGCACGAGTCCGAGTTCGATTGATCGAATCAATCGCCAGCGGCAAGTGACGATTCAGGCGAGCGTGTCGCCAAAGGGTTCGGAAACCGAAGCTCTCAAGGCAATTCAAGCGGCTGCCGCAGGGCTTGGCATGGAGCAGGGCTACACCGTCGGCGTCACCGGCCAATCGAAGGAATTGGGGCGCGCCAACTATTATTTCGGCCTCGCCTTTCTGCTCTCGTTCATCTTCATGTACCTTGTGCTCGCGGCGCAGTTTGAATCCTTCATTCACCCGATCACGATTCTTTTAACTTTGCCGCTCTCGATTCCCTTCGCTTTGCTTTCGACTTTCATCGCCGGGCAAAAGCTCAACATCTTCTCCGCGCTCGGCGTGCTGGTGCTCTTCGGCATCGTCAAGAAGAACGCGATTTTACAGATTGACCACACGAACACGTTGCGCGCACACGGCCTTGAACGCTATGACGCGATCATCCAAGCGAACCGCGACCGCCTGCGCCCGATTCTGATGACGACGATGGCGCTCGTCGCGGGTATGATTCCGCTCATCGTCGGTCAGGGCGCGGGCGCGGCGACGAACCGCTCAATCGGCGTGCTGGTTGTCGGCGGGCAATCACTCTGTTTGCTCTTAACGCTGCTCGCCGTGCCCGTTTTCTATTCGCTCTTTGAAGATGCGCGCGAGTTTCGCATCGGCGCGCGCATCAGTCGCCTATTTACCGCAAAGAAAGACAAAGTGCGCCGACGCCTTGCCGTTGATACGCTGAACGCTGCGGGCGATTTTTCTTCCAAGCCGGAAAAGGATAGATATGTGGATCAACCATCAGGCGATTAACACTTCGCGCTGCAACGCCCGCACACTTCAAGGAAGGACGGCAAACATTTCTCGAACAAAATTCGTTCCGGTGCTCGCGTTTGCTTTTATCGCCGCGCCCGCTTTAGTGATGGCGCAGGACGCTCCACGCCCTTCATCGTCGCCTACGACTTCGTCTTCACCAACGGCTTCAGCTTCGCCGCAGACGCCGCAGCCCGGCGCGTTGCCGCCGTCGCCCGCGCAGCTTCCGCCCAACTCGACGGACGCGACGGTGCGTCCCGGCAATGAAGCGCAGCAAAGCACGCAGCCGCAAACGGGCGTTGACCAGCAACGGCAACAGACCGCGCCCGGCACACAAGGGACGCAACCCGTCTCGCCGCAACTTCAACCGTCAACGCAACAAAACGCGCCCGGCGCTGTGCCGACAACCGCAACGCCCGCCGGAACAGTCGCACCGCAAAACACAAACACAGGCGGCGCGACGACGACAAACGGCGGCGTCAATCAACCGGGTGGCGCAGGCAGCCAAACAACTGTCCAAAGCGCAGGGCAAAACGTCGGTGTCTCGACGGGCATCGCGCCCGCCGCTCTGCCGCTCGAACCGCCGCCCGTCGCGCCGAATTATCAAGCGCCCGCGCGCCCGCTGCCTTCCGCAGAGCGCGTCGGCGTTGACGCCGCACGACAAACGCCGCTTGCCCTGAATGAAGCGATTGCAATGGCGCTTCAGAACAACAACGATATAGACGCCTCGCGCATTGATGTGCAGATCGCCGAATTCGGTTTGACGGCGGCGCGCGGCATCTATGATCCGCTTCTTTCATCGGAAAACTTTTTCGAGCGGCGCACGACTCCGACAAGCTCTACCATTGGCGGCGGCAACAACGGCTCCGTCACGCAAACGGACGCGACGGGCGCGCTTCGCTTCGGCGGCTTCTCGCCTTTCGCGGGCGGCTCTTATCAAGCGGATTTCTCTTCGACGCGGCTGACGACAAACAATCAATTCGTCACGCTCAACCCGCAGTTCCCGACAGCCTTTACGCTCACTTACACGCAGCCCATCCTGCGCGGTCGTCGCTTCGACAACAATCGCCGCAACATAGAGATCGCTAAGAAAAATTTATCGCTCACCGACGCACAGTTTCGCCAGCGCGCGATAGATGTGATAACGCAGGTCGAGCAGGCTTACTGGGATTTGGTTTTTGCGCTACGGAATTTGCAGGTGCAGATAGACGCCGTCAAGCAGGCACGCATACAGGTCGAGAGCAACGGGCGGCTCGTCGAGAAGGGCGTGCTCGCGCCGATTGACATCATCGCCGCCAGCACGCAGGTGACGAGCTTCGAGCAGAGCGTTTACACCGCGCAGGAAACCGTGACGCGCGCCGAGAATACTTTGAAGACCTTGATGCTGCCGGATCGCACCGCGCCGCTCTGGTCGCAGGCCATCACGCCCGTCACTTCCGTCACTCTGGATGTGCCGCACGCGCCGCTCGAAGAGACCGTTAAACTCGCGCTCGCCAATCGCCCGGAGCTTGCGCAACTGCAAACCACCGCCGACATTAATCGAATAGACGAACGCTATTTCCGCGAACTGGCGAAACCGCAAATTGATTTAATCGGCACGTACAGTTCCGTCGGTCTGGCAGGCACGCTCGTTCCTTCCACACAGGTCTCTACACGCGGCGGCGCAAGTCCACAATTAACACAGCGCGTCAACGATCTCTCCGCGCTCGTGGGGCTTGCGCCGTTGCCCGCGTCAACCGCTTCAACATCGAGCGTCGCGCCGAATCTCGTCGGCGGCTATACGCAATCACTCACGAATCTAATCGAACAGAATTACCCGACGATGCGTGTCGGCGTGCGCGTGTCGTTGCCGCTGCGCAATCGCACCGCCGAAGCCAATCTGGGACGCACGCTGGCACAGCGCAGACGCCTCAAAGACCAGCACGCGCAGGCCGAGCAATTGGTTGAAGCGGACGTGCGTAATTCTTTGCAGGCCGTGCGCTCGGCCGAGGCGCGGCTCGCTTCGGCGGCGGCGGCGCGATCTTCCGCAGAACAGCAGTACGCCAGCGAACAGCGTATGTTCAAAGCGGGCACGACGACCGTGTTTCTCGTGCTGCAACGCCAGACGGAACTTCTGTCCGCCCGCAGCCGCGAGTTACAGGCGCAGACAGACCTCAACAAATCAATCTCCAGCCTTCAACGCGCTACCGGCAACACGCTCGAAGCAAACCACGTCGCCGTGCGCACCAATACACCGGCGCGCCAATTAGTGCAGGCGCATGAGAATCCCAACGCGGACATGAACGAAGCGCACAAGCTTACTGATGCGACGGATTCATCGCCCGCTGACAGCGCGGTTGATTCAGCCAACCAGCAGTAATCCGGCGAGTGTGCGATGCGACGAATCTCTTTTCATCAAACGTACAGTGTTCCCTCAACTTGGTTGCTCGTAATTGTCGCTCTGTTCACAATCCCGGCGTGCAATCGTTCGACGAGTACGGATTCATCCGACGTGGGACTCTTTATCCTCAATGCTCCGGCAGCGGGCGAAGTGCGCCGCGTGCTTGTCAAAGAAGACGCCGCCGTTAATCAAGGCGCAATCGTTATCGAGCTGGCGGTGCGGCAAGAATCATCCGAAACGTCAACACCTTCGCCGCAGCAATCGCCGGACGACTCGCAACAAAAAGCACGCGCCGCCGCGCAAAGCGTTCAGTCGCAAATTGCCGCCGCGCGAGCCGCCGCTGAACGCGCCTCCGTCGAAGTCGAACGCATGACCGCGCTGGTTGCTTCCAATGATGCGCCGCAACCGCAATTGGATGCGGCACGCGCCGAATATCAAAGAGCGCAGGAGCGTTTGCAGCGCACGCAACAAAACCTTTCGCTTAGCAACGCCGCGCCTCCGCCGACACCGCAGCGCGGTAACAGCGCGCCGCCTAACGCGACGAACATCGCCGCCCCGCGCGAGCAGCTCGTCGCCGTCCGCGCTCCGGCTGCCGGAACAATTCGCGCCATCGGCGTCAGCATCGGCCAGCGCGTGACGGCGGGGCAACCGCTCGCCACCATCCGCACAAATGAGCCTTAATTTATGAATGAGATGATTGGCAACTTAGGTACGCGACAACAACGCAGACGGCGGGTGATGGGGATTGTGGCACTCACAATCGGCGTCGGCCTCGCGTTTCTGTTGATCTTTTACGATGCGCCGCGCTGGTCGCGCCTTGTTATCTTTCTCCCCATCTGGATCGCCGGATTAGGACTCTTGCAGGCGCGCGAAAAAACTTGAATCAGGCTGGCGGCGCGTGGCACGCGCAATATGGATGAAGGAGAAGAAGAAATCGCGGACGAAAATCTGGCGGCGCAACTGCGCGCAACGGCGCGGCGGATTCACCTGCGCGCGTTGATTACAGCCGTTGTTATCACGCTGGCCGCGCTCGCTTTTCCGCAAGTGAACCACTTACGCTAACGACCAATCGCAGCGCGCCGTGAGACTCTGCCGGTCATAATCTTTTTCGAGGAGAAGAATAGATGAAACGTCTTGCGACTTTCCTGCTCATGTTGAGCGTCGTGTTCGGCGGTTGCGCGAAAGCCGGTGCGCAGGCGAATGACGAAGTGCTGCGGTTACTTCAAACGCTCGCGGATGCGCCCGGCCCGCCGGGATTTGAAGAACCCGTACGTAAGATTATGGTCGAACGCATGAAGCCGTTGGCAGACAGAATCAGTTACGACGGGCTTGGTTCGGTCATCGCCGTGCAGGGCGCGGCAAGCGCCGGGAAACCGCGCGTGATGCTCGACGCGCACATGGACGAACTCGGCGGCGTCGTGCGGCGCATCACGCCCGACGGCTATTTGAGTATGCAGATGCTCGGCGGCTGGCTCGATCAGGCGTTGGTTGACCAGCGTTGGACGATTATCGGCGCGAAGGGCACGGTGCGCGCCGTGACCGGCATACGCGATGTGCATCTGGTTCCGGCGGAGGAGCGCACGCGCGTCTATCCGCGCGATTCACTGCTGCTGGATGTGGGCGCGAAGACGGCGGCGCAAGTGCGCGCGATGGGCATCGAACCGGGCGCGCCCGTTGTGCCCGATGCGCCGTTTGCGGTGATGAACGGCACACAGAATTATCTGGGCAAGGGTTGGGATGATCGCGTCGGTTGCGCCGTGCTCATCGAAGCGATGCGGCGTCTGGCGCGTATGCAGCACCCGAACCAACTCTTTTACGCAGCGACGGTACAGGAAGAGATAGGGCTTCGCGGCGCGCACACGGCGAGCGATCTCATCAAGCCGGACATCGCTATCGCCATCGAGGGCGGTGTGACGCGCGACACGCCGGGCACGCGACCGGAAGAATCACAGGAGAATCTGGGCGACGGGCCGGGCATCTTTCTTTATAACAGCAGCGAATTGCCGAACAACAAATTCGTCGCGTTAGTGAAAGCGACCGCGTTGGAGAAAGCGATTCCGTTGCAATTCGAGTTCGTGCAGGGTTACGGCGATGATTCGGCGGAGATTCAAAAAAGCAACGGCGGCGTCCCGACCGTTTGCCTGACAGTTCCGACGCGCTACACGCACGCGCACAACGGCATCATCAATCGCGCGGATTTCGACCGCACCGTTGATTTAGTCGTCGCCCTCGTGCAAAAACTCGACGCCCAGACCGTCGCCAGCATAAGAGATTTCACACCGCAGCCCTGATGCGTAAAAGTCTAGAGTCTGCGAGTCTGGAGTCGTGAGTCATAAGAGAACCGCATAGCCTCATGATTCATCGCTCCAGACTTCGCGGCTCTTGACTCCAAACTCTTGACTTTAGACTCCAAACTCTTGACTTTAGACTCCAGACTCTCGACTCTTGACTCCAGACTTTCTTCCATCTAACTTGTTAACAATCCTCGCTCGCCTTTCGTCTTATAATTTGTAAGTAAAACGCCGCTGTTTCGGAACTGCTTTTGAGGCGACGGCCTTTCAAGCAGTCTGCTTCGGAAAGAGTTTCCTGAAAATGACCAGCCCGCGCGCCGTCTCATGTGAGGTTCGGCGTTGATTAAAGCTGACACCCCCATCTTCTCGCTCGTGAAGCGGCGCGCCGCCGTGCGCGTTGATGCCTCGTCGGAAAGAGAACAAGGCGATGCGGCGTCGCTCGTTGCGGCGGCACGCGCGGGCGACAATGAGGCGTTCGGCAAACTTTATGATCTTTACGCGCCGATGGTACACGGGCTTTTGCTCGCGCGCGTGCCGTATGCGGAGGCCGCCGATCTGGTGCAGGACGTCTTCGTACAAGCGTTTAAGTCTTTGCGCGGGCTGCGCGAGGACGGCGCGTTCGGCGGATGGCTGGCGATGATTGCGCGCAATCGCGCCACCGATTTTCATCGCCGCTCGCGTGCAATCGAAGAACTAACAGCCCGGATCGCGCACCGCGCCGCGCCTGAAACGGAAGCACGCGAAGCACTGGCGCTGATCGCCGCGTTGCCGCAGGCTTACCGCGAGACATTGATACTGCGTTTCGTCGAAGGCATGACGGGGCCGGAGATTGCGGCACGCACCGGACTGACGCACGCTTCGGTGCGCGTCAATTTGTCGCGCGGCATGAAGATGCTACGCGGCAAACTCGGATTGGAGAAAGTGAAATGAAGAACGACGATTATTTGTGGGATAAATCCGGCGCGCCCGATGCCGAAATACAGCGGTTTGAACGCACGCTCGGCAGCCTTCGCTACAAGCCTGCAAAACACCTCAATCTGCCCGCGCTTCTCGAAGCCGCACGCAACAGCGCGAACGTAGAGGCTATCGCACAAAAAAGAGATGAGCATCGCCGCCGCCGAATTGTGCCCGCACTGGCAATTGCCGCGACGCTTTTGATGGCGCTCACGGCGGGAGCTTTATGGTTGAGAATGCGTGCGCCGCTAACTCGTAGCGTCGCCGAAGCACAATTCGCAATCGCTTTACCGGAAGCAACTGAAACACTACCGTCCACACCTTCCGCGCAAACTGCCGCTTCATCGAGCACGCCGGAAAACATTCCAATCGAGCAGCGCGGACAAACAGCTTCCTTCTTAGCGAAGCCGTCGCGCCGCAAGACGTTTGTTGCCGTCGCCCATCCGCTGCTAATCGCTAGGCACGAACCGGCGCGGCGCGTTGCCAACGCCGTGATGACGGAAGAGGGCCAGCGCGCGAAAGATCAACTCATGCTTGCGCTGCACATCGCCAGCGAAACGCTGAGTCTGGCGCAAAAGAAAGCGCAGGTTAACAAAGACGATATTCCCGCGTCTTAGATAGCGCATGAAGTATTAATACGGAAATGGAGCTGTACTGATGAAACGTTTTACCACAAGCACGCTGAAACTTCTCTGCGTCTCCTTATTCTTTACCGCCGGAACGATTTACGCGCAACAGGACGCGCGGCTGGAGATAAGCCATCTGGACAGGCTCGAACAGAAGGCTTCGCAGGTCGTTGACGTAACGGTTGACGAGCGTATGCTGCAACTCGCCGCAAAGTTTCTCTCGGCGAAGAAGCCTGACGAGGCGCGCATCAAAGAGCTTGTTTCAGGACTAAAAGGCGTTTACGTGAAAAGTTTTCGGTTCGACGCGGCGAACGGCTACACGGACGCGGACGTTTCCGCAATCCGCGCGCAGCTCAATACGCCCCGTTGGTCTAGGATGGTCAACGTGCGCAGCAAGCGCGAAGGCCAGAACGTAGATGTCTATATGATGCTTGACGGCAACAGCGTCATCAAAGGTCTCGCGGTGATTGCCGCCGAAGCGAAGCAACTGACCGTCGTCAATATCGTCGGCCCCGTTGATGTTGACAAGCTCACGCAATTGAGCGGCAACTTCGGCATTCCGAGCCTGACGTTGAAACACGATGGCGAAGGCGACGACAAAATCAAAAGGAGAGAGAAGCAATGATGACGCGAAAAAGATTAGTCACCGGTATGCTGCTCTTCGCCTTCGCTCTTTCATTTCTCCAACTGACCGCCGCCACCGCCTGTGCAAAGGATAAAGCTTTCGCGGCGGTCTCGGCGCATCTCAAAACGCGCTATCAAGCCAAACAGCGGCGCATTCCCTTTCTCGGTCTGGCGGGCTTCGCCGTCAAACTCGCGCGGCCGGCGGGCGTCAAAAGTTTCAAGCTAATGGTGTTTGAGAATTTACAACTGACTGATGCGGCAAACGGCGGTGCGGAACTCAACTCCGTACTTCGCAATGCGCTCGGCGAAGGATGGCAGCCGCTGGTGCGCGTTTACTCGAAGGCGAGCAACCAGCAAACATATGTTTACGCCACGAGCGAAGGCAAAACCGTTAAGCTGATGATCGTCGCGCTCGAACAAGCGCAGGCGACCGTCGTGCGCGTCAAGCTCAACCCGGATGCGCTCGTTAAGTTTATGGACAATCCGAAAATCCTCGGCATCTCGCTCGCATCCGATTAAGATTAAGACTTATGTCAAAGCGCGTTTGAGCTTTCGGCTTTAAGTTGGCCGTTGCGTCTGGCGAGTGCGGCGACGGCCTCCACCAGTTGCAGCGGTTCGACGGGCTTTGCGACGTGTAGTTGAAAGCCTGCCGAGAGGGCACGCGCACGATCCTCCGTGCTGGCGTAAGCGGTTAAAGCCACCGCCGGAATCTCGCCCAAGTGCGCGGCATCCAACGCGCGTACTTTTTTAATCAGCGCGTAGCCGTCTTCGCCCGGCATCCCGATATCGCTGACCAGAAGATTCGGCTGCCATGCCTCAAGCTGTTCGAGCGCGTCCGCGACAGACCCGCTCGCGTGTACTTCCGCACCTGACTGCCGCAACACCGCCGCGACCACTTCGCGCGCGTCCGGTTCATCGTCAACCACCAGCACGCGCAAACCGTAGAGCATCGCCGAAACATCTTCGGATGCGCCGACGGTGACGCCTCCCGTAGCAGAAGCGGCACGCTCCGCCTCGCCCTGTGTTTTGAAGCGCACGGCGGAGGGCGGAAACGCGACGGTAAACTCCGCCCCGTGCCCGTCGCCGTCGCTCGCCGCTTCGACCGTCCCATGATGCAGTTCGACAAGGTGGCGAACGATGGCGAGGCCGAGACCAAGCCCGCCGTGACTCCGCGTAGTTGTGCCGTCGGCCTGACGAAAACGGTCAAAGATATGCGGCAGAAAATCGGGGCTGATGCCCATGCCGCTATCTTTCACGCTAAGCTCGACGCTTGAATCCGTGCGGCTGAGCCGGACATCAACGCGGCCTCCGGTGGGCGTAAACTTCACCGCGTTGGCGAGCAGATTCCAGACTATTTGCTGCAAGCGAACCGGATCGCCAGAAACAGTCGTTGCCGTCGCCGGGTCAAACTGCGTATGCAGTTCGATCTCTTTAGCTTCAGCCGACGGGCGCGCCAATTCGATGGCGGCTTCGATGATCGGAGCAAGTTCGACGGCGCGAATATTGATGTGAAGCTTGCCCGTGATAATGCGCGAAACGTCCAGCAGATCGTCAATCAACTGCGATTGCGAACGCGCATTGCGCTCGATGGTTTCATGCGCGCGATTGATTGACGACGCATCCAGATTTCCGCTACGTACCAGATGAATCCAACCGAGAATAGAGGTGAGCGGCGTGCGCAACTCGTGCGAGAGCGTGGCGAGAAATTCATCTTTCGTGCGGTTGGCGGCTTCGGCTTCGGCGCGCGCTTCCTGTTCCAGCACGAGAAGGCGCGCGCGTTCCTCTTCGGCCTGCTTGCGTTCGGCGACCTCTTGACTTAAGGCTGCCGCGTGACGCTGCGATGCGGCATACAGGCTGGCGTTTTCGTAGGCGACGGCGACTTGCGAGGTGAGCGTCGCGGCGAGGCGTTCGTCCGCTTCGCTAAACTCTTCCGCACCCATCTTGTCGCTCAGGTAGAGCCAGCCGTAAGCGTGTGAAGGCAGCAGAATGGGCGCGCCCAAAAACGAATGCTTCGGCTTGTGCGGCGACGGCAGATTCGCCAACTCCGGCGCTGAACCGATGTCGCACAGGCGCAGAGGACGACGCTCTTTCAGCATCGTGCTGAGAAATCCCTCGTGCGTCTGCGGAGTTCCGGCGCACACAGCGGTAACATCCGCAGGCCCGCTCGTCAGACAATGCTCCAGCGTGCGCCCATCCGCCGCATACACGCCGACCGTCGCACATTCGGCTCCGACGATGTCGCGCGCGGAATGGCAAAACTTTTCGAGCAACTGTGCAGGATCGCGTTCGGCGGCGAGTCGCTGGCCGAGTTCGATCAACATCTGAAGGCGTTGCAAGTTGGCGTTCTCAAGCTCTATATTTTTTTCGTGCAACAGCTCCGCCTGCTGCTTAACCTGTAAAGTCTTTTTGAATAGCTCGACGAAGACAGCGATCTTCGAGCGTAAGATTTCCGGTTCAACCGGCTTCAGTATGTAATCAACTGCGCCGAGTGAATAACCTTTGGCGATGTGCGCGCCGCCGGTTGAATCGGCGGTGAGAAAGATAATCGGAATGTCGCGCGATTTTTCGCGCCCGCGAATCAACGCCGCCGTCTCCAGCCCGTCCAATCCCGGCATATACACGTCCAGCAGAATCACCGCGAAATCTTCGTCGAGCAGAAATCGCAGGGCTTCCGTGCCGGATGAAGCGCGCACCAGATTCCTGTCCGGCGCATCGAGTATCGCTTCGAGCGCCAGCAGATTCGTCGGATTATCATCAACCATCAGGATGTTGATTTTCTGCGACTCTTCAAATTGCATAGCTTCTCCTTGCGACGGGCGACAACACGAGTTGAATCAAAAACGGCGCGATCTCTGCGAGCGGCAGCACACGATCAATCTTCGTTGCGGCAATCGCGGCTTCCGGCATCGCGCGCGATTCAGCCGTCGCCGGGTCTTGAACGACCGCGATGCCGCCGCACGCCTTGATGCGTGCCAGACCGCGCGCGCCGTCCGCATTCGCGCCCGTCAGAATCACGCCGACAACTCTCTCCCTGTAAACTTCAGCGGCCGACTCGAACAAGACGTTAATCGAAGGACGCGCATATTCGACGGGCGCTTCGGTTGAAAGCGCGAAGCTGTCGCCGTCAACCAGCAAGTGATAATCGCGCGGCGCAAGATACGCGCGACCCGCCGCCAGCACTTCTTTATCTTCCGGCTCATCAAGCGGCAGGCGGCTATGCTTACGCAGAAAGTCGCATAATCCGCTGCCCGGTTCTTTGCCTCTGTGCTGCACGATGATGAGCGACGCGGCCAACGCTCGCGGCAACGCGGGCAGCAAAGCTTGCAGAGCTGTTAAGCCTCCGTAAGACGTGCCGACGACGATGATGCGTTGAGAGTTTTCCACGATGACGATTCCCTTGCGCGGGCTACTTAATCTTTCGATACAACTTATCGTGCGTGTCCATCTCCTGATAGAAGGCTTCGCGCGACGTGAACCGGAGCGATTCCTTATTACCGATGCCGAAGACGCCGAACATACTGAGACTATCGTAGATCAGATTATTGACGCGCCCCTGCAACGTCTTGTTGAAATAGATCATCACGTTGCGGCACAGCACGACCTGAAATTCGTTGAAGGAGCCGTCGGTGGCGAGGTTGTGTTCCGAGAAAACGACGTTCTCTATAAGCGACGGGCGAAAAATCACGCTGCCGTATTGCGCCGTGTAATAGTCTGAAAAGGAATGCTTGCCGCCCGCCTGCATATAGTTAATCGTGTAATCCTTCATCGCGCTTAAAGGAAAGATGCCTTCACGCGCCTGCCGCAAAACTTCCTTGTTCATGTCGGTGGCGTAGATGCGGCATTTCGCGTAGAGATTCTCTTCCTGCAAGAGAATCGCCATCGAATAGACTTCTTCGCCCGTCGAACATCCGGCGTGCCAGATGCGCACGAACGGGTAGGTTCGCAGTAGCGGCACGACCTTCTGGCGAAACGTCAGATAGAAACTCGGATCGCGGAACATCGCCGTGACGTTGATGGACAAAGCGAGCATCAGCCTGTCCATGCACGCCGAATCATGCAGCACCTTGTCCTGATAAGCGGAGAGCGAATGAATGCCTTCGGCGCGCATCGTTTCATGAATGCGGCGTTTGAGCGAGGCCGTCGCGTAATCGCGGAAGTCCAGCCCGTAGTGGCGATAGATGCCTTCGAGAAGCAGCGAGAGTTCGATTCCCTCCAGCTCTATCGCCTCGATTTCCGCCGAAGTCACGAGATGGTTTCCTCTTGCCGGTAAAGCCACACTCTCAGGAGCGAAAGCAGTTGATCTATATCGAGCGGCTTCGAGATGTAGTCCGACGCTCCGGCTTCGATACATTTTTCGCGGTCGGCCTTCATTGCCTTGGCGGTCAGCGCGATGATCGGGAGATTCTTAAACTTATCCATCTCGCGTATCGCGCGCGTCGTTTCGTAGCCGTCCATGCCCGGCATCATGATGTCCATCAGGACGGCTTCGATGCCCGGCGTTGCTTCCAGAACTTCGATGCCTTCCCTGCCGTTCTCGGCGTGGACGACGATCATGTTGTGCGCTTCGAGCGCGCTCGTCAAGGCGAAGATATTGCGCACGTCGTCGTCTACGACAAGCACTTTTCTTCCGGCAAGCACCGGATCGCGGCGATGCAATTGTTCGAGCATACGACGCTTCGGCTCCGGCAGATTCGCTTCGACGCGGTGCAGGAAAAGCGCCGTTTCAGCCAGCAAACGCTCCGGCGAATTCACTTCCTTGACGATAATCGCATCCGTCACTTTCCTGAGCTGCGTCTCCTCCTTCTCGGTCAATTCTTTGCCCGTGTAGATGATAATCGGCAGATGTTTTTGCCCGAGTTCCTGCTGAACCTTTTCGATCAGCTCGAAGCCCGTCATATCCGGCAGTTTCAAATCGAGCACCATGCAATCGAATTCCTCCTGTCGCAACGCATCGAGCGCCGCCGCGCCGTCGCTGACAGCGGTCGTGACAACGTCGCCGTTACCGATTAGCTCGACGATGCTCATGCGTTGCGCTGCATCGTCTTCCACGACAAGAAGCCGTTTCACACGCCGGTCAGCGAACGCCGCGATACCATCGAAGGCGTCAGCTAAATCTTCGCGGCTGACGGGTTTTTGCAGATGCGTGAACGCGCCCAGCTTGAGCGCGCGCTGGCGTTCCTCTTCGCCCGTGATGGTGTGAACGGGAATATGGCTCGTCGCCGGATCATGCTTCAGGCGATCAAGCACCGTCCAGCCGTCACGATCCGGCAGTTTGATATCGAGCGTAATCGCGTCCGGCTTAAAGCGGTGCGCGATTTCGAGCGCCATATCGCCGCGCGTGGCGACGAGTCCCTTGAACCCTTTCTCGCGCGCCAGGTCTAAAAGAATTCCCGCGAAGTTAACGTCGTCTTCGACGATAAGCACGACGCGGTCGCCCGGCTGGATCGAGTCGCGGTCATCGTCAACATCACCGGCGGGTAGCGGCGACGTAGCCGACGCAGCACTCGCCATCGAACCGGCGTAAGCGCTCGCTTGATTAAAAGCGTTCGCGCTGCCGTTGCCTTCCGGCGAAGTGCGCCCGAGGCTTGCGGGAACGCCGTCGCCGCTCACGCTCGGATGCGTCGGCGCAGTGTAGTTGGCGGGCAGGAACAGTGTGAACGTACTGCCTTCGCCCGGCGCGCTTTCGACGCGGATTTCGCCGCCAAGCAGACGCGCAATCTCGCGGCTGATCGAGAGACCCAAGCCCGTGCCGCCGTACTTGCGGCTGGTCGTGCCGTCCGCCTGCTGAAACGACTCGAAGATAATCTTCTGCTTGTCGGCGGCAATGCCGATCCCCGTATCTTTAACGGAGAAGGCTATCACATGGTCGGCGTGCACCAGCGATTCGCGGGTCAGGTGGCGATTCTTTTCCGTCACTTCCATGCGCAGCGTAACGCTGCCCTTCTCCGTGAATTTGAAAGCGTTGGAGAGCAGGTTTTTGAGAACCTGATGCAAACGCTTTTCGTCCGTGCTGATCGAAGCGGGCAGATTCTCGCTGCGCTCGATCTTAAACTCCAAGCCCTTATCAACCGCCATTTGATGGAAACTGCGGTCAAGCCGCTCGCTGATGCTGGTGAAGGAGATTTGGTTGATTTCAATTCCCATCATCCCCGATTCAATCTTCGATAAATCGAGAATATCGTTAATCAGTGAAAGCAGATCAGCGCCGGAAGAATAGACCGTCTCGGCAAACTGTATCTGTTTCGGCGTCAGGTTGTCGTCATGATTCCCGGCCAACTGTTTGGAGAGAATCATCATGCTGTTGAGCGGCGTGCGCAACTCGTGCGACATATTGGCGAGAAACTCTGACTTGTACTTGGATGTCAAAGCGAGTTGCTCGGCCCTTTCTTCCATCGCCCAGCGCGCGTCTTCGACCTCCGCGTTCTTGGCTTCGACTTCTGCTTTCTGCCGCGCCAGCAGCGTCGCCTTTTCCTGCAACTCTTCGTTGGTTTGCTGCAACTCTTCCTGCTGGCTCTTTAACAACTCTTCGGACTCGCGCAGGGATTCCGCCTGCTGTTCGAGCTGCTCGTTCTTCTTCTTCAGTTCGTCCTGCTGGCTCTGCAGTTCGGAGGCGAGCGATTGCGATTGCAACAGCAAATCTTCGGTGCGCGTGTTGGCGGCAATCGTGTTCAGAACGATGCCGATGCTTTCGGTTAACTGGTCTAGGAAGGTAACGTGCGTTTCGGAGAAGCGATTGAACGACGCGAGTTCGATGACCGCTTTGACATCGCCTTCAAAGAGGACGGGCAGCACGACGATGTTAAGCGGCGTGGCCTCGCCGAGACCGGAGCGAATCTGTATGTAATCGCTCGGCACGTTGGTCAGCAAGATTCTTTCCTTTTCGAGCACGCACTGGCCGACGATTCCCTGTCCTTCCTTAAACTCGTTCGCCAGATTCTTGCGCTCCGTGAAGGCGTAGCCGCCGAGCAGTTTCATCAGCGGATGGCCGTTCGAGGAATCATTAACATAGAACGCGCCCTGCTGCGCACTGACGAGCGGCGCGAGGTCTGACAAGACCATTTGCGCGACCGCCGTCATATCTCTTTGTCCTTGCAGCATACGTGTGAAGCGTGCGAGGTTGGTCTTCAACCAATCCTGCTCGGTGTTCTTCTGCGTCGTATCCTTCAGGTTGCGGATCATCTCATTGATATTATCTTTGAGAGCCGCAACTTCGCCCTGCGCCGCGACCGTAATCGAGCGCGTCAGATCGCCCTGCGTCACCGCCGTCGAAACTTCGGCGATGGCGCGCACCTGCGTGGTCAAATTGGCGGCGAGGCCGTTGACGTTGTCCGTCAAATCGCGCCACGTTCCGGCTGCACCCGGCACGTTGGCCTGCCCGCCGAGTTTGCCTTCGACGCCCACTTCGCGCGCCACCGTCGTGACCTGATCGGCGAAGGTGGCGAGCGTATCGGTCATACCGTTGATCGTGTCGGCAAGCTCTGCAATCTCGCCTTTCGCTTCGACCGTCAACTTTCGTTTCAAATCACCGTTGGCGACCGCCGTCACGACCCGCGCAATGCCGCGCACCTGACTCGTCAAGTTGCCCGCCATAAAGTTCACGTTGTCGGTCAAATCCTTCCATGTACCGCCGACACCGCGCACATCCGCCTGTCCGCCGAGCTTGCCTTCCGTTCCTACTTCACGCGCCACACGTGTGACTTCCGAAGCGAACGAGTTCAACTGGTCAACCATCACGTTGATCGTATTCTTCAATTCCAGAATCTCGCCCTTCACGTCTACGGTAATCTTCTTCGACAAATCGCCGTTCGCCACAGCGGTCGTCACTTCCGCGATGTTGCGCACCTGTCCGGTTAGATTGCCCGCCATCGAATTCACGTTATCGGTCAAGTCTTTCCAAGTGCCCGCCACACCTCTGACTTCCGCCTGTCCACCCAACTTGCCTTCCGTGCCGACTTCACGCGCCACACGTGTGACTTCCGAGGCAAAAGAGTTCAATTGATCCACCATCGTATTAATGGTGTTCTTCAACTCCAGAATTTCACCTTTAACATCTACGGTGATCTTCTTCGACAAATCACCGTTGGCAACAGCGGTCGTCACTTCCGCGATGTTGCGCACCTGCGCGGTAAGATTGCCCGCCATCGAATTCACGCTGTCGGTCAAGTCTTTCCACGTGCCCGCGACACCTTTGACCTTCGCTTCGCCGCCGAGTTTGCCTTCCGTTCCTACTTCGCGTGCGACGCGCGTTACTTCCGAGGCAAACGAGCCGAGTTGGTCAACCATCGCGTTGACGACTTTGACGGAGCGCAGGAATTCGCCTTTCAGCGGGCGTCCTTCGACATCGAGCGACATTGTTTGCGAAAGATCGCCGTTCGCCACCGCGCCGATTACGCGCGCCATTTCGGTAGTCGGGCGCGCCATGTCGTCAATCAGCGTGTTAACGGATTCGACGAGGCTCGCCCAAGACCCGCGCGAGTGCGGCAACGAGACGCGCTGCGTCAGCTTGCCGTCGCGCCCGACGACGCGGCTAACGCGCTCAAGCTCGTTCGTCATGCGCTCGTTGAGTTCGATGACATCGTTGAGCGTGTCGGCTATTTTGCCCGCGATGCCGCTCCATTCCGTCGGCAGGCGCACCGAGAAATCGCCTCGCTTCAAGGCCATCAGCGCCGTGAGTAACTGCTTGTCGTCCATCGAATCCGTAGTTTCCAATTGATTTGCCATGCTTCCTCTTAAAGTGTCAGCCCTTCCGGGAACGAAAGGGGATGAAAAAGTTTACAGAGCAGAAAGAATCTCGTTTCGTCTTCAAAATCATGCCACCGCAATCCGCTTCGATCTGGCACGTCCGCCGCAGAGATTTCAAGAGTTAAAGAAGGGGGACGAGGGGAGGGATGACGATGCTTACCATATCTACAAAAGTCGTTGATAAACCTCACTTATCTTTTATAACCACCTTGCGCGAATTTGTAAACTCCCTATTTAAGGTGAACCCGCTGCGCCGCCTGCGGGACGCGCCCGTGACAACGCGACAAAGTCTTTAGCCGTTGCCTTCGGCTTTACGCGTCTTCGACTTCCGCAGTTATCTTCTCGGACAATTCCGCAAGGAGTGGGCGCGCGTCGAAAGGCGGCATCGTGCGCGATTGTAAAATCCCTATAATCGCATCCAGATAAGGATCATCGCTTGCTGCGCCGCACACGCCCGGCTGTTCGAGTAGGGGCACGCTCAACAAACTGTAAAGGCATCCCGCGAGCATCCACAACACGGCCTCCCGTCGGCTCATGTTCGGGTTAAAGGCGTAGATACTATGACGGTCGGCGTAGACCTCTGCGCATAATTTCAAGAACTGCTGCTCGGAGATTGTTGACATAAAAATTTGAAAGATGCCGGACAGGTAAGAGGAGCGTTTTCGCGGCGCGCTTATTTGCGCAAGCACCACGTCGTCATGCAACGCAGATTCTGCACGTTGGTCGTCTTGATCGGCTCCAGAAACTCGCCGCCGAGTATGTTCGTTTCGTCAATCAACATCTGTTCGTCAATCAGAAAACGCTCGCTTCCGTCCGGTAAACGAAAACGCCCATTGCCTAACGGCACAACGAGAGATTCGATGCCGATGCTGGAGGCGAGCCGCGCGAAGAAGATTCCGCCCGGACGCAACACGCGCCACATCTCCGCGAGCATTCGCCGGAAATGCTCCGGGTCGTCTGCGAAGTGCAGCACGGCGCTGCTTATCACGAGATCGAAACTCGCGTCGGCGAAGCTCATCTCTTCCACGCGCTCGACACGAAAATTTTCAGCCGGAAGTTGCGGGGCGACGACTGCTGCCGTGTGCCGCACGTGCGCGACAGCGTCAGCCGACGCATCAACGCCGTAGCAAGCATAGCCCGTGCGCATCAAGTAAAGCAGATTGCGCCCGCCGCCGCAGCCCGCATCGAGCACGCGCGTCTCGGGCGTAAATCGTTCTTTCAGCAATTGATCGAACAGGTAGATATCTATCTGGCCGAAATAGTCTTGCAGGTTAAAGGGCTGCGTCATGCGTTAAGCTTACGCGGTCTTGTAGAGGAAGGCGAAGCCGCGCGATGCAACCCTTAGAGTTTTGACGATTCTCAAGTGTGAGCGTGCCGCCATGCGCTTCCGCGATCTGGCGGCTCAGAACAAGGCCGATGCCTGCGCCGCCCTGCTTGGTGGTGAAGAACGGCACGAACAGATTCGCCGAGTTGAGCAGACCGAAGCCTTCGTCTTCGATGGAAACATAAAAGTCCGAACCGTTCTTCGTCCAACTAACACGCACGCCGCCGCCCGTCTCGAGCGCAGCGTCTACGGCGTTGCGCAGCAAGTTAATCAGCAGTTGTTCCAGCTGATCGCCGTCGGCCTGAACGAAAAGCTCCGGCCCCGTTTGCACTTCCACATTGAGCCGTGTTTCCAATTCGACGACGCGCCGCACCCATGCGCCGACATCCAGCAATGATAAGCGCGGAGACGGAAGACGTGCCAGCCGCGCATACGCGCTCATAAAGCGGCTCAACGCAGCCGAGCGCGAACCGATGACGGTCAGGCCGCGCAGCATATCTTCGCGCCAGTCCGACGGGCGCGGCTCGCGCACCAGCAACGTCTCCAGACTTCCGGCGATGGAGCTAATCGGCGCGAGCGAATTATTCAACTCGTGGCCGAGCACGCGCACCAGCCTCTGCCATGCTTCGCGTTCTTCATCGCGCAACGCGCGGCTCAAATCCGCAACCACCAGCAGTTGATGGCGCACGCCGCCTTCCTGAAACGAACTGCGCCGCACCCCCCAACGCCCCGCACCGCCCGGAAAAACGTGTTGCAGCGTGCGCGACGCTTCGCCCTGCAAACACTCCCGCAGGCCTATGTCGGCGGCGCTCAAACCGATCAGACGCTCGAAGGGTTGCGCCAGCAAACGCTCGCCCGCGCGATTCACGAGCCGCAAATTCTCTTTCTGATCGAAGGCGAAAACCGCGACATCGATCTCCGCCATTACCGCGCGCAAGAGCGCCGAAGCCTCCAACGCGCCGAGCCGTTGTTCGCGCAAAGTTTCGCCGAGCGCGTTCACTTCGAGCATCACTTCACCGAGCGCATCATCGCGCCTCGCCCCTCGCGCGCGAATCGAGAAATCTTCCTCGCGCAACGCCGCCAACAGATTTGCGAGAGTTTGCAGATGCCGCACGACGCGCTCGCGCAACGCGAACGCGAATCCCCACCAGAAACTTACGATCAACATGGAGAGCGTCCACTGCACCTTTGCGGTGAAGCCGCCACTCCACAAGAGCGCGAGCGCAACGCCCGCACCGGGCAGACCGGTCATCAGCGCCAGAAACAAAATACGTTGCTCGTATTTTGCCGTGTTCTGTGCCGGTCTGTTGCGTTGGCTCATAACTCGTAGCGTTGAATGCGACGATACAATGCGCTGCGGCTCAAGCCGAGCGCGTCGGCGGCCTTGCCCACATTACCGTCGAAACGCGCGAGCGCCTTGCGTATCAGAAAACTTTCGACTTCCTCAAGGCTCATCTCTTCGAGCCGCTGCACCGAAGAGGTTTCCCGTGCTGATCGTAAACCGAGGTCGGCGGCTTCGACAACCTGCCCGCGCGCCATCAGCACCGCACGCTCTATCACATGATCCATCTCGCGCACATTGCCCGGCCATTGATAATCGCGCAACACGCGCATCGCTCCTTCGTCGAAATCTTCAACGCGCTTACGATAACGCTCGCCATGTCGCCGCAGAAAATAATGCGCCAGCAGCGACGCATCCGTGCCGCGCTCGCGTAACGGCGGCAAATGAATTTCCACCGTGTTAAGACGAAACAGCAAATCCTCACGAAAGCGATGCTGCGCGACTTCCTCGCTCAAATCGGCATTGGTTGCCGAAAGAATCCGCACGTCCACGCGGCGCGTCTTCGACGAACCGACGCGCTCGAATTCTCCGCGTTCGATCACGCGCAACAGTTTTGCTTGCTGGTTAAGTTGTATGTTGGCAATCTCGTCCAGAAATAGCGTCGAACCGTCGGCCAACTCGAAACGCCCGACGCGATCCGTCTTCGCATCCGTGAACGCGCCCTTCACATGACCTAGCAACTCGCTCTCGAATGTTCCTTCCGACAACCCGCCGACGTTGACCGTCACCATCGGTTTCGCCGCCCGCGCGGAAATCGCATGAAGCGTTTGCGCGACCACTTCTTTGCCCGTGCCGTGCTCGCCCGTAATCAACACGTTGGCTTCCGAAGGGCCGACGCGCTCGATCATTTGCAGCACCGGCTGCATACTTTCCGATTCCGCGATCAACACCGGACGCGGCTCGCCATCATCGCGCAGCAACCTGTTTTCAGCTTCGAGATGCTGGCCTCTACGCAACGCTCGCCCCAACTCTATCTGCGTGCGCAGCACCGTCAACAGGCGCGCGTTCTCCCAAGGCTTCTGCACAAAATCCCGCGCCCCGCGCCGCATCGCTTCGACCGCCAGATTAACGCTGCCCCACGCCGTCATCACCACAACGGGCAGCGTGCCGTCTATGCTCTGCACACGCGATAACAGCTCCAAGCCTTCCTGCCCCGAAGTCGTATCGCGCGCGTAGTTGAGATCAACGAGCAACAGATCGAAATCATGCGCCTCGATTGCTTCGAGCACACCGGCGGGCGAACGCGCCATCTCTACACGATAGCCCTCGCCCTTCAGCAAAAGGCGCAACGCCTCCAGCACATCGGCCTGATCGTCCGCCACCAGCACGCGCGGAGTTTGTGAAGCAGCACTCTTCATGAAGCGATTCTCATTTTTTCATCAATCATTATTATTCATGCCGCAACGCCACCATCGGATCAACCTTCATCGCTCTACGCGCTGGGATATAGCAGGCGAGTAGCGAGACAAAGCCAAGCAACAACGAGAGGCTAACGAAGGTCAGCAAATCGGTTGCGCCGACGCCGTAGAGCAGACTTGCCAGCGCGCGTGTGACGATCAAGGCTCCGATAACGCCTACGCCTAAACCGACGCTCACAACCATCATGCCTTGCCGGAGGATCAACTTGAGGATGTCGCGTGGACTGGCTCCAATTGCCAATCGAATGCCGATTTCATGCGTGCGTTGCGCGACCGAGTAGCTGACGACGCCGAAAATGCCGATAGCAGCCAGCGCCAGCGCGATAAACCCGAGCGAGCCTAAAACGAAAGCCCCGATCCGCGCCGGAAACAACGCGAAACTCAAGTGTTCAATCATCGTCTTACTATTCGGAGCAGGGAGACTTTTATCAATCGCTAAAGCTTCGTTTCGCACGCCACCGATCATGCTCGACGGCTCGGCGACAGTGCGTACCAGCAATGTCGCGCGCGGTTGATAATTTTGCAGGAGCGGCAGGAAACAGAACGGCAACGGCGCTTCGCCGAGCGTGCGATACTTGCTATCTTTCGCAATGCCGACGATTTCAAGCGGCGCTCCTTCGATGTCGGCGCGGATTCGCTTGCCGAGCGCGTCCGTGCCGGGAAAGAAGCGGCGCGCCATCGTCTCGTTAATGATAATCACACCGGAAGCGCCCGCCCGATCCCGCTCCGTAAAATCACGCCCGCGCACAAGCGGAATCCCCATCGTTCGCAAATAATCCGGCCCGACGAAATTTTGATTGACGACGAGGTTCTCGCCCGGTTGCGAAGCGTAGCCTTCAACTTCTATCTTTCGCCGGAAGCCGTCAATCATCAGCACCGGATCGTACATCAAGCTAACGGACGCAACGCCCGGCAGAGCGTTGACGCGCTCCATCAATTGTTCGTAAAAGGCTTGTCCCTTGGCCTCGTCGTATCCGTAACGGCCGACGTTAAAATCCGTCAGCAGCAAATTATCCGTCTTGAAGCCGGTATTGATCGCGTTTGCATTGAGCAGGCTGCGCACGAAGAGTCCCGCACCAACGAGCAACATGAGCGATAGCGCGATTTGTGCGATAACCAGCAAATTGCGTAAGCGCGATTTGCGATAGCTGCTAAAGAACGCGCCGCTTTCAAACTTCAGCGCAGGCGCAGCATTCGGACTCG
Source organism: Pyrinomonadaceae bacterium (assembly GCA_046262295.1). Classification (GTDB taxonomy): domain Bacteria; phylum Acidobacteriota; class Blastocatellia; order Pyrinomonadales; family Pyrinomonadaceae; genus JBHENC01. The sequence continues at coordinate 92,473 of JBHENC010000010.1, read as the reverse complement.
AAGCGCGCAACGCCGGAGCCACGCCGAACAGCACGCCCGTCAGCACGGAGCCGATCATCGTAAAGCCGAGCACGCGATAATCGAGACTCAGGTCAAGCGTGAGCGCGACCGGCAACGACGGCTTAAATGCCATCAATAGATCGACGCACCAGAGCGCGACGAGCAGACCGCACACGCCGCCCGTCAACGAAAGCAGTAGGCTCTCTGTCATCATCTGCCGGATGATACGCGCGCGGCTCGCGCCCAAAGCGAAACGAATCGCCACCTCTTTACGCCTACCCGCAGCCCGCGCCAGCAACAGGCTCGCAAGGTTGGTGCAAGCGATAATCAATACCAATCCGGCGACGATCATCAGCAAACTTAAAAAGCCTGTCACCGCGCCGCGAATTTGCGGCAGGATGCGCGCTTTGCTTTCCGGCAGCAATGTTATTTCCCGCGCCACACGCCTATTGTCATCAACGTAAGACCATTCGTCTGGGTATGCCTGCTGCATCCGGCGCGCGATGACATCAAAGTTCGCCCGCGCTTCTGCGAGCGTCGCGTCCGGTTTGAGCCGCCCTACCGCGCCGAACAAGCGCGTGTTCCTGTCAGTCAAAAGATTCGCGCCGTGTATCACCTGCGGCGACATCATCGCCGGAATCCAGATATCCGTCATGAGTCCGCGCGCGAGTCCCGTGAAGCTTTCGGGAGCGATGCCAATAACTGTAAAACTCTGCCCGCTCAAGACAACTGTTTTCCCGACTGCACCGGAATCGGAACCGAAACGCCGCCGCCATAAACCGGAACTAATTACAGCAACCGGATGCGTGCCCGGCGTCGCGTCTTCCTCCGGCAGAAACGTGCGTCCGCGCGCGGCGCTCACGCCGAGCACATCGAAATAATTGCCCGAAACGATCTCGCCGTTAATCGCTTCCAACCGTCCGTTGTCGTTTAAGTTCAGAGTGCCCCGCATATATGCGGCAAGCCCTGAGAGAGATTCGTTTTTGTCACGAAAGTCCGCGTAATCCGAGTAGGATAAATTGCCGTTGTACGCACCGCTTGCATCGCTTGTGTAAAGCGCAACGATCTGTTTGGGCTGCGCAATTGGCAGCGGCCGCAAAAGCGCCGCATTAACAAGACTAAAGATCGCGGTGTTTGCGCCGATGCCAAGCGCGAGCGAAAGCACAGCCACCGCCGTGAAGCCCGGACTCTTTCGCATCATTCGTACTGCGTAACGTAAATCCTGCCACAACCCGCTCATCATGCCACCTCCACATGAGTTTGGCCGCGTCGCTTACTCATGCCGTAATGCGACCATCGGATCAACCTTCATCGCACGCCGCGCCGGAATGTAACACGCGAGCAGCGCAATAACGGCGAGCAGCGCGGAGATGCCCGCGAACGTCACGGGATCGGTAGGGCTAACTGAAAAGAGCAAGCTTGCCATCACGCGCGTTAACGCGAAGGCTCCGGCGAGGCCGAGACCGATGCCGATGAGCGTGAGAATCATGCCCTGCCCGACTACCAGCTTGAGCACGTCGCGTTGGCTTGCGCCTAAAGCCATGCGGATGCCGATTTCGTGTGTGCGTTGCGTGACCGAGTAAGCAATCACGCCGTAGATGCCGATTGATGCGAGCGTGAGCGCAAGGGCGGCGAAGAGGCCGAGCAGCCACACGGACAAACGGTTCGACGCGATTGACTGCGCCAGCAGCGAGTCCATCGTCTTGATGTCGTAAACCGGTTGGTCTTTATCAACGGCCAGCACTTCGCGGCGCACCATTGGAGTAATGCTTAAAGGATCGGCGGCGGTGCGGACGACGAGCGCCATCGCCGCCTGCGGTTGTTGCAGGAACGGATAATAGATTTCCGGCCTCAGTCGCTCCCCAAGACCGTAACGCCGCACGTCGCCCGCAATGCCAATAATTGTCATCCAGGGCGCGGCGGATTCCTCATCGCCCTGTCGAATATGAAGGCCTAGCGGGTCTTCGCCGGGAAAAAAGCGGCGTGCCATTGTTTCGCTAATCACGGCGACGGGCAAAGCATCCTTCTTGTCTTGTTCGGTAAAGGCGCGGCCTTTCACAATGGAGATACCCATTGCGCGGAAATAGTCCGGACTCACCGAATCGTAGCTCGCAATCAAAGCGTCCTTCGGCGTCTCCGCGACAGGCCGCCCTTCGATTGTGAAATCGGATTGCGAATCGCCTATGAACGGAAGATTCGTGGTCGCTCCGGCGGACACGACACCGGGCAACGCACCGATGCGTTCAAGAACCGCTCCAAAAAAATTCGCTTGCCGGTAATCTTCCGCGTACTTCGTCTCCGGCAAATTGATTTGCATCGTCACGACATTGTGCGGATCAACGCCCGGCTTGACTTCGCGCAAGCGATAAAAGCTTTTTATCATCAAGCCCGCGCCGATTAAGAGCAGTAACGACAACGCGACTTCACCGATGACCAGCAGGCTGCGCACGCTATTGCGCCGCCCGACGCCCATCAAAGGCTTGCCGCCCTCCTTTAAGCCTTCCGTCAAATCCGGCTTTGTGCCCTGCCACGCCGGGGCGAGGCCGAGCAGTATGCCCGTCACAAGTGAGATGAGCAGCGTGAAGCCGAGCGCCGCGCGATCAAGGCCGATCTCGCCCGCGCGCGGCACATCTTCAGGCAACGCGGCAACAAGCGCATCAATGCCCCACAACGCAAAGAGCAATGCGACTGCGCCGCCCGCGAGGGCAAGCAGCACACTCTCCGTCAAAAACTGCCGGACGAGACGCGCACGACTTGCGCCGAGCGCCAACCGTATCGCAATCTCCTTTTGTCTTGCCGCCGCACGCGCTAATTGAAGATTGGCGACGTTGGCGCACGCGATCAATAACACGAAGCCGACCGCGCCGAACAACACGAGCAATGCCGGTTCGATGTCTTCCGTTAAGAGCGATTGCAAACCCGAAACCTTCACGTCCCAATCACTGTTCGATCCCGGATACTGCGCGGCCAATCTTTGCGCGATGCCCTCCATCTCCGTCTGCGCCTGCGTTAAAGCGACGCCTTCTTTCAAACGCCCGACGACGATTAAATTACGATGCCCACGCCTGCCCGTCTCGCCCGCCGTCACGTCCAGAGGAACCCACACGTCCGTCTCCGTATCGCCTTCCGGGAAATGAAATGTCGGCGGCATCACACCGATCACAGTGTAAGCTTCGCCGCTCAACATGATCGTTTGTCCGATCAAAGCAGGGTTCGCGCCGAAACGTCGTCGCCACAAACCGTCGTTCAGCACCGCGACTTTATTGCGTCCCGATCCTTCCTCTTCACTGCTGAACGTGCGTCCCAAACCCGCGTTTACGCCAAGCAACGGAAAAAGCTCTGCGCTCGCCGCCGCGCTCGACACGCGCTCCGGCTCGCCGCCCGCAACTGTCAAATTAAAGCTCGCTTCCTCCAGCGCCGCGAGCCTCTCAAACACGTGGTTCTGACTTCGCCAGTCAACGAAGTCCGGCCCCGATACCGGAAACACATCTATATCCAACTTCGGCGCAGTGCCCAGGATTGTCACTAATCGCCCCGGGTCTTTGTACGGCAACGGGCGCAGGATCACCGCGTTGACCACACTGAAGATCGCCATGTTCGCGCCGATGCCCAAGGCCAACGCGAGCACCGCGATGATCGTGAATCCCGGACGCTTTATGAGCATCCGAATCCCATATCGCACGTCCTGCCACACTGCCGTCATGACTTTCTCCTATTCGTACCTGAGCGCAATCATCGGATCAACCTTCGTCGCTCTGCGCGCCGGAACAAAACACGCGACGAGCGCAACGATCAATAGCGCCAACGCCACACAGATGAATGTTACAGGATCGGTAGCAGACACGCCGTACAGTAAGCTGCTCATCACGCGCGTGACAGCGAATGCGCCAAGCAAACCCACCGCGATGCCCGCGAGCACGAGCATCATTCCCTGCCCGACGACAAGCTTCAACACGTCGCCCGCTTGCGCTCCCAACGCCATGCGAATCCCGATCTCGTGCGTGCGTTGCGCGACCGTATAGCTCATCACGCCGTAGATGCCGATGGCCGCCAGCACGAGCGCGACGAGAGCAAAAAGGCCGAGCAGCAGCATTGACAGACGCTCTATCGAAATGGAATCGGCCAGCGTTTGTTCCATCGTGGCGATGTTGTAAACGGGCTGGTTCTTGTCAATCGCCGCCACTTCGCGCCGCACGCTCGCCGCGAGCGCCGTCGGATCACCGGTGGTGCGTATCACTAAATTCATGCGCGCGCCGATCTGCGGCAGAAACTTGTCGGGCGATTGGCTGAAAGGCCTGTAGAGTTGCGGCTCGATGCGCTCTGTGGCATCCACGCCGAAGTGCTTAACGTGCGCCACGACGCCGATGATCTCCGCGCCCGGCACGTTGTTCTTTGTATCGCCCGCGATGCGTTGCCCGAGCGGGTCTTCGTTCGGGAATTGCTGGCGTGCGAAAGCTTCATCTATCACCGCGACGTGTTGGCTGCTCTGCGTATCACGCGGAGTGAAAAAACGTCCTTTCACTAAACGTATACCCATCGCTTGAAGGTAGTCGGCGCTCGTGATGTAGAACATCGTCTGCGGTTGCTTATCGGGTGCAGGCAGCGGGCGGCCTTCGATAGCAAAAGAGGTATCGGATGTGCCGAGCAACGGCAGGCCGCTTGAAAAGGCGACGGCTTCGACGCCCGGCAAGCCTTTCACACGCTCGTCGAGTTCGCTGAAAAAGTTTTTGACTCTTTCCGCTTCACCTTCTTTCGCCGAAAGTGCGAGTTGCATTGTCAGCAGTTTCTGTGCATTGAAGCCCGGATCGGTCTGCCGCAAATATTGAAAACTCTTAATGAGCAGCCCCGCGCCAACCAGCAGCACCAGCGACAGCGCGATTTCCGAAACGACCAGCAAGTTGCGCATACGCTGGCTGCCGCTGCCGCCCGTCGCGCTCCGCCCGCCTTCTTTGAGTGATTCATTCAAATCGAGCTTCGAGGCAGAGAGCGCCGGAGCGAGACCGAACACGATGCCCGTTATCAGCGAAACGAAAAGTGTGAACGCGAGCACGTTAGTATCCAGATTTATTTCCGCTGTCGTCGGAATGCTGTCAAGGCTCGCATTCCGCAGCACATCAACTCCCCATAGCGCGAGCATCAATCCGGTCGTGCCGCCCATCAGCGCGAGCAAGACGCTCTCCGTCAAAAGTTGCCGGACGATACGCCAGCGTCCTGCGCCGAGCGCCGTGCGAATCGCCATTTCCCTTGAACGCGAGGCGGCGCGTGCCAGCAATAAATTTGCGACGTTGGCGCACGCAATCAAGAGCACCAAACCGACTGCGCCTAACAGCACAAAGAGCGCCGGGCGTATGTCGCCGACGAAAGCTTCTTGTAAAGAAGTGACGGTTGCGCTATCGCCTTTGCCGTACTGCTTCGCCAGCCGCTTGGCGAGTCCGATGATTTCCGCGCGCGCTTCGCCAACTGTCACGCCCCGTTTCAGACGCGCAATCGCATAGATGCCCGGATGACTGCCGCGCTCCGTCATCGTGTCGGCCTTCAAACCGATGGGCGTGAAAATATCCGTCGGCGTGCCGAAGCGGTAACTCTGCGGCAGCACTCCGATCACGGTGTAGTTCTCGCCGTTAAGCGTTAATTGTTTTCCGACAAGCTGCGGATCGGAACCGAAGCGCCGCTGCCATAAACCGTTGTTCACGATGCACACGCGACTCGCGCCGGGACGGTCTTCCTCCGGCGCGAAAGTGCGTCCGAGCAAAGGGCGCACGCCGAGCACCGAAAAGAAATTTGCCGACACGTTTCTTCCCGCCAGCCGTTCGGGTTCATCCGCGCCCGTCAGATTCATACTCTGAAACTGCATCGCCGCGATTCCGTCGAAGACCTTGTTCTGCTCTCGCCAATCCAGAAAGTTCGGATACGAAATAGACATCTGCGGCACTTGCGGGCTGTCTTCCGAAAGCCTTACAAGACGATCAGGTTCTTCATAAGGCAAAGGGCGCAGCAGCACGCCATTGACGACTGAAAAGATCGCTGTGTTTGCGCCGATGCCCAACGCCAGCGCGAGCACCGCAACGACGGTCACGCCCGGACTTCTCAGCAACATACGCGCGCCGTACCGTAAATCCTGCCAAAGTGCCTTCATCATATTACCTCCAAGCTTTCTCGAAAAACGCGCGGCCTATTCATGCCTCAGCGCAATCATCGGATCAACGCGCATCGCGCGCCGTGCAGGGATATAGCAGGCGAGCAGCGCACACGCGGCGAGCAAGAACGCAACGCCTGCGAAGACCACAGGATCAATCGCGCTCACGCCGTAGAGCAGGCTTGCCAGCAATCGTGTGACGGCAAACGCTCCGATCAATCCGGCGATGACTCCGGCAAGCGTCAACGTCATACCCTGCCTGATGACGAGCCGCAGCACATCTCGCGTTTGCGCGCCAAGAGCGAGGCGGATGCCGATTTCGTGCGTTCGTTGCGTTACCGAATAACTCATCACGCCATAAATGCCGATGGCCGCGAGCAGCAGCGCGACGAGGGCGAAGACGCTGAACAACAGCACCGGGACGCGCCGCGATCCCGTCGAATTGGCGACGACATCCTCCATCGTTTTGATGTTATAAACCGGCTGGCCTTTATCAATGGCAAGCACTTCACGCCGCACCGCCGGAGTCATCGCCGCAGGCTCTCCCGTCGTCCGCACCGCCAGCGACATCAATCCCCAGGAGGCATCCTGCGCGTGTGGCACATACATTTGCGGCGCGGATTCCGCATCCAGAGTTGAGGACTTCGTATCGCCGACGACGCCGATGATCTCGCGCGGAATTTTTTCGTCGCGCCAGATAATGATTCGCTTGCCGAGAGCATTTTCGTTCGCGCCGAAGAAACGCCGCGCCAATGTTTCGTTGACGACCACGACCATCGGAGAATTTTCCGCGTCGCGGTTATTAAAGGTTCGCCCGGCCAGCGCGGGAATCTCCATCGTGCGGAAATAATCGGGAGTCGCCAGCGAGTAGCTCGCGTTGGCTGATTCTTCCGTCGTCAGCGGACGCCCTTCGCGGATGAACGAACGCCCGACCGAATAGCTGCTGCCGCCGAGCGGAAGGCTCAACGTCGCGCCCGCCGCCTGCACGCCCGGCAACGCCTCGACGCGCTCAACGAGCTGGCGATAAAAGTCTGCGCGCTGCTGATTCTCAGGATACTTTGCGGACGGCAGCGAAATGGACATCGTCAGCACACGCTCCGGATTAAAGCCCGGCTTCACATCGCGCAGGCGCATAAAACTCTTAACCAGCAATCCCGCGCCGACCAGTAGCATCAGCGACAACGCGATTTCGGAAACGACGAGCAGACTGCGTAAACGGTTGCGCCCGCGATTATCGCTTGTGCCCCGCCCGCTCTCTTTGAGCGATTCATTGAGATCAATTTTGGAGGCTTGCAACGCGGGAGCCAAACCGAACAACACGCCCGTCAAACACGCGACGGCGAGCGTAAAGCCGAGCACGCGATAATCCAGATTGATTTCGTCAAAGCGCGGCGCATCGGCAGGACTAATCGCCACGAGTAGATCAACCAGCCACACGCTCAAGAGTAGTCCCAAAGCTCCGCCCGCCAGAGACAGCATCGCGCTTTCCGTTAATAATTGCCGCACGATACGCCGCCGCCCCGCCCCGAGGGCAGTTCTGATTGCGATCTCTTTCTGCCGCGAAGCCGCCCGCGCCAACAACAGATTGGCGACGTTGGCACACGCGATTAAGAGCACGAACGCCACCGCGCCGAGCAGCGCGAGCAGCGACGGACGAACTTCTCCGACCAGCTTGTCATGCAACCTGATAAGCTTGACGTTCCAGCCGTTGTTCGTTTCTTCATAACTCTGCGCGAGTTGCGCGTTGATCGTGCTCATCTGCGATTGAGCCTGTTCGAGGCTGGTGTCCGGCTTGAGCCGCGCTATCGCCTGATACGCACGGTTGTCGCGCTTCTCTTCCGAGGCATCGAGACGAAGCGATGTCCAGAGCTGCGTCCGCTCCGGGAAATCGTAGCCCGCAGGCATCACGCCGACGACTGTGACGCTGCGCCCGCTAATGCTGATTTGCTTGCCGACGATGCCCGCATCCGCACCGAAGCGCCGTTTCCACAAGCCATTGCTCAACACTGCGCGCGGCTCGCTTTTCGGTTGATCCTCTTCCGGTAAAAACGTGCGGCCAAGTGCGGGTTGCACGCCAAGCACGGGGAAAAAACCGGCGGTCACAGCCGCACGCGGCACGCGCTCCGGTTCGCTGCCTTCTCCCGCGAGGATCGCGCCGCCCGTGACAAACGCCGCCGTCTGTGCGAAGACCCGATTCTGATTCGTCCAATCAGCATAATCGGGAGCCGAGATATTGCTGTCCGAAATTCCCTTCGATGGATTCACGCCCTCGAAGTAAACGATCTCTTCCGCGTGCGCATACATAAGCGGGCGCAGCAACACCGCATTCACGACCGAGAAGATCGCCGTGTTCGCTCCGATGCCTAACGCCAACGCAATCACCGCGACGAGTGTGAAGCCCGGACTCTTCAACAGCATACGGACTCCATAACGCACGTCCTGCCACAAATTGTTCATCTCTTCTCCCTATTCGTATCGCAGCGCAATCATCGGATCAACTTTCGTGGCGCGACGCGCGGGGATGTAGCAGGCAAGGAGCGCTACACCGACCAGCAACAAGGGCACGAAAACAAACGTCGCCGGATCAATGGCGCTGACTTCAAACAGCAAGCTTGCAATCACGCGCGTTAGTAACGCCGCCGCCAGTAGCCCTATCAAGACGCCGCTCAAAATCAACGTCAAGCCCTGCTTGAAGACGAGGCGTAGCACATCTCGCGTTTGTGCGCCGAGGGCGATGCGGATGCCGATTTCGTGCGTGCGTTGCGCGACCGTGTAGTTCATCACGCCGAAGATTCCGACAGACGCCAGCAAGAGCGCGACCAGCGCGAAGACACCGAGCAGCAGCATCGTAAAACGTCGCGGCGCAACTGATTGCGCGACACGCTCGCGCATCGTCCGCGTTTCCCAGATGAGTTGATCCTTATCAAGCTCTTTGATGGCGCTGCGCACGGCGGGCGCAAGGCTCGCCGGTTCTATTGCTTCCGCCGCTTGCACGGCCAGAACAATTTGCGAATCGGGATTTTGCAGGAACGGCACGTAGTATTCAGGAAACTCTTTCTCGTCGAGGCCGGTGTGACGGACGTTACCGATGACGCCGACGATCTCGCGCGGCGGCAAAGGATTATTGCTCTCGTCTTCGATGACGATGCGTTTACCGACAGGTTCTTCGTTCGGGAAGTAGCGGCGTGCCAGCGTATCGTTGATGACGATGACCGGCGACGAACTCTTTTGATCGGCATCCGTGAATGCGCGCCCGCGTTTGAGCGGGATGCCCATCGCACGAAAGTAATCGGCGGTGGCGATGTGATTCCGCGCCGCAAGCCTCTGGTCGGGCGGGGCGGGTGGGCGGCCTTCGATTTTGAAAGTGTTTCTGAATTCGGTGCTGCCGAGCGGCAGTTGATTCGTTGCGCCGACGGCTTCGATGCCGGGTAAAGCCTTGATGCGCTCGATCACTTGCGCGAGGTATGCCGATTTCTGCTCCGGCTCACTATATTTCGCTCTCGATAAAGGAAGCGTCACGCTCAGGACGCGCGCGGTGTCGTAACCGGGATTCGTGTTGAGCAGTTGAAAGAAACTTCTGACGAGCAGACCCGCGCCGACGAGCAGCATCAGCGAGAGCGCGACTTCCGACACCACCAGCAGACTTCGCGCACGATTGCTTCCGCCGACGGTCGAGCCGCGCCCGCCTTCTTTCAAAGACTCGCTAACGTCCGACTTGGAGGACGCGAGCGCGGGCGCGAGGCCGAACACGATGCCCGTCACCAACGAAGCGGCAAACGTAAAGAGAAGCACGCGCGCATCAAGATTGACGTCGGAAGCGCGCGGCACATCGGCTGGAATCGAAGCGGCGAGCAGATCAATGCCCCACCACGCGAGCAGTAACCCGAGCGCGCCGCCTGCCATTGCCAGCAACAAACTCTCCGTCAGGAGTTGCCGCACGACTCTCGCGCGGCTCGCGCCGAGCGCAGTTCTAATCGCCATCTCCTTGCCGCGCGAAGCCGCCCGCGCCAGCAACAAATTGGCGACGTTGGCACACGCAATCAATAACACGAAGCCGACTGCGCCAAGCAGCACCAGCAGCGCGGGGCGAATGTCTGACACGATATCTTCGTGCAACGAAACGAGTCGAATGCGGTCGCCCGTGTGCGTTGCCGGAAACTGTTGCTCGATACGGCGCGCTAATCCGTCCATCTCCGTCTGCGCGGCTTCGAGCGTTGCGCCCGCTGCGAGACGGGCGACCACCGGCATGAATCTTTCATCGCGCGCCGTTAACAGGCCCGGAGAGGTGCGCGCAAGTTCCGCCACCAGCGGCAGGTAAACATCCACTTTTTCAGCCTGCGCCGGAAACTTGAAGCCTTGCGGCATCACGCCGATGACGGTGACGCTGCGTGTGCCGCGTTTGATTTCGCGGCCAACGATGTTCGGATCAGCGTTGAAATGCTGTTGCCAAAAGTTATGGCTGATGACGATGACGGGCGGCGCGCCGTTGCTGTCGTCTGCCGCCGTGAAGGCACGCCCCAGCAACGGCTGTATGCCGAGCAGCGGAAAAAGGTCTGCGGACACTTCCGTGCCGAGAACTCTTTCGGGTTCGGCGTTGAGCGTCAGCGTCGTGCCGATCTGCTGGTACGCGGCGAACGGCTGCAAGGTTTTCGACTGTGTCTTGTAATCCACAAAGTCCGGGTATGACAGCGGTGCGCGCCCATCCGTCGTCTGCGGGCCTGCCCCGTAGACCGTCACCAAACGTTCTGCATCCGTGTAAGGCAAAGCCTTGAGAAGCACCGCATTCACAACACTAAAGATCGCCGTGTTCGCGCCGATGCCAAGCGCAAGGGCAAACACGGCGATCAACGTGAAGCCTTTATGCTTGAGCAGCATTCGCGCGCCGTAGCGTATATCCTGCCAGAGGGTTTGCATTACACTGCCTCCCATCTCGTATCACTATTTGCTTTACTCGTATCGAAGCGCAATCATCGGATCAACTTTGGTGGCGCGTCGCGCCGGAATGTAGCACGCAAGCAGCGCCACTACTATCAGAAGCAGCGGCACGAGCATGAACGTAACGGGATCGGTGGCGCTAATGCCGAACAGCAAACTCGAGATTAAGCGCGTCATCAGAACTGCCGCCAGCAGACCAAGGGCGATTCCGCTCACGACCAACATCAAGCCTTGTTTGAGCACCAGCCGCAGCACGTCCCGGCCCTGCGCGCCGAGCGCGATGCGGATGCCGATCTCGTGCGTGCGTTGCGCGACCGTGTAGTTCATCACGCCGTAAATTCCAACGGCGGCGAGCACGACGGCGAGCGCGGTGAAGGTCACCAGCAAGAGCATTGTGAAACGTCTTTGCGCGGTTGAATCCGTGAGAAACCGCCGCAGAGGTTTGACGTTATACACAACCTGGTGAGGGTTGATATCCTGAAGTTCACGACGCACCGCCTCCGCAATGCTTAACGGATCGGCAGAAGTGCGAACGACGAACTGCATGATCGGGAACATACTGTTGTGCAGGTATGAAAGATAAATCTCCGGCCTCGCTTCGGCTTCCAGACCACGAGCTTTCACATCACCCGTGATGCCGACGATCTCGCCATTAAGCACGAGGCCATCGAAACCGAAGGAGCCGACCGCCAATCGCTGACCGATGGCATCGCCGCCGGGAAAGAAGCGGTGCGCGAACGAGTCGTTGACGACGAACAGCGGTTGCTTCGTCTCCTGCTCGCCGAAGACGCGCCCGCTTTTCAAAGGGATGCGCAGCGTGTCGAAGTATGAAGGAGTGATGATGCGAATATCCGCGATGGATTCAACCTTACCGGCAACGCGCGATTGTCCTTTGATTTGAAAAGGAAGACTCATCTCGCGGCCGCCGAGCGGAAGATGCGAAATCGCGCCGACTGATTCCACGCCGGGCAGAGCGGCAAGCCGTTCAGCGGCTTGCCGGAAATATGCGATACGGCGCGGATCGTTGAATGGATATTCAAGGTTGTTGAGCGCAACACCGGCCACCAGAATATTCTCCGGTTCAAATCCCGGACTGACTTGTTGAAGCCGCCAGAAGCTTTTTATGAGCAGACCGGCGCCGATCAGCAGCACCAGGGCGAGCGTGACTTGTGAGACAACCAGCGCCATACGGAGGCGGTTACGATGCGGCGCATTCGTGTTCGACATTCCTCCGTCTTTGAGGGATTCATTCAAATCAGTCCGCGCAGCCTGCCATGCCGGAACCAATCCAAAGATCAAGCCGGTTAGAATTGACACAAGCGCAGTGAACCAAAGCACCGGAGCGTTAAGCGTAGCTTCTTTCAAACGCGGCAACGAATCCGGCCCGAGCGAGCGCAACGCATCAATCATCCACGCGGCCAGCAGCAACCCGAGCGCGCCGCCTAACACTGCGAGCAGCAAACTTTCGGTCAGGAGTTGTCTGATGATCCGCGCTCGACCGGCTCCGAGCGCAAGTCGTATAGCGATCTCTCGTTGACGCACCGCCGCACGCGCGAGTTGCAGGTTGGCGACGTTCGTGCAGGCAATCAGCAGCACGAAGCAGGCGGCTCCGAACAGCAAAGGCAAACCGATCTTCGCGCCGCCAAAAAGATATTCGCGCAAAGAGACCAACGTGACATCCCAACCGGCATTCGTATTTGGATACTGCCGCGCCAGATTTTGCGCGATGGCATGAAGTTCTGCTTGCGCCTGTTGAATCGTGACGCCGCGCTTGAGCCGCGCAAAGGCTCTTTCGTTACGGTATCCGCCGCGCGAGGTATTCGCCGGATCAATCTCATAAGGCATCCAGACTTCCGCGCGCTGTGGAAAGTCAAAGCCTGCGGGCATGATGCCGACAACAATAGAAACGTCTGCATCTCCGCCTAAACTAATTTTTCTTCCGATCAGATTCGGATCGCCGCCAAACTGCCGTCGCCATAATCCGTAACCGATGATGACGCTGTTGCTGTTTACCGAAGCGTCTTCCGAGGAAAAGCCGCGACCAAGCAGCGGTTGCACGCCGAGCGTCTGAAAGAAGTTCGTTGAAACCGTCATACCTTCCAACCGCTCCGGCCTCCCCGTGCCGCTCAGATTAAGCGGCGCAGTTACCCAGGAGGCAATCTGCTCGAAGCTTTGAGATTGCCGCCGAATATCGAGAACATCGGCTTGACTCAGAAAACCCTGCCGAACCCCTATGCTTTGATTGACGGCCTGAAGGCTGATGAGCGTATCGGCTTCCCGAAACGGCAAAGGGCGCAGCAATACCGTATGAAGAACGCTGAAGACGGCTGTGTTGGCCCCGATACCGAGAGCCAGCGCGATGATCGCAATTAACGTGAAGCCTTTATGCTTGAGCAGCATTCGCGCGCCGTAGCGTATATCCTGCCAGAGCGTTTGCATCATGCCACCTCGAAGCCGCTTTCGCTCAGTTTGCGTTCGTCTTCTTCCGCTTGCAGCCCGTGTTCTTCCTCGACCACGCGCCCGTCAAACAGATGTATGGCGCGGTCTGCGTAGCGCGCATAGCGCGGATCGTGCGTCACCATGCAGATGGTTGCGCCCGCTCTGTGCAGATCGCGCAGCAAGTCCATCACGGCCTCGCCGTTGGTCGAATCGAGGTTGCCCGTCGGCTCGTCCGCGAGCAGAATCGAGGGCTGCCCGGCGACGGCGCGGGCGACCGCCACACGTTGTTGCTGGCCGCCGGAAAGCTGGCTCGGCAAATGTTTCGCGCGATGCGCCATGCCGACCTTTTCGAGAGCTTCGGTGACGCGCTGTTTTCTGTCCGCGCCCGTCATGCCGCGATAGGTCAAAGGCAGTTCGACATTTTCGTAAACCGTCAAATCGCCGATCAGGTTGAAGCTTTGAAAGATAAAGCCGACTTCACGATTGCGTATGCGCGCGCGCTCCGAAAGCGAGAGATCGGAGACCGGCTGGTTGTTCAGCCAGTAGCGGCCATCACTTGGCGAATCGAGCAGCCCCAAGATAGAGAGCAGCGTTGATTTGCCGCACCCCGAAGGGCCTGTGATAGAGAGATACTCGCCGTTGTTAATATCAAGATAGGTCCCCGAAAGCGCGTGCGTTTCCACTTCATCGGTGTAGAAAATCTTCTTCACGTCTTCGAGACGAATCAGAGGCTGGGCGGATGCGTTCATTTGGTTTCTCCTTATTTCATAACAGGCGATGGAATAAATATCTTCAGTGGTCTATAAAGGCGGCGAGGTTTTTGCGCTTAACTCTCAAAATCTTCTTTTTCTTCCTGCGGTAATAAGATAAACAACGAAAGTGATAGCTCCGGCGATGGCTCCGTAAGCGACCACCTGTCTCGGCACTGTCCCGCGAAATCCCGTATAAATGAGTGCTGAAACAATCGTCGTCAGCACGGCAACGGATAACCCGGCAAGCAAACCGGCAAATAAGGTTCGAGGATTCATAAGTCTTCTCCCATCAAACTGTCTTTCTTTATGCTCGCTTCACTTCAAAAGAATGCGGCTTGATGAATCCCACTGCGAGGTGTCGGAGAGAATCACTTGCTCGCCTTCCTGTAAGCCGTCTAAGACTTCGATAGTGCTCACGGAACTGCGCCCCAGACGCACGTTGACGCGCACGGCAGCGTTTCCGCCCGGCTCAAGCTTGAACATCCCGACGGTGCTCTGGGATTGCCCGAAGGCGGGGCGTCCTACATAAAGCACATCCTTCAAATTCTCCAACTCGATTGTGCCGTCAACGCTCAGATCGGGACGCGCGCCCTGCGGCAACGCGCCTTCGAGGGCGACATCAACCGTGACCGTTCCCTGTAGCACCGCCGGATCAATGCGCTGAACGCGACCGGGAATGATGCCGTTGCGCGTGTCAATCGAAGCGGGCTGGCCGAGCTGAATATCTTTGGCCTGCGTTTCGGCGATCTTGAGTTCGGCCTTGAGGTGTTGCGGTTCGGCGACGCGCGCGAGGTTTGTGCCGGGCGTCACTTCCTGCCCGACTTCGACTTGCATCTGCTGCAACACGCCGCTTGTTCCGGCGAGCACGCGCAGGGAAGCGGCCTGACTCTGTTTCAAAGCCGCGAGCGCATGAAGCTGTGCGATGCGCGCTTGCTGCGCGGCCAACTGCGCTTGCACGGCTTTCACGTTAACGTCGAGACGCTGTTGCTCGATCTTGTAGCGGTTCGCTAAATCTTCGACTCGCACGCGCGAAAGCCGCAAATTAAGCGGCGCGACGAGTCCTTCACGGGCGAGCTGTTCGTCCGTGTCCGATTGAATTTTCGCCTGCTGGTATTCCGAGCGAATGGTGGCGGCTCCGGCCTGCTGCGTCATGCGGTCGCTTTCCAGTTTAACGCGCAGATTGTTGTAATCGGCTTCGGCAGCCTTCACTTGAAACGCCGCGTCCTGCACCGCCTGTTGCAGCTCCGCATTGCTCAATTCGAGGAGCACCGTGCCCGCCGAAACTTCCGTGCCGGGCTTGACCAGCACGCGCTCGACGCGCCCCTGCGTGGCGGCGGCAATCACGCGCACATTTTCGGGAACGAGCGTGCCGAGACCGCGCACTTGCCGGAGCATTCCGCCGCGCTTGACCGTGTCAATCCAGACCGTCGAGCGTTCGACGCCGGGCGCAGCGGGTTTAAGCCGCGACACGGCGTAAGTAATCAAAGAGACCGCACCGACGGCGATGACCGCGTAAATGATCTTGCGCGCGCGACGTTTGCGAGTGGCGGAGGCTGGGCGTTTAATATCCATCGAGTTTTATATGCAACAACTTTCAGGCGTCGTTATTGCGAGCACTATGCCAACATTCTCGGTAATTAAAATCATGGCAATCGCAGGCTTTAGCGGCAGCGTCGAAAATAGACGCGCAACTTATTTCTCAATTTCGGGACAAAGAGTTTGCGGAAGTGAACAGGACGCATGAACGGCGCATTGTGCGCTTCATACCATCTGCGCGCTTCACAACGCATAGACTCACCCGTCAACAATCCATCCGTCTGCGAGTTCAATCACGCGGCCACCGTAAGCAGCGTTCTGCTCCGAGTGTGTGACCTGTATGATTGTCGTGCCGCCCTCGTTCAATTTCTTGAACAGCTCCATGATCTCTTTGCCCTGGCTCGAATGCAGATTCCCCGTCGGTTCATCGGCGAGCACGAGCTTCGGATTCATAATCACGGCGCGCGCGACGGCGACGAGTTGCTGCTGCCCGCCCGATAGCTGATTCGGATAAAGGTCTTTTTTGCCGACGATGTGAAAGCGATCAAGCACATCCGCGACGATGCTCTGCCGGTCACCCTTCTTCACGTCTTTGTACGACAAAGGGATTTCCAAATTCTCGTAGACCGTCAAGTGATCGAGCAGATGGTAGCTCTGAAAGACAAAGCCGATAAACTCTTTGTGCAGCGCGGCGCGCTCCTTCGGCTTCATCTGGTGAACGGCCTGTTCGTCGAAAAAATACTCGCCGCCCCACGCGCTATCAAGCATCCCGAGAATCGCCAGCAGCGTAGACTTGCCGGAACCCGAAGGCCCCATGATGGAGACGAACTCGCCATCGCGCACTTCCATATTCATGCGCCGCAGCACATATGTGCGTCCCGCGCCGGTCTCGTAAAATTTTTCGACGTTCTGAAGTTTAATCATCTGTTTTTAACCTGCGATAAAATCCCAACTAAAATTCGATAGCGGAATCAACACGAAAGCCGTTCCGCCAAAGGCATTCAAGGCCGCGCCTAAAATTCATTCGTGACGCAACGCCACATTCGGATCAATGCGCGTCGCCTTGCGTGCCGGGATATAGCTCGCCAGCAGCGCGACAAAGAACAGCACGCACGCGACGCACGCGAACGTCACGGGATCAGTCGCGCTGACGCCGTAGAGCAATCCGGCGAGCACGCGCGTCGCCATGAACGCGCCAAGCAAGCCGACCGCAACGCCTGCGAGCGCAAGCAACATCGCTTCCCTGACGATCAGCTTCAACACGTCCACGCTTCGCGCGCCGAGAGCCATGCGTATGCCAATCTCATGCGTGCGCTGCGCCACCGTATAAGCGATTAAACCGAAGATGCCGGAGGCCGCGAGCAGCAGGGCGATAAGCGCGAAGACGCCGAGCATAATCATGTTGAAGCGTCGCTGTGCGATTGAGCGGGCGAGCAGTTGCTTCATCGTTCCGACGTTATAAACCGGCTGCTCTTTATCCGTCTCCTGCACGGCGCGGCGAACGGCGGCGACGCTTCCCGCCGGATCATTCGCGGTGCGCGCGACGAGCGTCATCGCGGGGCTGATGTTCTGCGCATACGGCACATACATTTCAGGTAGCGGTTCCGCATCGAGGCCATCCGATTTTACGTCTCTGATGATTCCGGCGATCTGCATCCAGGGACGCGGCGACGCGGGCGCGCCGATCTTAATGCGCTTGCCTATCGGATCGCCGCCCGCGAAGAATCCGCGCGCGAATGTTTCGTTGATAACCACGACGGGAATTGACTCATTCGTATCCGCGTCGCTGAAATCGCGCCCTGCGATGAAAGGAATACTCATCACATGAAAGTAGCCGGGCGCGGTGGTGCGTATGTGCGCGTGCGGCGGTTTGCCGGTCATGTCGAGCGGGCGGCCTTCAATCGAGAAGGGGCCGCCGAACGTCTCGCCGGTGAGCGGCAACGCCGTCGTCACGCTCGCCGCTTCGATGCCCGGCAAAGCTTTCACACGCGCCAGCAGTTGCTCGTAAAAGCGCGCTTTCTCCGACGGTTCGGCGTATCTTGCGGACGGCAGCGACACCTGCATCGTCAGCACGTTCGCGGCATCAAAGCCCGGATCGACATTCAACAAGCGCGCGAAGCTTTTAATCATCAGCCCCGCGCCGATTAACAACACGAGCGTCAGCGCGATTTCGGAGACGACCAGCAAACTGCGCGAGCGTTGCCGCCGGAAACCCGTCGTCCCGCCTTTAACGCTTTCCTTCAAAGACTCATTCAAGTCTCCGCGAGAAACGCGCAGGGCGGGCGCAAGACCGAACAACACGCCGGTCAACAGCGCGACGACGAAGGTAAAGCCGAGCACACGCGCATCCAAACCCGCTTCGCCGAGGCGCGGTATCTCGCGCGGACTCGCCGCGACGAGCATATCCATACCCCACATCGCCAGCAGCAGCCCGACGCTGCCGCCGAGCAGCGCGAGCATGATGCTTTCGGTCAGAAATTGCCGGAAAAGTCGCCCGCGCGTCGCGCCGAGAGCCATCCGAATCGCCACTTCCCTTCGGCGCGCAGAAGCCCGCGCGAGCAATAGATTGCTCACGTTCGCGCAGCTAATCAACAACACGAAACCGACGACGCCGAGCAGCACGAACAGCAGCAAACGTGCGCCGCCGACAATCTCATCCCGTAGCGTCGTGACCGTTACCTGCCAGCCGCCGTCTTCGCCCTTCGGCCCCCGGTAAGTGCGCGGATACTGTTCCTCAAGCCTGCGCCCGATTGCGCTCATCTCCGCACGCGCCTGCTCGAGCGTCACGCCGGGCTTGAGGCGCGCAATCATGCGAAAGAAGTAACGCCCGCGATCCTGCAACTCTTCCGCGCTGAAGGCGGCGGGAACCCATGCCTCGGCGCGTTCGGCATCTTCGGTTTTGCCGAACGGAAACTGAAACTCTCGCGGCATCACGCCGACCACCGTATAGCCGTCGCCGTCAAGCACAATGCCTTTGCCGATTAAACCCGGATCGGAATTGAACCGCGTCTGCCACAGATGATGGCTCAAGACGACGACGCGCTCGCGCCCGCGCTGATCCTCTTCGGCGAGCAGCGTGCGACCCACAAGCGGCGACACGCCCAACAACGGAAACAGGCCGGACGAAACGCGCGCCGCGCCGATGCGCTGCGGTTCATCGCCGCCCGTCAAGTTAAACGTCGCCGTCTGAAACGCGGCCATATCTGCGAAGACATCGCTCTGATTTTTATAGTCAAAAAACTCCGGCGCAGAAACGCCGAGCTTCGTCATCCCGAGCCGCTGAAAATTACCCCACACCATCACGAGGCCTTCGGGATTCTGATACGGCAACGGACGCAGCAACACGGCGTTCACCACACTAAAAATTGCGCTGTTCGCCCCGATGCCTAACGCGAGAGCCGTCACCGCGATTGCCGTAAAGCCCGGATGCTTGAGCAACATACGCGCGCCGTAGCGCACATCCTGCAACAGAGTTCCCATCACGCCGCCTCCGCTTTCCAAAAATTTTATTCGTAACGAAGAGCTTCCGTCGGGTCAACCTTGACAGCCCTGCGCGCCGGAATGTAGCTGGCACACACGGCAACCGCGAGCAGCAGCAACGATACACCGGCGAGCGTCAAGGGATCGGTCGCAGACACGCCGTAGAGCAAGCCCGCTAGAAGGCGCGTGGCGAGAACCGCGACGAGCAGGCCGCAGCCGACGCCGACGAGCGCAAGCTTGACGCCCTGCCCGATCACGAGTTTGAAGACATCGCTTGTTTGCGCGCCGAGAGCCATACGTATGCCGATCTCGCGCGTGCGTTGCGTGACCGAATAGCTGACGACGCCGAAGATGCCGACCGCCGCAAGAAGCAGCCCGATAACGCCGAAGCCGCCCGCCACCGTCGCCGCGATGCGAATCGGCAGCAGGGATAAGGCCGTGTACTGCGCGAGCGGCTGCGCGTCCAGCAGTGGGAGGCTCTTATCCATCGCTTCGACTTCGCGGCGCACAGCCGGGATCAAGCTCTGCGAAGCGGCGGAATCACTGCGCCGAAGATGCAGCGTCATGCGCGGGCTGTAGCTTTGCGCGAACGGCAGATAAACATACATCCGCGCGTCTTCGCCGAGCGTGCGATACTTTCCCGTCTTCGCAACGCCGACAATCTCAATCGGCTTGCCCCCTTCGCTTATTTCGCCGAGGTAAAATCTTTTACCGACCGCATCCTGATTCGGCCAGAAGCGCGCGGCCATCGCTTCATTGACGACGGCGACACGCGACGATTCTTTTTTGTCCGCGTCGTTGAAATCACGCCCGCGCACCAAAGGAATATTCAGCGTCTCAAAATATTTCGGCGCAATCGTGTTGAAGTCCACCATAAATGAGCGGCTACCGGGGGGCGGCTCGAAGCCCTCGACGCCGATTCCCGTCTGGCTGTTTGAATCGCCGAGCGGAACCATCAACGCCATGCTCGCCGCACGCACATCCGGCAGCGCGCGCACGCGCTCCATCAACTCGTCGTAGAATCTTTTCCCCTTCGCTTCGTCGTAGCCCTGAAGCTGCACATCGAGCGAGGCGATTTCCACATTATTCGGATTGAAGCCGGGATCAATCGTCCGCGCGTTTTGCAGCGAACGCAAAAACAGTCCCGTCGTTACCAGCAACAGCAACGCCAGCGCGATCTGTCCTACGACGAAAATATTGAGCAGGCGCGAGCGGCGATAATTCCATCCGGCCACTTCATCTTTCAATGCGGGCAACACGTCGGGTCTGGAGGATTGCAAAGCCGGAGCCAGACCGAAACAGACGCCCGTGACGAGCGACGCGAGCAACGTGAAGCCGAGCACGCGCCAATCCAAATTCAAATTAAGTTCAAGCGGAACGGGGCTTGGCGGCTTAAAGGAAAGCAGCACATCCATTAGCCACACGGCGATGAGCAATCCGCCCGCGCCGCCGATCAGAAAGAGCATGACGCTCTCCGTCAAAAGTTGCCTGACGATGCGCCCGCGCCCCGCGCCCATCGCCAGACGAATCGCCATCTCTTTTCGTCGCGCGGTGGCACGCGCCAATAACAGACTCGCCACATTCGCGCACGCAATCAGCAGCACAAGGCCGACGACGATCATCAGTACGCCCATAAAGCCGATAATCGCGCCGCGAATTTGTCCGGGTACGGGCGTTGTCGGCAACACTTCGACGCGCTTGCCGCGATTGGCCTCCGGGTAGGCCGCTTCGAGTTGCGCGGCGACGCCGCTCATCAAGCTCTGTGCGCCCTCAAGCGTCGCGCCCTCTTTCAAACGTCCGGTTATCTCAAAACTTCCAGAGCGCCGGTTGCCGAGTAAATCCATGCCGGGACGCGCCGTGTGCTGCATCATCGCGGGCACATAAACGTCCGGCGTGACGGCGACGCGCGTGCCCGTAAACTTTTTGGGCGCGATGCCGATCACCGTAAATTGATGGCCGTTGAGCAGAAGCGTTTTTCCGACGAGCGACGCATCGCCGCCGAAACGCTTTTGCCAGAAACCGTAACCGAGCACGACCACCGGATGCGTGTCCGGCGTGCGATCTTCCTCCGCGACGAAAAAGCGTCCGAGCGCGGGACGCACGCCGAGCACGTCGAAGAAGTTGCCGGACACCAACTCGCCGAAGATTCGCTCCGATTGACCGTTCGCGCTCAAGCTTAAAGGCTCGCCCGTGTAAGCAAGTAGCCCATCGAAGACCTTCGCGCTTTGTTCGCGGTAATCCACATAGTTCGGATACGAGAAGGAATGAAAACTACTGCCGTCCGGCGAGATGCTGTGGACATTAACGAGCCGCGAAGGATTCGCCACCGGCAGCGGGCGCAACAGCAGCGCGTTGACCACGCTGAAGATCGTCGTGTTCGCCCCGATGCCAATCGCCAGCGAGAGCGCCGCGATGATCGTGAAACCCGGATTGCGCCGCAGCATACGCGCACCGTATCGAACGTCCTGCGATAAATTTTCCAACACTTCCTTCTTCTCCTATTCGTACCTGAGCGCAATCATCGGATCAACTTTGGTGGCGCGCCGCGCCGGTATGTAACAGGCCGCAAGCGCGACCGACGCCAGCAGTAATGTAATCGCGGTGAAGGTTGCGGGGTCTGTCGCAGCCACGCCGAACAGCAGACTCTTCATCAGCCGTGTTAATAAGAACGAGGCGGCCAGGCCAATCACCACGCCTATCACAGCCAAGACCATTCCCTGCCCGATGACCAGCCGCATCACGTCACGACCTTGCGCGCCTAACGCCATCCGAATACCAATCTCGTGTGTGCGCTGCGTTACGCTATAAGACATCACGCCGTAAATGCCGACGGCTGCCAGCAGCAGCGCAACACCGGCGAAGAGTCCTAAGAGCAGTGTGCTGAACCGCGCTTGCGAAAGTGAATCCGAAAGCAGCTTTTCCATCGTGGCGACTTCGGCAATAGGTTGCTCTTTATCTATCGCTTGAATCCGGCTGCGCACGGCGGCGGTGAGACTCGCCGGTTCGGTGCTGGTGTGAACGACCAGATACATCGCGCGCGCCGGAGTGTCATTCGTCAGACTCTGTTCCGGCAGTGTGTAAATTTCCGGCTCGATTGATTTCGCCAGTCCTCTTTTCTTCACATCGCCGACGATGCCGACGATTGTCCATCTGATGAAGTGATAGTTTGGCGGAAGGCCACCGGGCGGGATGAGTTCTTCGGGCGGCCCCAGGTAAAGGCGTTTGCCAATGGGGTCTTCGTCTCCGAAATAGCGGCGCGCCATCGTTTCGTTAATCACCGCGACCGGCAAAGTGTCGCGCGTGTCGCGCTCGCTCAGATAGCGCCCCTTTGTCAGCGGAATCCCGAGCGTGTTGAAGTAATCCGCACTAAGTTGGCTGTACTGAACATTCGGCACTTCCTGCATAGACTTCGGAGCCGGGCGATCTTCGATGGTGAAGAGCTTGCCCCAACCGCTGTCCGTAAACGGCAGCGAGGTGGACACGCCGACGGATTGCACGCCGGGCAAAGCTTTGACACGTTCGATTAGTCGCCCGTAAAAACCGATGGTTAGTTCGGGACGATCATTCGGATATTTCGCCTTCGGCAGCGAAAGCTGCATCGTCAGAATGTTCTGCGTCCTGAAACCGGGACTCACGCGCTGCAACCGCATTAAGCTGTTGACCATCAATCCTGCGCTTACCAGCAGCACCAGCGACAAAGCGATTTCAGCAATGACGAGCGCATTGCGAACGCGCTGGCGGCGCGTGCTGCCCGCCGTGCCCCGGCTGCCTTCCTTGAGCGCATCGTTCAGATCGGATTTTGAAGCTTGCAGGGCGGGCACGAGACCAAAGATCAAGCTCGTCAAAAGCGCCAGCGCGAAGGTGAAAATCAGCACGCGATGATCCACGCTAAGCTCGGTCAGTCGCGGCAGATCGGGCGCGAGACTAATCAGTAAGTCCACGCCCCACAGCGCCAGCAACAAGCCGAGCGCGCCGCCCGCAAGTCCCAGCATTAAGCTCTCTGTGAGCAGTTGCCGCACGATGCGCAAACGGCCTGCGCCGAGAGCCGTGCGAATCGCCATCTCTTTCTGCCGCGCCGAGGCTCGCGCCAGCGACAAGTTGGCGACATTGGCGCACGCGATAAGGAGCACAAAACCGACGGCTCCCAGCAGCACCAGCAAAGGCGTCTTCGCATCTCCAACTAACGCTTCCTGCAACGAAACCACACGTTCGCTATACCCTGCGGTCTCCTTCACCTCCTGCTCAAGCTGGCGATGGACGCTATCGGTCTCCGCCTGCGCCTGCGCAACCGTTACACCGGGTTTGAGGCGCGCGACGGCTTGCAGCCAGTAATTGCCGCGCGTGTTGTAAGGACTCTTATCCGGCAATGCCAGCGGAACCCATAAAGCGATTGTCTGATCCGGGAACTGAAAGCCGCGCGGCATGACGCCGACAATGGCGAAGACTTCATTGTTAAGCTTGATCGTCTGGTCAACAAGCCTGGCCTGAGCGCCGAATCGTCGCTGCCATAAACCGTCGCTCACGACTACCACGCGATGTTTGCCGAACTGCTCTTCTTCCTGTAAGAAGGCGCGCCCCTGCGCCGGACGAACGCCCAGCAGCGGAAAGAGATCGGCGGACGCCACCGCGCCTACCACACGCTCCGGCTCTTGATTGCCGGAGATGTTGTAGTTGCCGGAGCTGAAGGCCGCCATCCGTTCAAAAGAATGATTACGGCTGCGCCATTCGCGGAAATCCGGCAGCGAGATTCCGGCATCCGTCAGGCCTCTGGATAGATTCGTCTCGCGCACCATCATCAGCCGGTCGGGTTCAGGATACGATAGTGGTCTAAGCAGAACCGCGTTAACGACACTGAAGATTGCGCTATTTGCGCCGATACCAACCGCGAGCGCGATGATCGCCAGCGTTGTGAACCCTTTGTTTTTGAAAAGCATTCGCACGCCATAACGTAAGTCTTGAAGTAGAGTTTGCATCGTCTTCCTCTTATTCGTGCCTGAGCGCGGTCATCGGATTAATTCTTACGGCACGGCGCGCCGGTATGTAACAGGCAAGCAACGCAACGGCGGTGAGCAAAAGCGCGATACCCGTAAAGATCAAGGGATCAGTCGCACTCACGCCGAACAGCAGGCTTTGCATCACGCGCGTTACGGCAATCGAGCCGAGCAGCCCTGCGCCGACGCCCGCCAGCGCGAGCAACATTCCCTGCCCGACAATGAGTTTCAGCACATCGCGCGCCTGCGCACCCAGAGCCATCCGAATACCGATCTCGTGTGTGCCTTGCGCCACCGTGTAGCTCATCACGCCGTAGATGCCGACCGCCGCGAGGATGAGCGCAAGCGCCGCAAAGAGACCGAGGAGCAATGCGCCGAAGCGTGAACGCGCCAGCGATTCTCCAACCCAGGAGTTCATCGTACGCACATCGGAGACGGGTTGATCTTTATCAATCGTCTGAATCTCGCGTTGTGCGGCGGCGGCCAAGCTTGCCGGATTGCCCGCCGTTCGCAAGACGATGGTCATCGAAGAATACGGAAGCTGCGGGTGCGCCCAATAAACCATCGCGCGCGTTTCGGCATCGAGCGTTTGGTGCTTGATGTCGCCGACGACGCCGATGATCTCGGCAGGCTCCGGCACGTTCGTCATCTCAACCGTGATGCGTTTACCGAGCGGGTCTTCATTTGGAAAATATTTGCGTGCGAGCGCCTCGCTGATAACTGCGACCTGGCGCGTTTCCGTCGCTTCCTGTGCGGTGAACGTGCGGCCACGCAGGACTGGAATATTCATCGCGCGGAAAAAGTTTTCATCCGTCACGCGCACGTCTGTCGTCGGCTTGTCGCCCGCCGCGGGCGGTGGCTGGCCGTCTATCGTAAAACCCGTCGCCGCGCCGAGACTGGCGAATGGCAGGAAGCTGATTGTTCCAACCGCGCGCACGCCGGGCAGTGCGCCAATACGCGCGACGGCTTCTCTAAAGAACGCGATCTTTCGATTATCTTCACGATACTTCGCGGGCGAGAGCCGCACTTGCAGCGTCAAAACATTCTCCGAATCAAATCCCGGACTAATCGCTTGTAGCCGCACAAAACTCTTAATCATTAGTCCCGCGCCGACGAGCAATACGAGCGCTAGCGCAACCTCCGCGACGACGAACAGATTCCGCGCGCGCCGACTGCGCGTGCTTCCCATAGTGCTCTTGCCGCTTTCTTTCAAAGAGTCATTCAAATTAAAGCGCGACGCTTCTAACGCGGGCACTAAACCGAAGATGACGCCCGTTGCCACCGCTACCACAAAAGTAAAGCCGAGCACCGGAAGGCTGATGCCAACACGGTCTGCGCTGAGCAAATGCGGTGGACTAAACGCCACCAATGTATCTACGCCCCACAGCGCCAGCAATAGTCCGAGCGCGCCGCCGAAGAAGGCGAGCAGCAGGCTCTCCGTTAGAAGTTGCCGCACAACGCGCCAGCGCCCCGCACCCAGCGCGGCGCGAATCGCCATCTCTCTTTGCCTCGCAGCAGTGCGCGCGAGCAAAAGGTTTGCGACGTTCGCGCACGCGATCAGCAGCACAAACCCGACAGCACCAAGCAACACGTAAAGCGCCGTTTTGATTTCACCGGCGAACTGCTCACGCGCAGCCGCTAAAGTAACGCCCCAACCTTTATTGAATTTCGGATATTGAGTTTCAAGACGGCTCGCGATGCCGTTCATCTCGGTCTGCGCCTGTTGCAGCGAGACGCCAGGTTTAAGGCGCGCGACCGCCATCGGGAAACGCCCCTTTCGCTCACGCCACGCGGTGCCAAGCTTGAACGGCGTCCACATCTCGGCGGGCTTTCCCGTCAGTGAGCCTTCTTTGATGAACCAGTTGAAGCCTGCGGGCAGTACACCGATGACAGTTGTCTTTGTGCCGTTCAGCGTCAAAGTTTTGCCGACGATGTCAGCGGCGCCGCCGAAACGACGTTGCCAGAGACCATAACCTAAAACCACCACGTCGTCGCGCCCCTTTTCGGCATCGTCAGGCGCGAACGTGCGCCCCAAGATCGGTTCGACCCCGAGCAAAGTAAAGAGGTTCGTTGTCGTGACTTGCGCCGGAATCTCTTCGGGTTCGCCCGCGTCCGTGAGATTGACGCGAGTATCGTAGAAAACAGACATCTCATCGAAGACGTTCTGCTGATCCTGCCAATCAAGAAAATTGGCCGGTGAGATAACATTGTGCGGACGGCTGCGCACGCGATTGTTCTCCCACACGACGACTGTTCGCTCGGCATTCGCAAACGGCAATGCGCGCAGCAAGACGGCGTTCACCACCGAAAAGATCGCCGTGTTCGCGCCGATACCCAGCGCCAGAGCGAGCACCGCCACGATGGTGAACCCTTTGTTCTTGAGCAGCATTCGCACGCCGTATTTCAAGTCTTGCCATAGGATTCTCATTATTTATCTCCGCGTTCTTTGCGCATCGTTGCTGACACAGGCAATCAATCCAACCGGGATATTCGGGCACGCACGGCGCGTCTCAGCGCGTGAGTCGCACGCCACCGGAAACATTGGAGATTGAAATATGCGCGCCGCCTGCGCCGATTCGCGCGCGCATATTAGATGATTCCGCACGGCTTTGAACAATTACATTCGGCACATCCAGCGAGACGCTGCCGCTGAAATTATCAATGGCGAAATCAGCATTGATGTCTTCCGTGAAGCGCAAGTTAATGCCGCCGCTAATGCTGCTCAAGCGTATGCCGCGCTCATCGAAGCGTGCGATTGTCGTGGTGATGCTGCCGCTGATGCCGCGCGCCTCCAGATGCCCCGTCGTTCGCCCAACCTTCACGCCGCCGCTAATGCCTTCGAGTTGAACCACCCCGCCCACTTCACCAACTGTTAGTGAGCCGCTAATGCCGCTGGCGCGAAAGTCGCCGCCGACATCACCGATTCTCACGCCGCCGCTAATACCGCTGGCGCGCATCCGCCCGTCAACGTCGCCAATTTTAGTGGTGCCGCTAATGCCGCTCACGCTTAGCTCGATGCGGCGCGGCAGTTTGAGCGTCGCGCGCTCGCGTATCTGCACGCCGCGCCCTTCGCGCGCTTCACCGGTTCGCTCATTGCGCACCGAGAGGCTCGTCGGCGTTTGCTCGATAACGATTTTGCGATACTCAAGATCAACGCGCTGGCGCGCCGAACGGACAATGTAAACTTCCGCCGTCTCCGAGTTTGATGTTTCTATTTCAACCGGGCCGCTGATGCCCGACACTTCAACGCGCGCACCGGGCGAAAGCTGAAAGCTGCGGCGTATTTCCTCCTTTGAGGAAAACTCTTCATCGGCTTGATTGTGCTGCTGTCGCATTACCGCAGCACTCATGTCATGAAATCCATTTTGATTATGAGCGGCGACGCGCGTCGCCATCGGCGCACAGGCGATGACGCAAAGGAATGCAATAATTAATCTGAAAACCATTTCAACGTACCTCCCGTTTTTCTCACGCCGGGCGCGAGTTCATGCAAAGTATCCGAACCTTTATCGGATAAAAATTGTGGCGCAACTATTCGTGCCGAAGCGCGGCCATCGGATCAACCTTCATCGCCCGTCGCGCCGGAACATAACACGCGAGGAGCGCCACCAGCGTGAGCGCCGCCGACACGACGGCAAAGGTCACAGGATCAGTCGCGCTGACGCCGTAAAGCAAACTCGCCATCACGCGGGTCAACGCCCATGCGCCAATCAGACCGACACCGACTCCCGCGAGCGCGAGTTTCATACCTTGCCCGACGACCAGCTTCAGCACGTCTTCGCGTTGCGCGCCGAGCGCGAGACGCACGCCGATCTCATGCGTGCGTTGTGTGACCGTGTACGCCATCACGCCGTAGATGCCGATTGAGGCGAGGGCGAGAGCCAGGCACGCGAAGACGACGAGCAGCAGCATGAAGAATCGCCGCAACGAAATCGAATCGGACAGCAGTTGCTCCATCGTGGCGATGTTGTCAACGGCCTGCTCTTTGTCAATCGCGCGAATCTCTTTTCGCACCGGAGCAATCAGCTCTTTCGGATCAATTGACGTATGGACGACGAGCGTCATAAAGGAGGTCGGGAATTGCGTCTCCGGCAGATAGATTTGCATCGGCGCTTTCTTGTCCAACCCGTAATGGCGAACATCGCTCACGACGCCGACGACGGTGTGCCAGGGACGTTGGCTGCCTTCCGATCCCACCAACTTGATTCGTTTGCCAAGAGGGTCTTCATGCGCCCACAACTCTTTCGCCATCGTTTCGTTGATGAGCGCAACCGGCAGCGAAGTCTCCGTGTCTTGTTCGCTCAACGCGCGGCCTTTCAGAGTCGCAATGGACATCGCGCGCTGATAACCGGGAGTCGTGGTGTATAAATCAACGCTGATCTCTTCGCCGCGCGGTTTCGGATGATCTTCAACGGCGAGACCTCTGCCATCGAAATTACTGCTCAAGGGCAGCACGCTCGTGACGCCTGCGGCTTGAACTCCCGGCAGCGATTCAACGCGCGCGATGAGATTGTTGTAGAAACCGATCCAATCATGCGGCTTCGGATACCTTGCGCTCGGCAAAGCGACGTTCATCGTTAACAGATTTTCGGGATTGAAACCGGGGCTGACATCGCGCAGTCGCATCACGCTTTTCAGCAGGAGTCCGGCGCACACGAGCAACACGAGCGCCATCGCAATCTCCGATACGACGAGTGCGCCGCGCAAGCGACTGCGGCTTGAGCCTGCGCCCGAACTTCGATTGCCTTCCTTGAGAGATTCGCTTAACTCCGGCTTGGTGACGCGCAAGGCCGGGGCCAGCCCGAAGAAAATCCCCGTCACAATGGAAATGACAAAGGTGAAGCCGAGCACGCGATTGTCCATCTCGATGCCGCTCAATAAAGGAGTGACGTGTGAGCCGATTGATTCGACAAAACTCGTTCCCCATAGCGCGAGCATCAGCCCTAGGCCACCGCCGATCATTGCCAGCAATACGCTCTCGGTCAGAAGTTGCCGCATCAAGCGAAATCGTCCTGCCCCCAGCGCGGCGCGAATGGCAATCTCTTTGTGGCGCGCAGCCGTGCGTGTGAGCAACAGATTGCCGACGTTCGCGCACGCGATAAGCAGCACGAAAACGACCGCCCCGAACAGCGCGAGCAAAGTCGGGCGCAAGCTGCCGACGGTGTCTTCGCCGAGAGAAACCAGACGCACGCCGTAGCCTGTGTTGTCCGCCGGATGCCCCTGCGCCAGCCGCCCGGCAATGACATTCATTTCAGATTGAGCTTGTGCGAGCGAGACGCCGGTCTTAAGGCGCGCGATGGCTCGCAGATGACGCGAGCTGCGCTCCTTCTCGTCGTACTTCTCGGCAACAGGCCTGTAATATTCAGCTTGCGGATCAATCAAGGTGGAAGGAAGCGAGGAGAAGTCTGCGGGCATCACTCCGACAATCGTGTAAGGTTTGCTACTAAGTGATATTGTTTTGCCGACGACGTTCGGATCGCCGCCGAAGCGACGCTGCCATAAGCCGTAGCTCAAAACGATCACGAAGTCTTTGCCGTCTTCCTGTTCTTCCGGCGTAAAGACGCGCCCCAGCAACGGCGCAGACTTCAACACTCTGAAGTAACCGTCGCCGACCTGCATTCCCGGTATGCGTTCCGGCTCCCCGCCCGCGCCTGAAAAAATCGCGCCCCAATTCGAGTACGTCGCTATCTCTTCAAAAACGCTGTTCTGCGTTCGCCAATCCGCAACGTCGGTGGCCGACACTTGATTGCGATGATTTCCCTGTGCAGGCGCGCCCCAGACGAGGATGATGCGCTCGGGATCATGGTAGGGCAGCGATTTAAGGAGCAGGGCGTTGACCACGCTGAAAATGGTGGTGTTCGCGCCGATGCCTAAGCCCAGCGAAATAATTGCCACCGCCGCGAAGCCTTTGTGCTTGAGCAGCATTCGCAAACCATACCGAACGTCCTGCCAGAGAGCCTGCATTACATTGCCTCCTTTAGTGTCCTTTGCTGATGGCTATTCATGCCGCAGCGCGATCATCGGATCAACTTTCGTCGCCCGCCGCGCCGGGATGAGCGTGGCGATGGAGGCGACGGCGGCGAGGACGGCGGCGAGGCCGATGAAGGTCGAGGGGTCTGTCGCGCTCACGCCGTAGAGAAAAGTTGCGAGCAGGCGCGTCGCGGCGAAAGCTCCGGCGAGGCCGAGCGCGATGCCGATGGCGACGAGCGTCATGCCTTCACGCAGCACCAGCCGCAACACATTGCCGCGCCCTGCCCCCAGAGCCATGCGTATGCCAATCTCGCGCGTCCGGCGTGCGACCATGTACGCCATCACGCCGTACAAACCGACCGCCGCGAGCAGCAACGCCAACAAACCGAAGACGCCGAGCATCGCCGCACCCATCCGCGCCGAGTACAAAGAACTAGCGAGCAACTCCGCCATCGGCCTTAAATTTGTCACAGGCAAATTCTTCTCGATTGATTGCACTTCCCTGCGCACCGGCGCGAGAAGGTTTCGCGGATCGCCGTTGGTGCGCGCCAGCAAGACCATGCCGGATTCGTGGCGTTGCGCGAGCGGTTGATAAACGAAGGGCGCGGGCGCTTCGCCGAGCGTGATGTACTTGCCGTCGCGCGCGAGGCCGACGACTTCCAGCCAGGGGCCTTTCGCGCCGCTCAAGCTGAGGCGTTTGCCGATGGGGTCTTGATCGGGAAAATAACGCTTCGCAAATGTTTCGTTGATGACGGCGACGCCCGGCGCGCCCTCACGATCCTGCGCCGTGAAATCGCGCCCGCGCAAAAGAGGAATACTCAACGTCTGAAAATATCGCAGGCCGATGGAAGAGGCTAACGTGATATTGCGGTTATCGTCTGCGTTCGGCGCGCCTGCGCCTTCGCTGTTGGTTGTAGAATCCGAACTTTCTTTGCCTTCAACCACCACGCTGCTCTGGCGACTCGCGCCGCTCAGGGGCGGCGTGCGCGTCAGCGTCGCCGACTGCACGCCGGGCAGCGACTCGATGCGTTCGATAACCTGCTTGTAAAATTCCTGTCCCTGCGGCTTCGTGTAGCGCAACAAATTTATGTTGAGCGGCATGACCAGCACATTTTCGGGATTGAAGCCGGGATCAATGCGTTGCGCGTGCTGCAAACTGCGTAGGAAGAGGCCAGCGCCGATCAAGAGCACGAGCGAGAGCGCGACCTGCGCGACAACGAGCAAGTTGCGCAAACTGAATCTTCTCGAACCCTTGCCCGGCAACGTCATCGCTTCATCCTTGAGCGCGTGGACGAGGTCGGGGCTCGATGCTTGCAACGCCGGAGCGATGCCGAAGACGATGCCTGTCAACACAGAGAGCAGCAGCGTGAAGAGAAGCACGCGCCCGTCCAGGCTGAAATCGAAGGCAAACGAAAAGAAGGCGGCAGGCGGCGTGTAAGACTTCAACGCATCAACGATCCACACGGCGAGCAGAAGCCCGAGCGCGCCGCCCGTTGTTGACAGCAGCACGCTCTCCGTCAGCAATTGACGAATCAAACGCCCACGACTCGCGCCCAACGCGAGACGAATGCTGATCTCTTTGCGTCTTGTCGAAGCACGCGCGAGCAGAAGGTTCGCCACGTTCGCGCACGCGATAAGGAGCACGAGTCCGACTACGGACATGAGCAATCCGGCGACTGAAACCAACGTGCCGCGCTGCGTCGGATCGCCTTTGCTGACGGGAAAGACCGTCGCCGTTTCATTGCGGTTCGTGTCCGGGTAAGCCTGCTCCAATTGTTTGGCGAGCGTCGTCATTCCGGCCTGCGCCTGTTCGATGGTCAGGCCGGGCTTTAAGCGACCGATGATGTCGAGCCAGCCCGCGCCGCGCACGTTGAGCAAGTCCGGGTTCTTCTCGCCGGAATAACCGCTGCGCGGCGGACGCACCACCGCCTGCATCATCATCGGCACATAAATATCGTTGGTGCGTCCGGCCTCCGCGCCGCTAAAGTTTGCCGGAGCGACGCCGACAACCGTGAATGATTGCCCGTTGATAAGCAGTTGCTTGCCGACAGCGTTCGGATCGCCCGCGAAGCGACGTTGCCAAAAGGCATGGCTAACGACGACGATTGGATGCGCGCCCGGCGTCTTGTCATCCTCCAGCGTAAGGGCTCGCCCGCGCGACGCGCGCACGCCGAGCACGTCAAAGTAGTTGCCCGTCACGATCAGCCCGGAAATCGCTTCGGTCTGCTCGTCGCTGTTCAAGCTCACGGAAATGGGGGAGGAGGCCGCCAGCCCGCTGAAGACTTCGTTCTTGTCCCTGTAATCAACGTAGTCCGGGTAGGAAGAGACATTGTACTGATCCGCGCGGCTGCTATTGAACACGAAGAGCAGCCGCTCCGGTTCCGTCACCGGCAGAGGTTTGAGCAGCGTGGCATTGACGAAACTGAAAATCGAAGTGTTCGCCCCGATGCCCAAGGCGAGAGAAAGGACGGCGATTGCCGTAAAGCCCGGACTCTTTAACAGCATACGCACGCCATATCGTATGTCTTGCCACAAAGCTGTCATCACATCACCTCCGCGATTTCGTTCGCCCGTCTCGATCGTTCACTCATCTCTATTCGTGCCTGAGAGCAATCATCGGATCAACCTTCGTGGCGCGTCGCGCTGGAACGTAGCAGGCGAGGAGCGCGACGCCCCCCAGCAGCAACGGCATGACGATAAAAGTCAAAGGGTCTATCGCGCTCACGCCGTAGAGCAGGCTCGTCAACAAGTGTGTTAAAGCGAGTGCGCTCAAGAGGCCGATGCCGATGCCGGTGATTGCCAGCGCGAATCCCTGCCGCGTTATCAGCTTGAGCACGTCGGAAGTTTGCGCGCCGAGAGCCATGCGGACGCCGATTTCGTGCGTGCGTTGCGCCACCGAATAAGCCATCACGCCGTAGATGCCGATAGCGGCAAGCGCGAGCGCGAGCAAACCGAAGACGCTCAAAAACGTCACCGCGAGGCGTTGCGCGAACAGCGAGACGCCCGCGTGTTCGACTAAAGTTTTTTCGTTGAAGAGAGCCACATTCGCATCAAGCGCGTGGACTTCATTACGCACGCCTGACAGCACACTGAGCGGATTGCTCTTTGTTCTCACGACGAGCGTCATATCCGGCGTGTAGTTTTGAAAAAGCGGCAGGTACATATAGGGCTTCGGCGGCTCGTTGAGCGTCTTGTACTTGATGTCTTTCGCTACGCCAACGATCAAGAGGTCATGGCCGTTCGAGTCCTTCAATCGCTTGCCGTCAGCGTCCTGGCCGGGCGCGAAATAGCGGCGCGCCGCCGTTTCGTTAATGATCACGACGCCCTGCGATTTCTCGCCGTCCGTCGCCTCAAACTCGCGCCCGCTCGCTAACGGAATGCGCATCGTGCGCAGGAAACCGGGCGCGATGGTGTTGTATGCAAAATTTAATTCTTCATCGCGGCGCGGCGTGTAGCCTTCGATTGAAACGCCCTGCGAGCTATTTCCGAGCAGGCCGAGCGGGATGCTATCGGCGAGGCTCACGGATTCGACGCCCGGCAAATTCCCGACGCGCTCCGTCAGCGCACGATAAAACTGTGTGCCTCGCGCTTCGTCGTAGCCGTTCGGGAAGAGATCGAAGGAGGCGAGCAGCACGTTGTCTGGATCGAAGCCCGGACTGATCGTTTGCGCGCGTTGCAGACTTCTGACGAAAAGCCCCGCGCCGATTAAAGAGACGAGCGACAAAGCGATTTGCGCAACGACGAGCGAATTGCGAAAACGTCCTTTGCCTCTGCCGCCCGCGACGCTGCCGCTTTCGTCCTTGAGCGTCGAAACGAGGTCGGGTCTGGACGAAGCAAGCGCGGGCGCGAGACCGAACAGCACGCCCGTCGCGAGCGATACGAGAAACGTGAAGCCGAGCACGCGCGCATCCAGATTGACCTGCAAACTGACCGGCAAACCGATGGGCGGAACGAAGGAGCCGAGCGAGCCAGCCGTCCAGAGCGCGATGAACAGACCGGCGATGCCGCCGAGCAGAGCGAGCAGTACGCTTTCGGTCAAAAGCTGCCGGACGATGCGCCCGCGACTCGCGCCCAGAGCAAGACGGATGCCTATTTCACGCCGCCGTGCCGCCGCCCGAGCCAGCAACAGATTGGCGACATTGGCACACGCGATCAGCAGCACGAGTCCGGCCACCACCATTAAGATCGTCAACACCGGCAGCAGAATAACCTGTGCGCCGTCGGTGTCGCGCGCGAGCGTGAAGAGCGCGACATCATGCCCGTCGTTTGTGCGCGGATACTCCTGCGCCAACGCCCGCGCGATTGATTGCGTGTTCGCTTGCGCCTGCGCGAAGGTCACATTCGGTTTCAACCGTCCGATTACCTGTAGCCACTGATTGCCTCGCCGCGTCAGCAGACTGCCGCCGTCCGGCTTCACTTCGCCAATCATCGCGAGCGGCACGTACAATTCCGTCGCGAGTCCGACATACGTTCCGGCGAACTGTTGGGGAGCAATCCCGACGACTGTGAAATTTTTGTTATTGAGCGTAATCGTCTTGCCGACGAGATCGGGATCGCCGCCGTAGCGTCGCTGCCATAAGCGATAGCTCAGGACGACGACGGGATGGCTGCCCGGCGTCGCGTCTTCTTCCGGCAGAAAGCCGCGCCCTTTAACGGGCTTGACGCCGAGCACATCGAAGTAGTTACCGGAAACGGTTTCGCCCCAGATGCGTTCGGGCTGGCTGTCGCCGCCGCTTAAATTAAAAGGGTTCAGACCGTAGGCAAACAGGCCGCTGAAGACTTCGTTGCGGTCGCGGTAATCTTTATAGTCGGGGTAAGAAGTGCTGATCGGCCTATTTTCCGAGCGCGTCAGCACGCCGTGAAAGGCGACGAGTTGATCGCTCGCTTCGACGCCGGGCAAGGGGCGCAACAGAACTGTTTTGACCCACGCGAAGATGGTCGCGTTCGCGCCGATGCCTAAGCTAAGCGAGAGCACCGCGATGATCGTGAAGCCGGGGCTTTTCCATAAAAGGCGCAGGCCGTAGCGTATATCCTGCCAAAGAGTTTTCATTCGCGCTGACTCCGGTATGTTTTCGCAAACAATGAAACGAGCAGAAGAGCTTTGAATGAAAACGCTATATGGAAAAACTATGCCAAGCGGAGATTTATGCAGAATGGCTGAAAATCCCGCAATGAAGGTTTTCCGGCGGAGTTTCGCCGCTTCGATTTCCCATTCGTGGAACATTTAATTTTCGGAATCGGGAAACGGAAGGAGCAAAAGCTTCGTCGCTCTATGGCTGCGAAGTGTCGTCGCAGCGCGTATGAAGACGAAGTGCGCGCGTGAGTCGAGAGAATTTTTGTAATTTGCATGAGGAGCAATCTATTTTCGTGAATCGCCGTCGCCTGCTATCATTATGAAAGCGTGCAAGCTAAAAAGTAATAGGAGGTTTTACCGATGGCTAATGTTTTGGTGAGAGATGTTTCAGATGTCGTGCTTGCGAAGCTTAAAACAAGAGCGGCGAGCAGCGGGCGTTCCCTGCAAGCGGAAATGCACACGATTCTGAAGGAAGCGGCGGAGAAGCGTGCCGCGCCTTTATCGGAGCTTGAGACGGCGAGAAGAATTAGAAATTCACTCGCGGTAAAAAAACAGCGCGACGGTGCCGCACTGCTACGCGAGGACAGACGCCGATGATTGTGGTCGCCGATGCGAGCGTGGCAATAAAATGGTACGCGCCGGAAATTTATACGCTCGAAGCGGAGAAGCTATTAAACGGTTCTTACGAGGTTCATGCCCCCGAACTGATCTTGCCGGAGTTTGGCAATATCGTCTGGAAAAAAGTCCGAAGGCGCGATTTGATTGAACAAGAAGCCGTGCGGATCATCAAAGCTTTCGGCAATCAGAACATCACCTTCCATTCGCATAAATCGTTGCTTGGCGCCGCCTTCACAGGAGCCACGCTGTCTGGAGAGACCGTTTATGAGTGGTCGTATCTGGCGCTGGCTGTCTCTTTATCCTGCCGGTTCATCACTGCCGACGCGCGATTTTATAAAGCCTTAGCAAGCACCGGACTCAAGAAACATCTCTTCTGGATTGGAGATATTTAAGGCAGCCTCGCATCTTTCCGCCGAACTATTTTACTTCACGGGCGACCCGTTTTTTTCCACGCCGTTGCCGTTTTTGACTTGGAGCACGACGAAGGTCACGTCGTCGTCCTGCGCGCGCGTGCCCGCCCATTCGTCGCCGACGCGCACGAAGTGATTGACGATCTCCTGCGGCGAAGCGTGCGCGATTTCTTCGAGAAGACTTTTTGCTTTCGCGTAGTCGAGCATCTCGCCCGCTTCGTTGAACATCTCCGGGAAGCCGTCGCTCATCAGCATCAAAGTGTCGCCGACGGATAATTGCAACTCCGCTTGCTTGTACGGAAATTCTTTAAGGCTGCCCAGCGGCATTCCCGTGAGCGCGAGTTCTTCGACGCACTTCGTCGCCGCGCGATAAATCAGAAGCGGCGGCATCCCGGCGACGCTCACCTTCAAATGATTATCCTTGATCTTCATCATCATCATCGCCATATACAGCGAGCGCAGATTCATGCGTTTGAGCACGCGGCTCGATTGATTGAAAATCTGCGGGATGTCGGGCGTGTGCGCGAGCGTCTCGAATAGGCTCTTGGCCGCCGTCACCATCGTGCCCGCTTTGAGGCCGTGCCCCGTCGCGTCGCCGACTGCGACCGTTAACGTGCCGTCCTCGCCGACGTGAAAATCATAGTAATCGCCGCCAACTTCCGTCGCGGGCTTCATATATGTGGCGATTTCCAGATTCGGTAGTTGCGGCACGACGCGAGGCAGCATCGAGAGTTGCAGATTGCGCGCTTCGTCGAGTTCGCGTGCGCGGCGATTATTTTCCGCTTCGATCTGATGGCGGCGGCGTTCTTCCGTAATCATGCGTTCGACTAGATGCGCGTTGTCGAGCGCGACGGAGGTCTGCGCGGCGACGCTCATCAGCAATCGCTCGTCTTCGTTCGAGAACGGCAGATCGCCGAGACGCGGCCCCAGCGAGACGATGCCGAGCATACGGTCTTTCGTTTCCAGCGGCAGCAGCAGCGTCGTATGAATGCGCAGCAGCGTTTCACGCCCGCGCGCGTAATTCTCGTTTTGCGTTGTGGCAAGCTCCTCCTGCACCCATGAGTTCGGGTCTGTGAAGTCAACGTGCAGCGGCTGCGAGGCTCCGCGCAGGTGTTGCAGTGTGAGACCGTTGTGCGGCAGCACGAACGGCGGATGCGATGCAACGCTCGCGTGTATGTCGGCCTGATATTCGGAACTAAGGGCGCACACGTAATCATTCGTTGTTTCGTCGCGCAGAAAGATCGTGACGTTCTCCGTGTGCAGCGCCTGCTGCAATTCGATGATGACGAGTTCGAGTAATTGATTCGTGTTCGTCACGGTGCGCACAGCCTGGCTGAGGCCGGAGAGAATGGCGTGCGCATCGTAGGCTTGACGAAAGAAACGCCGGTCAATAACGGGTTTGATGATGTGATGATTAAAGGCGGCGGTTAAGTTCCAGACGATGATCGCAAACACTGCGGAGACGATGCCAATCGTCAGCCCGCTCAAGCGAAAATATTTGAAGAAGTTGTGTAGAAAGAAGACGAGCGCAAGCGAAACGACCGCAACTTCCAGCACTACGGAACCGCGCGAAACAAGCAGATAACGCACGCTGCGGCGAAGGATCAAGCTTACCGGAATTACTTTGTGGCGCAGAATGGCATACGCGAACGAAACAGGCAGCAGCAGAATCGCACACCCAATGACTATCTGCGGCCAGCCTCCGAAGGCGGTCAGAGTACGCTTATCAAGCACAAACGACGCCAGAAAGTATATGAGTGGGGGCGTAAAGGAGGCGACGGTTCCCGCAAGAATCACGCGCAGCTTTCGTCTCGATAAATAATTGGCGCGGCGATAGCTATTGAACAAAGAAAAGATGCCGCCGCTGATATACAGCATAGAAACGATCGTGATCGCCAGCGATAATCTGGGAAGCTCCAGTCCCGCCACGCGCTCCGGTGCGAAAAGACGCAAAGCGTAGAAGACGGTTAGTAAAGGGAGAAACAGTAAAAGCGTCGGCAGGTAAAGCCAGAACTCGAGGCGCGGAAAGCGGCGCACAAGCGGCGATGGATCGGGAAAGATTTGCGTAAAATGCAGGAAGATCGGAGGTGCAAAACAGGCTGTAAGGTACGCCACCGCGAAGAGGGTTTTGAGCCACAGCGGTGCGATGGTGAAACCGCTGCTGTTGATTAGCGTGTACATCGCAAAAAGCAGCGCGAGCAGCAACGCCTGCTTGTCGTAAGGCTTGAGCACGAATAGCGCAAAGCCTGTGAAGAGAAAAACCACCGGGATAATGATGACGGAAAGAACGAACCCGATCCGCCCGACGAATGGCAACGGCAGCGTTCGCAAAGTGAGTTCCTGCGTCGCGCCACCCTCGCGCCTGACCGTCATATGGTACTCGCCGAGTTCCGCCACCGAGAAATATTTATTAATGGGCGCGATGCTGTTCGTCACGGGCTGGCCGTTGAAGGCTATGACTTCATCGTCATTATGCAACGCGGCGAGGCGCGGATCGTCGTTCATCTTAAAGACCGTCACACGCCCGTTTTTCTGCTGTCCCATCCAGCCGGGATAACTCGCGGTCAGCGACGTCGCAAAGACCAGATAAATATTGGCGACGGCGCAGATGAACATCAGCGCGAAGAAGAGTCCGACCAGAAAGAGCCGCCAACGCTTGCTCATAACTTCTCCATAAAGAAAGTCAACGCCTCATCGCCACGATTGAACGAGCGTGTGACAGTAACGGGCAAAGTTTCCTGCGAGGTTCTACGTAAAATCCGGCGGGTTGGTTTAGCGTGTTCAAGCCGCCTTCTATCCGGCACAGTACCGGCGAGTTTTGACTTTCGGATTAAATCCCCATGAAGCTCTTTGAAAAATCAGCTTCGCTAGGAGCGAGATGTTTATAGAGACGAAACAGATAATGAATGAAAGCTCCGGAGGAGCGAGATGTGCGGTAGATGTCGCTCCTACCGGAGCTAAGAAAAAAGAACTGCATCAACAGCTATAAACATTCCGTCCCTCTGGGACTTTTCAAACAGTTTCCAACAGCGACGTTGATAGGATCAACTCACTGACGGGCGTTGCGTTTAAGAGGTGCGCTTGATGACCATCATCGTAATGTCATCGAATTGCGGGGCGGCGCCCGCGAAGGCGTCAACGGCGACGAAAGTTCCGGCGACGATTTCCGGTGCGGGCTGATGATTGACGCGCCGCAGAAATTCCAGCAGCCTGTCTTCGCCGAACTCTTCATCGCTCACGTCTTGCGCTTCCGGCACGCCGTCGGAAAAGAGCGCGAGCGTATCGCCCGCCTCAAGCGTGAACAGCTCTTCCGTATACGGCAAGCCCGCAAAAAGGCCGATAGGCGTGCCCGTCGGTTTCAACCATTCATGCGCGCCGTCGCGTCTCAACAATAACCCGCCGTTGTGTCCGGCGTTGACATAGCGCACCGCGCCCGTTCGCGGATTGCATTCAACCAGCACCGCCGTCACATACTTATTGCCCGGCGTCGTCGCAAACAGCAGGTCGTTGGTGTGCGCGGCGAGATCGGCGAGCGTCGGCAAGCGTCCCAGCAAAGCGCGAAACGTAGCCTGCACATTGCTCATCAAAAGCGACGCGGGCAGACCTTTGCCCGACACATCGGCGACGCAGAAGAGATACGAGCACTCGCCCTTCGCGCCTCCTGCGCCGTCGCAATCCACCGCTGCCGGATCGCTCAACTCTTCAACCGGCAGCACATCGTAGTAATCGCCGCCGCACTGTCTGGCCGGACGAGTGTGCGCCGCGATGTCGTAGCCGGAAAGTGATGGCAAGTGATCCGGGAAAAGTTTCTCCTGAATGCTCGCGGCCAACTCTAATTCCTGCTCGATCTTTTTGCGCTCCAGAGTTTCGCCGACATACCAAGAGTTTTCAAAGGCGACCAACGCCTGCGCCACAAGCCCCGCGCCGAACTCCTGATCGGCTTCCGTGTAAGGATGGCCGCCGGGACGCGCGCCCAGCACGACGAGGCCGCTCGTCGTATCACCCGAACGCAGCGGAAACACGAGCGCCGCGCCCTGCGCTTCCAGCGCGTGCTTAAACTCGCTTTCCGGCAAGCTCTCGATTGTCGCCGCTTCCGGCAACGCCGCCAGCGCATCTTTGAAATCTTCCAAAGCAGGCAGCATTAAGCCTTTTTGCCGCAGCACCGGCGGGTGCGACTCTTTCCACGCCGCAAGCGCATACTTGCGCACCGCCCAACGCCCTGCCAGCGTGAGCATCAGCAGACTCGCCACTCCGTCCGGTTCGAGCGTCGAAGTCAGCCCGCGCACCAGATCGAGCAGCGCGCGCAGCTCCTGAACTTTCTGATCTAAATCTTGATTAAGCCTGCGCGCTTCGGCGTGCGCGCTCGCGTTGGCGATGCCGCCCGCCGCAAGACCGAGTAGAGCCTTGAGAGATTCCATCTCTTCGGAAATGATTTCTCCGCCCGGCGGCGGCGCGATGCCGAGCAAACCTGTCGGGCGCGCTCCGTCGCCGATGGGCAGAATCAAAGACACGCCCGCATCGCGCGCCGCCGCTTCATCGAACGCATCGCCCGCCTTCAGCTTCGCCGTTCCGCGCACAAGGGCAAGACGCATCACGCCGTCGCTTTCAACGGCGATCAGGCCGCGCCCGACCAGCAATCTTCCCATCACGGTGCGCAGCAGATGGCGCAACAAATCTTCCAGCTCAAGCGAAGAGTGCAGCAGTTGCGCCGATTCGAGCAGAGCTTCGAGGCGGGACGGATCGAGTTGCGGCTTTGTTGACATGATGTTTTCTGCGCAACGCCGCACACACCCGGCGTGCCTTTGTGATGAAGAACGTAGAAGTTAAAAACCCGACATGAAGAAGGCTGTCTTGAAGAAAATTTTCGGAAGCGGAGTTTCGCACACGGCTCGCGTTAATCACCCGCGCACTACTAGAAGATTACTTACGGTTTGTGCAGGCGCTTGACCATATGTAGCTCGTTTTTTTTGCCCGGCTCGATTTCGTAATGCACTTCATCCATCAAAGATTTCATCAAACGCATTCCAAGCCCGCCCGACTTGCGCTCCTGCACAAGGCGTTCAAGCTCGGCGGGCGGCACGGAGTCGGGATCGAAGCCGCGCCCCGTATCCTCTACGCTGATACGCAACTCGTCCTGATCGAACGTGCCGCGCACGACGACCTCTTTCGTCGCGTCGTGGCCGTAAGCGTGCTCTATGACGTTGGCGCACGCTTCGTCAACCGCCAATTCCAGTTGCGCGACACCCTTGCTGTCAAGCCCCGCCTGCGTTCCGATGGTGGCGACGAACTCGCGTATCAACGCCAGATTCTCCGTAGACGAAGGCACGTGCAACGTGAAAGCTCTCTCGATGGTAGGCATCCAGGTTTTATACCTCCTCGACCTGCGTGTTGGAGAAACGCCGTGCGGCTTCCGGCACGCTCGCGCACATATCGTAAATCTCCGGGAAGCCGAGGATGTCGAAGACCTGTTGGACTTTCGGCGTCAGCCCGCAGATTTTGATGTCGCCGCCCTGCTCGCGCAACTCTTCTATGAAACTCATAAATACGCCCAAGCCCGCCGAAGAGATGTACGTCAATTTTTCGCAGTCAACGATGATACGGTAATGCCCTGCGTCTATCTCCGCCTGAATCGCGTCCTCGAATTTCGGCGCGGTATGCGCGTCCAAATATCCGTCCAAACCGATCACCGTCAGACCCTCTTTGATCTCCGTCTCCAGCGCAAATTGATTGGGCATACAACTCTTCTCCTTAAACACCCAAGACCGGATGCTCGTTGGGCTGAAATTGCCTATGGAAGCAGCTTATCATAATCGGCGTGCGAGCCAATCCAAAACCAAACAACGCCTTCCGGCTTATCCAAACCCAACGCTCGATAATGCGCGCCGACGCGACCCGACTACAGCTTATCAATCTTCTTAAAGCGCAACGATGGATGTTTCGGATCGGCTTTGAGCAATTGGAAATTCTTATCGGCAAGACTACGCACGGCGGGCGGAAGCTGGCGGTAATGCCGCCAAAATTGCGGCGAGGCTAAATGGTTCACAACGGCTCACATCGCCCCTGCTCAAAATCATCCTCCGCCTCTTTAAGCAGCGCATCGAGACGACCCGTCTTTGCATCCCGCTCAAGCTGCTCGTCCCACGCCTGCGCCTGAAACTCCTCAAACCACTTCGCCAGCTCCGCCAATTCCGACGGCGGCAATCGAGCAATCGCAGATTCGATCTCTTTTATGTCCATACAAAAAAGTTTAGCTTACTTCCCCACCGCCAACGGTTTTCATTTTCTCAAGAACCCTGATGGCGTGCTCGCGGCTGACGACAGGAAAATCATCCAGAAACTCGTCAAGGCTATCGCCCTCTTCCAGATAATCGAACAAGGTCTGGACAGGCACGCGAGTGCCCGCAAAAACCGGCGTGCCACCAAGAATATCGTCGGAGCGATTGATTAAAGAAGGTTCACTCATAGCTTATCAATACACTTCTTTGTGGCTGCCAATATCTACAAAGACGACTCGCTCTTGACCGGCAAACGAGAAGATTACCCGCAGGTCGTACTCAACGCTGAAGCTCCATAAATCCTTTAGCTTACCTGATAATTTGTGCGTTCTTAGCTTCGGATCGAATGGATCGGTTTTGAATAGCTCTACGCGCTTCCAAAAGCTTGTCTCCAAGCTGGCATTACCGGCGACATTCTTCTTGAAGGCTCTTCTGAAAGATGAACTGAAGGCTATCTCAATCATTCAGCATCCCTTTAAGCGCATTGACATCACTTGAGAACGCCAATTCGCCTTCCTTCAATTCGTTCAGCCCGGCCTGATAATTCTCATATATCTCTTCTCTTTTTTCTTCCACCAAATATTTTTCGATAAGAATTTGCAGCTCCCGCTTTTCTTCGGTAGATAGATTCTTCACTTCCTCAACCACTTCTGCAAAGCTATTATTCATACCATTGTACCTCCAAGCTTCCGCTACAAAATATACGCTTCCCATTCCTTCCGCAATATCCTTAAAAGGAAGAAGTCCAACTCTGGTATTGACCAGCGCAAGGCGAATGGCACACAACTTCCCTTGTAGGAATAATAATGAGAGACGTGCTATCGCGTGTCGACTCCAATAACTCGTTAGCCCGCGCCCTCAACGTGAGCAGATAGCTCCCGAATATAATCTTTCAGATAACCGATAGAGCACTGCCTTAAATAAACATTCGGATGTCGCTCTCTCATCCAACGCTTGAAATCGGCAATTCCGTCGAAGTCATTCAAGCAATATAAACTATCCTTATCATTTTCGATGGAGTTATGTTTCATCCATAACTTAAGTACCAGAGCGGATATATCGTGAATCCTCTTGATTTGTTGGAAGGATTTATAAAGTTGATTGGGTGGTAAAGATGAATTGAGACGCGGGCGGAATTTGAAAATAAAGTAGGCTTCTAAAGTCGCCAAGTATTCAGCCGGACATTCAAGCATCGAGAAGCTATCAAATTCTTTAAGAGCTTCTCTACTATGCTGTGCGATTCGATTCATTATATCTACAGATTGACCTACATATACGATTTCAGAACCTCTAATGAGAAAGTAGATTCCAGTAACCTTAGGATAAATAGGCCGCTTGTTAGCAAGTATCAAATCCTTGCTAATTTCATACTGTTGA
Source organism: Pyrinomonadaceae bacterium (assembly GCA_046262295.1). Lineage (GTDB taxonomy): Bacteria > Acidobacteriota > Blastocatellia > Pyrinomonadales > Pyrinomonadaceae > JBHENC01. The sequence goes on along the minus strand of JBHENC010000010.1, from coordinate 48,480 downwards.
ATTACTGAGCGTCCATCTGACATTTGAGAATCCTCTGACTTAGCAAACGAGATGACAGTTAACGCTATTAGGCCGCGATTGATAGCGGTTGCCATTATTCAATATCGCTGCGGTGGTTGCCTTCCGCGTGCTGTTGACCTGCTTCATCCATGATCCACACGGTTTTGATGTTAACAAATTCGCGTAGGCCGTTGATGCTTAGTTCGCGTCCGTAGCCGGAATGCTTGATGCCGCCGAAGGGCAGGCGCGGGTCTGAGGCGACCATGCTGTTGATGAAGACCGCTCCGGCTTCGATCTCGTTGATGAAGCGGGCGCGCTCCCGTTCGTCGTTCGTCCACGCGCTCGAGCCTAAGCCGAAGTCCGTGTCGTTGGCGATGCGTATTGCTTCGTCAATATCACGCACGCGAAAGAGTGTGGCGACGGGGCCGAATGTTTCTTCGCGGGCGACGGGCGCATCCGGCGGAACATTTTCAATCACCGTCGGCGGATAAAAATTGCCCGCGCCCTCCAGACGTTCGCCGCCCGTGAGAATGCGCGCTCCGGCGGCGACTAATTCTTTTACCTGCCGTTCGAGATCATCGAGCACCTGCGGTAAGGCGAGAGGCCCGATGTCGGTCGCTTCGTCCATCGGATCGCCGACTTTCAGCGCGCTCATCGCTTCGACGAAGCGGCGCGCGAATTCCGCGTAAATATTTTCGTGAACGATAAAGCGTTTGGCGGCGATGCAGGATTGGCCGTTGTTGATGGTGCGCGCTTTGGTCGCCGTCTTGACGGCCTCTTCCAGATTCGCGCTCGGCATCACGATGAACGGATCGCTGCCGCCGAGTTCGAGCACTGTCTTTTTGATTAACTTTCCGGCGCGGCTCGCCACATCGCTTCCGGCGGGTTCGCTGCCCGTCAGCGTCGCCGCTTTAACCCGATGGTCTTCAAGCACGCGCCCGACTTTGTCCGAGCCGATCAAGAGAGTTTGAAATGCGCCTTCCGTGAAACCAGCGCGATGGAAAATGTCCTCAATGGCGAGCGCGCACTGTGGCACGTTGGAAGAATGTTTGAGCACGCCCACATTGCCCGCCACCAGCGCGGGTGCGGCGAAGCGAAAGACCTGCCAGAAAGGAAAGTTCCAGGGCATCACGGCGAGCACCACGCCAAGCGGTTGATAACGCACAAAGCTCTGCGAAGCATTCGTTTCAATTATTTCATCCGCGAGAAAGCGTTCGGCGTTCTCCGCATAATAGCGACAACCGGCGGCGCACTTCGCGGCCTCTTCGATGGCGGCCTTCAAAGGCTTGCCCATCTCCGTCGTCATCAAACGCGCGTACTCCTGCTTGTTCGCTTCGAGAATTTCCGCTGCGCGCATCATACGTTCGGCGCGAACCTTGACGGGCGTTCGACGCTGCTCCTGAAATGCTTCTTCAGCGCGTTGCAGCTTCGCATCAATTTCCGCATCCGAGAGCGGCGCGAAAGTTTTCAGCGTCTCATTCGTCGCCGGATTAATCGTCGCTATCGCCATTCGATTCTTCACCTCAACCTTGATCTTGAATGTTCCAACACCTTAAATTTCCGGCTCGCGCGACGTTCCGTCGGTTGACATCACGCCGTCCCAACGCTTCATCGCGTTTGTGTGGATATCAAACTGGTCGAGGGCGCGCATCACCGTGTGATTAATCATGTCGTCGAGCGTTTGCGGATGATTGTAAAAGGCTGGCACGGGCGGCGAAATCACGACGCCCATCTTTGAGAGCTTCAGCATATTTTCCAGATGGATATCGTTCAAAGGCGACTCGCGCACCATCAACAGAAGTTTGCGGCGTTCCTTTAGAACGACATCCGCCGCGCGATGTAGCAGATTATCGCCCTGCCCTGTGGCGATGGCGGCGAGCGTTCTCATGCTGCACGGCGCGACGATCATGCCGCGCGTCACAAACGAGCCGCTCGAAACGGCCGCGCCCTGATCGGCAGGCGCATAACTGTAATCGGCCAGCGCGCGCACTTGCTCAACGGAGTAAGCGGTTTCATGTGCGAGCGTGCGAGCCGCCCACTTGCTCATCACGAGATGCGTTTCAATTTTTGCTTCGCGCAGGGCTTCCAGCAGTCGCACGCCGAAGATCGCGCCCGTCGCGCCCGTGATGCCGATTATCAAACGCTCCGGTTTTTCGTTTATCGTTTCGCTCACATCAAACTCCAGTTATTTTCGTTTCTCAATCAAAGCATAGCTATTTCGCGCGAAAGCGCAAAGCTCTCGAATCCGGCGCGCGTTTTTGGCAGGCGATGGCGGCGGGCGCGCAAAGCCTCCGTCAGGTTGAAATTCACGCGCGTTGTACTAAACTCCTTCCAAGACGATTCAAAGGCCGGAAAATGAAAGACAAGCTACGAGGTAACAAGCGATGCGTTTCGTGAAATCAATACGACTACCGATGGCAGCCCTTGTGGCTTCCGCTATCTTCTTTGCAATAGATGGCGCGTTTGCGCAAGGGCATTCGACGGCGCAGACGCCGCCCGCAGCCGACGGCGCGTATCGCGTGTTCACGGCGACGGGCAAGCCTGCCGCGCTCAAAGACGTTATCGAAGCGATGGGCGCGGCCGATGCGGTCTTCATCGGCGAACAGCACAACGACCCGACGGCGCACCGTCTCGAAGCGGAACTGCTGCAAGCGGCAACAGAGCGTTACGGGCGCGGTGCGGCGGCAAACGCGACGGCGCGTAATGTGGTTCTTTCGCTTGAGATGTTCGAGCGCGATGTGCAGACGCCGCTTGACGAATATCTCGCGGGCTTGATCGCCGAGCGGCACTTTCTCGCGGGCAGCCGCCCCTGGAATAACTACGCGACCGATTACAGGCCCCTCGTGGAATTTGCACGCGAACGCAAGTTGCCGGTCATCGCCGCCAACGCACCGGAGCGATACGTTAATCGTGTCGGCAGATTGGGCGCAGCCTCGCTCATGGAACTGTCCGGGACGGCCAAGCATTGGCTAGCGCCGCTGCCTTACAAATTCGCGTCGCCCGCTTACGCAGCGAAGTTCGCGCAGTTTATGAACGCGGACACGGCAGGCCACGCCATGCACGGCGGCGGCGCGTCGAAGGTGCTCGAAGCACAGGCGTTGCGCGATGCGACGATGGGCTTTGCGATTGCCGAAAAGTTAAAGGCCGCACCGAAGGCGCTGGTGCTTCATGTCAACGGCGGCTTTCACAGTGCGGGACGACTCGGCGTGCCGGAACAGCTTCTCGGCTATCGCCCGCAAACTCGTTTGATGGTTGTAGACATCGTTCCAAGCGATGGATTCGATGAGGCCAGCGCATTTCGCTCCGGGCAATCAGGGCAGCCGGGTGATTTCGTGATTGTGACGAACGCTTCCATCCAGCGTTCGTTTTGAAGTGCGCTTTTAGTTTGACCGAACTCTTTTAATCTGACCGGCACGCGCTCATCACTTTGAATGATGCGCGCGTCCGTCGCTTCATTTTCCGAAGCCCACGCCGCGCTCTCGTGAAGTCTTTGACCTCTGCCGGACACGCCTGCCCACGTTCCCCGCGAAGATAACTAACTCGTAACAACGACGAGCTTTAACGAATCTCTGAAGCATTGCCGCGCGTTCGTCTAACGAGTTTCGTGGCGTTCGCCTGCGTTTGCTGAACGCGCGCCGTATCAAGTTCGGCACGCCGGTTGAATAAGAGGCGGCGAGCACGTTCTTTCAGCGAAGCTTTACATGAAAGTTGCAAGCAAAGTTTTGAAACGAAGGAAGAAGCGAAAGCTCCTTAAGGATGATGAACGCCGGTGCTTTTCGTCGGGTAGATTGAAGAGAGCACTTTAATGAGAAGCATGGAAAATTCATTCCTCCACGCAAAGTTTACCAGCTTTGCGCTTCTATTCTCTCTGCTCACCGACACACTCGCCACCGGCGGAGCCAGCGCTACTTTTGCTCAATCACGTGCCTCGAACGACGGCGTCGAAGCGACGAAAATTTCTGCGGATTTGCGCGCACAGAATTCTTCACACGGATGCGCGTGGTGACGACGTGATGGCGAAGTTCAGTTCGAGAAGCCCGACGCGCAGTTTCACGACGGGTCAGGACGGCGTCAGTTACTACGATAACGTCATCAAGCCGGACATCGTCGCGCCCGGCAATAAAATCTTCTCGGCCGAATCAACGAGCAATCTACTGACCACAGAAGCGCCGACGCTGGAGACAGGGCTTGTGACGCTGAGCGGCACAAGCATCGGCAAGCTGATGTGCTTGAGCGGCACGTCCATTTCGACGCCGATTGTCGCGGGGGCGGCGGCACTCATCTTTCAACTGCGCGCCGATGCTTCGGCGACGGCATACTGTTCGGCGACGGCGTATTGATGGGCGACGGTGTGCTGATCGGCGATAGCGCGCATGAAGGCGGCGACGCGGTGAAATAACCCACCTTCTGCCAATCGAAAAAATAGCCGCAGCGATCACACGGTCTGCGATATGCCGCAGGCTCGACTGCTGCGGCTATCCACTGTTTTGGGGCGGCTTGCATCTGCGCGTTCCTTGCAACTTACGGGGTAATTAGTGCATCATAGTCAGTGTTTGACCCTTCTCTCGCGCATCAACGGTGGTGCGCCCCGCGTCCGCAATGGCTTTGGCGGCGGCGTTTAGTGGATAGTTCGAGAGCAGGCCGATTTCAACTTTCAGAAGCCGCTCTCTTTGAGCATCCGAACGCCAGGCCTTCGCTGCTACCGTTACTACGAAGCCACCTTGATTCGAAGCTTCTCTTTGCGCCTCCTATTTAGAGGAGAGGTACACATTTATGTCTATGAAACTATACGTTGGTAATCTCGCGTTCCAAACATCGAGCGAAGAGTTGCAACAGTTATTTGCCCAAGCTGGCACGGTCGAATCCGCATCCGTTGTGGAAGACCGCGAAACAGGACGTTCGCGCGGCTTCGGCTTCGTCGAAATGTCTTCCAAAGAGGAAGGCGAAGCGGCCATTCAGCAGTTTAACGGCAAAGAGGTTAACGGTCGCAGCCTGACTGTGAACGAAGCCAAACCGCGCGAGAATCGCAGCGGCGGTGGCGGCGGTGGCGGTCGCGGCGGCTACGGTGGCGGCGGCGGTGGTCGTGGCGGTGGCGGCGGTGGACGCGGCGGCTACGGCGGCGGTGGAGGTGGTCGTGGCGGCGGTCGCGGCGATAGCGGTGGCGGTGGCGGTGATCGCACACCTCGCTGGTAAGTGCCGGTACGTTTTCAATATAACGGCCAGTCTTTAACACGAAAGCGCTTCCGGCCATCGAATGTTGAGCCGGAGGCGCTTTAGCATTATTATTATCAGCGTTGAGACACGATAGAAACCAAATCTCATAAGGAGAAAGTTATTGTCGAAAGAAGACCTTATTCCAGCCGAAGGCTTGATTATAGATAAACAACCGAATGCCTTCTTTAAGGTTCGCATCGAAAACAGCGAACACGTCGTGCTGGCGCAGATTTCCGGCAAGATGCGCAAGAATCGCATACGCATTCTCGTCGGCGATCGCGTCGCCGTCGAAATGTCGCCCTACGATCTGACGCGGGGACGCATTACTTACAGATATAAATAGAGCCTTTGCGAAAACCTGTGCAAGATAGCGTAGGGGACGAGGCTTTCGGCGCGTGAAATTTTTTGAATGGAGCGACGAGATGGAAGAAAAGAACGAAGAGATAGAAGAAAAGAAAGCAGGAGCGGTTGAGAAACGTACCTATGCGGTGGGTGATCGCGTTGAGAAACTCTGCGCAGTATGCGACGAAGAACGCGGGCACGTGGTTCTCTCCGTCACCAAACGCGGCATGGTTTCGCGCGTCAACTGCCCGAAGTGCGGCACGCGCAGCTCTTTCAAAAGCGGCGTGAGCATGACCGGCAAGCGGGCTGTCTCGTCATCGAATGCGCCTTATGACCGGACGCGCACGTATCGCGCCGGGCAAACGCTGCTGCATCATATGTACGGACTAGGCGAAGTAACGGCGGTGATCGAGCCGCAAAAGATAGACGTGCTTTTTAATGACCGGATGCGCCGTTTGATTCATGCGCGCGTCGGGGCGTAGCCCACACGCGCTGCTTCAACGGACGATGGCCGCACGTTAATATTAACGTGCGGTCTGTTCTCGCCCGACTATCGCTTATGCGGCGGAAGCGACGAAGCGATAGCCGACGCCTCTGACAGTCAACAAGTGTTTGGGCTGCGACGGTTTTTCCTCTATGTATTTTCGTAGCCGCACGATAAAGTTATCAATGGCGCGCGTGTCCGTGTCTTCGTGAAGTCCCCACACTTCTTCCAGCATCAGCTTACGCGAAACCACGCGCCCCTCATGCCGTATCAGATAGCGCAACAATTCCGATTCCATTAAAGTCAAACGCACCGTGCGCCCGCCCGCGCGCAATTCCAATCGCCCGAAATCAATCGCTTTACCGTCGAACGTGAAGAGGTCAACATCTTCGGCACTTGAGTTGACGGCGTCCGCCTGCGATGCGTCGGACGATTCTTCGGCGGCGCGTTCGTTCGTCGTTGGTTCAAGCGAATCAGGACGCGCGCGATGCGACCATTCGCCGCGCCGCAGCAGGCTGCGCAAGCGTGCCAGCAGAATCCGCAACTCGAAAGGCTTCGGCAAATAATCGTCCGCGCCCGCTTCAAATCCGCGCAAAACGTCTTCGGGACGCCCGCGCGCCGTCAGCATCAAAATAGGCACAAACTGTCCGGCACGCCGCAACTCGCGCGCAATCGTAAAGCCGTCTTTGCCCGGAAGCATCACATCGAGCACGACCGCCGCATAACGCAACGGCGCGGCGAGCAGCGACGTGAGCGCTGCATCACCATCGCCGATTGTTTCGACGCTGTAACCTTCCGCCTCCAGATTGAAGCGCAACCCGTCGGCCAGATGTTTTTCGTCTTCGACGATCAACACTTCAATCGCGTTCATCCGACTTTCGCCCTCGGAAGTTGAATCGTAAAAGTGCTGCCGTGCCCTTCGCCCGCCGATTCTGCAAACGCCCGTCCGCCGTGTTTTTTGACAATCGAGCGCACGATAAAAAGCCCCAGCCCCGTTCCCTTGACGCGCATCACGAGGCGTCCCGGCGCGCGGTAAAAACGCTTGAAAATTCGTTTGAGCTGCGTGCTCGGAATGCCCACGCCCTTATCGCGCACGCGCACTTCGACGACGCGCTTTGCATCCGGCGTCGCCACCTCTACCGCGATGTCAACCTCTTCGTGCGAATACTTTACGGCGTTGTCAATCAGGTTCGAGACGACGGCGCGCAATTCGTCGGCATCGCCAATCACCATCGCACGCTGTTTGCTCACGGCGGATTGCTGTTCGTCGTAGCGAATCGTGTCGGGCGGCAAATGATAGCGCGTGCGCGCCAGTTCTAAACATTCGCGCACAAGCTCCTCCATATCAATCAAAGCCTCATGCGTGTGTGGCTGGCTGCTTCCGCCCCGCCCCGCCAGTAGCACCTGCTCAATCGTATGCAGAAGACGCTCGCTATCGGCAAGCATCACATCGTAGAACTCGCGGCGGCGCGCTTCGTCTACGTCGCGCGTTTGCAGCGTTTCAAGATAAAGACGAATCGAGGCGACGGGCGTTTTAAGCTCGTGCGTGACGGCGTTGATAAAACTATCGTGCTGCTCGTTGCGGCGAATCTCGCGCACCAGAAAAATCGTATTCAGCACAAGGCCGCTGATGATGGCGATGAAAAAGATAATGCCGAGCACAAGCAGCGCGACCTCGCGCCAGTTGAGCAGAATCCAGCCGACGTTAAGCGCGACGGCGAGCGCCACCAGACACGCGCCGAACGTGGTAAAGAAAACGATTGATTTACGCCGCCCGCCAACACGCATAAATTTTATTGTAAAAGAAACGCGGGAATCTTGCGCGAAATTCTGTGCGCCAAAACAAAAAGCCTGCGCGGAAAATGAATCCGTGCAGGCTTTTAGATCTTCTTTTGCGTCGTTCAAAAGACGCTGTATTGTAACTTTAGGCGGCGGTCTTCAAACGCTCTTGCGGCGCGCTGGTTTCCAGCGTCTTCAGTTGTCCATCCGTATTGATGACTTTGATGTTCTTCGCCAAGCCGAGCATTTTAAGCGTGCGAATGCTCCACCAGTTAAAATCCACTTCGTACCACGTCAGGCCGTGCTTCGCGGCAGTAGGATGCGCATGATGGTTATTGTGCCAGCCTTCGCCGAACGAAAGCAGCGCGACCCACCAACTGTTACGCGAATCGTCCGTCGTCTCAAAGCGGCGCGTGCCCCAAAGGTGCGTTGCGGAATTGACGAGCCACGTCGCGTGCAATCCGAAAGTTACGCGGAAGAAGATGCCCCAGAACAGCATCGGCCAGCCGCCGACGGCTAAGAGCACGACGCCGAGCGCGACGAGCGGAATCCAGTACCATTTTTCAAACCACTGATGCACGGGGTCTTTCATCAAATCGGGAGAATAACGCTGACACACCGCGTCGTCATAACGCTGCGCCGTGCCCTGTAGAATCCAACCCATGTGCGCCCACCAAGTGCCTTCGCGCGGCGTGTGCGGATCGCCCGGCTCGTCCGTGTGCGCGTGATGGATGCGATGAGTCGTGACCCATGCGATGGGGCCTGCTTCGAGCGCGAGCGTGCCGCAGAGGGTCAGAAAATACTCAACGAACTTCGGCGTCTTATAGCCACGATGCGTCAACAGGCGATGATAGCCGACGCCGATGCCAAGGCTGCCGGAAACCCACCAGAGAAAAAAGCATACGGCGAAGGCCTGCCACGTGAACATAAAAAGTGCCGCGACCGCGCCAATGTGAAAGACTATCATGGCGATTAGTGTTGACCAGTTGATGCCGGTCTTGCGTTGGATATTTAATAGTGCTTCGTTACGCATTCTAGCTCCCTGCCTGTTGATGTTTATAAATACACAATTACTGTGATGCCACAGCGCGAAGCGATGGTAACAGCTTCGCCTGAACTTGTTTGTAATAGTTATGTAAGTGAAGCGACAGCGGGCGTTTGGGGTGTCGAAGAAGTGGCGCAAAGAACAAGAAAGAGTCACGGGCACGAGAACCGACGCACTTGCGGCGCGGCTCTCGTGCCCGTCCGGTATCAGACTTACTGAAGAATTGCAGGCTTCAATCGTTTTCGCTTTTCTCGTGAAGCGTGTGGATCGAGTTGAAAGAATCTTTAGTTTGCGGCGCGTCCCGGCGCGGCTCGGCCTTTCGGCGCGAGGGCGCGGTCAACCGCTTCTTTGATTGCGGTCTGGCTGAGATCATTCAACTTGACGCCGTTGACGAACAGCGTCGGAGTCGCGTTGACGCCGTATTTATCGCCGTCCGCGATATCGCGGCGAACCACAGCGGCGTGCGCGCCGCCGTCAAGCGCGGCATCGAAACGCGCGCGGTCAAGTCCCAGATCGCTCGCGTATTTTTTTAACGAAGCAATATCGAGCGCCGTTTGGTTTTTGAAGAGCACGGCGACGTACTCGAAAAACTTGCCCTGCTCTTTGGCGGCGACGGCGGCTTCAGCAGACTTGAAGGCTTGCGCGTGTTGCGGCAGCGGATAATTACGCACGACGAAGCGCACACGATTGCCGTAAGGCTTCAGGGCTTCTTCGATGACCGGATACGTCGCCCCGCACGCAGGGCACTGAAAATCCGTAAACTCGACGATTGTGACCGGCGCATTCACGTCGCCGCGCGCCGCCGCGCCTTCCGTGCCGATTGACAGCACGGGCGGTTCAGGCTCTACCAGCAGCACGCGGGTCGAAACTCCGGCGCGCAACCGCGCAAAAAACTCGCTCACGAGTTGCTGCCCCTTTTGTTGCTCCAAAAAGGCGGCGATGTCCGCGCGTGTGGACGCTAGATCGCCTTTGATACGCGCTTTGTTCGCCTCATAAAACTTCGCTACCTCGGCATCCGTCACAGGCTGCATTTTGCCCGCGACTTCCGCACGATAAAGCTCTTCGAGCGTCACGTTGCGCCGTTTAGCTTCCGCCGCTGATAGTGTATCGTTAATCTTAAACTCGACGGCCTGCCGCTCGGCTTCATATGCTTTCAGGCGCAGATCGTAAACAACGGGTTTGACGCGCTCATTAAGCAGTTCGCCCGTAATAGGACGACCGGCGACGGTGGCAAGGATGGCGGCGGGCGCGAGATTCGGCGCGTTCACATCGCTTGCGCCCATCGTCACGGGATAGCTGGCGCGCAGGCGCGTGGCAAGCTCTGCGGTCAACTGTCGCTCACGATCATTGCGCAGGTAAGCGATGATTTGCGGGCGCACGGTTTCAAGCTCTGCGCCAATCTGCGCGCGATTCTGGTCGTACACCGCTTTAATCTCGGCGTCCGACGGATCGTTGACGCGCTTTAAGATTTCCGTTTCGTACAATTGCTCGACGCTCACGCCGCGTTTTTTCGCTTCGGCTTCGAGCAGAAATCGGTTGATTTGCTCGTCCAAAGCGCGGCGGCGGGCGTCCGCAATCGCTTTGTCTATGCCGTTAATAAATTCGCGCGCCTTCGGATCGAGATCGGCGCGCGTCAGCGGCTGGTTATTAACGATGGCGATGATGTTCCCGGCATTGGATGGCTGCGCCGCGCCGCCTTGAGCCGGAGCAGTCAAAGAAGCGGGCGTCGGCTTCTGCGTTTGCGCCAGAGTGATTGAGGCAAACAGTGCGGACACGGCAAGCAACGCCGCAAACGAGGCCGGAGCCTTTTGATGATTCATTAAAATTCTCTTTCGGTGACAAGCTTAAAATTATTCGCCGGAGATAGGCGTTGACAAAAAGACACGAGAAACGAACGAGCATTAGAAGCTAAAACCGGCGGCGGCGTTGTCAGGGTAAAACAAAGGAAGCACACGCGCGTGCCGATCTCTGCATGGACGGCAAACGTATGTGCTTCAGATAAAATTCGAATCAACTTTCAAGATCAAGGGCGCATTCTACCACTTGCGTATAATGCTGCGCCTGCGCCGCTTGATCGGTTTCCTCGCGCTGAGCAGCTCATGCTGTCGGCCTTCCAGAATAAAGGCGAGTCCCTGATGCGTGACGCCGAGAAGCCGCGCCGCGCGGGTCACGCTGCCGCCCGTCTGCTCAAGTGCCGCTTTTATCAAACCGCCTTCGTAGAGTCGCACTTCTTCATCAAGCGCACAGTTCGCCCATTGATCTATGAGATTGCCGTGCGATGTCCGGCGCTGCGCAATCGTTTCGACAGCCTCTTTTGTAATTATGCTTTTGTCTGCGGCGGCCAGCATCGTGCGTTCGATGAGCGCACGCAGCTCGCGTGCATTTCCGCGCAGCGGCAATTTACGCAACGCGAGCACGGCGTCGGGCGCAAAACGCACCTGCTTGCCTTGACGGTATATCGCCTCCGCCAGGAAGTATTCGGCGAGCGGCGCGATATCGTCGGGGCGCTCGCGCAACGGCGGAATTTCCAGATGAAAAGCATTGAGCCGGTAAAGCAAATCGCGGCGAAAGACTCCCTTTGCCACCAGCTCTTCCAGATTGATGCTGGTCGCAACCGTAATCTGCACGTCCAGACGCTCCGGCACGGGCGCGCCCAGCGGATGAATCTCGCCGTGCTCGACGAGGCGCAGGATTTTGCCTTGATTAGCGAGGCTCAATTCGCCGATCTCGTCAAGAAACAGCGTGCCGCCAACGGCTTGGCGTGCTGCTCCCGGATAATCGTCCAGAGCCTCTGCGAAACTGCCTTTGTGATGGCCGAAGAGTTGCGATTCGAGGATCGTATCGGCGAGCGCCGCGCAGTTAATGGCAACAAACTCCCCCGCCCGCCCACTCCATTCGTGAATCATCCGCGCGAGCACTTCTTTGCCCGTGCCCGTCTCGCCGGAAATCAGCACTGAAGCAACGCCGCCCTTGACGTTCGCCAGATAATTCGCCTGCCGCAGCAGCGCCGCCGTCTCCTTCGCGGCATAAACAAAATAAGGCGTGTCGAATTGTTCCTCCCTTGCCGCGCGTTTCGCTTTCAGAAGGCGCAATGCACAACCGCGGAGGCGAGCCAGCGTTTTCGGGTTCGGCGAATTAGCCAGTAACTGATCGCCGCGCTCGTAGATATCCAGCGCTTCGTTCGGCAAAAGCCACTCGCCCAACTCTTCCAACATCGCCAGTGCCGCCATGCCCGCGCCCTCCGAATCGCCAGCAGTTTCAGCGGCTTCAATGGCGCGTTCAAAGACACGATGCGACGACTCGAACTCTTTTAAGCGGGCAAGCGCGATGCCGTGCGTAGTCATCGCTTCCGCCAGCAATGCGCGTTCGTCGCCCTGTTCAAATGTTCGCACCGCCGCGCGTGCGGTCTTTTCGGCTTCGGCGTTGCGGCCTTCGGCGAGAAAGACGCGGGCGCGTGTTTCATCCACCTGCGCGATGCTGCCCTTATCTTTGAGCTTGACGAAGATGCGCCGCGCGCGATCCACATGAGCGTGCGCCTCTGCGAGTTTGCCGGTAGTGGACAGAAGAAGACCCAAATTATTCTCGACCCGCGCGAGGTAGCGTTCATGTCCGGCCTGCTCGAAATGGAAACTCGCGGCAGCGTATTCGACTAGAGCGCGATCAGTATAATCGCGGCGATGCTCCGATTCACTGAGACGCCTTAGCATCAAAGCGAAACCCATGTGGAGCCTTCCCTTGAGCGCGTGATTCTTGCTCTTTTCAAATAAGGGCACGGCATCAAGATAGATACGCAAGGCATCATTGAATCTCTTGGCCGATCTTTCGACCATCGCGCTACGGATTAAAGCCATAGCTTTTATATCACTATCCTTGTTACCCAGCCTGCTCATAGCTTCGCGCAGAAGCACGCGGGCTTCGTCAAAAGCGCCCTGCCGCCAGTAACACATCGCAAGGTCAGTCTGCGCTTCGGCAACTTTCTCCGTGCGTTGTAACGACTCAAAGATTGCTATGCTTTCGCCGATCAGGTTCTTGGCAATTTCCTGTGCGCCCTCAAATTGTTTGGCGCTGCCGATCCACCCGGACAGTGCGCCCGCACGCAGTAGAACTTCCGCCGCCGTTGCCTGATCCAGGTCATCCAGCACAGGACGCTCGCCCAAGCGCCGCCACAGTTCGCCCATGGCGTGCCGTGCGGCCTCGTAATCGCCCGACTCCTCGAACTTTTTGGCAGCCTTACAACTAAGCCGCGCCCGCTCCCGTTTCTCGTTCACAGAACCAGTAGTCAGATTATGCTCGGCAGTCTTTAAGTTCATGTGCTTAATGCCTTTCTGTTATCTTGCAAGATTTCTTGCAATACTGTCAACTTCAAGCTGAATAGTGTATATTTCACTTGTCCGAACTATATCGAGGGACAGCTCCCACCGGCGTACTGCCCGGTAGATCGCACTGATTCGTTAACCGTCGCACAGGCGATTCCGCAAATGTGGGATTGATGCAGGGGTACGCCTGTTTAATCTTCCGGCGATGATGATTGGCGCGTGGCCGATATTAACGTGCGCACCGAAGACATGACAGCAGACGATCAAGAAGACAGCACGAATCGCTTGTGCGTAAAGAGAGTAAACCCTTTGCTGTCTGAAAAGCAATTCTTATTTTGTGCCAGTGGCTGTGTTCGGGAGCATTTTAATAAATATCCCGGAGAAGCTGCGCCGGGCGAGTGTAAAGCTATTCCGGCATCTGCTTGACAGGCTGCCGCCCGAAATCCGGCTTATTAATTTTCGGATGCGGCTGCCACATCGAGTTTGAGTGTAAGCGATGAAGCGGAATTTGTCATTACGGGATTTCTTCCGCACCCGCGTTCCATAACCCTTTCTGCCGGTGAACGCGCCGCGAAAGATGTCGCGGCAAAACCCGCTATCCGCCTGTACGACTTGCCGCCGGTATATGCCATCGTTGGCGGTTTTTTTGCTAGCCTTTGCAATCGCTGCAAGCTTTTTAGCAAAATTTTTATTCCTGCTGTTTACCTCTTTTAGCTCGAAGGAGCGAGAAAGGCTATTGCATTCCTCGCCTTTGAGAGTTAAGCTGCACGGATGCGTGTGCAAAGCCTCGCCGGGCATCTCGACTCTCAGCGGGCACACGTAGAGCTTTCCGCCCATAATCCCGAACTTTAGGGCGGCTCGGGAATCAATCAGCCGGACAAAAACGTAAACGCGGTTTTCAAATGAGTGTCAGGCGTGTATCAGTTCGTCACCACCGGAGGCACAGGCGATTATAGGGGGGCACAAAGTATTCTATCGAATCTTTGTGTATGCCTGTGCTTCCGCGTGGTGGCGTCAGGATCAGCCCGCCACTCGAAGGGCGTCCTAGAATAGCGAGAGCAAGCTTTGCAGAAGGCCGAGCAAAGCTTCCACATCCGAAGGAGCCACGACGGGCTGGCCGACCGTCGTCGTGGCAGCCGGAGCAGGAGCATTCGTATTGCCCGCCGACGCGACCGGAGCAGTTGGTGGGAGAAGCGGAACATCCATTTCACCTGCGAAGGTCGAAAACGTGAGGATAAAGGTCAACATAGCTGCGGCGCAGAGATGTCGTAAGTTTTTCATAATCTTTCTCCGAAATGTTAATTATTGGTGATGTAATGCAATTTTTGCCGGATCACCCGGGACAAGCGGTTTCGTGGGCGCATCCTAGCAGCCGGTTAAAGCTCCGGCAAAGTAGGATGCGCCTTTGCATAAATTCTTGCAAGCCCAGTTGCAAACAAACAGAAAGGTAATCCTCACATGGATTTAACTAAAACACTAATTGAACAACTAGCCGATCCGGGACTTGGTCTGAACGAAACGGCGCGACTTCGTTGCCGTCTTTCCAACGCACTGGAGGAATCGGGCGATTATGAAGCGTCGCGCGAAGCCATGAGCGAATTCTGGTCGCGCATCGGTGAGCGTCCATTACTGGAGGGGCTTGACCAAGCGACCGCAGCGGAAGTGCTCTTGCAGGTCGGGAAGCTCACAAGCTGCATTGGAAGCGGCAAACAGGTTGAAGGTGCGCAGGAAACAGCGAAGAACTTAATTGGTGAAAGCCTTACCATTTTTGATTCGTTGCAGGATATTGAGAAAGCCGCCGAAGCGCAGACAGACCTTGCCATGTGTTATTGGCGGCAGGGCGCTTTTGACGAAGCCCGTGTGCTTCTGCGTGACGCCGTGAGCAGATTAGGCAATAGAGATAGCGAAGTTAAGGCGGTTGCTTTAATTCGCAATGCAATAGTCGAGAGAACAGCAAAAAGACTTAACGACGCACTTCATATTTATATTGACGCTGCGCCTTTGTTTGAGAAAATCAAGAATCAGGTGCTCAAGGGAAAGTTTCACATCGGTTTCGCCCTTGTACTAAGAAATCTCGGCGAGATGGAGCGGCGCGATGATTATACGGATCGCGCCTTAGTTGAGTACGCCGCCGCAAGCTTCCACTTCGAGCAAGCGGGCTGCGAACGCTACTACGCGCGAGTCGAGAACAATCTTGGCTTTCTCTTCTCCACAGTTAACAAATTCGCAGACGCGCATGAGCATATTGATAAAGCGCGGCGCACTTTCGTCAAGCTCAAAGATAAGGGCAGCATCGCGCAGGTGGATGAAACACGCGCCCGCGTCTTTCTCGCCGAAGGCCGCAACGCCGAAGCCGAAAAGACCGTGCTCGCCGCCGTACACACGCTTGAGAAGGGGGATGAACGCGCATTGCTGGCGGAAGCGATGACTACGCACGGCATCGCGCTCGCCCGCACAGGCTGCCATGAACGCGCGCGCTTTACGCTCCAGAGCGCCGTCGAAATCGCGCAGCGAACCGGCGACTATGAGGGCGCGGGACAGGCCGCCCTGACCATTATCGAAGAGTTGGGCGAGCGTCTGACGACCGCCGACTTGAGCGCCACATATGAACGCGCCGCAGAGTTGCTCGTCAATTCGCAGCATCCCGGCATTATGGCGCGTCTCAACGCCTGCGCCCGCCGCGTGCTCTACGTGCTCGAACCGCAACTCAATCCGGCCTCCGATAAAACCGTCGGCGGCGACAAAACCGCGGCCGAGAACAAATCGTTCAGCGCACCTCTTAGCTGGAGAGATTTTTCGCTGCGCAAAGAGGTACGCCGTTACGAAAGACACCTGATTGAGCACGCGCTGAAAGACGCGGGCGGTGCGGTATCGAAGGCTTCATATCTGCTCGGCTTTAATCATCATCAAAGCCTCGTCTGGATTATCAACAGCCGCCACAAAAATTTACTAGAGGTGCGCTCGCCTGTGTCGCGTCGCAGGCGCAGCATCATCCGCGAACCACAGGCGCTTGCCGCCGCCGCGCCATCCTCACCCGCCGCGTCGCCCCGATTGGTGAAGAAGGCCACGCGCACGGTGACGATTCTGCACGTGGAAGATAATGAAATGGTCGCGGCTGTCGTCAAAGATTGTTTGGAGTTGGAAGGCTGGCGCGTCGAAATCTGCGTAGATGCGGCTTCGGCGTCACAGAAGATGGCGGGCGGCGAGCATTACGATCTATTGCTGCTGGATTACGATTTACCGGACTCCGACGGCGTCGAGTTAATCAAAGAAGCCAGACAACTAGCGCATCGCAAGCACACGCCGATTGTGATGCTCGCGGCCAGTAATTGTGAGCGCGAGGCATGGCGCGCAGGAGCCAACGCTTATCTAAGAAAACCTGAAGATATCCTCTGCATCTCCGAAACCATCGCCCGCCTGGTAGACCCTGAAGCATCTTCGGCGTGAATGGTTATTGAAGATCAAGCGTGGTGCGATTCTTTTAGAGTTTGTTTTACACGTAACCGGCAATTCTCCAAAACACATTTATCCGTCCCCTTCGCTTGCGATAGTTTCTTCGGCGAGGGTGCGCACGGTTTCGACCGTGTCTATCTCGGCAACTGTTTTATCTTCACGAAGACGCAGGATGCGCGGGAATCTGAGCGCGTAACCGCTTTTGTGGCGCGCGGATTTTTGCACGCGGTCGAAGGTCACTTCGAGAATGATTTTCGGTTCGACAATGCGGACGCGCCCGTGCGCGAATTCTTGTATGGTGTGCGCGCGAAACCACTCCGTTAATTCCGCCAGCTCCACATCCGTCAATCCCGAATAAGCTTTGCCGATGTTCAGTAGTTCCGCATCTTCCTCCGAGCGACGCACCGCGAAGGTGTAGTCCGAGAGCAGGTGGCGACGCTTGCCGTGCCCGACTTCGACTGCCGTTACGACGACATCGAGCGTTGCAGCGGCGCGCTTTATCTTCAACCATTCGCGCCCGCGCCGTCCCGGTTTATAAACCGAACGCGGGTCTTTAATCATCAAGCCTTCGTTGCCGCGCCCACGCGCCGCCGCAAACTCTTCGTCAAGCATTGCCACCTCGCGCGTCTGCTTGACCATCGAAAGCCGTAGTGTTTCGCCCTGCAACACAAGATGTTCGAGAATGCTGCGGCGCGCCTCCAGCGGCTCGTCAATCAGCACGCGACCTTCCGCATACAATAGATCGTAAACGATGAAGCAGACGGGCGTCGTGGCTAACAGTTCCTCACTTACGGTCTTGCGTCCCAGACGCTTTTGCAGTTCGGCGAAGGGCCGGATCACGTCGCCGCGCACGGGCACTATTTCGCCGTCGAGAATCGCATCAACGGGAAGATTTTTGAGCGGCGCAACGAGTTCCGGGAAGCGATGAGTTATCTCGTCCATCGTGCGCGAGTAGACGGCGACACGGCCTGCGCCGGTGTGCGCCTGCGCGCGTATGCCGTCGAATTTATCCTCCACGAAAAACTGTTCGGGCATCGTGCGCGCCACGTCGGCGAGGTCTGCGGCGGCGGTTGCGAGCATAAACTTGAGCGGGTGAAAAAGGCGCATCGCCACGCCTTTGAGTTCGCCGTGACGCGCCCGCACCGCCGTTTCGCCAATGTCGCCCGTCAACATATTGACCTGCGCGATACCGGAAAGCGGCTGCGCAAAAGCGCGTGCGACGGAGTCTTCGACAAGCCCTTCTTTGAGGCCGATGCGCAGATCGCCCAGAAGCAGCTTCACAAGATATTTCGCTTCGAGCGGCGCGGCACGGCGCAGCATAAAGACGAGCAACTCTTTTTTGTTTTTCGTGCCGCGCGTTTCGCTCAAACGCGCGATCAGCGATTCGATTTCCGCAAGCGTGATGGCGGGTTCTTCCGCGCTGCGCCCGGTTTCCTGAAACGCTTCATAAGCGACTTCGCCGGAATCGCCGAGCCGCACATAACGCGGGCGTAAACCTTCAACGCTAATTCCCGTCACATCGCTCAAAGCATCGCGCAACACGCTGCCGCCGACGTTGGTGGTGCGCGCATCGTTCATAGCGAATTGATGTCCGGCAAAATAACGCGCCGCCCGTGCAAGGTCTGCGTCGTTCAGTTCATGCAAATATGCTCCGAGCAGCGCGGCCTTTTCCAGCTTCTTCGTCGTCGCCCCGACGCGCTCCGCCGCTTCTGCAAAACCGCGCAGCCCGCCGCTTGTTGCGTTAATCGCAATGTCGCTAACGGAAGTTTCGCCGGTCAGACTTTCTGTGTGAGCAGCCCCGATTGTCGAATTATCTGGCAATGACGTTCGCGGTGAATCATGCGTCGTCGCCTGTGTTTTTCTCGCCATAGTCTCGTGTGAAAAACGATTAACGGTGATTGAAAGAATCAAGCGCGCATCAGTTCGGCGGGGACGCGCACGGCTTCATGTTCTTCCGGCGCGCCGAAGATTTCCGTGTGCAGAATGCGCGCGAGGATTTCCACGCCGCGAACGACGCGCGGCCCCGGGCGGCTGAAATATGAAGTCGCATCGAGCGCCCACACGTTATTGTTTTTGACGGCGGGAAGATCGAACCATCCTTCGGGCAACTTCGATTGTGGCAACTGCCGCAAAATATCTTCCTTGTAATAGCCGCACGGAATCAGCACGATGCACTCCGGCGCGTAGGCACGAATCTCTTCGGCTGATGTCGTGGTGGAAGGCTCGCCCGCGCGCCCGAACGTGTGATCGCCGCCCGCGAGTGCAACCTGTTCGGGAACCCAGTGGCCGGGCGCAAACGGCGGCTCAAGCCATTCGAGCATCAGCGTGCGCGGGCGCTTCTCGACACCATTGAGCGCAGCGGCGATAACATCCAAGCGCGCGGTCAGTTCGGCGACGACGCGCGCGGCTTCCGCTTCTCTGTCCGTCAATTCGCCGACGGTGCGTATGTTGTCGAAGATGTCCGCAATCGTATTCGGCTCGAGCGAGACGACGGGCACATCCGTATCGCACAGGCGTGCGGCTTCGGCCACCTGCTGATAACTGACGGCGCATACGTCGCACAACTCCTGCGTGAGAATCAGATTGGGACGAAGAGCGCGCATCTGTTCTTCGTCTAGGTCGTAGATCGAGCCGTGCCCGTCGAGTTGCGAGCGCACGTGCGTATCAATCTCCGCGCTCGTCATCGTTTCATGGGAGATGCGGCTGGCGGTCAGGCGCGGCTTGTCGGCGATTGTCGGCGGAAAGTCGCATTCGTGCGTGATACCGACGAGCGCGTCTTCGAGACCGAGCGCGCAGGCGATTTCAGTCGCCGAAGGCAGCAGCGAGATGATGCGTTGCGTGTGTTGCGTCATTTGATTTTGATTTCCCGTTCTCTGTATGCCTTGCACAAGAATTGCCTCCTGCACAAATGAAGTATCCAAAATATCCTGTATACTTCATTAACCTTTTGTCATGGCAAAATTTAGTCATTCCATTATATAGAAAATAAAGTTGACAGCCACTAATAATGAGTATATAAGGGTCGCTCGCTGTTCGTTTCTTGTTAACAAGAGTTCCATGCTCACGATCATCAAGCTTGTTAACTTTATGCAAAACTTATCATCTTACATAATTGGTAAGTGACGGACATGAACAAAGTCTCTTCATAAACCTTGCAAAAAGATTGACATGATAAAATATCAGGCGTAAATTGACCGCATTCACAGGCTCCTCTGCCGGCATCGCGGATGCTCCAGCAATCAGCCTCAACTCCCAAACCATTTGCTGCAAAAGGAGTATCCTATGATAATCCGAACTGGTCTCTTATTTCTTCGACGCCGAAATCCAATTGCGTTACTATTCATATTATTGGGAATGATATCCTTAGCTACCATTTTAGGCAGCAATGGATTTAGTAAAGCGCAATCCTCATCGCAGGAAAGAGCGTTGGAAGATCGCATCCCTTCTCATTTGCCAATAAAGATCAAGGTAAAGAATGTTCAGAATGAGAATGTGCTTCGTGACTTGGAGATTGAAGTCACAAACAAATCCACCAAGCCAATTTACTATCTGAAAATTAGTGTAATGCTGCCGGAGATGATAAGTCCGAATGGTTTCCCGCTAGGCTATATGCTCAGATACGGAAGGCCAGCATTAATTGACCTTGTAAACGAAGCAAAACCCGACGATGTGCCGCTCAAGCCGGGAGAGAGCTACGTCTTCAAAATCCCCGAATCCCAAGTGAGAGGATGGGAGAGGTTTGCCGCTGAAAGAAATCTTCCGAAATCGGAACCTAAAAAGATTATTATTCAATCCCATGAGCTTAACTTCGGAGACGGCACAGGTTTTGTCACAACAGGTGGTAAATCGATAGATGTACACAGTAAAAAAAACTTGTAGTAACCCTACCACAGCAATTCAGCAATTGAGCACTGAAACAGGTAGAGTGCCTGTTTTTACTAAAGCGGCTTATTCTCCTGGTTCGTCTTGGGAGCCTAAGAATTCCTTTCTTTCTGACGTATGTTGCCCCGGCAATACTTCATGCGCCAATATGAAGGGAATTGAAGAGGGTGCTCAATGCAGCTGTGGTCGCGCAGATGATGTTCAAACAAGCAACAACTGCGGCATGGACGGTTTTTCTTGTGGAATCCTATTTCGGATAGACACTAGCTGTGAATTTGAGGGGTTGACGCTATATTGTCCAAATTTCTATGCCTTGGATTGTCCAACACCGACGCCAACACCGACGCCAACACCGACACCTGAAGAGAGGTGCAATTGGTGCAGCCCGGAGCAAATCTGCTTCGGTCAAGGGTGTATCTCACCCATTGTCATTGACACACAAGGCAATGGTTTCAATCTCACAGATGCACAAAGCGGCGTTGACTTCGACATCACCAATAGCGGCCACTCGATGAGAATCTCGTGGACAGCTGCCAATTCAGATGATGCATGGCTGGCGCTGGACAGAAACGGTAACGGTACGATAGACAGCGGCGCGGAACTCTTCGGCAACTTCACACCGCAACCCGTAGCCGCTACTCCGAACGGCTTTCTCGCTCTCGCGGAATACGATAAGTCAGAGAAGGGTGGCAATAATGATGCAGTGATAGATAATCGTGACGGTATCTTCTCACAGCTAAGACTGTGGCAGGATGTGAACCATAATGGCCTCTCGGAAGCAAGTGAGCTTCACACGTTGGCGGAGTTGAGATTAGAATCCCTTGCGCTAAACTATAAAGAATCCGGCAGAGTTGATGAAAGCGGCAATCGCTTTCGGTACAGAGCGAAGGTGTACGGCACAAACCATGCTGATCTCGGACGCTGGGCTTACGATGTGTTTCTGCAAAGAGCGCGATAGATAAATCTGTCAAGCTTCGAGTAAAAGGCGGCTCTTGGTAGAGCCGCCTTTTTATTTAACGCCTCACCGAAGTAGCTTTCATAATATCGGATTGTCTTAGCTAAAAAAGGCATACACCTTCGAGCAAAGCTATGTTGTACGTTAAATTTGAGCAGAATCCCACTTGCACAAAAACCACCTATTTTTGTACAAACCCTTCCCTCTTCCTTGTTAATTAGCTTGAGAGATTCGCCCGCGAGCGGCGTGGCTGTCAAGCGTATTTCGCGCACGCTAAAAAGCGCACTGATTCGTTTCCCCGTTAGACGTTGCGTGGCGAGACGCGCTACAATCTCTTTTACGCCGAACAATTTCGATGTGAGACGAGAAACACGAAAAGAGTTTTGATTATGCAACAGGAACCTTCAACGAGTCAGCCGGTGCAGGCGGAGAGCGAGCAACGCTTTGCGGGCGTGGTGGATCACATTGCGTTGGAATCAACGGATTTGCAGCGCGACGTGCAGGAGTACGAACGCATCGGTTTTCGCCTCGAAACTTTGTATGAGGACTGGGCGATGCTGCGCGATTCGCGTGGCTTCGGCATCGCGCTTCTTCCCGCCAACTCGAAGCATCCGCCGCACATGGGCTTGCGTGTCGAAACGCGCGAAGAGTTGGAGCAGGCGGCGGCGCGCGAGCGGCGTCCCGTTAAAGAGCATCGTGATCGCTCCGTCTCTTTTTACACAAAGGGCATCGGCGGCGGGCGTGCCATCGAAGTAATCTATTATCCGCCGGAGTACAACGACAAAGCCTGAAAGAAATTTGAGAAGACGGCGACGAGATAAGTTTTCTTGCGCGCTGCCGTCATCTTCCGGCTCTTTTTGAGAAGCGACGGACGCGCTTTGTGAAGAAAGTAGGACGTTAAAATTGTTTCCGCTATTTCTTGAATTTTTGGGGACGACTGAAGTGCTGGTGATTCTGGTCGCGGCACTCGTCCTCTTCGGGCCACGCAAACTGCCGGAACTCAGCCGCTCGCTCGGCAAGAGCTTGAACGAATTCAAGCGCGCGTCCGAAGATTTCAAGCGCACTTGGGAGCAGGAAGTCAGCGCCGATGAAGCGACGCACGAAGCCAAAATCGAACGCGCGATGATTCCTGAAGATAACTCCACGATGCGGGCGGGCGAAGCGAGCAACGCCGCGATGCTTCCGACCGCCGGTGCTGCGACAACACCGAACACGCTCATGCCAGCTGCCGCCGACGCGACCGTTGCCCGCACCGCCGCGACACCTTACGTATCAGTTGCAACAGAACCACCCCAATCGTCCACGCAAGAGATAGCTGGCGATTCAAGCGCGACAAACAGCGCCACAACGCAATCGCTCGATGCGCCATATGACATCATTAATCCAAGCGGCAGCGGCGCGCCTTCTTCGACTCTTGCCCCGCAACGCAAACGCGATTGGCTGTAAAGCGCTTCAAATAGCAGACCGATTTTAATGGCGACACTTTTAGGAACAAGAAACGGCGAGACGCAGGGAGACGCCGAAGAACCCGGCGTGCAGATGTCTTTTCTGGAGCATCTGGACGAACTGCGCAGCCGACTGATCCGTTCGCTCGTCTTCATCTTCGTCGTCTTTTTGGGCTGCTGGTTCGTTTCCAATTACATCTACAATTTTCTCGCGCGTCCCGTGCAGCGCGCCCTCGCCGACGCGCAACGCCGCCAGCTTCCGCTCGGAGGCATGACCGGACAGGAACAGATTCTGCCGCTCAGCTCGCTGAAAGAAGGCGACGTCAGCCGCTACACTTTTGCCGAATCAACGAAGATCGGGACGAGCGTGATTCCCGTCGGCACATCGGTGCTGGCGCGCGTTGCGAAAGACGCGAATGGCAATACGGGGCTTTTTATGGACGAGCCGCTGATTGCCGGAAACACGGTCGTGCCGAAGGGCGTGCGGCTGCCGATCGATTTCAACGCGCGGCCAAGCGGCGGCGCGCCCGGCCTTGATGAAAAGCTAATCGTCAACACGGCGATTGAACCCTTCTCGCTCTACATCAAAGTTTCGCTTTATACGGCGGTGTGCATCGCCGTGCCTTTTCTGCTGTGGCAAATCTGGGCGTTCGTTTCGCCCGGCCTCTACCCGCACGAACGCGGCTACGCCGTGCCCTTTATACTTCTTTCGAGCATCTCCTTTTTCATCGGCGCGGTCTTCGCCTACTACGTGATTTTTCCACCTGCGGCGGCCTATCTGCTCGGACTCGGCAAAGACTTCCGCCTTTATTTGAAGGCCGACGATTATTTCGATTTCATCATTCTAGTGATGCTCGGCATGGGCATCGTGTTTCAGATGCCCGCGATTACATACGTGCTGGCGCGCATCGGCCTCGTCACGGCGCGCTTTCTGATACACATCTGGCGCACGTCGCTGATCGTGATTCTGATCTCGGCGGCAGTGCTTTCGCCGACCAACGACGTGCCCAACATGATGCTCTTCGCCGCGCCGATGCTCATTCTCTACGTAATCTCGATTTTCGTCGCGTGGGTCTCCGCCAGACCGCGCACGCAAACCTAAACCTGCGTTTATCACGTAATTTAAGGCAACCGGACGATGCCTTCGGCGCATCTTGACTCTATTAGCTGTGGAATTCTAAAATCAATGTTTCACGGTGCTGCCAACGGTTCAGCAAATCGTATAGAGATAAAGTTTTAACTCCCGGTTTTCATCTTCTAGAAAGTATTTAATCGTTAAAGTCTGCGACCGCTCGGAGCGAGCGATGTTCGCACAAGTTTCCCCAGAGTAAGACAGGAGTTGCCCGAACAATGTTCAAGCAAAATTTCATGCGTCGTTTAATTCTCTCGCTTGTGGCGCTGGCGCTTCTCGTCGCGCCCGCACTCGCGCAGAAAAAGCAGCGCAAGGCACAGGACGACCCGCAGGATCGCGCGCGCAACGTCAAGCCCGAAGTCAAAAGGGCTTACAAAGACTGGCTTGAAAAGGATGTCGCGTACATCATCACGGACAAAGAACGCGCGGCCTTCAAAAAGCTTCAGACCGATGAAGAGCGCGAAGCTTATATTGAGGACTTCTGGCGACGACGCGATCCAGACCCGGACACGGACGAGAACGAATACAAGGAAGAGTATTACGAGCGCATCGCCTATGCTAACGAGCATTATGCTTCCGGCATCCCCGGCTGGAAGACGGATCGCGGGCGCATCTACATTACGTTCGGCAAGCCCAACGAAGTCGAATCGCATCCGGCGGGCGGAACCTACGAGCGTCAATCTTACGAGGGCGGCGGCTCGACCACGACTTATCCTTTCGAGACATGGTTCTACCGATACATACCGGGCGTCGGCTCCGGCGTTGAAATAGAGTTCGTTGATCCGACCGGCACGGGCGAATATCGTATCGCGCGCTCGCCCAATGAAAAGGACGCGCTGCTTAATGTTCCTGGCGCGGGGTTGACGCTTTCGGAGCAACTCGGACTTTCCAGCAAAGCGGATCGCATCTCCGGGATTGGCAACAATAACGGCAGCTTTCAGCGGGAAGCGGATAACCCGTTCACGAAGCTTCAGCTTCTGGCCGATCTCAGCCGTCCGCCGCAAATCAAGTTCAATGATCTGGCGTCGGCGGTCAATACGCCTTCGATTGACGAAAACCCGCTCAACTTCGATATGCGGATAGACTTTTTCCGCCAATCGGACGAGCGCGTGGTGACGGCCTTCACCATTCAGACCGAAAACAAAGATTTGACCTTCGCCGATAGCGGCGGCATTCAACAGGCGAAGATGAACATCTTCGGGCGCATCACAAGCGTCTCCGGCAGGCGCGCGGGCATTTTTGAAGACCCCGTGACGACCACTGCGACGCCCATCGAACTGGCCGATGCCAAAGAACGCAAATCCGCTTACCAGAAAGCCGTCGCGCTGCCGCCCGGAACTTATAAGGTTGACGTGATCGTCCGCGACGTGACATCCGGCGCAACCGGCGTTCGTCACGTCGGCTTTACGGTTCCGAAATACGACGTGCAGCAGCTTTCCACTTCAACGCTGGTGCTCGCGGCGCGCCTTCAAAGTCTCGGCAATCAACCGGCTGTCGGGCAGTTTGTCATCGGCAACAACAAAGTGATTCCGAATGTCTCCGGCATTTACAAGCGCGGCGAACCCATCGGCATTTATTTGCAAATCTATAACGCGGGGATTGACCAGACCACCTTGCGGCCTTCGATTGACGCCGACTACGTATTGATGAAAGACGGTAAAGAGATCGCCAAGCAAACCGAAGATTGGAAGGGTATGTCCGACGCCGGTCAACGCCTGACGCTCGCCAGACTTGTCGGCACACAGAATCTAGCGAACGGTGAATACGAAATCGTCGTCCGCATACGCGACCGCGTCTCCGGCCAAACGCTTTCGCCCTCCGCCAAATTCACCGTCATACCACAGTAAGCGCGCCGCCCACGCGATTGAGTTCGCGTTCGAGGCAAAAGAGCGAAGGAGACGATTGCATTTAATCGTCCCCTTCGCTCTTTTATATCGCGCAAGCTGTAAATCTTTACTTGCCTGTGACGCTCTCTTTACGCACAGTCTTGGCTTTATCAGTTAGCTCTTTCGCTTTCCATTGATCTATCGCGGCCAGCGCCACAATCTGCCGCAAAGCATCTTTCAAATTCAACGCCGCCTGCTCCACTCGCCCTTCATTCTTCGGCGCGAGCAGCTTGAACACGTCCGCCTCAAACCCGATTCGCCCCTGACCGGTGTCGAGTTCGCTACGATTGGCCGCACCCACCATTTCATCCAACGCATCCAGCGCCAACTCCTTGCTTGCAGGCAATACCGCCTTCGCTAATTTGCCGAGACCCATTAGCACCGGATCAAACTCTTTGCCTAGCGGAATGATTGTCGCCGGAAGGCCTGCGGGCGGCGCGGAAGGTGAAGCATCCGCCTTCTTGATCTTCCCGACCGCGCGATAAAACGCATCCATCGCGCACGGCTGATCCTTGCGTGCCGCGCACTTGTTAATAATCAACGGATAGACTTGCAGCATCGAGGTGGCTTTATTCAGCCTCTCGGCCAATGACAGGGCACTTAAAGTATCGCCCTTCGTTGCCAGTGCGACGGCTTCGCGCGTGTTGACGCTTTCGCTAAACTGCGTCTTCTGTGTTCCGTCGGGCAGCTTCTCAATCAGCTTGCGTGCCTTATCGAAGTCCCCGCGCGAGATGGCGAAGTTGATCGTCAACTCATCCGGGTTATCGCTGTCGAGTGATTCTTTAAGCCGTTTCTCGTACTTCTCTTTATTCGCCTCCTCGGGCGATTTGGAAGGCAGCGCGGCATCTTCGCCCGGCCTGCGGCTTAACTTCTCCAACTCTAAAAATGATCCGGTCAATTCCGGTGCATACTGCTTTAGAGGAAGCCATGCCGATAGCAAGTAACCGTGCAATCGTCGTGCGCTGCCGGGTTCTCGCTGTTCCAGTTCACTTAGGCTTTCAATTAAATACCTGACATATGCTTTTATAACAGCCGGGCTTGCCTGTGCTATTTGTTGAGATTTAATATCGGAATTGCTGTTCTTGAACAAAATATTTTTCATTGCGAGAGAGCTGTCAGTCGGAAACATTAGAGTCTTCAACAAAAAGTAGACCCTGAAGGCACTATCGTTCGCTTGTGAAAGAGTAAAAGTGCGCAGTCGTTCGATGTACTGCAAAATAAGTTTATCAGCTGCTGGTCGGTCTTTTGCCGCTATATCAAGAATGGCAAATCCAGCGTTTATAATACTAGGATCAGCGTCAAGCCCTTTAAGAATATAGTTGCCCGCAGCTTCTTTATCGCCCGTCGCAATCGAGTTAAAGGCAAGGTCTGCATACATATAATTCTCTTTCTGTTTACCGCCCCGCTCCGCACCTAATCCAGCTAATTCATCAGCGAAGACTTTGTCTCGCTGAGCAATTCCGAGGATGCGGCCACGTACGGCATTTCGCGCAATTTCACCGCTTGAGGGTATTGTTGGGGGCGCTCCGACCGGTTTTTGGCGAAGCATGGATTGTTCCTCTTCATTGGGAAGCGTGGATTCATATGCTTCGCGCAACAACTTTTTTGCCCATGTTTGCTCAAGCAACCAAGCGGCATCCGCAACTTCGGCTTTTGCCAACCCACGCGCTAGAGGAGAACCAAGTTTCGCAGATTTTGCTTCAAGTGTTTGGAGATCAGATAGTAGCCAGAGTTTCTCTAATTCAGCATTATTATCAATATTATCCTGCCTGGTCTTGATGGATTGACCATAAGATAAGGACATTAGAAAAAACATCCAAGCCGAAAGTATAGCAAGTCGTTTCATAAGGCTCCTCTCGATATAACTACGGTATGCGACAATGCACTTCAGTAGTTATGTGAAGTTTAATTACACCAGCCAGACATCCTCAAGAGAAATTTACTATATAATGGATGCGAATTAGTTATATGGCGCAACCTAGCGGCGACTTTCATTTTTCCGTTATAGTTGCGCCATAATTCCCAGAAATACTTACTAAAAGCAGACCTTACCGAAGTATCAGGAAAGTGGGAAGAATGTATATTCGCCCGTGCTCACGGCATAGCAAACATCGAAATCTCCAGAACTGCTTCCGTAGCTATGAGCGCAGAAACTTCCATCATCAGCAGTAGAGAATACTCTTAAGTCTGCATAAGCAGTCATAGCTCCGAAGTTTGAAAGCACTGCTATCAAAACGGTGATTACCAGCACTTTCACAGAGTTCTTTAATGTTGTCGGCATTGTCTTTTCTCCTTCAGGCAGGTTGGAGGTTAAAAAGAAGCGCAGCGTTTCCGCGAGATGACGCGCCTGTGGCTTCAGAGGAATGGCTCTGATGAGAGAGGAACGGCATAGCGGGAGGACTGCGCACATCGGCTTTACGGTTAAGAGTTAAAATCCGTGAGAGCGTCAGGACGTGAGTCGCGCGCTCGTGAGCGTAACAGCGAGGCGCGAACGATAGCACGGGGGGGGGGAACAACTGTCAAGCTTTTTCTTCGCCGCCGCAATTCAGCGCCATAGATTTCAGCATCATAGATATAGTCCGGCGACGGGCAAAAGATATTCCCCTTCCTATTCCCGTTCATCTTGCGCGTATCTCTTTTATGTCGGGTTGCGTTCGCCGCGACGAAGCGCGTTGACTAAGAGATGCGCGCGGCGTGTCGGTTCGGGTTGGCGATAGCCGCCGTCGCATTGAAGTGTGAGATCAATCGCGCCCGCCAGATCAATCAAATGGCCGGGCGAGACATAGATCGGTTGCACATTGGTCTTTGTGCGCAAGGCTGCGCCGATGATTTCGCCTTTGTCCGTCATCTGCGTCCACGCGCCGCGTTCGCGCGCAGGCTCTTCGTACTTCCCTACGAGCACGGATTTCGCGCAGCCGAGCGTCGGGCGTTCGAGCATCAATCCGACGTGCGAAGCGATACCGATGCGGCGCGGGTGCGCGATGCCCTGCCCGTCGAACATCACCGCGTCCGGCTCCGTCTTTAACTTCGCCCACGCTTCCAACACCGACGGCGATTCACGAAACGAAAGCAAGCCCGGCACATACGGAAAGCGCGTTTCGCTCACGACGCCGGCTTCTTCGATAATCTCCAGCGAAGGCAGCGCGAGCACCACCAGACCGGCATAAATAGTTGTCGAGAATTTATTGAAAGAGATATCTGCGC
Organism: Pyrinomonadaceae bacterium; assembly: GCA_046262295.1. Classification (GTDB taxonomy): domain Bacteria; phylum Acidobacteriota; class Blastocatellia; order Pyrinomonadales; family Pyrinomonadaceae; genus JBHENC01. The sequence continues at coordinate 19,343 of JBHENC010000010.1, read as the reverse complement.
CCGCGATTGTTTTAACGGGACGCGCGAGCGGTTGCAGTCTGACATCCGCGCGCAGCTCTTTTTGCAGTTCGACAGCCTCGCGCGGTTGCAACGACCAATCATGTAAATATTTGAATTCAGCCATTTGTTATCAGCGCCCGCGATGCGCGCGAAAAGTGCTGCGGTTCAAGAGAAGTCAATGGAGGCGACGCCTTCGATCTTCGCTTCCATTTCATGAAGCATTGAATGCACGCGCCAGCGATTATCTTCGCGCGTTGGAAAGTCTGTGCGGAAATGAGCGCCGCGCGATTCCTCGCGCCAGAGTGCGCTACGCGCGATAAGCGTCGCCAGCGTCAGAAAATTACGCGACGCCGTGCCGAGCGGCGCGCGGGATATTTGCTCGAACTCACGCAACGCGCGTTGCATAGAATCGCGCGAGCGAAGAATGCCGACGCGCTCCCACATCAAACGCCGCACGCGCTTTCTTACCGCCAGCGCCACATCGCCACGCCGCTGCGCGCCCGCTCTGACAACTGCGCCTGAATCTTCCGCTTCTTCAGAATTTTTATTAGCAGGCGTGGCGGCAATCTGTCCGGCAGCATCAATCGCAGCGGCGCGGCCTGCGCGTGCGCCGAATACCAAGCCTTCGAGCAGAGAGTTTGACGCCAGACGATTCGCGCCGTGTACGCCCGTACACGCCACTTCACCCGCCGCATAAAGTCCGGGCAATGTGGAACGCCCGTCCAAGTCCGTGCGCACGCCGCCCATGCAGTAATGCGCGGCAGGCGAGACGGGCAGCAGGTCAATCGTGATATCCAACTCGTAACGCTTGCACGTTTCATAAATTTTCGGGAAACGATTCTTGATGAACGCGCGATCAAGACTTGTCATGTCAAGATAAACTTTTTGGCTCGCCGTTCGCTGCATCTCCGCGACAATCGAACGACTCACAATATCGCGCGGCGCAAGCTCTGCGCGTTCGTGATAACGCGGCATAAAACGCTCGCCGTCTTCGTTGCGCAACACGCCACCCTCGCCGCGCATCGCTTCGGAAAGAAGAAAGCGCGGCGCATCTTCAAGGTTAAGCGCCGTCGGATGAAACTGCACGAACTCCATGTCGGCAAGCTCCGCGCCCGCCCTGTATGCCATCGCCATGCCGTCACCCGTCGCCACCGAAGGGTTCGTCGTGTGCAGAAAGAGTTGGCCTGCGCCGCCCGCCGCAAGAATCACCGCCCGCGCACGCAGCTCGCGCGGCGCACGCACCAACGGATCGAGATACCGCACGCCGCAACAGCGATTATCGTTGACAATCAAGGACTCCGTCGCCGCGTGCGCGAGAAAGACGATGCGTTTCTCGACGGAAGCACGCGCAATCAAAGCGCGCACGATCTCGCGCCCCGTCGAATCGCCGTGCGCGTGCAGTATGCGGCGGCGCGAATGCGCGGCTTCCTGCGTAAAAACGAGGCGGCCTTCTTCGCGGTCAAACTCCGTGCCCCATTCGATCAACTCCTGTATGTAGCGCAGCCCGTCTTCGACCAGCACACGCACCGCACGTTCATCGCACAATCCCGCGCCCGCATTCAAAGTGTCCTCTTCATGCAGCGAGATTTCGTCCGCATCCGAGAGCGCGACGGCGACGCCGCCCTGCGCATACTCCGTGTTCGATTCGTCCGTGCGGTCTTTCGTCAGCACGGCGACGCGCGCTCCGGCCTGCGCAATCTCGAGCGCCGCCCGTAAGCCTGCGATGCCGCTTCCGATGACTATGAAATCAGTTTCAAGAAACATGAAGGGCGAGTAGGCAGTAAGCAGTTGTCAGTGGTCAGTAATCAGAATAAAAAGCTGACGATGATTACACGAAAGCTAAGCGAACACTGCATTGTCGCTATTGCTCATGCTGACGGTTGTCTTCCGGCCTTTTCTTTATGATGTTTTCGGGCGCGGCCTCGAAGCCGGTGGCACGATGCCGTTGAGACGATAATAGACGACGAGTTGCCCGTAGTGTTCGCCCGCGTGTTGGACAGCTCCGATCCATAGCCCCAAGTTGTTAATGATTCCTGTATCGCCCGTTTGTTTGATTAGCTCCGCGCCGTCGGCGAAAGACTTTTTCAGCACCGCCACGATGCCCGCCTTCGTCTTATACTTCGCTTCCGAAGGGTCTTCATCTTCGGCCTTCACTCCACGCGCGAGACTCATGTAGTAATAGTTGCCGCCCGCCACGTGCAAGAGTTGCTGCGCGAAGGTGCGTACTTCAGGCTTCGGCTTGAAATTATATTTGTCCTGCGGAAAATCTTCAGCCATCTCTATCAATTGCCGCCCGGCGTTGTTCCATGAACGCAACAAAGCTTCCGACGGTGTCGCAGTTTTTTTCGCCTGCGCTTGCGGTAAAGGATTCGCTTTCGCGGCGACACTGAAAACTCCCTGCATCAGAATCGCAACGAGCAGTAAGTGGAAGAACATAGACTGCGCTTTTCTCATTGATTTCCTCTCCTTCATTAAACGGATTTCAAGGCCGGACAAGCTTTACTTATAGGCCGCGCGGAAAAGAATTACAACCGCACGCAAGCGCGCCAGCTTCGAAAGCTAAACACCGCTCATCACTATACGTCACACTCAAAACGGCGGGATGCCTGCGCTTTGGCGCGCCGGTACTGTGCGATGAGCGTCTGCGATGGTAAAATAGAGGCACAATGAATCAAGCAGCGCATCTGTTGGAATTATCTACGGCGGAACTCGCCGCCCTTGTCGCCGAGATGAAGGAGCCTGCGTATCGCGCGCAGCAAATCTTCGCCGCGCTGCACAAGCGCCGTCAATTAGACTTAAACAGCATCACCGAACTGCCGAAAGAATTTCGCGCGCAACTCGCGGCGCGCGCCATCACGTCAACATTAAAAGTCGAATCGCGTTACATTTCGACGGACGGCACGCGCCGTTATTTGATGAAGACGCACGATAATCTTCCGGTGGAAACCGTCTTCATCCCTGAGGAACGACGCGACACAATCTGTTTTTCTTCGCAATCCGGCTGCCCGCTCAAATGCGATTTCTGTTTGACGGCGCGGCTCGGTTTGCTGCGCACTCTGACGGCGGGCGAGATCGTCGAACAGATCATCATCGCCCTCAACGATGCTTACGGCGAAGGCGAACCGGCGCCGCGCGGCACGAATCTCGTGGCGATGGGCGCGGGCGAACCGATGCTCGCCTTCGATTCGCTGATGAAAGCGTTGCGCGTGATGGCCGAACCGAAGGGGCTGTTCATCGTGCCCAATCGCGTCACGGTTTCAACGGCAGGCATCGTGCCGCGCATACGCGAGTTGGCGAACATCGCAGACCGCCCGCATCTCGCAATCTCTCTTTCGGCTCCGACCGACGAACTGCGCGATAAACTGATGCCGATTAACAAACGCTGGCCGCTTAACGAACTCCTCGATGCCTGCAAAGAGTTTCAAGCGTCGCTCAAGCCGGGCGAGCGCGTGACCTTCGAGTACGTGATGCTCGACGGCGTTAACGATTCAAACGAACACGCGCGGCAACTCGCCAACCTGCTTAACCGTCATGGCCTGCGCGCGAAAGTAAATTTGATTCCGCACAACGCCGCCGATCCGTTGCCCTATCAGCCTTCGCCGGATGAGCGCGTGGAAAGCTTCAAAAATATTTTAGAGTCAAAGGGCGTCCATGCTTTTGTGCGACGTCCGCGCGGACGCGACATCTTCGCCGCCTGCGGACAACTCGCGGCGCGCGGCACGCCACTAACCGACATCGGTAAAGATCGCGGCGCGCTTCATCAACTCGTGTAAGCGCACCAGCAATCCAACGAATTACACACTTAACGAAAGCAGATTCTCAAGATGAACTTAACTTCTTCAATTAATCGCCGTGCTTCTGCGCGTCGCGCTTCGACGCTCGCGCTGTTTGCCGCGCTTCTCTTTTTTCTTCCGGCGAACCTGCCTGCGTTACCCGCATCGCCCGAACCCGTCGCGTTGCAGGCGAATTTAGGAATCAACGGTTTCTTCGCGGCTGAGAAAGCACAGCCCGGACGCACTCTTCAGGCCGCCGTCGTGGTGGAAATCCCGGAAGGCTACCACGTTAACGGAAGCCGCCCGCTCAGCAAGTACGCCGTGCCCACCGTGCTGCAAGTGGAAGCGCCCGGCGGCATTAGAATTTCTCCCGTCGTTTACCCGCGCGCCGTCGTCCGGCAATTCAGTTTTTCTAAAGATCAACTGGCGGTTTACGAAGGCCGCGCGGTGATGCGTTTTAACGTCACGTTGCCCGCCGACTACAGCGCGAGTTCGGCGGAGTTGCGCGTGCGTCTACGCTATCAAAGCTGCAACAACGAAGCGTGCTTTCCGCCGAAAACGCGCGAGATAACGATGCCGATTCAAGTGGCGAGCGCAAACGAATCCGTCAAGCGCACGAACGGCGCGCTGTTCGGCGGCGGCGCAGGCCGCGCCCGTCGCAGATAAGAAGGTAGCTATCAGATGCTAGATGTCAGTTCCAGCTTTATAACTAACATCTAATTTCTAACATCCGGCATCTGCTTTCTTTCGTCCGATGGCGGCGAGAAGGCGGCCGACGCGGCCGTGCAGAGTTTTTTCGCGGCGATAAGAAAAGAAGAGGTCTGTGCGGCACATCGTGCAGAGCGGCGCAACGTGTATGCGCGAGGGATCAACTCCGGCGGCGATTAATTGATTTCGATTCGCTCTTTGAAGATCAATCAAGGCGTGGCCTTCGCGCGTCGGCGCAAGTAACTCGCTTGCATCCCTGAATCGTTCGCGGAAAACGGCGACGACTTCCGCGCCGACTTCATAGCAACACGCGCCCGCCGCCGCGCCAACTGCCGCGCGCACGTCTTCGGCTCGCGTGCCGTATTCGTTCATCATGCGTTGCAGAGTTTGCGGAACGATGCTCGCCGCTGTGCCGCGCCAGCCCGCGTGAATCGCGGCGGCCGCGCCCGTTCGCGCGTCGCCCAGCAGAATCGGCACGCAATCTGCCGTCTGCACCGCGAGCAGAATATTAAGAGCATCGCTGACCAGCGCATCACAACGCTCGTCCGTGTTCGAGACGGCGTCACGCGCATCGCGCACCGCACGTGCCGCTGCGCCGTGAACTTGCCAGCAGGTGGCGAGCGTCCATTCGCCTTCAAAGAGGCGCAAGTAACGGCGACGGTTCTCGAGAATGTTTTCGGCGGCGTCTTCGGAAAAACCGGCGAGATTAAGCGCGGCGTCGGGCATAGGACTTGTGCCGCCCATGCGCGTCGAAAAGCCGTTGGTGAAACCGTCGCGCTCCAATGGTTCGCATATGAAAGCGCGCACGCCTGCGTGGTGATTGTTCTCGCGCCAGTAGAATCCGGCGCGCTTTAATTCCGACTCTTCATTTGTGATTATTTCCATCGGAATAGATATTATCGAAGTTGCGCGCGTGCGCGAAGTGCTGGCGCGTACTCCGCGTTTTGCAATTCGCGTCTTTACGTCGCGCGAGCGGGCTTACTGTGAAGGACGCGGCAAAGCTGTCGCCGCACAACGTTACGCCGCGCGTTTCGCCGCGAAAGAAGCGGCGTTCAAGGCTCTGCGCACGGGTTGGAGCGGCGGCCTCGCGTGGCAGGATATTGAAGTTGCATCCGACGACGCGGGCGCGCCTCTACTGCATTTTCACGGACACGCGCAAACTCTTTTCAACGAACTAAACGCGACCGCCGCACACCTTTCGTTATCTCATACGACCGAACACGCTATCGCGCAAGTCTTGCTCGAAAGAAACAATTAACGAACGGCAAAATAGCTTTGACGCGCAATCGCCTGTGTCTTGCCTGTCGGATTTATTTTGAGATTCGCGGCGGTTCTAAACGCAAAGATTCATCTGAACTCTTTGTCGCTGTGCATTCCTATTGAGAGATTTTCTTTGCAGGCGTTCGGGCATAGTCAACCGAGATTTCATTAGTCAGTAGGGGACGCCCGCGCCCGTAAGTTTCCACGCGCGTGGCGTTCGTTCGGGGAGTGTCGGCTTTGGCATATGAAGGCGTGTGTGCGCCGATGCGCGGCGGGGCGGTCAGCGTTGGCGGCGCGGAGAGAGCAAAGGTTTTGCTCTCGCGCGCGATTTTCAGCGATGGCGAAGCTGATTCGTCAACAACGTCCGTCGTAGCGTAAGCAGTTGTATCCGTCGGTGGCGGGTTGTGCGTGTAGCATTCAAGGCTGGGGGCGAGCGCGGGCGTGAGTGCGATGCGCTGGCGTTGCGGGCAAGAGTCTGTCGCGCGCAAACCTGTTTCCGGGTCAACCTCTATGTGCATGACGCCTTCGGGACGTTCAAAAGCTGCGCCGCCGAGTTCGGGTCGCATCCTGACAGCGTTTCCGACAAACTCCATCCACGCGGGCAAAGCCGCTTCCGCGCCCGTCAAACCCAGTTGCGTATTGTCATCGAAACCGATCCACACGACGCAGACCAGATTCGGCGTGTAGCCCGCAAACCAGCCATCGCGCGACGTGCCGGTTTTGCCCGCCAGTACGGTTTCCTTCATCAATGAGCGCGCCGCCCGCGCCGTGCCCCGATCAATCACGCCCGTCAACATATCGGTCATCATGTACGCGGTCGCCGGTTTGATAAGTTGTTTACCCGGCACTTCCCGCGCTTCAATCACGCTTGCGCCCGACGCATTCGTAACACGCGCAATGGCGTTAGGCCGGATGCGCACGCCGCCGTTGGCAAAGGAGGCGTAGGCGGCGGCGAGTTGCAGCGGCGTCGCTTCGGTTGTGCCGAGCGCGAGCGCCGGATATGGTTCAGGCCGCGCGAGACCGAAATCTTCAGCCGTGCGCGCGATGCGTGCGAGTCCCGTGCGTAGTGCGACATCCACCGTCACGACGTTTAAGGAGTTGACGAGCGCCGTGCGCATCATCACATCATGCATCGAATACGCGCCGCCGTAGTTTGCCGGACGATACGTACGATTATTGTCGTAGACGAATTCACGCGGCGCATCTTTGTACATCTCGACGGGCGAGAGGCCGCTTTCGAGCGCCGCCGCATAAACGATAGGCTTGAAGACGGAACCGGGCTGGCGTGCGGCGTCCGTCGCGCGGTTCAATTGCGATTCGGCGTAACTGCGCCCGCCGACCATCGCCAGCACGTCGCCCGTTTTCGGATTGAGGGCGACCAGCGACGCCTGCGGTTTAGCGGTTCGATTCCGATAAACACGTGCGAGTTTTTCGAGCTGATGTTTTAGCGCCGCTTCCGCAAGTTGCTGCAACTCCGGGTCAATCGTCGTGTGAATTTGCAAGTTGCGTTCATCTCTGCGCCCGTTTGCTTCGAGTTCGGATTCGACGACGCGGTTAACGTAGTCAACGAAGTAAGGCGCGGATGAATCGTTTGTTTCCTGCGCCGGAGCGACGACGAGCGTTTCGTTTATGGCGGCAGCGGCTTCTACGCTTGTGATGTAGCCTTCGCGCAGCATTGCGGCGAGCACAGTGTTGCGGCGCGTGGTGGCGGCTTCCGCGTGGCGATCCGGCGCATAGCGCGTCGGGCTTTGAATCATTCCCGCAATCGTCGCGGCTTCGGCGAGCGATAAATCCTTCAACTCTTTGCCGAAGAACACACGCGCCGCACTTGCAACGCCGCGCACGGCGCTGCTGCCGCGCTGTCCAAGATAAATCTCGTTCGCATAAAGCGCAAAGATGTCTTCTTTTGAGAGACGCCGTTCGAGCGTTGCGGCGAGCATCGCTTCGGCAAACTTGCGACGGTAGGTTTTCTCCGGCGAGAGATAAGTATTTTTAACGAGCTGCTGCGTGATCGTCGAACCGCCCTGCCCGATTTCGTTCTCGCCCGCATTACGAAGCAGCGCCCGCCCGATGCCGAAAATATCAATGCCGCGATGCTCGAAGAAACGATGATCCTCAATGGCGAGCACGGCACGCACGAGCGTCGCCGGAATATCTTTATAAGCGAGCGCGGCGCGGCTGTTCGTTTTCATCGAAACGTCGTTCGTCAACGTCTCCGGCTCGAGCGTGTAGGCTGCGAGCGATTGCGTGTCATCTTTTGTGAGCGCCATGATGCGCCCCTTCGCATTGAAGCCGACGCTGATCGTCCCGGAGTTTTCCGTTTGATTGATACTACGGCGCGGACGAATGCGCACAGAGTTTGACTCGGACGTAAAGCTTCCGCTCCAGACATCGCTCGCATTCTGTTCGACGTAACCGGCGCGCCGGAGCATGGCGATTAAATTTTCGCGCGGTAATGTTTGACCGGCGCGAAGCGTGCGCGGTGCGGCATAGATTCCGGCGCGGCTCGTTAAATAACCGGAAGCTAAACGCGCATCAACAATCTTTGAGTACGAGATGTAAGAGGCGTATAGAAAAGCGAGGGTCGCCGCGAGACAGATAACCGCTGTGGCGGCGAAGGTATAAAGAAGCGTTCGACGTTTGCGCAATGTGGCGGCACGCGCGCCGGACTGAAATACTCGCTTCGTTTTTCCTGCGGCAAGCAGCTTACGTCGTTTCGGCGGCACGGATGTAATTTCGACGGGCATTATTTTACAGCCTCAAAAAATACGGCGACGACGGCACGTCTATATTGCGCCGGACATTTTGTGTATCGCACTTCTCTTTGTGTCTTATGTAAAGGTTTAATCGGCGTGGAATTCAATATTAAGCGCCTGAAGTGATGCGCGAGAGGAGTTCGTTCGAGAGCGCGGACGCGCTTATTGCAGAGAAGATTTTGGAACGAGAATGAGCGAGAGCGTAAGTCAAAAGCGGGGGACTAGCGGGAGGTTGTCGTGTGCAGCCTGTTTTGATTCTCTTCTGCGCGGAAGGCTTTGCGGCGGCGCAGTTGATACCACTTCGGGGCAGGGGTTGGAATGGCGGGCGCGAGCAGTTGTTTGATTTCTTCAATGGAGGCGCGCGCAGCAGCTTCACCGGCGGCGTAGAGTTCGTCGGCGCGATTGATTTCGTCCCAGCGAATGTGGCCGATCTTTGGCCGGATGATGACATCCGCCGCCTGCCATTGGTGGCTTGAGGCGGTTCGCTGTACGACCATAATTGATTGCAACAGCACGCCGAGAGCGGTGCGTGGCGAGCTTAAAAACTTTGCGCCGTCGGCGTTGAGATCAACGGCGATGACCTTGTCCGCGCCAAGCTCGCGCACGGCTTTCGACGGCACGTTGGCGACGAGTCCGCCGTCAACGAGTTGCCGTCCCGCTTCATCCGTCACAGGTACGTACCAGCCGGGCAGCGCGCAACTCGCGCGAACCGCGAAAGGAATGTCGCCCGTGCCGTGAAGCATGACGGCGGTTCCGGCGTGCAAATCCGTCGCAACGGCGGCGAACGGAACCGGCAAATCTTCAAAGCGTGTGACGGGCAGATGTTTGCGCAACCATGCTTCGAGCGGCGCGTTGGACTGAATCCCCAAACGCGAAAGCGTCATGCGTCCTGCATCGCGCCAACGCATATTGCGGCTGATCTCTTCAATTTCTGCGACGGAAAGACCGGCGGCGAGCGCCGCCCCGACAATCGCTCCGGCTGATGTGCCCGCGATAAAGTCAAACGAGATATTGTGTTCCGAGAGCACGCGCAACACGCCCAGATGAGCGAAGGCGCGCGCCGCCCCGCCCGATAACGCAAGCCCTATGCGCGGCCTTCGATTCTCGCGCGAACCCGTCGCATGGTCACTCGTACTACGTGACATAAAAGATTTTCCTTGAGCGGTTCGTTTCCTTGCGGGCAATCAGGGGGATTATCTGTTAGAGGCAAATAGGCACACGGACGGTTTGCTGCTGCGAGCAAAGAATAAACTGTTCCAGGCCGGACTAAAACAGGAACAATTACTGATCGGCACAGCGATAGGCCGTATCGAGGCAAACGATTTCGGCGCGCTCGCGGGCGGTATCTAGGAAGGCGTCCGTCTCGGATTCGATCTTGCTCTCGGTGAGCGTGCGGCTGATCTGCTCGCGCACCTGCTCAAGCATCGGCACGATCCGCGAGGGAGCCTGCTGGCGAAAGCGCGGCACGTAAACGTCGCGGTAGTAAGCGGCGATTTCCGCATCCGTGACGTTTGTGAATGAGCGAAAACGAAAGTCCAGATAGTTCTCTATGGCGAGGCGCTGCCGCACGATCTCGCGCAGTTGTTCCGAGCTGAGACCGACGCGGCGCGCGCGTTGCTCGAATTCCGCGCTCGACGGAAACTGCTTGATAAGCTCGGCGAGCGCGGCATCAACATCTTTGGCCGCCGGAGCAATCGTCGGCAATCTTCCGGCTTCCTGTAAGATAAGGCGCTGGTCAATGACTAAGTGCAATGCGTTATTGAGGTCTTCGAGGCGTGGGTTTGCGAGCGACGTTGCGGGCTGAAGCGCCATTTGCCAGATCAGGTCTGTGTAAGTGATTAGCTCTGTGCTGACGCCGCCGTTGACGGTGGCGATGGTTTCGTCAACAACTTCCTGCGCGCGCGCTTCACGCCCCGCAAGCAGTAGGCAAAAGCTTGCGGCGAAAAGTAAAAGGCAAAAAGAGCGAGTGAACTTCTGTATTTTCTTCATGGCTTTTCTTCTTCAGAACGCTTGCGAAAAGCGGAAATGGAGCTGGCTGTTCTTCAAACGAAAAATGGCATCGGGCGCGCCCTGTTGCGGAATGATGAACTGCGGCGGATTGAGCAAAAATCCATAATCAACGGCGAGCGCGCCGCCGATTGGCGTCTTGACTCGCACGCCTAAACCAACCGTATGCGTAAATAGCGCACGCAGGTTAGGGTCTTCGCCCGGCCTCGACTCGCTCCCGAAGAGATCGCTGGCGCGGCGAAACACATTGCCGCCATCATAAAACGGCACGACGCTGAAAGTTTTAGTCACAGGCACGCGCGCTTCGAGGTTGATGACGGCGAGCGCGTTGCCGCCTACCGGCACGGTGAAAGGATTGAGCGTCACGATTTCGCGCTGGCGATTGCGGAATACTTCGCCCGGACGGAAAGTGATAACGCGGCGCGGCCCTGCTTCCTGAAAAGCGAAACCGCGCAGCGTGGTCGAACCGCCGGAGAAGAATCTTTCGCTGATCGGCAAGGTCTGGTCAATCTCGTCAATCGTGCCGTTGCCGTCGCGGTCGCGCGGATTGAACAGATTGGCGAGGCCGAGACTGACATTTCCGGCCAACACCGTCCGGCGGAAACGATCAATCCGGTAGAAGCGCCGGTAGCTCGTCTCCAGTCTATTGAAGGAGATGTTGCCGCCCAGTTGACGCAGCGCCAGCCCGTAATCGAGCGTCAGGAAATCGCCTCTTGTCGCATCGCCCAGCTTGTTGTCGCGCGTGTCGCGCACAAAGGTCGTGCCGATACGCGAAAGGCGAATCGCGCGATCCGGGCGCAGAATGGGCGCGAGCAGCAGGCTGTTGATGTTGAAGAGGCGCACGTCTTCGTAAGCGTAGCGAAGGAAGATCGTGGTGCGCTTGCGCTCTTCGCCGCGCGGCCCCAGTTTCAATTCTAAATCGCGCTGCGTCTGAACGTTGAAAGTAAACCGATTGACGGTCGGCTGTCCCGTGCGCATACCGAATTCGTCAATCGGTCTTCCCCTTTCATCAAGGCGCTGCACGACGCCGAGATCGCCTTGGTCTATGGTTGAGCGGAAAAAGCGCGTAACGGAAGTATCGCGCCGGTACTGCGCCGAGATCGTGAGCGGCGCGACTTGATTCTCGCCGTAACGACGGAAGCGCGGATCGAAATATTCGATGCGGGCAAGCTGCAAGCGATTGCTGCCGCGTAGTTGCGCCGTGCCCTGCCGCAATTTTCCGAAGAGATTAACATTGCGTAGATCAATGAATCCCTGCGCGCCGGTGTCGGTCGAAAAGCCGCCGCCGTAACCTAAGACGCGCGGCTTTAGCTCCTCGACATCAATGATGACATCGCGCTTGGCGAATCCGGCGGCCGTTTCACCGGCAGGCTCAGTGCGCACAATGGCCTGGCGGAAAGCATCTGTGGAATAGAGCGCGCGTTCGGCGTCCGCTATCTTATCGGCACGCAACACGGCACCTTCCTTGAGCGGTGTGACGCCGAGAACCGCTTCCTTTTCGGTTCTCACATTGCCGTTCACGAGAATGCGTCCGATGAAAACTTTAGCGCCTTCCTTGCTGATGGTATAGACGAGCCGCACCTGTTCGTCCGCGCCTTTTTTGGGCAGTTCGACGGTCGAGAGGTCTAGTTGAAGATCGGCGTAGCCGTTGCGCGCATAGAGATTGCGTATGCAGTCGCCGTCGGCGCGCGCCTGCGAAAGCGAGAACGCTCCGCCGATGATCGTCGTGCCCGGCTGGTCTTCGGGATGACACGTTCCTCTGGAGAGTTCTTCGCGCAAACGCTTGTCCGTATAGATTTGATTGCCGCGAATCTCTACGCCCGCAACGCGCGTCAACGCTCCTTCAGTGACCACAAAAGTAATGATTAGATTATCGCCGTTGACGGAGACGCCCTGCCGCACGTCCACCTTCGCGCGCCGGTAGCCGAGATCGCGCATACGCGCGCGAATCGTTCGGCTATCTTCTTCTAAAAGGTCGGGGCTGGTATAGCCGCGCCCGTAGCCCAGGAAAGGAATGAAGCCGAGCGCAGTGGCCTTCTGCGTGCGAAGCGGCACATCGTCGAGCGATAGCTTATTCGTGCCTTCGAGACGTATGTCCGTGAGCTTGAAGCGGCGTCCGCGATTAACGTCGTAGGCGATGCTGACGGTGCGCCCGCTCAACTCCGACGGATTCAAATTCTCGCACGTCTGCTCCGTGCCGTTCGGAGTCGTGGCCGGAGTCGGAGGCGTGACGGTGCAAACGGATGTAACGTCCGTAAAGAAGTAGCCGTTCTCCTGAAGTTTGTTGCGAAGGCGGCGCTGGCCTTCGACGATTGCCGATAAATCTATGCTGCCTTCGCGTTTGACGGGCAGAAGTTCGCGCGCAGCCTTTTTATCCAACTCAAAGTTTCGCACCGTCACTTCGACTTTCGGCCCGATTGCCCCCATCAGATTTATCGTGACATTGTTAAGAGTAGTATCGAACGTGACCTGCGGATCAACCAATTGTGGCGCGAGATAACCCGAAGCGATGACGGCCTGGCGTATGCGATTGATGTCTTCGCCGAGCGTCGCGCGTGAAAAGGGCGCGTTCGTTTGCAGCGCGAGCGATGGACGCACGGTTGCCGGATCGAATCCCGTGATGTTGATGTTAAAGGCTGCGACGAGCGCCTGTTCGCCGGGATTGATGCGGAAAGTTACGGCGGCGCGCGTGCCCGTCGAATCCAACTGCTGCGCGTAAGTCACCGTCGCACGGAAGAAGCCTTTATCGCGCAGATAAGTTTGAATGCTGTCCGCGCTGCGCTTGAGCGATTGCTCCGAGAAACGCATTCCCGGCTCAAGCATATTCAAGCGCCCGCGCAACTCATCCTCCGAAACCGGAGTGCCGCCGGTGGCTGGCGTAATATCGAGCAGGACTTCGCCGACGAGCGCCTGTCGCCGCACGATGAAACGCAAGCGAATGGGACTATTAGCCGCGACTGCCGGAGATGCTTCGACGCGCGCGAACGAAACGCGCCCGGAATCAATCAGCGCCTGCAAGGATTCACGCACGCGCACGGCGGAATATTCAGTATTCGGCGCAACGCGCAGAAGTGCTGAGAGTTCGGTTTCAGTCGCCGCGTCGCGCGGCGCTCCTTCAATTGCGACTTCGACGCTGGCGATAACACGCCCTTCATAATCGCTCTGCTCCGTCACAGACGGCACGACGGCAGCCTGACTGCGAACAGCCATGCAGCACAAAGCAAAAAGCGCGACGATGCAAACAAAGAAGCGTCCGCTCACTTTCGCGTAAAAGTTTACGTCATGAGCCGAACCGTGACGTTCCCTGCTTGTTGTGCCAAAGCTTTGCGCCATTCGTTAAAACCGTTTCCGAAAGCGAATCTCGAAACTGAAATTGTTATTGTTGGACGTGTCCAGATTTGTGTTGCCCGCTCCCTGTTCATACTGCGCGACGAAATACAAACGATTCGAGACGCGGTACTGAACGGCCAGAACTTGATTCTGCCCGGTCGTCAAATTGGTCGAATACGTGACCAGCAGATCGCGGTTGACCTGTCGCCCGACAGTCAAACGCGGAGAAATGGTCGCTCCGGCGCGCCCTACCCCCGACAGCTGCGGATCAATCTCAAAGCGATTTAAGCCGAATAGTTTGCCGGTCGCGCGCTGCGCCGTGCTGCCGATCAAAGTGTTCGTCAGAAGGCTGGCTGCCGTTCCGACGCCCGATTGCGCAAGCGTCGAAGTGCCGGTCTCGCCGCCCGAAAGATCACCCGTTGTAATCAACGCGACGACATCCGCCTGCGGCAACGAAGGATCAGAACGCAAAACGACCTGCGGCGCAGTCAAGCGTCCGGTGAGGCCGACGATGACGCGATAGCCTCTAATGTCCGACTCGGCTTGAATGTTGAGAAACGGATCAACTTCGCTCAGGCGGCTGGGCGGAACATCTATGTAAGCGCGCGTCAACTCGTAACGATCCTGGCGAAAATTGAGCGTGCCGCGCGTCGCCGTAACGCGCCCGGAGATAATCGGGTCGTCGGCTGAGCCATTGACGCGCAGGGCGAGAGAGCCGACCAGGTCTGCCAGATTGTTGCGCACAACGAGCGCATCGCGCCCTTCGACATTCAAATCAAGCTGCGTCGTCGCGCCGAAAGTTGAACCGTCGCCCGTGCCGCCTTCGGTCAACGAGCCGGAGGCGCGGCGATTGATGAAGTCCGCCAGCTCTATGTTCTGCGTGTACTCGGCGCGGCGCAGATTGATCGTGCCGGAGACAACCTGCGCGCGAGTTGTGCCGCGCGTCGTGCCGTTGATGGCAAGATCGGCGTCCGCCGTCGCGCGTATGTTCTGTGGCAGCGGCACCGTCACGTTATCGCCGCGCACAGTGAAGCGAAAGGCGGTGGGCACAAAGCCCGCGAGCACCGCGCCGCCGGAAACCGTCACACGCCCGCCGCCGAGATTGCCTGTCAAAGATTCAAGTTGCGCTTGATTGCTATTAAAGCGCACTTGCCCCGTCAGGTTTGAAAGCGTCAAACGCTGATCGCCGACAAGCGTTGAAAAGGAAGCGCCCGCAACCGAAGCCGTGCCGAGAAGTCGCGGTTGATCGAATGTGCCGGAGATGCGCACAGATGCTTCCGCCGTGCCCGCGAGAAAGATGTCTGGCGAGAAGCTATTCAGGATGCGCAGATTCAATCTGCCGTCAATCGAAAGATTCTGGCGTCCGGCGGCGGAGAGCGCAGCCGTGCCGCCGAAGGTCACATTCGTTCCCGGCCCCGTAAATTGTGTCTTCTCGAAGAACACTTCATTATGCGAGAACTGCACGAGTAAGGGAGAAGTGGCGGCAAGCTGCACGTCCTCCACCTGAAAGGTCAATTCGGTGAAACGCGCCGTGCCGCGCAGCCCTGCGAGTGACGGATAGCCGTCTTCGTCGGCGAGGTTGCCGCTTGCGTTGAACGTGCCGGTCGCGCGCCCGCGAACTTTTACGGTGTCTGCCGGAAGCAGCACGGCAAAGAGCGGCGTCAAGTCCGTGTTCGTGAGCGTTGTTTCAATCGTCGTCGGCAAACGATTGTTGCTCAAGTCAACACGCGCGGCGATGACTTGCGGCTGGCCGAAAATTCCTGTCGTTAAGCGCAGATCGAAAATCTTGTTTTCGGTGCGCCCGATAAGCGAGAGCGTGCCTGCCTGACGCCCGTTGATAGTTACGTCGCGCCCTTCGCCGTTGATGTTAACTTGCAAGGATGAGAAATCTTTGAGCGTGCCGGTGGCGCTCGCGGTGATATTTGCCGTGCCGGTCAATTGCGGCAGAGAGCTGGCGTTGCCTGCGAAGGCGGCGAGACGATCAAGCCGTATGTTGTTGCCCTGCGCCTGCAAGTTGACGGCCTGCGTTTGGAAATCGAAAGTTCCGTTTGCGGTGACGCGCCCGGCGTCGAAACGCGCATCTATATTTTCGAGATTGAGGTTTGAGCCGCTAAAGGTGGCGCGCGCGACGATACTCTCGAACGGCTGCCCGCTAATGCGTCCCGCGCCGAAACGCAAATCCGCGTTGCCGTTCGCCGCATTCGGCAAACCAGTCACGTTGATGCGCCCCGAAAGATCGGATTGAACATCGCCGAGCGCGTTGCCTTTTTGTCCGAGCGCGGCGACGAAGTTTCCGACGTTGACGCGGTCGAGCGTCGCATCGAGCGAAATATTATTCGCGTTGCTGTCACCGAGCGGAGCGTTGAGAGCAAACTGCGCGCCGCCGCCATCGCGTTCGACGAGACGCCCATCAGTGATGCGTAAAAGCGTCGGCGTGGTATTGATCGAAGCGGAGAGCGAACCCAGATCGCGCCCATTCGCAACGATTGAATCAAGCGACGCGCGCCCGTCAACGCTCGGCTCTGTGAGCGCGCCCCGCACCGTGCCGTTGAAAGCGAGTTTTCCGCCAAGCTCCACGTTATAAGAGTTGAGTGTGTCTTCAACTGAAGGCGCGAGTCCCGACGCCGTCAGCACGCGCTGAAGCTCGGAAGCGTCGGAGGAGGCGAGATTGACCTGCAAGTTTGAATCGCGTTCAAGCGAGAACTGCCCCGAGGCGTTCAACTCACTTGCAGCGGTGCGAAGGTTCGCGCGCTCGATGCTGAAGAGGCCGCGCGTCGCGTTCAAAGCGAGCGCGCCGGAAAGCGGCACGCGACCATTCGCATCGCTTCCCGTCTCACCGTTAAATTCTGCGCGCAACGCACCGCTCGCCGCCGCGACATCCGTGCCCGGAAACGATAGATCAACTGTTCCTGTAGCCTTGCCCGCGACAGGCACGACGCGCCCGGAAAGAACGGCGGCGAGATTTCCCACATCCAGATCGTCAAAGTTTGCGGCGATGCGCGACGCACCATTACGCGCCGTGCTAACAGTAGCGTTGCCGCTCGCGCGTCCGTTCAAGATAGCGGCCGTGAAGTTGTTTACCTGCACGGCGGTGTTGGTCGCAACCACATTCGCGCGGGCTGCGCCCAGTTGGATTTGTCCGAGCACGCCGCCGCCCAAGCTCAAATCGGCGCTGGCGCGGTAACGTCCCGACGGTTCGAGCACGAAAACAGGTTTATAAATTTTGACGTTTTCCAGATTGCCGCCGCCGTCTATCGCGGATTTGGTGAGCGCGACGTTGCCCGCGTTGAAGTCGCCGGATGTGGCTTCTATTCTGCCCTGGCGAATCGTCAAACGAACTCCTGCGACATTGACGCTGCCCAAAATCGCCGCGTCGGTTTCAACCTTTGCTACCTGTAAATTATTTGAATAAATTTTCGTCTCGTTGCCGGCAATCTGCACATCAACCCCGGAAGCGTTCAAGCTGCCGAGCGTCGCGCCGCTTGCGTTTACGCCGTCGGCTTGAACCTGTCCTAATTTGACATCGGTTCTTGCGCCGGTGTCGGTTGCCGTGAGGTTGCTCGCCCGTAGATTTCTCAATTTTGCGTTTTCGGTTTCAACCGTTTCGGCGCGAAGGGTTCCCGCTTTGACATCGGTTCGATCGCCGCGATTTGTCACGCGCACATTTCCCGCATTCACTCCGCGCAAGGTTGCGCCTTCCGCATTGACGACCGATGCGCGAAGGTTCGGCGCGGTTATGTCGGTTTTGCCAAAATCGGTATCTATTTTGACGTTGCTTGCCAGTAAATTTTGAAGCTCGACATCTTCGGAAGAAAATTTTTGCGCCCGCAAATTACCTAAATTCGCGTCAAGCTGCGAGTCTTTATATTCGGCAACCGCATCGGAGATAAAAAGTCCGGCGATTGTTCCGGCAGGCGTTTTCGCCGCCGCTGCCTGCAATTCGCCGACCCATCGGAAATCGGTTCCCGTGCCCCGCACGTTGCCGACAAGCTGCGGGAAATCAATCTGGAAATCTTCAAATGTCAGGAGTTCGGCAATCGCTTTGCCATTGGCGTTATACATCGAGCCGTCGCCGTCAACCGTCGCGTTGATTTGCAGAGCTTTCAAACGAATGTTTGAGGCGGCAAGCGCGTCGGATTTTATTTCGCCGACAATTTTGTATTTTTCGCCTTCGCCCGTGACCGTGCCGCTGAAATTGCCGAATCCGCGAAGCGGCGTTCCGACGGGGAAAATATTCGAAGTCTGCGTTAAATCAACCGTGGAAGCGATGTTGAGATTGTATTTGAGCGCTGCCCAATCGGTTAGCGTTCCGCTTAAAGTTGATTCGCCCATCGGCGTCGTCAATTTCAGATCGGCGATTTCCGCTCCGAGTTTATCAACAATGCCGCTGGCGCGAATATCAACCGGCTGAACGACGCTTTCGTCGTAAATGAAATTCGAGTCGGTCGAAGTGAAATCAAATTTGTAACGCTTTTGCTCGTCGGGAACGGCGTAATTTTCCGGTTCGAACGTCAGCGCGACGTTTTTCGCGTCGGCGTTGATTTTATGCGCCACATCGCCGAAATGAATGAGTCCGTTTTTCAGAGAAAACTTTAAAGATGAATATGTGAAATTGACGCGCGAACCGGCTTCATCTTCGATAAATTTGAGGTTGTCAAAATTGGAATTGCCGTTTTCGTCAAAGCGCACCCAAATTTCAGCGCCGTCAATGTTGGTCGTGTCAATCGAAATATCGCGGCTCAGTTGCCAGGCGTATAAATCCTGCACGGTCAGACCGAGATCGGCATCGCGTATAAAAAATAACTTTTCGCCCGTCAGTTTGTCGGTGAACGTCGCGTTTTTTAATTCCAGACGCAGCGGCGCGACAGACAGACGAAAAACATCCGCGTCGAAAACCATTCCGATTTCGTCCATCTTGGCGACAAACTGCCGCTTCACATAATTGTCGAGATAACCGTAGCGATAAACAACGACGGTCGTCAGCGCAAGTAAAAGAATCGCCAGAGCGATCACCCCGAAAGAAATTGCGGCGTTGCGACGCGTCAAAAAC
>JBHENC010000010.1:0-449 GCA_046262295.1 Pyrinomonadaceae bacterium | reverse complement strand
CCCTCCGCCGTATTTTTCCCCGGTTCGACTTCTTCGATTTTTTCGGTTTGGTTGTCGTTTTCTTCAGACATTTATGCTATCGGTTTTGCTTTATCAGTATTTCACAACAGAACAATTTCAACAATCTGTAAATCGAACGTTTCGTTTCCTAATCGCGGACGCTGCCGCAACCGATTTTACACCACACCAATTGAAAATCCAGCATCTTTTAATGCAGCTCGGCGTAATCCTGTTATTGTGAATCGGGTCGAAATCCGGTTTGCATCGGCGAAGATAAAGAATCACGCCTCGTTCGGTTTGGGAGATTTTTAGACGCGAAGTGCTGACGGCTGGTGCTGCTTCGCATAAGTTTGAACCAAACATTGCAAACTTGAATGTTCCCGTTTTGGACGCGCCCGCAAGCGATATCGGTTGTCTGCGAAAAATTGCGTATCAACAACGCATTGGAG
>JBHENC010000009.1:88213-151237 GCA_046262295.1 Pyrinomonadaceae bacterium | reverse complement strand
TTAAAGACGCAGCGCGAGCTTAACCCGAACAAACAAGATGACGTTCATCCGCCAAAGCTAAAAACATTGCGTGAAGTCGGGGAGGAACGCGACGTTGAAGTCCCCGTGCCAAACTTGGAGACTAACGCTGAATTTAGCGACGTATCATCGCTCGCCAAATATTCGACGGCCATCGTGCTTGGGCACATCACGGATGAGAAAACGTCTCTCAGTGAAGACGGCAACCATATCAACACCTACTACACAGTAGATGTTCGGCGTGTGCTGAAAGATACCACCTCTTCCACATTTCTCAGACCAAACGACCAGCCGCCATTACCGTTAACTTCACCTCTGACATTTGTGCGTGCAGGCGGCACGGTAATTGTCAACGGGCATCGAGTATCAGCAAAGTTAAAGGGCAGTGAGTTCTTAAAGGCAGGCAAAGATTATGTACTTTTCATGGAATGGAGTCCACCTTTCAAAGCATACCACCTTATGGCTGGCTCGTCGGGAGCATTCCTTGTGCAAAACGACTCCAAGATTAAGCCGCTCGGCTCTGAGAAGAAACTCAAGCTACAATCCGACGGCACTGATCTGGAGACTTTCATTAGCGAAGTCCTGAAGAGTGAGTAGCTTTATCTACTCACATCCTACAAACCTCAACTCAACCATACAATCTGAGGAGAATAGCCATGCCTTACCATCTCGGTAAATCAAATTCCTTGCTCTGGATTACCGCCGTATTTGTGCTTTTGCTCGGTACTCAATTCCTGATACAAGGGCAGACAGTAACAGATGTACTGCCCCCTCCGTGCAATGATAGCAGTTATGAAAACTGCCCTAAGCTTGCTGCCGGGCACGATTGCCCATATAAACTCGGCGGCCCCCTCGTCTATTCCTTCGCCAGTGACGACGCCTTGCGCAGTGTACTCGGCTCGCAACAAGCCGTTGATGATTTCAAATCTCGTGCGCGCAATGCTGCTCAAGGCTGGGCAAATAGATCGGGTGTGCAACTTTCAGAGGCTCAACCCGGACAGGTAGGGAACATCAGCATCTCAGCTAGTAGCGACCCAAACATCAGGCAGGCGATTGGTCAAGTTGGGCTTGACCCGAATGATGCCAACCGACGTACCTTAACTATTTCAGATGACTACAACAGTTTTAGTGGTGAAGGCAGAGACTGGCTGTTCGGACATGAGTTCGGTCATATAATCGGGATAGACGATGTTCTCCCCGATGAGTGTCCCAATGTTAACACCATCATGCGGCAAACCTACACCGGGCAACAATTGATAAACGGCGTCGGTGGCGGTCAACCCGGACTTCCGGGGCCAGCAAGCCCCAGTGATTGTGACCTAAGCAAAGCGAGAGCCGAACAACAAGCATATATCGCCGGCAACTCCGGCGGCGGCGGTGGTGACGGCGGCGGCGGTGGTGGCGGCGGCGGTGCTGGTGGCGGCGGCGGCGATTATTGCACCACATACTGGTGGGTCACCTACGAGTGTAGTGACGGCGGCGGGTGTATAGAAAAAGATCGCCAATATGCCGGGTGCTGGTAAGAAGTCTGACAACTGCGCGCAAACGCTCTTGAAGTAACAACTACTCTACTATGGAATGTAGCATCTAGTACGTCGAGCACAGACCTTTAAGTAAGCCATTCACTCCATCGTACAAGTGAACCCGTCGCGTCCATCATAAACGCGGCGGGTTCACTTTTATCTTGGTGCTTGACGGGTCTAGAATGGCGTGCAGTTGGGCACTGCTTCGCGCGAGGTAAGGACGCATGGCGTTTTCACTTTTCCAGCGGCTACCAAATTCCGGCCTCTGCCGCGCGCCTAATTCGTTGCAAATTCCCTTGCAACGAATTTTCTTGCAACATACGAAGCAAATAATTTAAGCTTCGGGCGTGCATTTCTCCACGTCGGTTTCCCGATCTTTACGCTCTCTACCGGCGAAAGCTTTCGCACACACGAATACTTGGCCGCGCGTGAATTGATCGCGGCATCTGGAATAAATACAAAGCTGGCGATGCTATCTAGCTTCGTGGCAGCAGATTCAGCAGAAGAAGCAGGAGTTGCGTGACCGGATCAACGGCTGTGACCGTGCTTGATGTGCTGCTGGTAGTTGTTGCTGCGCTCGTGGTTTGCGGCGGCACGTCAACAAAACCAGTGTACATCTCGCCCGCAAAGGCCGAGAACGACAGTGCGAGCGTCAAGACAGTCGCCGCTGCCGTGAGTTTAAGTTGTTTCATAATCTCTCCCGAAGAAAGTTGTAGTTAATGGATACGCTCAAAACATTGAACGCCAAAATTGCAGCGAAAAGTTATTCCTAGATATTACAGGCAAAAAGGCTGGCAGCATACGGAAAATTCCGTATAGAAAGATAAAGGTAATTCTCCCATGAACTTAGCGACACAGCTACTTCGTCAAATTGACGATCCCACCTTGAGCCGTGACGAACGGGCGCGTCTGCGCTGCCAACTTGCCAGAGAGCTTGAAGAAGCCGGAAACTACGAAGCGGCGCGCGGCGCAATGGGCGATTTGTGGCAGAGCGTAGAGTCTCGCCCGCAACTCGAAGGCTTAGACGAGCGCACGGCAGCCGAAGTGTTGTTGCGGGCGGGCACTCTATCAGGCTGGATCGGCAGTTCAAAGCAGATCGAAGGCGCGCAGGAGTTTGCCAAAAATCTTATTAGCGAGAGCCGCACTATCTTTGAATCTTTACAGGATACGGAGAAAGCAGCGGAAGCATTAACCGACCTCGCTTATTGTTACTGGCGCGAAGGCGCATCCGATGAAGCGCGTGTGATATTGGGCAATGCACTCTCACGCCTCGCCGATTACGATAGCGACGTGAAGGCCGTAGCCTTGCTGCGTAGCGCCATCGTTGAATCGTCCGCGACCCGAAATAATGACGCGCTCCGCATTTTGATAGGAGCCAAACCACTGTTTGAGGCAAGTGCCGACCACGCGATCAAGGGCAAATTCCACACAAACCTCGCCATCGTGCTAAGGAATTTGGGCACGGCAGAACGCCGCGAAGACTATACAGACCGCGCACTTGTCGAGTATTCAGCCGCAAGTTTCCACTACGAGCAGGCAGGCCACACGCGCTATCGTGCTCGTGTCGAGAATAATTTAGGTTTCCTCTTGCTCAAGCTTGGCAGATTCGACGAGGCGTACCCGCATCTTGATCGCGCCCGCCGCTTATTCGTTGGCCTCAATGATAGCGGCAGCGTCGCGCAGGTGGACGACACGCGCGCCCTCGCGTTGCTGGCACAGGGGCGCAATTCCGAAGCTGAGAGAATCGCTCTAGTTTCCGTTCACGCGCTGGAGAACGGCGGCGAGCAGGCGTTGCTGGCCGAATCTCTCACGACCTACGGCATTGCTCTCGCGCGGCTTAATCGTCACGAGCAGGCGCGCTCCACGTTGCAACGCGCGATTGAAGTCGCGCATACGGCAGGCAGCAATGAAGGCGCAGGCTTGGCCGCGCTCGCCATGCTCGAAGAATTGAGCGACCAATTTTCACGCGACGAGCTGCGTGTCATCTACCAGCGCGCCACCAATCTACTCGCCAAGTCGCAACACCCGGAGACGCCCGCGCGTCTCGTTGCCCTGTCGTGTCGCGTGCTCGATATCGAAGAGAACCGCGCCAAAGAGTTCAGTGCGCCCAACTTCATCTATGCCTCAGAGCAGACCGAGACCTTGTTACGCAACGCGCATCACGTCGCCTCCACCAGCAGCACGATCCTTATCACCGGCGAAACCGGCACAGGCAAAGAAGTGTTAGCGCGCATGATCCACGAATGGAGCGGGCGCGCCGGAGAGCTTGTCGCCATTAACTGCGCCGCGATTCCCGATGCACTGATTGAATCGCAACTCTTCGGCCATCGCAAAGGCAGCTTCACCGATGCCGTCGCAGATTATGCGGGCGCAGTCCGGCAAGCCGCAAATGGCACGCTCTTTCTCGATGAGATCGGTGAACTTAGTTCCGGCAATCAAGCCAAGATACTACGACTAATCGAAAACGGCGAAATTCATCCGGTCGGAGCGCCGACGCCGGAGCAGGTTGACGTGCGAATCATCGCCGCCACCAACCGCAATCTCAGAGAGCAGGTGAAAAAGAGTCTCTTCCGCGACGATCTGCTTTACCGCCTCAACACCTTTCATCTGGAAATCCCGCCGCTCCGGGAACGGCAGGACGACATCCCCGTTATCGCCGGGTATTTCATCCGAGAGATGCAGGAGCGCCACCGACGGCGCGTCACCTTCACGCCCGAAGCAATCGCGGCGATGCGTATGCTTCCCTTGCGAGGCAACGCCCGCGAACTGCAATCCTTGATCGAGCGCACGGTGCTAACCGCAAAGGACGGAGCAACGATCACAGTGGAAGCCGTCGAGACTGTTGCCTTGCGGCAGACGCAAATAGCAGGCTTCGCATACCCCTGGGCGAACTTCTCGCTCCGGGAAGAGGTGCGCCTCTACGAGGAACGCTTTATCGCGCTGGCGCTCAAAGAAGCGAAAGGCATGATTACGCGCGCCGCGCGACTTCTCGGCTTGCATCATGACACACTCAACTATCGTCTCACACATCAAAACAAAAATTTGCAGCATACGCGAAAACCCGTAGAGAAACGTAAGCGTAACATCTTTCGTCTTTAGCCTTATGTATCCCGCCGCCGCTGTATTCTTTTCCACGCGCTACTGTCCGCACACATCCACCGCTCGCGCCCGGCATAACATTTGCCATACGTGCGGCTCAAGATGAGCGACAAAGATTCCGTTCGCATCGCGCAGGCCACAGACACGCGCGCGAGAACGCTCCTCACCGCAGGCCAGCCACAGGAAGCCGAACGGCTCGCACGCGAAGCCGTGCAACTTCTCCACGCCGCCGGTGAGCAATCCCTGTTAGCCAGAGCCACGACGACGCACGGCACGGCGCTCGCCCGCCTCAACCAGCACAAGCAGGCGCATCTCACTTTACAGAGCGCCGTCGAAATGGCGCGCGCCGCCGCAGACTACGAAGCCGCAGGCCTCGCCGCACTCGCTATCATCGAAGAATTGGGAGACCGTCTCACCCCGCACGAGCTGGGCGTCGTCTTCGAGCGCGCCGCCGATTTTCTCGCTGCCTCGCCAAGTCCGGCGATCCTTGCGCGCTTGAGCACGGCGGCGCGGCGTGTGGTGTATATAGTCACGGCATTACCCGTCACCGCCGAAGAGAACTACGCCATGCGCGGCAAAGCGTGGACGGACTTCGCTTTCTTCGACGAAATTCATCGCTATGAATCGCTTCTCATCGAACGTGCGTTGCGGGAAGCGCACGGCAAAGTCTCGCGGGCGGCGCAGCTACTCGGCCTCGACAATCACCAGACGCTAATCTTCATTCTCAATAGTCGCCATAAAGATTTGCTGCCCGCCAGAACGCCCGCACGCCCGCGCCGTCGCAGCATTATCCGCGACACATCATCATCATCAAAATCACCCACAGAGACGAAATAAATGCCGCCCGTCACGATCCTCTACGCCGAAGATAACGAGCTTGTCCTGCACGGCGTCAAAAACACGCTTGAACTAGAAGAAGGTTGGAAGGTTGACGCTTGCACGGACGGCACGACCGCCCTCAAGAAAATTGAAGGCAGCGCGCATTACGATTTTCTGCTATTCGATAACGAGCTGCCGGGCGTGGACGGCCTGACACTTATCCGGCGAGCGCGCGAGCTGCCGCACCGCCGGCACACACCTCTTGCCATGCTGTCGGCGAGCCGCGTCGAACGGGAAGCACGCCGTGCCGGTGCGGATGAATTCTTCAAGAAGCCGGACGACGTAACGAAGATCGTCGAGCACGTCAGGCGACTACTTAACATTTCGCAATGAATAGCCGGAGAATAGTAGAACTTCGCCGCTCCGGTAAGGCCCTGCGCGTCATTCGACGATTAATTTGCCGTGCAGCATATTCATCCCGCACGTCCATGTAAATTCGCCCGCCTTATCCGGCGTGAATTCGATAGACGTTGTTTTGAACGCAGGCAACTCGCGCGCGATGCCGAAATCGCCGAAGATTACCTGCTCGCTGCATGAAGCCGTTTCGTCGCGGTAGAAATCAAGGCGCACCGGCACGTGCTCTTTGACAACGATAACATCCGGCGAGTAGCCGCCTTTGACGGTAATCTTTATCTGCTGCACGCCCTCCGCGCCAAGTGAGGCCGCGACACTTTCGCGCTCGCCGAAGAAATACCAGAGCACCAGCGCAACGAGAATAATTCCGCCGACAATAACTCCTATTTCAGTCGCATCCATATATCACGCTCCCTGCTCACGCTTTTGCACGGGCGAACGAAAACGCCGCAGACGCAAACTATTGGTGACGACCGACACGCTGGAAAGCGACATCGCCGCGCTTGCAATCACCGGCGACAGCAGCCAACCCGTGAACGGATACAGCAAGCCTGCCGCGACCGGGATGCCGACGATGTTATAAACGAACGCCCAGAACAGATTTTGTTTGACGGTGCGGATCGTCGCTTTTGAAAGTGCAATCGCCGTCACCACCCCGCGCAGATCGCCGCGCAGCAAAGTGATGTCCGAAGCTTCAATCGCCACGTCCGTGCCCGTGCCAATGGCGATGCCGATATCGGCTTGCGCGAGCGCGGGCGCGTCGTTGATGCCGTCGCCGACCATCCCGACGATTCTCTTCTCCGCCTGCTGCAAACGCTTTATCTCGGCGGCCTTGCCTTCCGGCAACACCTCCGACAGCACACGCGCGATGCCGACCTGCGCGGCAACCGCCTCCGCCGTCCGCCGGTTATCGCCCGTCATCATCACAACTTCAAGCCCCTGTCGCTGCAACGCGGCGACGGCATCTTTCGATTCCGGCTTGATCTGATCGGCGACCGCGAGGATTCCCGCCAACTGATTATCCACCGCCGCATACATCGGCGTTTTCCCTCCGGCGGCAAACTGTTCGGCGCGCTCCTCAAAACCGTTCAATTGAATATCATGCTCACGCATCAACTTCGCATTGCCGAGCAGCAAAGCATGATCGTCCACACGCGCCGCTATGCCGTGACCGGCAACGGCGCGAAAGTCTGACGCTTCGCCTAACTCTATTTTTCGCTCACGCGCGCCCTTCACAATCGCTTCGCCTAACGGATGCTCGCTTCCACGCTCCGCCGTCGCAACGAGCCGCAGCAACTCTTTTTCATTTCTTCCATCTGCGGCCACGACATCCGTCAACGCAGGTTCGCCGCGCGTGATCGTGCCCGTCTTGTCCAGCACAATTGTTTGCAACTTGTGCGCCGTCTCGAGACTTTCGCCGCCTTTAATCAGCACGCCGTTTTCCGCGCCCTTGCCCGTCCCGACCATAATCGCCGTCGGCGTCGCAAGGCCGAGCGCGCACGGGCACGCGATAATCAGCACCGCCACGAAATTAACGAGCGCCAACGTGAACCGCACATCAACGGGAGCGGCGACGAACCACACGACGAACGTCGCAATCGCAATGCACATCACAACCGGCGTGAAGATGCCGCTAATCACATCCGCCATGCGCGCAATCGGCGCTTTCGATCCCTGCGCATCCTGCACCATCTTGACGATCTGCTGAAGTGCCGTATCCTTGCCGACCTTCGTCGCCTTGAACCGAAACGCGCCCGTCTTGTTGAGCGTCGCCCCGAACACCTCATCGCCCTTCGCTTTCTCAATTGGCAGACTCTCGCCCGTCAGCATTGATTCGTCTACCGCAGATGTGCCGTCTACGATGATGCCGTCAACCGGAATCTTTTCGCCCGGCCTGACAACCACCACATCGCCCGGTACGACTTCCTCAAACGGAATATCAGTCTCGTTGCCGTCGCGCAAGACGCGCGCGGTCTTGGCCTGCAACTCCGTCAAACGCCGTATTGCATCGCTCGTCTGTCCTTTGGCGCGCGACTCAAGCATCCTGCCGAGAAGAACAAGCGCGAGAATCACGCTCGCCGCCTCGAAGTAGACGGGAATCATCGGCGCGTTCATCGCTCCCGACACGACCGTATGTTGTGCGGTGGCGGCGAAGAAATTCGGAGCGAGCGTCGCCGCCGTCGAGTAAAGATAGGCCGCGCCCGTGCCTGTGGCGATAAGCGTGTTCATGTCCGCCGCGCGATGACGGAAGGCCGCCCATGCTCCGCGATAGAATTGTGCGCCGCAATAGAACACGACGGGCGTCGCCAGCGCGAATTGCAGCCAATTCACGCCGCTGAAATTCAAGAACGCAATGCGCCCGTGCGCCATCGCAATGATAAGAACCGGCAGCGAGAGTGTCGTGGCGATCCAGAACTTGCGGCGTAACTCGTCGTACTCCGCCGTGCGCGCCGCCGTCTCCGAATCTTCCGCTGTCGCGTCTCCGCCGCCGCCCGGCACTTCGCGCACGCGATAACCGAAATCCTCAATCGCACGCCGCAAGCTCATTACGTCCGCCGCACCCGGCAAATATTCGACGCGCACTTCCATCGTGCCCAGATTGAATGAAGCATGGACGACGCCGCGCATCCTGCTTAAATAATTTTCCAAAGGCTGGCTCGAACCGGAAGGCCGTGCCGAATCGTCTACGATAAACTCCGCGCGCGCCGTCCCCGCCGTGCCGTAGCCGACATCCTTGACCGTTGCTATAAGCTCACGCACGCCCGTCGCCTGCGGATCATATTCGACCGTCGCGCGCGAAGTCGCAAAGTTGACGCCCACGCGACTTACGCCCGGCGTCTTCGACAGCTTACGCTCGATGCGTCGCGCACACGCCGCACACGTCATTCCCGTAATCGGCAGATCAATGCGCTCCTCTTTAAGTTCCGATTCCGTTTTAATTTCCGATGCGTTTCGCGTCGCCGTTGTCATCTATTTTTTCTTGCCATCCCCTTGGACTTCTTTACGCCGTGCCCGATGTTACTCGTCTCGATCAGGCCGCAGACGTGTCCCTCGACATCGCCCGCCGCGTCCCACTCTTCGAGCGCGGCAGCCAATTCCTTGCGGTAGCGGCGCATCTCCTTCATGCGTTCGTCCAACTCCTGCAAACGGCGGCGCACGATCTCCCGCACGTCCGCACAAGGGCTTTGACCCGCACGCTTCTCTTCGATCACACGCTTGATTTCATCCAGCGAGAAACCCAGGATTTGCGCACGCTTGATGAACGCCAGACGATCCAGCACGTCCGTCGCGTAAACGCGATAGCCGCTCGCCGTGCGCGAAGGTCGTTCAAGCAATCCGCCCCTTTCGTAAAAGCGCAATGCTTCGATACCGATCCCGCTACGCTTCGACACTTCGCCGATCTTCAGTTCGCCGCGAGAGTCTTCGTTTGCGATGTGTGCGCGAAAAGCTTCCCTTCTCATCATTTTCATAACACTTCCACTTCCCACGTTATGACAAATAAAGCGGGAGCGCGCTTTATAATTCACGCTCCCGCTCTATTCATTGATTAAGGCAACGGGACGCCGACGCCCGCGCTGCGCAAAGTCGCTTCGTCAACTCCGCGACCCGTGCAGCAATCCGCAAGTTTGCCGTCTATGATTACTGCCGGAACGCTCTTGACGCCGAACTGCTTGGCACGCGCCGCGACCTCCGGCTGGTGCATATCGAGGACTTCCACCTCGCATGACGAACAGGCGAGACGGTTAACCGTCTCGATGGCCTCGTCACACGCCGGACAGTTTGCGCTAAAAATTTCGATCTTACGTTTATTGCTCATGATTCGTTTCCCCTTTCTGAGAAACAGTATAAACCCTGTAGGCGGATATAGAGTCAAGCGTTCTTTTCCACTTTATAAAATGTATTTCGAGCCGCCGGGAATTCACTTTGCTTTCGTCTTCTTGGCAGGCGTTGGAGAGGAAGTGGGCGGGCGACGCGGGGCGCTCGAATGCCAGTGAACGATTTGCCAACGCCCATCGCGTGCTTCGAGTACAGCCGAGCCGAGGCCGCCGCCGCTGATGTGCTTTTTATCAACATCCGCCGAGATTGTGTATTTGAATGTTGCCCATGCGGTCTTGCCCGCGAGATGTATTTTCATATCGTCGAGCGCATATTTGGTGTTCTTCATCTCGCGCATTTCCGGTACGAGATGATTGTCGCGGTAATCCGTCCAGCCGTAGTTGGCATGTCCCTGTTCAAAGACCGTCAGCGCCTCATCGTTAGCCCAAATTTTATTCAGCAGCGCAAGATCGTTTCTTTCAAACCCCTGCGCGCTCTTGAGCAATACGTCGCGCACAACGGCTTCATCGGATGTCTGCGCAGCGATTGTGTGCCGGAAGCCGAAGACGAAAATAGCGACAGCGATTGCCACCATTAAGGAAAGAGCGATTAACGAACGACGATTATTTATCGAGTCAAGCATGATGGTTTCTCCATTCAAAGATTTGACGGTGCGATTGAGAGAAGCAGCCCGCGATGGCATGGCAAGCGGCTTCCCGGCGGATTGATTTTTCGTAGCGTGTTCAACTGAATCAATCTGCGGTGACGGACTCCGGCAACTTCTCTGAAAACGGCGGCACGTCTTTTTCGCGGTAGCGTTCATCATCGAGATTGTCTTCGCCGAACACGTCTTTGCCGTCGGCAGCGGCGCGCCCTTCTCGCTCTCTCGCAATGCGGGCGGCGCTGTGTTTACCGAACCTTAGGAAGACAGCGGGCGTCACGATTTGATCGAGCAGCGTCGAAGTCAGTATGCCGCCGAGCACGACGACGGCGAGCGGGTGCAGGATTTCTTTGCCGGGCTGCCCGGAAGCGAGCGCGAGCGGAATCAAAGATAGTCCCGCCGTGAGCGCCGTCATCAGCACCGGCACGAGCCTTTCGAGCGACCCGCGAATTATCATCTGCTCGCCGAATTCTTCGCCTTCTTCGCGCATCAGATGCAAATAATGAGAGATCATCATGATGCCGTTGCGACTGGTGATGCCGACGAGCGAGATAAAGCCGACGAGCGTGGCGACGGAGAAAACGCCGCCCGTTAAGAGCAACGCGAAGATTGCGCCGATCAACGCGAGCGGAATATTAATCATCACCTGCGCGGCTGAATGCCAATCGCCGAGCGCCTTCAAGAGCAAAAAGAAAATCGCAATTAAAGAGAAGCCGGTTAAAATAGACAGCCGCTTGGTCGCTTCCTTCTGCGCCTCGAACTGCCCGCCATACTCTATAAAGTAGCCTTCCGGTAACTGCACCTGCGCTTTGACGCGCCCCTGTATGTCCTGCACGATGGAGCCTAGATCGCGCGCGGCCGTGTTCGCGGAGATGACGATGCGCCGCTGTGTGTTTTCGCGCAGCACTTGATTGGGGCCGGGTAGTCTTTCGATGTCGGCGACGGCGGCGACGGGCAGTTGCGTTCCCTGCGGCGTGTCAATCGTCACGTTACGCAGCGCATCCAGATTGCCGCGCGAAGCATCGTCGAAACGCACAACCACATCGTAGCGGCGTTGGCCTTCGATGGCTTCGGAAACTTTCTTGCCGTTCAAGGCTGTCTCTAAAGTTTGCGCGACTTCGCCGGGTTGCAAACCGTACTGCGCGGCGGCGTTGCGATTAACATTAAAACGAATCTGCGGAATCAGCACCTGCTTTTCAATCTGCACGTCGGTTGCGCCCGCGACGGTGCTCATCACGTTTCTGATCTCTTCGGCCTTCGCGCGCAATGTCCCTAAATCGTCGCCGAAAAGTTTGACAGCGATTTGCGCACGCACGCCGGATTGCAGGTGGTCTATGCGATGTGAGATGGGTTGGCCGACGTTGACGTTGATGCCGGGAATGACGGCAAGCCCGTCGCGCACATCATGCAGAATCTCTTCGCGCGAGCGGTCGCTTTCCTTCAGGTCAACGTCAATTTCCGTATAGTGAACACCTTCGGCGTGCTCGTCCATCTCCGCGCGTCCGGTGCGCCGCCCCGTTGATTTAACTTCCGGCACGGCGAGCAACAGCTTCTCCGCAATCTGACCGATGCGGCTGCTTTCCTGAAGACTCGTGCCCGGTTCGGCCAGCAAGTTGATCGTCAACGTGCCTTCATTGAAGCCGGGCAAAAACGCCGTGCCGACGAAAGGCAGCGTTGCGAGTGCCGCGAGAAACAAGAGCGCCGCGCTTCCCATGACAAGAAACGGATGCGGCAACGTGTGGCGCAGCAAACGCTCGTCCCATTTCTTCAGGAAGCGCACGAAAAAGCTGTCCTTCTCTTCGTGCTTCAACGCTTTCATTTGCGGAAGCAACAGCGCGGCCAGGACGGGCGTGACCGTCAAGCTCACGACGAGCGACGCGATCAAGGAAGTGATGTAAGCGAGGCCGAGCGGCGCGAGCAGGCGTCCTTCGATGCCCGTCAAAGCAAAGAGCGGAAGAAAGACAAGGGCGACGATGAATGTCGCGTAAACGATGCTGGAGCGAATTTCGAGCGAGGCGTGGTAAATCACTTGCAGCGCAGGCTTGGGATGTTCGAGCAAGCGGTTCTCGCGCAGGCGCCGAAAGATGTTTTCGATGTCAACAATCGAATCGTCAACGAGTTCGCCGATGGCGACCGCAAGGCCGCCCAGCGTCATCGTGTTGATCGTCACACCGAAAGCTTTGAAGATAAGGAACGTGATGATGAACGAAAGCGGAATCGCCGTCAGCGTAATTGCCGTCGTGCGCAAATTCAAGAGAAAAAGAAAGAGCACGATGACGACGAGAATCGCGCCGTCGCGTAGAGCTTCGATGACATTCGTGATGGCTGCGTTGATGAAGCTGGCCTGACGAAACAGATTGGGATTGATCTCAACGTCGGCGGGCATCGTCGCCTGTAATTCTTTAATCGCTTCGTCAATTTTCTTCGTCAGTTCAATCGTCGAAGCGCCGGGCTGTTTCTGTATGGACATGATGACGGCGGGCTGCCCGTCCGCGCCCGCATCGCCACGCTTGACCTTCGCGCCGAATTCCACGTTCGCCACATCGCCGAGTTTGATCGGCGTGTTGCTGCGATAAGCGACGACCGTGTTTTTGAGTTCATCTAGTGAATAAAAGCGCGCGAGATTGCGTATCAGATATTCCTGCGATTGCGCGTCAACAAAACCACCCGTCGTGTTGACGTTCGATTTCTCCAACGCCTTCGCCACATCCTCAATCGTGATACCGAACTGTTTGAGTTTGTCGGGCGAGACGAGCGCCTGATATTGCTTGACGCCGCCGCCGATGTTGATCACCTGTGCGACGCCCGGAATCGTCATCAGGCGCGGGCGGACAGTCCAATCCGCGAGGCTTCGCACGTCGAGCGGATTCGTCGCGCCGGTTTTAGAGCGCACGGAGACCAGCATTATCTCGCCCATGATCGAAGAGATCGGCCCCATCGAAGGCTGCACGCCTTCCGGCAATTGCTCGCGCGCAAGATTGAGTTTTTCGGAGACGAGTTGCCGGTCAACGTAGATGTCCGTGTTCCAATCGAACTCGACATACACGACGGATAAGCCGATGCCCGATTGCGAGCGGACGCTCGTGACGCCCGGCGCACCGTTCATCAAAGTTTCTATGGGAAACGAAACGAGCGTCTCGACTTCTTCGGGAGCGAGGCCGCCCGCTTCCGTCAGAATCGTCACCGTCGGCTTATTCAAATCCGGGAACACATCAACCGGCAGATTGAAAGCGACGTAACTGCCCCACGCCAGCAGCAGCGCCGCGATAGCGACCACCAGCAGCCGGTTCTGAAGCGACCAACGAATAATGGCGTTCAACATACAACTTTCGCCCTTGAAACTTTCGCGCACGCAAAATTTACGTTCGATTATCGCGCGTAAATTTTGCGTGCGATGTTAATTGCTACTTCTGCGTGTTTGTCCAAGCCTTTTTCCAATCATTCATCTGCGCGATCTCTTTCTTTTGCGCGTCAATGATCCCTTGCGCGAGCTTTTTGATTTCGGGATGCTGCGCTTTCGTCAAAGCTTCCTGCGCCATCGTGACGGCTCCGGCGTGGTGCGGCGTCATCATGTCTATAAACATCAAGTCGAAATCGTTGCCGGTGGCGGCGTTCAATTTCCCCATGTCCATGCCCTTCATCGAATCCATCATGCCGCTCATTTCCATATTCATCGCTACGGGTTTGCCCGCGAACCACGCATCGCGCCAACTCTTCATCTGCGCGATCTCTTTCTGCTGATCGGCAACGATATTCTTGGCAAGCGATTTCAATTCCATATGCTGCGCTTTGTTTTCGGCGGGCTTCGCCATGTCTATCGCGGCCTGATGATGCTCGCTCATGGTGTCTAAGAACTGCAAATCGTAGGGCGCGCTCGCCGCATCGGGCGAGCTTTTCATCATGCTGTCATGCGACATACCGCTCATTTCGCCCATCGAGGCGGCGGGCGACGGCGATGCGGTGGTGGCGGATGAAGTATTGGCCGCCGTGTTCGTCGTCCTGACTGAAGAATCGCACGCGCTTACGCCGACGGCAATCGCTAACGCCAACACGACGAACGAAATCCGGTGCTTCATAAAATGTTTTTTCACTTGGTGTTCTCCTTCAATGAAATTATTTCCGGTTGATTATGTTCCGGTCGGCGTCGAGCGCAGTTGATAAATGCCTTCGGTGACGACGCGCTCATCCGCTTGAACGCCGGATTTGACTTCGTAAAAATCCTGTCCCTCCGAACCTAAAACGATGGCACGCTTCTCGAACCGCTCGCCGCCCGCAAAGACATACGCGAAGGTGCGTCCCTGTTCGGTAATGACCGATTGCTTCGGAATGCTCAGGACGGACACGCCGCCCGTCGTGTCAACGGTGATTTCGATAAACATTCCGTCGCGCAGGCGGTTCAGTGGATTCGGCACTTCGTAAATCACAGGCACGGTGCGCGTCTGCGGATCAACCGTCTGGCCGATGGTCACGAGCCGCCCGTCACCGCCCTCGCCGATTTTGTAGATTTCGTTAGAGCTTCCCGCCGCCGTATAACTCGCGCGTCTTGAATCGCGCACAATCGCCAAGTCTTTCTCAAACACGCGCGCTTCAAGAAAGACGTTTGATAGATTAACGATGTTCAAAAGTTCTGCGCCCGCTTCCGTCTGTTGTCCGGTAGTAACCTTTAATTCGCTGACAACGCCCGTAACGGGCGCAAGCAAAGGAAACGTGCGCACCGGATCAACACGCTTGACGGACGCGCGCGCGAGTGTCGCTTGTTGCGCCGCAACGCGCGCCTGCTGCTCTGCTCCTGTAACTTCCTGCTCGGCGAGTTTGACGGCGGTTTGCGCTTCTTCGACACGCTTTCCGGAAGCCGCGCCGACCGCTAACAAATTCGTCGCGCGTTGAAGTTCTCGACGCGCCTGCGTGAGGCGCGTGCGGGCTTGCTGCGCGAGGGCGTTTTGTTCCGCCTGCTTCGCCTGCTGTTCGAGCGCCGCCGTGCGCAAACCGATGCGTTGCCCTTCGAGTGTGGCCTGTTCCGGCGCGCCTAAGATTTGCTCGATCGTGCCGAGCTGTTGCCCGCGCGAGACGGCTGTCCCGATGGTGATTCCGCGATTGAGGAAGACGCGGCCTGATACCGGCGGCGAGACGACCGACTGTGCGTCGGGACGCGCGCGAACGAGTCCCGTTACTTTCAGACCGCTGATGATTCGACGCTGTTCGACGGGCGCGGTGCGAATGCCGAAAAGCAGTTGCGATTCTTTCGAGATGGTAACCGTCGCGCCCGAACCGCCGAGCGCGGGATCGCCCGTCGCAATGCCCGCGCCCGCCGTTTGCGTCTCACTGCCGCCGGGCGGAAGCTCTGCGATGGCTCTGCGTTCGCGCGGCGGCGAGAAATAAGCGAGCACGAGTGTTCCCACCGCGAAGAAAAGCAACGCGCCTGCGGCAACGGGCAGCGTCCTATGCGCAGCCGTCTGAATGTTCGCGCCCTCGCGCTGCCATGAGTTGTAGTAACCGAAGATCGCGCCTGCCGCGACGAGCGCGAGCGCGGCGAGTCCGAGCCAGAAAAACCAGTTGACGGGAGCTGCCGTGAGGCTCACGGGAAAGTCCGCACTGAAGCGGCGGTTATCGCTTGTCTGCGCGTCAAAGATGATTTTGTATTCGCCGCCATCATCGAAGGCGTACTGAACTTTGTAAGAGCCGGGTGCTTCAGCTTTCGCCGCGAGATTCGCCGCGATGGATTTTCCGGCGGCAGATGTTACACGCAACGTGACCTTCGCGCCTTCGAGCGGCAGTGTGCCGCCGCCGCCGAAGCCGCCTTCGACCTGTTCCGAGAAATCTGCGGCGAACTGCACGCGCTCGCCCGCGCGCGGGTCTGGCGGAGACTGCCGCAGCCGGACTTTGAATTGTCCGTCCGGCGTTGGCACGTTGCGCTCGGCAGTGCGAATCGCACTGGCCGCAATAGACGTGCCCGCTCCCGTTTGCGGCTTCTGTTCGCCGTGATCTTCGCCCCCGTGCGCGGCGGCAGAGCGCAACGTGGAAGCTGCTATAAACGCCGCGAAGAAGATGAACAAGGCGGCGAGCAGCATCATCACGGGCGCGCAGCGTCGAACCGGCACGCCCGTAAGCTTTCGCCCTTTTAGTCGAACTGTAAACGCTTCTTTCCGTGTCGGCATATTAGTGTGCGTGTGCGGAGCCATAGAGAGTTTGCATCGTCGTGATGTCAACGCGGATAGCGGAGGCGACGGCCTTCGCGGTGGCGTCGTCCGCGCCCTGCGTTTTCAAATCCTGACCGACCTGAAACTTATCGTCGTGCCCTTTGCCCTTGAATTGATCGAGGAAAGTTTGCGGCACACCTTCGCCGCGCACTTCCTTGATAGACGGCAGCCCGTCGCGGCTCTCGTAGACGACGACCAACGGTTTACCGTTTGCTTCGACAATAGTGGCTGCGCCGGTCTGCTTGCGCGCGCCGCCCGTTGTGCTGAAGGCTAAGTAAGAATGATGATCCGTGTCGGGCACTTTGCTGTTCGTCGCTTTTTCGATGGCGGCGATTTGCGCGGGCGTGAGGTCTTTATGTTGCTTGGTAACCGACTGCGCATCTGAAAAGGCTGCGCGGACGGAGGCGGGAACGTCTTCACCGGTTGCGGCAGACGTGTTCGGTGTTGCGCTTGCGCTGCTCGTTGACGGTGCGACGTTGGTGGCGTTCGTGTTCGGGGCGCTCGTTTCTTCCGATTTCGCGCACGCGGCGGCGAAAGCGGCGAGCAAGACGGCGAGAGCGATGACTAGTGTTCTCTTCATTTGCTTTTCCTTTTAGTTGGGTTTGGATTCTTTAACTGAAAACAGCCGCGCGGGTTGCGATTGTGTCCGGGTCGCCGGATTCAAAAACGCACGGGCTTTTATTTCGTCGAAACGGGGTAGAGCGGAGACGGGCGACGGAGCAAAACCGCTGGCCGGAATAATCGTGCCAATTGCGCTTTCCAGTTCGGCGAGCGCGCCGTAGTAATCTCGCAGAGCCTCGTTGTATCCGGTCTGGCTTTCGATTAAGCGGCGCTGTTCGTTGACGACATCGAAGATGGAAAATTCTCCAAGATTGTAAGCAGCGCGAATGCTTCTTAAATTCTCTTCGGAACGCGGCACGATCTGCGTCGTGTAAAGCACCAGAGCTTCCGCCGCCGCACGGTAGCGACTATACGCGAGCGCCACGTCGCGTTTGATTGTTGCCTCTAAAAATTCGCGCTGGCGCGCGGACTGCTCGCGTTCGCCAATAGCAGCGGCAATCTCTCCCTGATTTTTATTAAAGACGGGAAGCTCTACGGCAACGCCGAAGCGCAATATGTTATCCGTCTGGTCAACTGGACTTGTGCCGAGCGCGGGCGGCAGATCGGTGATGCGCCGTTCGCGCGAATAGCGCACGGAGCCTGTGAGATTCGGCGTCGCCTGCGCGCGCGCCAGACGCAGACGCGCGCCGCCCAAGTCTTCACCCAGACGGGCGGCGCGTAGATCAGGCCGCTCGCGTAAGGCTATCTCCGTCAATTCCGTTACGGGAATGTCGAGGCGCGGCGGGCGATCCGAAAGCGGCGCGAGGCGCAGGGGTTCGGCAGTGTCGAAGCCGACGAGTGCGCGTAGGGAAATTATCTCGCCTTGCAAATCGGCGCGTGTGCGAATCACCTGCGCGCGTAGGCGATCCGTTTCGACACGGACGAGATTGAGTTCGATGGGCGCAACATCGCCTTCGCCCAAACGTGCATTCGTAATCCGCACGAGTTCTTCGTTGGCGGCGATGAGGCGTTCGAGAATATCGAGCTGCCGCCCGGCGGCGATGGCGCGCGCATAAGCGGTGCGGACTTCCGCCGCGAACCGTCGTTCGAGCGCCTGCACTTCGGCGCGCACTTGTGCGAGTTCGGTGCGTGCCACTTCAACACGCTTGCCCCGCTTGCCCGCAGTTTCAAAAACTTGCGAAACGCCGACATCGAGTTGGCTTTCGGCTGAACCGGCGAGAAAACGCGCCGAGCCGTATTCGGTTTCAAGCGTCGGGTTCGGCCTGAGTCCGGCGGAAATCGCGCGCCCTTCAGCGACGGCCAAACGCTGTCTGGCCGCCAGCAGATCGGCGCGCCGCTCGAATCCGGTGGCAACTAAACGCTCATTCGTCATGCCGTTCGGATCAAGGAATTGTGAAGAAGAGAGCGTCGCGGGCGACGGTTGCGCGATTGCATCGGTTTGATTGACGCGGGAAGCCTCCGTTTCTTTGCGTGCGGGCGCAGCGGGAGACGGCAGCGGGCTAGGCGTTTGTGCGCTTACCGGAAAGGCCGCGATTAACGTCAGCGCCGTGATGCTTAATGCCCTGAACAAACGGCATCGCCCGCGCGCGTGTGAAAGCCTCATTGATTCATTCGCCATGCGATGCCTCATCTATGCGGTCGCCGGTTGGCCTTTAGCGCGGTCTTGATTCTGCGGCGACTTTTGCGTGAAGCGGTAAATCACTATGCCGATCAAAGCCAGACAAACGAGCGCGGCCAGACCGATTAAGAGATTGCGCGCCCAAACGGATGCACTGCCGACCGTTGATGAAGCGGGAAGCGGCGCAACTTGCAACGCGCCATATTCGGCAGTGCTGCTTTCTCCTTGCTGCTCTATACGCGCAGTTAGCTTGTACGCGCCTTTGGGCAACGGGGGCAGTTTCGCTTCGTACATACCGGGCGTCGTCGCGGCAGCAGCAGCAAACGCTTCGACGAGAGCATTGCCATCGCTTGCGAGCGTAACGGCGATTTTCGCGTTGCCGATTGGTTCGTTGGTGGCGAAGCGTGTTGCAAAGACGCGCGCCGTCGTTTCTTTGTCAGGTTCGAGCGGCGGATGCTTGACGGTAATTTCCAGATCGCCTGTCCGCGCGACGTGCGTGATGACGCCCGCGCCCGTCGAAACAACCGGCGCTTGTTTTTCCCCATGATCCTCGCCGCCGTGTGCCGACGCCTTCGCCGTCAATAGCGCCAGCGCCATGAGCGCCGCCAGCGACATCGTCAAAGCCGTACGCTTCGTCTTCGCGTAGCGATTCATAAGCCCTCCCCTTAAAAGCAGGCTTCAGGTGAGCAGACAAAACGGGTAAGTCCCACAGAAAGCTAGACGGACAGCTTCGCCGCTTGCGCTCGATTCAGTTAAAGATTGATCTATTGGTAAACGCGGATGGACGCCCTCGATCCTGAAAAGAATCGAAGCGTTCGGGGAAAGCTAGATGCGGAAGACGCTGAGAAGAACGTAACGTGGAGACGAAGCAACGGGCGGAGCGTTCTGTTTGGCCGTCACGGTTGCAGTGAATGGAGCGACGAGCGTCACCAGCGAATTCGCAGCCTGCGGCGCAAGGGCATTCGTGTTTCGTTTGGTCTGCACTGATGCGCTGAAAGCGGCGGCGGGCGCTAAAGGCAAGCCCGTATGACCGAGGCAATGCGCGCACTCTTCGGCGGGCTGGCCGAGCGTTTCGGCGTTATCTCTGTCGGCGTTCGGTCGGGAAACGGGCGTTGCCATCTGCATCTCGCCCATCCCCTGACTCGACATATCGCCGTGATTCATCATCGCGTGGCAACAGGAATGATCCTGCGCCATGTGCGGGCAAAGCGTCGCAGCAAGCACACTTCCCCACGCGCTCACGAAAAGCGCTATGAAGAGAAGGCTTGTAATAAAAAATCGCGTCCGCATAATTTGCCAGCAGCTATGATGTTTGGGAAATCGTTTCGGTTGACCAATGTACCATACCTTAACGATACGGGTCACTAAATATACGAAAAGGTGTCAACAATCTTTCCGAAAAAGGCGCAATCGCGCGCAAACGCTTGTAAATAGTCCTTCAAGAAGCTGGCATGATGTTTGCCGTATGGGTTAACAAGTAACGATTGACAGTC
Organism: Pyrinomonadaceae bacterium; assembly: GCA_046262295.1. Taxonomy (GTDB): domain Bacteria; phylum Acidobacteriota; class Blastocatellia; order Pyrinomonadales; family Pyrinomonadaceae; genus JBHENC01. Next base: position 131,018 of record JBHENC010000009.1, on the reverse strand, counting down.
AGTTGCGCATGGAGGAGACGTATTATGAAATTTCAAATCAGCTCAGTGAAAAAAACCGGCGGTGCGCTTGTGTTTGGTGCGGCGCTTCTGCTCGGCTCGAGCGTATTGGCGAACGCGCAGGGCAGTTATGATTCGTATTACAGCGGCCAGAATGATCGCTACTACGGGCGAGATTATCGTCGCCACCAGAAAGATGAAAAGCGTGCGACGAAGCGACATCAGAAAGAAGAAAAGGAAGACCTCAAAGCGCACCAACACGATGAGCGCGACCAATACGGCAATGATAGCGACTTGCGCGAGCATCAACGCGAAGAGCGCGAGGAACTCAAACGCCATGAACGCAACGAGAAAAGGCGCGTAAAGAATCATCAACACAACGAAAACCGTAGCTACAATGACCGCTATAACCGCGACTATGGTTATAACAACCGTGATAACCGCGATTATGGTTACTACGGACGCCCGTAAAGAACTTTTCGGGTTATAAGGCCGCAAGCAAGAAGGGGAGCTAAAAAGTTATGATAAAGAAATTGACCTTATCTCTAATGTGTCTCGTCTTATTTACCGCCGCCGCGATGCCTGCGCTGGCGTGTCCGAGACATCACCATCGCACGAGCAGCCATTATGCAAATAGCAGTCGCTATGCAAACAACGGTTCGCGTTACGCTCGCACGGCTAGCTACAATCGCGCGGCAGATTCGCGCCGGGCTTACTACGATTACGGCCAACCGCGCGGACGCACTTTCTGGCAGAAGCACCGCGATAAGTTGACGCTGGCAGGCGGCACGGCAGGCGGCGCGCTCATCGGCGGCTTGATCGGCGGCAAAAAAGGTGCAGGCATCGGCGCATTGTCAGGCGCGGGCGGCTCGGCTCTCTACACCTACAAGTTGCGTAACCGCAATCGCCGTTACTAATTTGCCAGACACTAAAATTTGAGATCGGTCGCTCGCTGTTATAAGCGGCGACTGTAACGGAAAAGCCCGGCGGCGAAGGGGAGAGCGCAGCCGGGCTTTTCTATGCTTATTCGACGCCGCTCAGAATTAACATTAATCTGAATTATTTGAGAGGCTCACGGAGAAACGGCGCTAATAAAGAAACGAGTTCTACGGGCGAGTTATAGTTGACGGCGTGGGCGGCGTGCGGAATTATTTCAAGGCGCGCGTGCGGCAAAAGCTGCGCGGCTTCGTTCGTCCAGCGTTGCGGCACGATTGGGTCGCGTCCGCCGCGTATCAAGAGCACGGGCGCTGCCATGCGTGGCAGTTTCTTTTCAATCGGATCGGCGAGCGCGAAACGAAGCGTGCGGGCGGCGCGCCTGATGCCCGCTCTGAAATAGTCGCCGACAGCTATCGGGAGCATTGAAAATGGTTCGCGCGTCGCGTCCAGCAGCAGGCGCGCTATTTGACGAAGAGCGTGGCGCGCGTGCGGGTCAACGGTTAGCGCGATGAGCACGGCGCGCTCGACACGTTGCGGATAACGCACCGCCAAATCAACGACGATCTGCGCGCCGAAAGAGTTGCCGACGAAAGCCGCGCGCTCGATGTTTGCGGCATCCATCCATGCGAGCAAATAATCCGCCAACTCGCTAACCGAAAACGGCTGCGGCGGCTTTTCGCTGAGGCCGAAGCCCGGCAAATCCGGCGCATAGACGCGCGCGAAATCAACTAAATGATTCGCCGTCGGCATCATGTAACGACTCGACACGCCGAGGCCGTGAATGAGCACGACGACGGGCGAACCTTCGGGAGCGTTCGCGCCGCCTGTGCGCACGTGCATCGTCAAATCTTTAACTTTGATAAAGTCGCTGTGCATGGTTAAAGGCTCCGGCGGGAGTAATCAATTTTCCGTGTGTGCTATCGTGTTCGTCGCACTTCGTCTTCGTCATTCATCATAGAACATAGGGCAACGTGAAAAGGCCACGCATACTTGTGCGCAATTTTGAAGCCGTCGGCGCGGCGGAGAGTTTTCTCGTCGCCGCCGTTGCTTCGATTCTGGCGATTCGGTTATTTCTCAACATCACGGGCTATCCGCAACTCGGCGGAAACGGCCTGCACATCGCGCATATGCTGTGGGGCGGTTTGCTGATGCTCGCCGCAATCATCACTCTGCTTTCGTTTCTCGGCAAGACCGCCGTTACCGCTGGCGCGATTCTCGGCGGCGTAGGTTTCGGCGCGTTTATTGATGAAGTCGGGAAGTTCATCACCAGCGACAATAATTATTTTTTCAAACCGGCGGTCGCGCTCATCTACGTGATCTTCGTGCTGCTCTTTTTAGTTCTGCGCATCCTTCACGCGAGAGGTAATTTCACAGACCGCGAGTATTTAATCAACGCCCTGCGCGCAATGGAGGAAGCCGCGCTCTACGATCTGGACGAAGAAGAGCAACGGCTTGCGCTCAAATATCTGGAACAAAGCGACGGGGCGCTGCCACTCGTCGCGGCGCTCAAGCAGACATTGGCGCGCACGGCTTTGAGTCCGTCGCCGTCCCCTTCTCTGTTTACGCGCATCAAAAATTTAATCGCGGACTTTTATCGCTACGTCGCGCAACTGCCTTTCTTCAGCTTCGTCGTTATCTTTTTCTTCATCGCGCAACTCTTTGTTAAAGCAGTCTATGTCTTCGTGCTAATCTTCTTCATCGGATTGCGGCGCGAGCAGATTTTAGACTACCGCGTAATCGGGTTCGTCTTCGGGCAAATACGGCATCTGTCGTTTGTGGATTGGGCGGAGATCGCTTCGTCTTTTTTGTCCGGCATCTTCGTGCTGTGCGGCGTGTGGCTGGTGCGTCGCGCCCGTTTGAACGCATACAGGATGTTCGAGCGTTCGATTCTCGTTTCGATTTTTCTCACGCAGGTTTTCGCTTTTTACAAAGAGCAGTTTTCGGCGCTGCTCGGACTCTTCTTTAACATCGCGGTGCTCGTCGCCCTGCGCTACATGATTGACCGCGAGCGGACTGCGGAAACCGGCACTGCTTCGATATAATCACAGGCAAAGGAGCTTTTGCGCTGATGTCAGACACACGTCCGTTGACGATTCTCTGTTTAGCAAGCTACGTGAAAGGCGCGGAATTTTTGCGCGAGTGCAGGCGGCAGGGATGCCGCGTGCTGCTGCTGACTTCGCAGAGCGTGGCGGATGCACCCGAATGGCCGCGCGCAGATATTGACGAGCTTTTTCAGATGCCGGACGTGAATCACAAATGGCAACGCGAAGACGTGATTAAGAGCGTCAGCTTTCTGGCGCGCACCGAACGGATTGATCGCATCGTCCCGCTCGACGATTTCGATTTGGAGACGGCGGCGGCGCTACGCGAGCATTTGCGCGTGCCGGGCATGGGCGAAACGACGACGCGCTATTTCCGCGACAAGCTGGCGATGCGCCTACGCGCGCAGGAAGCCGGACTGCCTGTGCCCGATTTTGTACACATCCTCAACTACGAAAGAATAAATGATTTTATTAATCGTGTTGCGCCGCCCTGGATGCTCAAGCCACGTTTCGAGGCCGGAGCAATCGGCATCAAGAAAGTAAACTCGCCGGAAGAACTCTGGCCGCTCATCGAAAGCTTGGGCGACCGCCAACCGCTTTATCTTTTGGAGCAGTACATTCCCGGCGACATCTTTCACGTTGATTCGATTGTTTACGAGCGCGAAGTCTTGTTCTCCGTCGCCAACCGCTACGGGCATCCGCCGCTCGACGTAACGCACGGCGGCATCTTCACGACACGCACGATGCGGCGCGGCTCTGCGGACGAACAAGCGTTATTGCGTTTTAATCGCCTGGTGCTTGGCACAAAAAATTTGCTGCGCGGCGTCTCGCACACCGAGTTCATCAAGGGCGCGCAGGATGGACGACTTTACTTTCTGGAAACTTCGGCGCGCGTCGGCGGCGCGAATATCGTCGAGTTAGTCGAAGCGGCGACCGGCGTCAATCTGTGGGCGGAGTGGGCGAAGATCGAGATTGCGGGCGGCCAGCGAGAGTATGCGCCGCCGCCCACGCGCGACGATTATGCGGGGTTGATTGTTTCGCTTGCGCGGCAGGAATACACGGACACCTCTGCCTACGCGGACAGCGAAATCGTCTGGCGAATGAACAAGCGTTATCACGCCGGTTTGATCGTGATGTCGCATGATCCGCTGCGCATCGAACAGCTCATCGAAGACTACACGGCGCGTTTTTATCAAGACTTCTACACTTCGCAACCGCCGCTCGAAAGCCCCGGACATTAAGAAAGCAGTTCACGCAAAGAGAGATGACGAGCGATGTGATAATCATCGGCGCGGGCGCTGCCGGATTGATGTGCGCGATTGAGGCGGGCAAGCGCGGGCGGCGCGTGCTGCTACTGGAACACGCGGATCGCATCGGCAAAAAGATCGCCGTCTCCGGCGGTGGCCGCTGCAACTTCACCAACACCAACACGCGCCCGGAAAACTTCATTTCAGCCAATCCGAATTTCTGCAAGTCCGCGCTCGCCCGCTACACGCCCGCCGACTTCATCGCGCTCGTCGAAAAACACGGCATTCGTTATCACGAAAAGAAACTCGGACAGCTTTTCTGCGACGACTCTTCGCGCGAGATAATAGAGATGTTATTCGCGGAATGCGCCGACGCGAAAGTTGAAATCAAACTCGATTGCGTCGTCCGCAAAGTCGTTAAAGAATCCGCTTTCGTAGTTGAAACGAATCAGGGAAATTTCGAGGCCGGTTCGCTTGTAATAGCGACGGGCGGATTATCCATCCCGAAGATCGGCGCGACGGATTTCGGTTATCAGGTGGCGCGGCAATTCGGTTTGCGCATCCAGCCGACGCGCCCCGCGCTTGTGCCTTTGACTTTCGCTCCGCATAAATTAACTGCGTTGAAGGAATTGAGCGGCGTTTCGATTGACGCACTCGTGCGCTGCCATCGCGCGGAGTTCCGCGAAAACATACTGCTTACGCATCGCGGGTTGAGCGGCCCCGCGATTCTGCAAATCTCTTCTTACTGGCACGCAGGCGACGGCCTTTCAATTGATCTTTTGCCCGAACAGAACGCACTGGAGATTCTTCAAACGAAGCGACAGAGCGATATCGACCTGGCTAATTTGCTCAGCCAACACTTGCCCAAACGCTTTGCACAGGCATGGTGTCAACTCTATGCGCCGTCCAAGCCCGTCAATCGTCTTTCCAACGAAGAAATACAACGGATCGCGCGCCAACTGCACAGATGGGAATTGATGCCGGACGGGACTGAAGGCTACGGGAAAGCGGAAGTGACCGGCGGCGGCGTGGACACACACGAGCTTTCATCAAAGACGATGGAAGCGCGCGCTGTTCCCGGACTTTTCTTTATCGGCGAAGTGATTGACGTGACGGGTCACTTAGGCGGCTACAATTTTCAGTGGGCGTGGGCGTCCGGCTTCATCGCCGCGCAATACGTCTGACATCAAAGAATGGTGCATTATTGAAGCTGACTATTCCAATGCGTTGCTTTTCATAGACGCGCCTTCGTTTCCTTCATGCGTAGACAAGAGTTGACGGCTCGTCTTGTGCGGCGCGGCTTGGTTGCGCGAAACGCTTTTGCTGTTCGCGCAGTTCGAGCGCGAGTGGTTCGTAAATCTCACGTGCGCCCGTCTCATCTGCATAATCCCATAAACCGTTGTGGCAATGGCGGTCGTCTTCCCAGCCCGGATGATTGATGATCGGGTAAAGGCAGATGCCTTTGATTTGCGCGCCGTCGTGCATCGCGGCGGCGACTTCGTCGCTGATGTAGCGCAACCAATCAACGCGCGCGTCGCCTTCCGCGCCGGTCTCGGCGATGAGTACCGGACGACGATAGCGCGTGTAAACTTCGCGCAGGATTTCGCGGAACGGACGATACGAAGGATGCGCGCGGTTAATCGCTGCCGGCGGATTAAAGGGCAGCGTGTTGTGTATCCATTGATTGTGCGGATAGTAGTTGACGCCGACGATGTCCAGATATTTTTCCGCGCCGCCGAGTTGCGGCCACATTCGCCCGGCAAGCATATCCCATGCTTGAAACTGCGCGACGCGGTGGCCTTCGGCGTCTTCTAGTTCGAGCGGTTTTTCCGAATCGGGAACGATGTGGATGACCGGGTCGGCGTGCAGTATGCGCGTGTGCGGAAGCACGCTCCACACAGCTTCGATGCCTTCGATAGCGGCTCTGACGAGTTGCGTCTTCAACTCGAAACCGCGCTTTTCGTCGCGCGAATAAAAGTAGCCGACTTCGCCGCTTGCCCACGCGAGAAAAGAGATTTCGTTAACCGGCGCAATGAACTGCACGCTGTCGGTTTCATTTGACAAAAGCCGGGCAAAGGCGCGGGAGAGTTGCGCAAAGCTTTTGACGAACTCCGGTTTGAAGACATCGAGGCGATCAGGCCAACCGTAATGGCACACGTCCCAGATCACCTGCGTGCCGGTTTCACGTGCGGCGCGGATCATCGGCAGGACGCTTGAAAAATCATGAACGCCGGATTCGCGCTCGATTAAATGCCAGCGAATTCCGCTGCGCACGGTGCGCATACCCTGCTCTTGCAAGCGCGAATAATCGGCGCGCGTCCAATTATCGTGCGCGGTGGAGGCGAGCATATCGAGGCGGCGACCGGCGCGCGTGCGATGCGTCGAACACTCAAGCCCACCGCTAAAGAAACTCTTGAACAAAGGCTCGTCCGTCAAATTGTTACTTCCTTGATTTATTTCGATCCTGAAACAGCATCGGCAATATTTCGATTACTTCGCTCCGGCGGCAAAAGTTTTGCGGGCGGGTTGCGGTTGATCGTCTTCGTGGACTTCCGGCATCCAGCGCGAATCGCAGTCTCTTAAATAGCGCACGAGTGCATCGTCGAGCGAAGAAAGCAGCGTGCCGCGTTCGCTCGCAAGCACTGTGTAGAGCGGTCGCGGTGCGGCTAAACCGAGTTCGTGCGCACGGCGCGCTTCAATCAGCGAAGCATCTAATCCCGCGAGTTCGGCAACGCGACGCGCGAGATCAGCCCACGTCGTCGCGCCGGAATTCGCCAGATGCCACACGCCGCGCTCGCCGTCAATTAACAGATCGAGGCTTGTCTGAACAAGATCGGGAACGTACGTCGGCGAAATCGTCACGTCGTCGGCGGCAACGAACACACGTCCCTGTGCAAGCGTGCGCAGGGCTTGCGTCACAAAGTTATAGTCATCCCAGGGGCCGAAGAAGGCGCTTGTGCGAATCACCAGCGCGGAGGCAAACGCATCGAGCACGAGCCTTTCCGCGTCCGCTTTGCTGTGCCCGTAAATATTGAGCGGCGTAGGCCGGTCGCTTTCGACATACGGGCTTTGCTTTGCGCCGTCGAAAACCAGATCGGAGGAAAAAGTAAGCAGCGAGATTCCGCATTCCGCACAGGCCGAAGCTAAGAGAGCCGCGCCCGTCGTGTTTTCGCGGCGGCAATTTTCAACTTCGCATTCCGCATCGTCTACGCGAACGAAGCCCGCCGCGTTCACAATCGCCCAGGGTTCATGCTCGCCGAACGCTGCGTTAATTGACGACGCATCGGCGATGTCCAACTGTTGACGATTAAGCAACCTGTACGATAAGCCGCGCACTTCGCAGAGCCGCGCAAAGGCGGCTCCGAGCGTGCCGGTTGCGCCGGTGATTAACAGCGGGCGGCTTGCTCCTCTCTCCATATTGACACCTTGATTATGTGGCGTGGAATTTCGCGCGCGACGTTTCACGGCGGGGTAATGCAGGCGCGTCAGCCTGTGCCACCAGCCGGGCGCGTCCAGCACCGGATGATCGTGCGCGCGTCCCGCCGCCAGATCGCGCATCATTCGCGCCAGCGCGGTCGGGCGCGGTGCAGGCGCACGCAAATCGAAGACGCCCGGCTCGTAGTGGCCTGCGTCGAACGTTAACAGGCTGTTCCAATCATAAGCTCCGAGCAGAGACCACGCGGTTACGGCGCGCACGTCAACGCCCTCTTCGCGCAACCCGCGCGCCGCATCCCACACTTCTTTGAGCCAGCGCAGCTGCTCCTCGCGCGTGCAGCCCAGATGCGCTTCGGTGATGGCGAGGGGCAGTTGATACCGATCCCAAGTCTCTTTCAAAAGCGCGCGTGGCCCCGCCAAGCCTTCGGCGCAGACGCGCACGGCTTCCACGTCCGAATACGAGTGTTGCCCGTTTCCACCGTGCGCGGAAGCCGGGTAACGCTCAAGGCGTTCATCCAAAAAACGCTCGCTCGTCATGTAGTAGTTGATACCGACGACATCCGGGGAACACGGATTATCGAGAAACCACTCAAGCTCCGCTTCTTCGATGCCCGTCCAACGCAAATAGTCCCACATCGGTTGCGTGCGAGTCAGTCGCCCGGTCAGAAGATCGAAGGTGAGCCAGCGGCGTTCATTCTCGAATTCGGCCTGATAAGCGAGCGAGCGCGTGCTGTAAGTTTTGCCCAGATCATCCGTTTGAATTAATTGCGCCGCCGGATTTATTTCACGAATCGCGCGCATCGCCAGCACCGTCGCGCGGCATTGCGTGAGCAGAGTGCGCGCAAACGACAGGGCGTCGCGCCCGTGCGGATACCAGTGTCCGTACAATCCGCTGAAGCGCGCGGTGGTCAGCGGCTCATTGATCGGCGTGTAATGTTCCGCCCAAGCGTAACGCTCTGCGACGGCGCGCGCGAAGAGCGCAAGCTTTTGTGGAAATTCGGGATCGAGCAGGCTGGTGTGGCGCGGGCCGCTGCCATGATGAACGAGACCGATGATCGGTCGAACCCCCAGTTGCCGCAAACGCGGCAAACGCTCGTCAGCCCAAGACCAATCGGCCTGCTGCAAATCAAAGGGCGCAGTGCGTTCCCACAGCACGGGGTAGCGCAAAGCACGCACGCCTAATTCTGCGAAAGCGTCCAAGTCCGTGAGGCGAGCATCGTGGCCGCTGCTTTTAATTTGGTCGAAATAGTCGTCGCCGACTCGATTGACCGTACATTCGACACCCGCCCATAACTCCAGCGGCGCGCAGGACACAGGCTCGACCAGCGCTTGTATACCCATAATGTATTACCCAAACCTTGATCGTCGAAGCTATCTTCTACGGTTTAATTACTGCGCGGCGGTGCAACAAAGTCGCGGCTCGCTCAATCGGGCTATGCGAAAGTACATACGCAAAAAAGGCCTGATTAACAGGTCTCGTAGAATCGCCCGTAATAGAATTCCTGATGCGTCTTCTGGGTTATCTAATTATAGACTCCCATCAAGAACCGGCCATGCGCGTTAACATAATGCTTGCGTTGTGCTCAAAGGCCATGCCTTTGGTACATAACATCTTTCGCAAAACTTTATACAAAAGTTAAAGAAAGGATTTCCGTACCATTGCGCACGGACTTTGCTCCTAATCGTACGAGAGTTCGGCTTACCGAATACCTGCACAGGCACAGCGCGGCGCAAAGCTTTATATGCGCCCGGCTAGATGTCTCGACAATCGTTTTTGGAATTCACAAATCATAGTAGCCTTTAACCAAGGAGCAAGCAAACGGCGCCCCCCGCCGCCCACACGTTTCGACAGAAAAACGGCGTGTCGAAACACTGCCATCTGCATCCTACGTTCAGGCGCAAAAGCGTTAAGCCAATCAATTTTAATGCTGAATCTGCCAGATTCGAGTTTCTAAAAAATTCAATTCGATCTATTTTGCTTTCCATTTTGTTTCACGGATAACACGATGTTCCATACTTGCGCTAAAGATGGTATAATGTCTTCCGCGAAATTAAGAAACGAGAGGGATTTTCGATGGCTTCAAAGAAAAGGGAAACGGGCAAAATACACGTCTTTACGGCGGCCGAGCAGCGTGCGGCGCGTTCGGAGAGAATCAGGGTTTTTGAGGCGGAGCCGTATGGCTGGATGGCGCGTTCGGAATCCGGTGCAGCCGAGCGCGATTATCATCTATTCTGCGATCCCGAAACAAAATGCCTCGCCTGCACGTGCGCCGACTTCGCGTATCGCGGCAACGCCGAACCGGGCTTTGAATGCAAACACGTTTCGGCGGTGCTTAAATTTATCGCGCGCGGATATCTGGCCGTCGAGTATGATCCGCACAAACAAATCGCGCGTGCGGCATAATGATTCGTGACAAGAAATAAGCGGCGCTTGAGAGGACGGCTTTCCGGTTTCTCGTGCCGCGTTTTTGTTGACGGCGTGTCGGAAAAGATGTCTCACGCGGCGTCGCCCCGTGTTAGGCTTAGCGTGCGATGGATGAAGATCGGGGATACATGGAAGAGAACGCGGAGTCTGTGCGCGGCCTCTGGTGGCTGACGCTGGGCAGGCTCGCCGTCGCACTGCTGCTTCTGCTGGCGAGCGCCCTGTGGATGAGCGATCAAAACGTACGTGCGACGCGATATTTCGCTGCTCAAGGCGCGCTGCCGATTTTCTTCGTCGTGCTCGCGCTCTCTATTTTCTACGTCTTCGCGCTACGCTTTTTCGCTCATGTACGGCGACAAACCGGCGTGCAGTTATTCACGGATGTTATGTTAGCGACATGGGTCGTCTGGGCGACGGGCGATATTTATTCCCCCTATGCGGCGCTCTATATCATCATCATCGCCATCGCCAGCATCTTTTTAGGCTCGCGCGGCGCGCTGGCAATCGCCATTCTGTGTGTCGCCTTCTTCACGGGCATGGGCATCAGCACGATCACCGGCGTGCTACAACCTTACGTTCCGATCATTACCGCCGCCTCTTCGGTTAAAGCGATTCAGACTATCGGTCTCAACGACATTGCGTTTCTTGTCGTCGGGCTGCTGGCCGCGCGTCTCGCAGACCGGCAGTCGCGCTCTGCCGTGCGCCTTATCGCCGCCACGCAGACGCTCGCAGACTTGCGCGCCTTGCACGAGCGCATTGTCGAATCAATTCGCTCCGGCGTCGTCACGACGGATTTGGAAGGGCAGATTTACACCTTCAATGCCGCGGCGGAAGAGATCACGGGCTACAAGGCGACGGACGTGCGCGGGCAAAATGCTTCGATTTTCTTCGGTGAAATCAGCGAGAAGATTGACGAATCAATGCGCGCGGCGGCGATGAACGCGCCAAGCCCGCGCTTCGAGGCCAACTGCCTGATGCCGGACGGTCTACTGCTGCGGCTCGGCTATAGCATCTTTCCGCTCTTCTCCGAAGCGGGCGAGACGACGGGGCACGTCATCACGTTTCAGGATTTAACGGAGGTGCGCGCCCTTGAGGAGATTTCGCGGCGGCAGGATCGGCTGGCGGCGGTCGGGCGCGTTGCAGCGGGGATTGCGCACGAGATCAGAAACCCGCTCGCTTCGATGCGCGGCTCGATTCAGGTCTTGCAATCCGAGATTAGCTCCGATTCGGCGCAGGCCGAGTTGATGGAGATCATCCTGCGTGAATCAGACCGGCTTAATCGAATCATCACGGATTTTTTAATTTACGCGCGCCCGCGCCAGAGCGATTTCGTCAACGTGGATTTGCGCGAACCTTTGCACGAAACCTTTGCGCTGCTGCGCCACAGCCCGGAACTCCACGCCGCGCATAAGCTCGAAGAAAGTATTCCGCATGAGCCTGTGATGACGAGCGCAGACGCTTCACAACTCAAACAGGTGTTCTGGAATCTTTCGCGTAACGCCTTGCAAGCGATGCCGAACGGCGGCACGCTCCGCGCGGAGATCGCGCACGCGGCGAATGGACGGCTGCGCGTCACTTTCACGGATACCGGCGCGGGCATGACGCCCGAACAGGTCGAACAACTCTTCGAGCCATTCTCTTCTTCGACGACCGGCGGCACGGGTCTGGGACTCTCCATCGTTTACCAGATCATCCGCGATCATGGTGGTACAATCAACGTGCGCAGCCGCGAAGGACACGGGACGACGATCAGCATCGAACTGCCGGGTGCGAATCAGCCCACTGAATTTTCGCCGCATAACGCTTGAGCTTGCGCGGGCGTTGGGACTAACATCCGAGCTTTGAGAGCACGCATCTGTTTTCGCTATGGCAAATATTCTTATCGTTGACGATGAACAAAGTATGCGGCAGCTGCTGACGCTCGTGTTCGGGCGCGAGGGGCATAAGGTGCGCGCGGCGGAGAACGGGCGGCGTGCAATGGAGTTGCTGCGCGAAGAACCTGCCGAGCTAATCGTCTCGGACGTGAAGATGCCGGACATGGGCGGCATAGAGCTTTTGCGTCAATCGCGCGAGTTGCTGCCGGATGTCGCGCTGGTCTTGATGACAGCCTTTGCGACGGTTGACACGGCGCGCGAAGCCTTCAAGCTCGGTGCGGACGATTTCATACAGAAGCCTTTCGACATTGACGAGCTAAAACTGATCGTCACTAAAGCTCTCGAAAAGCAAACGCTCGTTCAAGAGAATCAGGCTTTCAAACGCGCACAACGTGATCGCGGAAAACTCGGCAACATCATCGGGCGCTCCGAGATTATGCAGGCCGTTTACCAGATGATTGAAACGGTCGCAGATGTTTCGTCTACCGTTCTTATCACGGGCGAATCCGGCACAGGCAAGGAACTCGTCGCACGCGCCATTCATGATTCAAGCGCACGCCGCGACAAACCTTTCGTCTCGATCAACTGCGGTGCGTTCACTGAAACGCTTCTTGAGTCCGAACTCTTCGGCTACGTCAAAGGCTCTTTCACGGGCGCGACCGCCAACCGTAAAGGGCTATTTGAAGCGGCCAACAAGGGAACGATTTTTCTGGACGAGATTGGCGAGATGTCGCCGACGATGCAGGTCAGGCTATTGCGCGTTCTTCAAGAGCGCAAGGTGCGTCCCGTCGGCGCGCACGAGGAGACGGAAATAGACACGCGCGTGATCGCCGCCACCAATCGCAATCTCCCTTTGATGGTCAAAGAGAATACTTTCCGCGAAGACCTCTACTATCGCATTTCCGTGATTCCGATTGAGCTGCCTGCGTTGCGCGAGCGCCGCGAAGACATCGCAGAGTTGGCCGAACACTTCACCAGAAAATTCTGCGCGCAGCAGAAACGAGAGCTTTCGCTTAACGAGAAAGCGTTGCGCCTTCTGGAAGCTTATTCGTGGCCGGGCAACGTGCGCGAGCTTGAACACACGATTGAGCGCGCCGTCGCCCTCGAACGCTCCGCGGAGATTCAACCGGATCGCCTTCCGCAGCAAATCACCAGCTACAATCCGGCGCGCGTTGCCGCCGATTCCGGCCTGCCCGAAGAAGGCCTCAACATCGTCGCGCATCTGGATCAACTCGAAAAGACTTATCTCTTGGAAGCCCTGCGGCGAACGGGCGGCAACCAGACGCGCGCCGCCGAACTGCTGCAACTATCCGTGCGCTCGCTGCGCCACTTGCTGGACAAACACGGCATACGCAATTTGACGGCGCAGATGCGCGGCGACGCCACTGCGCGCAGCGCCGATTCCTCTTAGCTCTGTAAAATAAAATAAGACAGCGAGAGGCCGGAGATGCTGAGCGTCTCTTCGCGGCTTTGAATATTCGTATCCTTTAATTGAGCTTGCGCGGCAGTGGTCAAAAGCACCGCGCCTCTTTCCGCCACGTCTTCACCCAACTTGCTCGCCAGATTAACTTCGTCGCCGAACAGATCGTGATCCTGTATGTTGAGCGTGCGCCCGTAACCGATGCCGATTGACGCATACAGGCGACGGTCTTCCGGCAGCACCAGATTGACGGTGCTCAAACGGCGTATGATCTCCTGTGCCGCGTGCACCGCGTCTTCAACCGAATCGAATAAACAGAAAAGATTGTCCGCTTCCGCCTTAACGACCAGTCCCCGATGCTCTTCGATACATGGCCGGGCGATTAGTTTCATTTGATGAATCATCAAGAGAAACGAAACGATGCCGTGCCGGTGCGTCGTGCGCGAGAAGCCGCTCATATCCAGCACCATGATGGCTTTGTCTTGGCCGAACACGGTGTCAATGGTGGCGGTAATCTCCGTGCGGCGTTCGGGTTGTTCGATTAGCTCGCCGAGCAGCCGTTCAAAATTAGCGAGCGAATTGTGTTGCGCCACCGGCTCGTTATTGTCGTAGGTTGAATCGGACATAATAATTTCGAGTCCTTCCGGCCTTTATCAAATTTCATCCGACAGTGTTATCGTTCAATCCGGCGCGCGTTGCCGCGTCGAACACTTATCTTTACCCCTCCGCGTAAATTAAAACAAGCAGCACGCCCGCCGCGCTCACTCATTTTCAGATAACGAAGCAGTCCGGTGCGTTTCCGAGATACGTTGACGGAAACCGTCACTTTACTGATGCCGCAATTTGTCAGAGCGACGCGAGACCTCGCCTTCAAACCAACGGTCGGCGCGCGCGTTTTATCAAAATCGTCGCAAATGCCTTTGTTTCTTCGATTATTGCCCGCTCCGAAGATTGCGGCACACCGTTTGTTATAGATCAGGCTGACCATCGCGCGCAGCGCGGCACGAGAGCCTGAGACCGGCAGCCAACGGCGCGAATTAAACTTCTAACATCTCTACCCTCTTTTAAGGAGCATACGAAACAAATGCAGAACAAACGTCAACAGGGCTTCTCGCTCATCGAACTTTTGATCGTCGTCGCCATTATCGGCATCATCGCCGCCATCGCCATCCCCAATCTTCTCGCGTCACGTCGCGCCGCCAACGAAGGCTCCGCACAGGCCACCATGCGTGTCCTGACCAGTGCCGAAGCTACTTATCAGGCCACCGCCGGTGCGGGCGCGTATGGCACTCTTTCCCAGTTGCAAGTACAGAATCTGATTGATTCATCGGTCGCCAATGCGACAACGGCGGCCACGGCCAAGAGCGGCTACCTTTTCGGTGTGACTCCGACAGCAGCAGCGGCTGGCGTCGCCGCCAGCTACGTTTCGGGTGCGACACCGGGCGTGCAGTCGGGCGTCAGCAAGACCGGGACACGGATGTTCAGCTCGAATGAAGCGGGCGTCATCTACGCGGACACGACCCTATCGGCAACGGTTCCGACCGCTACTTCCGGTAACCCCGTCGGCAACTAATCAATCACCATCAACAGCATGACAACTCTTTGCGGGGGCGAAAGTACGAACTTCGCTCCCGCACTGTTGGGCTTAGCTACACAGTGAAATTTGATCACTGCCGCCCGTATGGTAGTAGCCCTACAAGATTTTCGACGTTGCCATGTTGCCATGTTGCCGCGCTCGTTACCTTGTGGCACAACTCTTGTTTACATTCTTGTTTGGCCGAAGCTGACGCAACGAGAAGCGCACCCCGCAATGCCTTTCGATGCCTCAAAATTAGCGACAGCCTCTTCAACCCCTTTTACCCTCTTTTAAGGAGCATACGAAACAAATGCAGAACAAACGTCAACAGGGCTTCTCGCTCATCGAACTTTTGATCGTCGTCGCCATTATCGGCATCATCGCCGCCATCGCCATCCCCAATCTTCTCGCGTCACGTCGCGCCGCCAACGAAGGCTCCGCACAGGCCACCATGCGTGTCCTGACCAGTGCCGAAGCTACTTATCATGCTACTGCCGGAGCTGGCTCCTTTGGCACCCTCGCCCAGTTGCAAGTACAGAATCTGATTGATTCATCGGTCGCCAATGCGACAACGGCGGCCACGGCCAAGAGCGGCTACCTTTTCGGTGTGACTCCGACAGCAGCGGCGGCTGGCGTCGCCGCCAGCTACGTTTCGGGTGCGACACCGGGCGTGCAGTCGGGCGTCAGCCAGACCGGGACACGGATGTTCAGCTCGAATGAAGCGGGCGTCATCTACGCGGACACGACCCTATCGGCAACGGTTCCGACCGCTACTTCCGGTAACCCCGTCGGCAACTAGCACACCGTCATCTGTGATATTCTGCGGGAGCACAAGGCTAAGGCTTTGGCTCCCGCATTCTATTTAACGAGTATGCCGTATTCCATTCAACAAGCCATGCGCGAACCGCTCCGGCCTCTCGCCGTGCTGTGGCCGCTCGCCATGCTGACGCCCTACCTTCCGGGGCTGCCGCGACCCGCAAACGGCGGCCTGCCATGGCGACAGGAAATAGTTATCGCGCTGCTCATCAGTCTTACACTGGCGCTTTTCATCAAACGCCCAAGAAGCATCAACACGCGCTCGTTCAAGATTCCACGGAGCGAACTCCTTTTACTCCTGCTGCCGATGATGCTCTTCGTTCTATGGAACGCGGCATCAATTCTCTGGTCAACATTTCCTTACAAGACTATCTACATGGCGCTTGAATGGAGCACGTATTTAATCTTCTTCGTGCTCGTGCGCGGCATTGTGGCTCGGCCTAAAATATTGCGCGCGTCCGTTTTTGTGCTCGGCGCGGTTATCTGTGTGCTCGGACTCGCGTGCATGGTCTGGTTCATCGGTGCGCCGTCGGATACGCCCGTCGCGCAGGGGTCTTTATTCAATTTCTTCAGCGGCTTTAGCGAGATGATGTCCGTCGTCGCTCCGTTTTTTGCGGCGCTGGCGCTGTCCGTGCGCAAACCTAAAATTGCTCTCGGCTGCGGCGCGACCGCGCTGCTCGCATGGCTGGCAATGCTGCAAGCGATGGAACGTGCGCCCGTCATCGGCGCAGCCATCGGCTTCGGTCTGTTGGCCGCCGGTTCACTCACCTTACGGAATTGTCGGCCTCGTAATTTCACGCGCGCGGCGATTCTCATCGCGGCTTTTGTGGCAGCGACGGCGTTGCAATTGACGACCGCGCTTTATCATCAGGCCGCACCGGGCACGCAGGGCAAAGGCTCCGCCCTGACGCGCCTTCAATCTACGGCTGCCGCCGATGCGAACTTGCACGTGCGCTTTCTGTACTGGGGCATCGCACTGGAAATGCTCCGTGCGCATCCTCTACTAGGCGTCGGCGGGTATACTTACGAAGACAATTTTTCGGATGCGCGGGCGCGTTTTGCTGCGGCACACGTTGATAATCCGGTTATCGGAATGAACGAAGAGTTACGCATTCAGCAACCGCACAGCGAGTACGTGCAGGTGCTGGCCGAACTCGGCATCGTCGGCTTTATTCTATTCGTGATGTTCTGTCTGGGGCTGGTGGCGATGTTCTGGCGCGCTCTACGCCGTTCGCCCAAAGCACTTCCGGCGCTCGGTGCGGGAGGCGGACTCTTCGCCTTTGCGCTCGCTTCCGGCACGAGCGTTAATTCATTTCAATGGCTAGCGGGCGGCCTTGTTTTTTTCTTCGCCGTTGCGATTATTTGCCAGACCGCTTCGCACGGTGTTCGTGAAGACACGGGGCAAGCCATTATCACGCCCGCTCTTCTGCGGGTTGCCGCGTCCGTCGCATTCGTCTTCTCGCTTGTCATACTTTATGCGGGCGGCATACGCGCGATGAATGCGATAATGCAGGCGACGGCGGCGACCGGCAGCACGAGCGAACGTGTCGAGCAACGCTACCGAACAGCCCTCTTCTGGGATAGCCGTGATGCGGGAACACACTTCGCTTACGGTACATGGCTTTACGGACAGGGACGCGCGGGCGATGCGGCGGCGCATCTTCGTTACGCCGTCGCGCACGGCTTTAACACTTCCGATTGTTTCGCGGCGCTGGCGGCTGCCGAAGCCGAAGCAGGCGATTTGCCGGGCGCGGAAGCGACGTTGCAGTATGCCGTTAATGTTTACCCGCGATCCGTCTTTCTGCGCGTTCGCCATGCTTCGGCGCTGCTTGAAATCAGAAGGCAGCAGGAAGCGGGCGGCGAATATGCGAAGGCGCTTTCGCTGGATGAAAGCGGAGCGCGCGGCTGGTGGCAGTTGATTCGCAATGGCAGCGATGCCGCAAAAATCGCCGCCGACGCCGACCCGCGCATCACTGTGCCGGACGCGCTTTTTCCGCGCGCCGCGATCTTCGTCGTGATTGCAGAGAGCAAGCGGCGACCGCTGCCAAGACCTCCGAGCGAACAGGAACTTCTCGCCGCCGCCTCGTCGCGCCTTGGCAATACGCAAGCTCCGTTATGATTCAGACAAATATCTTTGACTGAAAACGGTTAACGGTTAAAATCCGGTTCGCGCGTCATCGTCTGATATGCCATGTATTTTTTAAGTGCTTTGGAATTTTTCGCATCAACCGTGCATTCATCTAATTTTGTATGCTCCTGAAAAGAACCGAGCAGATTATCGATCCCGCACCGCACTGGAATACTGTTGAAGAGCAACGCCGCGTGCCGTCGTTCTTTGCGACGGAGCGCCAGAGGATGCAGCGCATCGCCGCGATTACGCGCAACACTTTCCGCGAAGCCGTGCGCGACCGCGTGCTGTATAACCTTGTGCTGTTCGTTCTCTTGCTGACGGCGAGCGCGATATTTTTGGGCGAGCTTTCGGCGGGACAGGAATCGAAGATTATCGTTGATCTGGGCTTGAGCGCGAGTTTGTTGTTCGGCGCGTTCATCGCCATTTTTGTCGGCGTCGGGTTGGTTTACAAAGAGCTTGAGCGGCGCACGGTTTACGCGATTTTCTCGAAACCCGTCGGGCGCGGCGAATTTCTCGTGGGCAAATATCTGGGCTTGTGTCTGACGCTCTTCGTCAACATCGCGGTGATGGGCGCAGGCGTATCGCTCGCGCTCGTTTACGTCAAACGCGGGTGGACTCCGCTCGCGGCAAGCATCTGGCCTGCCGTGCTGCTCATCTATTTCGAGTTAATGATTCTGACGGCGGTGGCGTTGCTCTTTTCTTCATTCTCTTCCCCGGCGCTCTCCGCGCTTTTGACTTTCTTCGTCTTCATCATCAGCCACTTTAGCGCGGACTTAAAGACGCTCGCCGGTTCGATGGGAACGACGAGCGCGCGTTGGTTTTTCACCGCGCTTTACTATTTGCTGCCGAACTTCGCCAATTACAGTTTCATCACCCCGGCGGCATACGGCCAAACGCCCGCGCCCGCGTTGATTGCCGCCGCGCTGCTTTACGCTTGCGTGTACATCGCGGTTCTGCTGGCCGCCGCAACCCTGATCTTCAATCGCCGCAACTTCAAATGACGCCGCACGCCGGAAACAATCCGTTCGCTAACGTCTCTCCCGATAGACGGCGCTTCGACGCAAAGGGAAAGACCGCTGCGCTGTGCTTAATAATTTTACTCGGCTTCTTCTCTGTCGTTGCGCTCGCGCGTTGGACGGACGCACATCGCCCGCCAATTGACGCGCGCCTTGAAGAAGAGCGTTTGTATGTTTCAGGCGCAACGGCAAGACGTTTGAGTTTGGGCTTCAACGGTCTTATCGCGGATTGGTACTGGATGCGTGCGCTGCAATATGTCGGGCGCAAGATTATCGCTCACGGCGGCCTCGGCAGCATTCAGTTAGACGATCTAAGCCCGCTCGATTTAAGACTGCTTGCGCCGCTTCTCGATGCGACGACGACGCTCGATCCGCAATTCATACCGGCTTATGAATACGCCGCACTGGTGCTCCCGGCGGTCAACGAAGAGGCCGCCATCACGCTGCTCAAAAAAGGCATTGCGGCCAATCCCGAAGCATGGCGTCTCTACCAGCATCTAGGCTACATCTACTGGCAGCAACAGGACTACACGGCGGCGAGCGCAGCTTACGGAGCGGGCGCGAAACTGCGCGACGCGCCGAAGTGGATGCTGGCATTGAGCGCGCGACTGACGGCGGAAGGCGGCAGCCGCCAGCTTGCCGGAGAGATGTACACGCGGATGATGAATGAAGCGAGCGACGAGCAGGTTAAAGAGATGGCCGCGCGCCGCCTGCTGCAACTCGCGTCGTTTGACGAGCGCGACGCAATCCGCCGCGCGCTCTCTGATTACAAATCGCGCACGGGACGCTGTGTCTCGACATGGAAGGACGTGGCGGCGACACTGCGAACCGCACGGCTCAGGATTGAAGCATCGGGCGCGCCCCTCGATCCGGCGGGCACGCCCTACGTTTTACGCAACGGCGGCTGCGACGTAGACCTCGATTTTCAGTCCAAAGTTCCTTATAAGTGAATGTAAAAACAGATTATGGATTCCACACGCGAATCAAGCAGCGAACACAAATTATGCTGTATCCAAATTCCAGACTCTTGACTCCAGACTCTTGACTTCAAACTTCTGACCGCTATTCTTCAAACCTATGTCAACAGTTGTCGAAATCGAGAATCTGACGAAAGATTACGAAGTGGGCTTCTGGCGTAAGCGCAAGGTGCGTGCGCTGGACGGTCTTTCGTTGACGGTCGAGCGAGGCGAAATCTTCGGCTTTCTAGGAGCAAACGGCGCAGGCAAAACGACGACGCTGAAACTTTTGATGCGGCTTGTTTATCCGAGCGCGGGCGGGGCGCGCATTCTCGGACGCGATATCAATGATGTCGGTATGCACCGCGCGATTGGCTATCTGCCGGAGAATCCTTACTTCTACGATTATCTGACGGCACGCGAATTTCTGGACTACTGCGCGGAGCTTTTCGGCTACAACGCGGTGGAGCGACGACGCCGCGCGGCGGCATTACTGGCGCGCGTGCATCTGGACGAAGCGGCATGGGACAAACAGTTGCGCAAATTCTCGAAGGGGATGCTTCAGCGCGTCGGGCTGGCGCAGTCGCTTGTCGGCGATCCTGAAATCGTGTTTCTGGATGAACCGATGAGCGGGCTTGATCCCGTCGGGCGACGCGAAACGCGCGACCTTATCGCATCGCTTCGTGAGGAAGGCCGCACGGTTTTCCTCTGCTCGCATATTCTCTCCGATGTCGAAGTGTTATGTGACCGCGTCGCCATTATGAATCGCGGGCGGCTCGTCGAGCTGGGACGAATCGAAGAACTGCGCGAACGCAGCGCGGGACACGATCAAGGCAATCGCTTCGAGATTCTAACGGCGGGCGTCAATGCGAAAACGATGCGAGGATTGCTTCCCCGGCTCAATGAATCCGACGTAACGTCAACGAGCAACGGAGCGCGCATTGAAGTCAATGATGAGCGGGAGATTGATGCGGTGCTGGCAGTGCTGAGGCAGGCAGGCGGGCGACTCGTCTCGATTCAACCGATTAAGCAATCGCTCGAAGAACTGTTCATACGCGAAGTGTCCGCCAATCGTTAAGC
Source organism: Pyrinomonadaceae bacterium (assembly GCA_046262295.1). Taxonomy (GTDB): domain Bacteria; phylum Acidobacteriota; class Blastocatellia; order Pyrinomonadales; family Pyrinomonadaceae; genus JBHENC01. Next base: position 110,070 of record JBHENC010000009.1, on the reverse strand, counting down.
CACCTTCATCAATCAATCGGCGTCTTTACTTCTTTACTTAAAGAGCAGCCCCGTCACTTCCATTTTAATATTGGCGCGCGTGTCCGTTTTGCTGAAGCCTTCGAGCATCACCGGCACGTTGATGGTTTTGTTCGGCTCAAGCGCGGGTTGCCTGCCGGGAATGACGATCACTGTGCGCTCTTTGACGGGCTTGCCCGCAAGATCAACGACCGCCGCGCGCATCTCAAGCCCGCTGATGGTGCGCCCCGAAAAGTTGCGCACCGTCGTCGTCAAAGTCATCACGATGTCGCCGATGGCGCGCGTGCCTTCCGTCGCTTCCGGCGCGTCAACTTTAACGAGGCCGACGTACTTCTCGAAGTCCGGCGACCCGGCGCGCAACGCGCCTTCCAGACGCAGCGTCCCAACACCCGCACCGCTTCGATCCGGGCGGCTCATTAAATAAAAGAGTCCGGCGAACAAAACAATTCCGATCCCGCCGACGATAATAAAAATTGTGCGGCGCGAAGAATCAACGGCGACGGCGTTCGGTTCGGTGGTTGACATGGCACATCTCTCAAAAGGTGTTCGGACGGCATCTAAAGTCGAAAACAAATGTTCGCAGAATAAGTCTACGCTTTTAAGTTTGCGCTATCGCGCGCGGGCGCGCAAGGCGGCGGATTGAATCGCGGGGTCGGGCACAGCGCGGTCGGCGAGCGAGCCTGTGCCGGTGTGCTGGCGTATCGCGCGCGGCCACGTGAGGCGAAAGCGGCTGCCTTCATCCGGCTTGCTTTCAACGGTGATTTCGCCTTCGAGCAATTCAACGATTTTGCGCGTAATCGCTAAACCCAGTCCGGTTCCGCCGTAAGCGCGCGCGAGTCTATCGTCAACCTGCCGGAACTCGTCGAAAATGTAAGAGAGTGCTTCACTCGACATTCCGATGCCGGTGTCGCTGACTTCCACATACCAGCGTTCGGCATCGAGCGCGGCGGCGTTGACCGCCACTGTTCCGGCGGAAGTAAACTTAATCGCATTGCCGATTAAATTGGAGAGCACCTGTGACAGCTTATGTCTGTCGGTTACGATATCGCCGATCTCCTGCGAAGCGTTAATCTGCAAAGCGATTCCCTTGTTCTCCGCCTCGGACAGATAATTCGCTGCGATTCCCTGAATTGCGTTCGCCACATCAACAGTCTCGAGGCGCAGCGCCGCCTGCCCTGACTCAAGCCGCGAGTAGTCCAGCAGATCGTTGACGAGTTCGAGCAGCGCGCGCGCGTTTCGCTCCATGCGTCTGACGGCTTCATCCTGTAGCGGCGCAAGCGGAAGTTGAGTATCGCGTTCGAGCAGTTGGCACAATCCCATGATGACGTTCAAGGGCGTGCGCAGTTCGTGGCTGATGTTTGAGACAAAGGCCGACTTCAGGCGGTCATGCTCGCGCAAACGCTCGTAGGCGGCAACCAGTTCCGCGTGCTGCTCGACTTTTTCCGTGATGTCGCGGAAGACCGCCACCGCGCCTTCCGGCTCGCCATCTTCGCCGACCAGCGGTGTCGCGCTCAAGGCAACGACCCGCGTTTCGCCATCGTCGCGCACGATCTTCAAAGGTTCGTCTTCTACCTGCTGGCGCTCGCGTAGCGCGCGGGCGAGCGGCGTCTCCATTTCCGGGATTTCGTGCCCGTCCATGTTTCGCAGGGCGAGGTCTGCAATTAGCGCCTGCACGCCGTCACGAAATTCGCTCGGCTTGCGCCCGATGATCCCAGCCGCCGCGATGTTGATACGATACCGCTCCTGTCGGTCAATGATGATAACGCCTTCGCTCATCTGATTGATGACGCTCGCAAGTTCTGCGGCACGCGCGCGTTCGGAAGCGAAAGCGGAGGTAGCGAGTTTTTCGGCGCGCACGCGCTTTGAGACTTCCGACATAATCACGACCAGATCGCCGCGTTCAGCGCCGCGCTCGGTAACCGGCCAGAGCGTTACGTCCCAAAAGTTCGTTTGTTCAATCTTCGCTCCGCTCGCTTTGGCGGGCGCGACTAAAGTGAGGGGCAGGCTATAAGTCACAAACGGTTTGCGCGTGCGGCGCACGTCTTCAACCACATCGCTGAGCACGGCAAGTCCCGCCGCCGCTTCATAAAGGCCGCGCCCTTTAAGCGCCGCCGGATCGCCTCCGACGAATTTGGCGAAAGTCGGATTGGCTTTGCGCACTATCAGGCTCGCGTCGAGCACGGCGACACCGAGCGGCAATCCGTCGAGCACCTCTTCGATAAAGGCTCCCTGCGTTTGCAATTCGTCAAACTTGCTTTCGAGATGCGCGGCCATGACGTTGAAGCCTTCGGCCAGCGCGCCCACTTCGTCGTCCGTTTCAACCGCCACGCGCTCCTGCAACTGCCCATCGCCGAGCGTCGAAGCGGAGGCGGCAAGCTTACGTAAAGGTTTTGTAAAGCGTGTGACAGCCCACACCAGTAGCAGCGCAGAAGCCAGCAGCGTCGCCGCCCATGTCGCCGCGAGCGTCAGAAGTGCATGGCCTGCGACGCTGTTTTCCAGCACGGGAAGGCCAATCGCCACGTTCCAGCCGTAAGGCTCGACGCGCGCGGTGCTGGTTACGCGCTCCACGCCGTCGCTCCACATCAATCGTGTCGCATCGGATAGATTTTCCGCCTGCTTTAGGAAAGTCGGCACGGGCGCAGAAGAGACGGGCACGATTTTGCCCTGCGCGTCGAAAACGGCGATGTCTGTACTGGCGTTCGCGGTCGCGCTTCTTTGAAGCAACGCGCTCAATTTGCTGGCGTCGTCGGGGGCAAGCGTGTCCGGTTTGGCGACAACGGCTGGATGGTCTTCAAGCCAAGAGGTGAGCGCGCTTGCTGCCGCCGCTGTTTCAATGCGCGCGATAATCGCCGTCTGGTCGTCCAAGCTGCGGCGATAATTGTTAATTTGATTGAGGCTGACGATCAGCAGCGGCAGCGATAATGCGACCAGTATGACCAGCAGCTTGGCACGGACGCTACGCGGGAAAGGTATTGCTCTACGAATATGTCCCTCACGACGATTCATCACTAAAATCCGTTTTGCGGCGGCGCGGCGGCGGCCAGATGGAGGTGCGGGTCTTAATCGGGGGGCGCATACTTGCGGCGTAAATCACCGTCGCCTGCACGCTCAATTCGTCAATCAAACGATCCGCAAGACGCAGCGCCCGGCACATTTCCCAAGCATCCTCACGTGTTGCGCCACCGGCTTCCCGGCACAAAAAATCGCTGAATACATTGCGAAATATACTCAACTCGCGTGCCACCTCATCCAGCAGCACACCTTGATGAAAGCGCACCTGAGCATGAGCGCGCAAACGCCGCGCCGTATCTATTATTTCGCCGTAGTCGGTGTTTTTATCCAGCAGACGCGCCAGATCGTCGAGCAGATCGGGCAGAAAATTGATTAATTGCTCATAGGAAAGCGCGAGTTGCAAATCCGTGCGCCGGTCTTTGTAAACTTCTTCGACAAAAGCGCGCGTAATCGCTTCCTCGTGTTTCCTGATAAGAGCGGCGAAGCGGTCGTCGGACATAGAAGCACGTTAATTAAGGTTCAGGAAAGAGCCTCACTTCTTCGGCAGCAAGCGTCCTAAAAGCTCTTCTAATTGATCGAAGTCAATTGGTTTGGTTACGTAATCGTTACATCCGGCGGCGAGTGCGTCGGCATGAAAATCCGCAGTATCATGTGCGGAGACGGCGACAATCGGCACACTGCGTAGCTCTACGTGCTCGCGTATACGTCGCGTTGCCGCTAGCCCGTCGAGAAGCGGCAAACTCAAATCCATTAAAATCAAGTTGGGTTGCTCGCGCCGCGCTATCTCGACGGCCTCTTCACCATTCATTGCCTCCACTACGCTGTAACCGCTCATCTCCAGTAAACGCCTCATCATAAAGCGGTTATCCTCAAAATCTTCAACTACCATGACTTTTTGATTTGAGCTGTCGCCCATCGTCGTTCCTCTTCCTATGATTGCCTGCAGAGCTTTCCAATAATTTTATTTTGTCGCGCTATGCCGCCGCATGACTAGCATACGCAGAGCTTTTTTGTTAAGATATCGCATCGAAACACAACACTTATTTATATTTAACTTGGGCTTAATTCATACACGTTGTCTGAATTTCCTGTCAAACGCAGGCGTCTGAAAAACGCAACGCTTCCGCAGCCCGCTAACAAATGAAGCAATTAACATCGGACTTACACGACGCAGAGACCCTGCAAAATCTCGGGCGCGCTTCCGTGCAAATCGTCCATGATCTGAAGAATCAGCTCAACGGTCTCAAACTCTATGCCACGTTTCTGCGTAAGCGGATGGAGAAAAGCGAACGTCCGGCGGATGAGCAGGAAACCGTCGCTAAATTAATCGCCGGACTCGAGCGCGCGGCAACGGATATGACGACGCTCGTGCGCTATGGCCGCCCCGTCGAGTTACGGCGGCAGCCGCACACAGACCTCGTTAAGATCATCAACACAGTTTTGGCGCGAGAAGGCAGCGGAGCAATTAATCTTGAGACGCAGGCCGAATCACTGGCGGGCGAATTCGATGCGGCGGCGCTCACCGAAGCTTTTCAGGCAATCACGATTGGCGCGCTGATTATACTGCCGACGCCAAATACGGAGGCCACTTCGCTAACGATTCGTCTCTCGCAGGATCAACCGGCGGGAGACGTGCCGCCCGATGCCGTCGTTGAATGGCACGGAGTTCAAACGCAGGACGCAGATACAGACCCGTTCCATTCCTTCGCTGGCAGCAACGGGCTGCGTTTGTCGCTCGCCGCTAAAATAATCGAAGCGCACGACGGCACGACCGGCTACGAAGCCAACATTCTCCGCGTTCGCCTGCCGTTCGCGGCTGAATCCAAGTCTCCGGCGGAATGATTTCTTTATTCTCAGAAGTCTCTAAATTTTTAGTTTTTTGCACTTAAACCCGACAACCGATAGTTGCTTTTCCGAGGAGTAAAGCAGAAGTGGAACATAAAGACGCACGCATTCTTGTGATAGACGATGAACCGATGATGTCCGATTCTCTCAAGCAGAATCTGGTCGAAGAAGGTTACACGGTGGACACGGCGGCGACCGGAGCCGAAGCGATAGAGCTTTTTGATCGCGGCGGGCATCAGCTCGCCATCTGTGATTTGCAACTGCCCGACATGGACGGCCTCGCCGTTTTGCGGCACATGAAAGAGGTGCGTCCGGCGACGGAAGTGATCGTCGTAACAGGCTTCGGCACGGTCACGCGCGCGGTGGAAGCGACCAAAGCGGGCGCATTCTACTTCGTCGAGAAACCTTTCGATTTCGAGCAGATGCACCCGCTTGTCGAAAAGGCGCTGGAGCGGCGCGAATTGATGGCGGAAACCGAGAGTATGCGCCGCCAGCTTTCGACGCGCGCCGAGTATTTCAACATCATCGGTGCGTCCAAGCAGATGCAGATGATTTACGAGACCATCGAATCGGTCGCCAAATCGGATGCCAACGTCCTGATCGTCGGCGAAAGCGGGACGGGCAAAGAGTTGATCGCCAACGCGATTCACTACAATTCGCTGCGTTCCAAGAAACCTTTTATCAAAGTGAACTGCGCCGCGCTGCCCAAAGAGTTGATCGAATCCGAACTCTTCGGCCACACAAAGGGCGCGTTCACGGGCGCGCACGCCGATAAGGAAGGGCTTGTCCAACACGCGGCGGGCGGCTCGCTCTTGCTCGACGAAATCGCCGAAATGCCCGTCGAGCTGCAACCGAAACTTCTGCGCGTGTTACAGGAACGCAGCTATCGCAAGATCGGATCGGAGAAGACCTACGCCGTTGATTTTCGCTTGATCTCTTCGACGAATCGCCCACCGGCGGACGCCATCCGCGACGGGATGCTGCGCGATGATCTCTTTTACAGAATCTCCACCATCACGATTCACGTTCCGCCCCTGCGCGAACGAACCGAAGACATCCAACTGCTCACAGACCACTTCCTGCACGAGTACGCGCGCAAGTACGAGCGTCCCATCACGGGCATCTCACAGGCGGCGTACCAGCGTTTGTTCGCGCACCTCTGGCCGGGCAACGTGCGCGAACTCCAGAACGTCATCGAACGCGCCGTGCTGCTCGCCAAAGGCAGCAAGATCGAGCCGCAGGATTTGCCGTTTGAGAATGGCGCGATGCCCGAAGGAACGGCACAGGGATTGGGATGGGACGTGCCGCCGAATATGACGCTCGAAGACATCGAAAAGCTCGTCATCGAAAAGACCTTGCAGCGCACCGGCGGCAACAAACAAGCGGCCGCCAACCTCTTAGGCATCTACCGCCCCCGCCTTTACAGCAAGATCAGAAAATACCACATAGACGTGCCCGCGCTCGTCGCATCCTGAACAAAAGCGACGAGCATCGCACGCCGCCGAATATCGGCAGGCGATTTTCTGTGAGCTTACGAAGGGTAATAGAACAAAGCCGCTTGCGTGATAGCACATGCAAGCGGCTTTGTCAGGTTAGTGCGCTAACTTTGCAGAGCGCACGCTGAATGTACGGCGCTACGAAAGGCGAGCTGGAGCCGTCACGGTTGACTTGTTGCGCCGCGCGGTGCGCCATTTGGAGACGGCTTCCTTCACGAGCGGGTAGATTACGCGCCGGTTGTCAAAGACGAGTTTGCCCCATGCGCGCTTCGTCATCTGCGGAAAGTAGATGCCGCGAAAGAAGAGGCGCGCGACCAAATGGCTAACGCGATACTCAACCGGCTTATCTTTGATTAAATCGAGCGCGGCCAAGTTTCTCTCCGGGCTGTACGACGTGCGCCATGCATGATCCACTTCGGCGCGGGCTTCGCGTATCGTCATTTTCAAAGGATGGTGCGCCATCTCGAACGGCGCAAAGTCCATCCAGTGTTTGGGACGCGCGAGCCTTCCGGCGGCCGCCAGACGGTCATACAGCGGCGTCGCGGGAAACGGCGTGAGTTGGCCGAAGATGGGAAGTCCCGGCGGCCATGAATGAATCTCGCTTAACGTGCGGTCGGCGACTCCCTTCGTGTCGTTGTCCATGCCGAAGATAAACGAAGTAATCGCATAGACGTTGCGTGATGCAAGACGATTGAGCACTTCCGCGTACTCGCCCGGCTTGTTGAAATTTTTGTTCACGTCGGCCAGATTCGCCGGGTCAACCGACTCCATGCCGATGAAAATCCACTTACCGCCGGATTCCGCAATCAAGTCAACGAGTTCTTCATCGCGCAAAAGGTTAGCGCTGATTTGCGCGACCCAAGGCAGTTGCGCGCCCGCGTCAATGATATCGCGCAGCAAAGACTTGGTGCGTTTCTTGTTAATCGCAAAGTTGTCGTCAATGAAAAAGACGGCGGCCTGACCGCCATCACGACGCGCCCGCCGCTTCAAGCTTAACAACTCTTCAACCACACTCTCGTTCGTGCGAAAGCGTATTGAGTCGCCGAAGAATCCCGTGACGGTGCAGAACTCGCATCCGTAAGGGCAGCCGCGTCCCGATTCGATTGGAATGACGTGAAAGGTGCCCCAACCCGCGCCGTGCCGCTCTAAAAGAGGGCGAATAAATTTGGGGACGAGATTGAACTGGTCTATGTCGAGCGTCTCCCAGGGAATGATCGGGTAAGGTTGCAGAGTCGGCTTGACCTCTACGCCCTTATTATCAATTGGCTTGTAAACTTCTTTGAGCTGTCCGCGCGCGGCGTCTTCAACAATCAGCGGCCAAGTGTCGTCCGCTTCACCGAGCGCGATGGCATCGGCATGGCGCAGCCCGCCGTCTTTGCCAAGAGCCTCGTCCGGGCATTCGGTGACGTGCGGCCCGCCCATCACAACCGGCACACCGGCCGCACGAATCGCATCGGCGACGCGATATGCTTTGGCGATCATGCGGGTCATCGCGCCGATGCCGACGAGTTCGATATTATTCTCGCGCACAAACTCCACAATCTCGTCATCACTCATCGCGCGCGCGTTGCCGTCAACGAGCACGACTTCATGGCCGGGCGGCGTGATCGCTTGCAGCAGAAACATCCAGAGATGCGGCATAAAATTGCGCGTCACCCCGTTATCGGGGTTATATAGTAGAATTTTCATAAGTTCTTATACGTGTCTGAAAATCGGGAAATTCAGATGACTCTGTGTACTTATCGCCGTGATACAAACCAACAGCTAGCGGCAAAAGGAAAGAGTCGGGGGAACTCGTCCGAATGTCGAAAGATGAGTTATTCGAGCGGAGTATAACAGAAGAGTGCCTTAACGTACACAAAAACCCGTTCGCTTCAAATAATTCATTCTGAAGCGATTCCAGCTAATTTACACAGGTCGATTCAAGACGGCATCGGCGCAGGGCGTAAGTGAGGCAAAGCGATAGTGAGAGTCCCGCCCTGATCGTTTGCGATTCCTGCCCGGTAAGTGTTATGCGACGGTGTAAAGCTCTTCAAGGAATTGCAAATTCATGGTGCGTGCGCGGCGTGAGTCGTAGGTGGCGAGGCACTGGATTAACTTTTCGACGGCCTCCGCATCGAACTGTGTGCCGGCTCCTTCGCGCAGGCGTGCGATGGCCGTTTCCTGTGGCAAGCGTTGCCGGTAGGGACGGTCGCTCATCATCGCATCGAAGGCGTCAACGACGGCGACGATGCGCGCCCCGAGCGGAATCGTTTCGCCTTTCAAGCCGGTCGGATAGCCGCTGCCGTTCCACCATTCATGGTGATGTTTGACGATGCCGTGAACGATATCCAGATGCGGCACGCCGCGAATCGCCTGCTCGCCGTAATCAACGTGCAGACGCATCATGGCGGTCTCTTCCGGCGTCAGGCGTCCGGGCTTCCGTAGTATGCTTTCGGGAACGCCGATCTTGCCGATGTCGTGCAACAGCGCCCCGAGTTTAAAGTTCATCACTTCGGAATCCGAAAGCTGGAAGCGTTGTGCGATTGATTCCGTCAGATCAACCATCATGTTGGAATGCTCGCCCGTGTAGTTGTCCTTGACGGCGAGCAGCGAGATAAGCGCGCGCACGGTTGAAACCAGCGATTGCCGCGCCTGCGTTTCCAGCTCGCGGTTGCGCTCTTTGATCTGGCTCATGATGAGCGCGTTGTCAATTACGTTGAGCAGTTCGGAATGGCCGAAGGGTTTGCAGAGATAGGCGGCGAGTCCGGCTTCGAGCAGTTCGCGCTGCTCGGCTTGATTGCCGGTGCGCGCCGTCAGCATAATGACGGGCGTGCGGTGCAGTCGCGGGTCGGCGTTGATTTCCGCGAACACCTCTTTGCCGCTCATGCCGGGCATCATATAATCCAGCAGAATTAGATCGGGACTCAACTCGCAGGCGAGACGCAAGCCTTCGCGCCCGCTTGCTGCACCTGCAAAACGGTATCCGGCGCGCTCGAGACTGATGTGTCCCAACTTCAGCAAAGAAGGATCGTCGTCAACGAAGAGCACTAATTTGCCGGTAGAATGAGTTGAACAGGACATCGCGTTTAATCCCTTGTTGCGCCGTAAAGTTTGCACAAACCGAGCGCGACGTGCGCGCGGTTTCCGCAAGATGGTTAAGTGCGATGAGGTTATGTTAGCCTGAACGCGCACTCACTTTCGCGGGGCAGCGAATAATAACGTGAGCACGTGCGTTCTCCGGTTCAAGCTATACTTGGGAGAGAAGCCTGCGAGTTTCAAGAGCGACTGTTTTATAATTGCGCAGAAACGCCGGACGAAAGTATATCTTAAAATGTCACAACCCTTCAACGGCTATTTTATTTAATCGGCACAGGCCGCGAAACGGGTTTGCCATCGAAGCAGCGGAGTAAAAATTTTGACACAAGAAATCAAGCAGCGCCTTCAGGATGAGCTGGCAGAATTGGAGACGGAGTTGCGCATACATCTGCCGAAGCAGATTAAACTCGCGCTGGAATTCGGCGACTTGCGGGAGAACGCCGAATATCGCGCCGCGCTTGATCGTCAAGAAATTGTGCGCGCGCGTATCGGGCAGCTTCGCCAGCGTTTAAGCGAAGTCTCAGCCATAGACCTCTCGAAAGTGCCGCACGACCGCGCCGCCTACGGCTCGACGCTGGTGCTTTACGATGCGGAGCGCGAGGAAGAAGTGACCTACCGGCTGGTGACGCCCGAAGAGAGCGACCCGCAGGCCGGTCTGATTTCAACGACATCGCCAGTCGGCAAAAGCTTGATGGGCAAAGAAGAAGGCGACGAAGCCATCGTGCGCACACCCGCCGGGGCGCGCCGCTTTGAGATTCGCCGCCTCAGAACCATCCACGACAACGCGACTGAAGCTTAGACGCTTTATATTTACAGGCAAGGCTTCATCGCCGGGCTTTCATAGTTGGATATGGAGCGCGACCGGCAAGGCTTCGGCGAGAACATCTTCGGGCTTGCCGGTTCGCCTTTGCCGTTTCAATTATTCAGGCGCGTGCCGCCGCCATTTTCTGCTGTTGCCGTTTCTTTTCCGCTTCCATCTGCGCGCCTAGTTCGTTAGCCTGTTCTTTGCTCAACACCTCACGCGCGCTCTTGAACATCTCCTCTTCTTCTTCCTCCACGTGATGCTCTACGTTTTCCTGAAGTACTTTCAGTTTCGCCGTCCACTGCTCTGTCTCGACGGACAGCTCGCTTAATTCTTTCAGCAGGATTTTGACGACGTGGTGCTCTTCAACACCTTCGAGCGTGATGGCGCGTGTTTCCGCTTCCCTTTTGAGCACCGGATAAAAGATCGTTTCTTCGATGTGAGCATGAATTTCGAGTTCTTCCTTGAGCTGCGCAAACAGTTCATGGCGCGTCTTGAGCGCACGTTCGGTCGTCGGCTCCAGCTTCTCGAAAATCGCCGTCACTTTTTTATGGTCTTCTTTCAGCAATTCAAAAGCATTCATGTTTCCCTCTCCTTCTAACGTGTCTGACTGATAAACGTACGATTACAGCGGTGTTACCGGCATACCAATCAAATAGAATGCCAACCTGCTGTTTTGTTGTAATGAATGGAAAGTTTTCTGTAACGTGGCAAGATGACCTTTGCCGGTGACGGCTAATCCTTGACAGCGATTCAACGCATTTCTATGATGTTTAGTTTGAATGCTTGCGAACGCAAAAGCGCGGGCAGTATCTGTTTCCAGCAAACCACCGGGAGAAAAACTACACAGTGTTCGGGGCGAGTATCGGGCGCGGGGCGAAACGTATCATTGATTGGATGGTGCGATGGCTCGCCTACGGCGGCATTAATCCGAATCTGCTCACGGTCACGGGCGTCGGCATCAACGTGCTGTGCGGCCTGCTGTTCGGCTTCGGTTATTTCTTCTGGGCGGGCATTATTCTGATCGTCGCCAATCTTTTCGATATGCTCGATGGCAACGTCGCGCGGCTTTCGGGGCGCGTCACACGCTTCGGCGGCTTTCTGGATTCATCGCTTGATCGTCTCTCCGATATGGTCGTCTTTATCGGCGTGATGGTTTTTTACGCGCGCGACACCGCATTTCATTCAACGCTCAATGTTTTTTTGACGGGCGCGGGGCTGGCGGGTTCGGTGATGGTCAGTTATACGAGCGCACGCGCCGAGAGTTTGATTCTGAAATGCGATGTCGGTTTTTTGCGCCGCCCCGAAAGAGTCGTGCTATTGATTATCGGCGCTCTCTCGACGCATCCCGGTTCGACTAATATGTTCGCTAACCGTATGCCCGCCGTGCTCTGGATTCTCGCCGTCGGCTCGCTCTGGACGTTCACGCATCGTATGTACCACACATGGCGCGAAGTCAACCGAACGGATGCGGCGTTGGTTGACGCACAAATGCAGAAAACAATAGCAGCCGAAACGAACATTCCGGCATCTAAAGTCGGCGGCACGGAGACAAGCGGCAAGCCGGATTTTGCGCGCTGAAAGGCCGCCCGCACCGATTAAGCAGAGTCAAAGTTTTATTCATTTCGTCGTGAGGTAATCGGAAATTGAGAACAGTGGTTTGTCCTTGCTGCGGCTTCAAGTTTGAAGGCGATTTATACACGGGTTGCGCCGCGTGTGGCGCACGCGCCGTCGGCGAACCGCTCGCCCGTCCTGCCGTCGAACTGCCCTCATATATCCCTGCGCTCTTTGTCGGCGCAACGGGCGCTGTGATGCTCTTTGCCTTCACCGTCAGCACCGCTGCCGCGCTGTTTGAATCCGGCACGCGCTCGACTTTGAATTTCTGGTCAATCATTTCCGCCGCCGAAACCGCCGCGTGGCGTTTGAAGTGGTATGCGCTGCCCGCCGCCCTCGTTTCTATGTGGGCTGGAGCAAGCATCTGCGCGCTCGTGCGCACGTCTCCGCTGCGCTTCGGCGGCAAACGCATCGCTTATGCGGGGCTTGCGTCCTCGCTGGTGTTGGTGTTGATGACTGCCGTGCTGATCGGCGTCACCGTGCCGGAGCGATTGCGTCAACGCGAGTTGGGAACTGCCGCCGCCGCCCGCGTGCCGCTCTGGACGCTTAATCGCGCGCTGCTTGAATACCGCAGGCTTCACGGCACGTTTCCGACCAGAGACATCTACGCACTGCATAGTTTGCCGGATATGGACGGATCAATCGCCGCCGCGCTCGACGTTGTGGACACGGGCGGCTATAAGCCGACATCTTTACAGGCCAGCTTGCCGAAGAAACGAAATTCGTTGCGCGGCACGATGTTGCGTAATGCGTCCGTCTCCGGCACAAGCGATCTGCCAGATGAGGGCTTGTCTTTCACCAACTATGAATTAACGCTGCCCGGAGCAGACAAGGTTATCGGCACGCCCGACGACGTAACGATGCGCGACGGCATACTTATTGAAACGCCTCCGCCCTTCCAGCAAATTTCTTCGCCGATCTCTTCAAGAGACGCGCGCGCGCCCTGAATTAAAGTATCGCAGTATGTCAATCCTGAGCCGTTTTCGGCGCAAGAAAACTGAAGACGAAGCGGCGCGAACGGCTCGCCTGAGGCGCACGGGACGCATCGCGGAAGGCATAATCATTGACATCAGCGACGATGAATCGGGCAACCCCGCGCACATTTTTTACTCTTACAGCATCGGCGGTATTGATTACGAATCATCGCAACCGCTCGACGAAGAACAACGCAGCCAACCTGCTAACTATGCGCCCGGCACGCGCGTCGTCATTCGCTACGACCCGCACCAGCCGGGCAATTCCGTAGTGGTTTAAGGACAGATGCCGGATGTTAGATGCTGGATGTTAGAAAGAGCCAAACACTGACATCCGGCATCCGACATCTAATATCTGCTTTACTATGTTCCGCAAAATTCTTATCGCAAATCGTGGCGAGATAGCCGTGCGTGTGGCGCGCGCGTGCCGCGATCTGTATATCTCGCCGGTGGCCGTTTTCTCCGCAGCGGATGCGACGGCGTTGCACGTGCGCGTGTGCGATGAGGCTTATGAGATCGGCGCGGCTGCGTCTTCCGAAAGCTATCTGCGCATTGACCGCATCATTGACGCGGCACGACGCAGCGGCGCGGAAGCGATTCATCCTGGTTACGGATTTCTCGCCGAGAACGCAGAGTTTGCGCGTGCCGTGCGCGACGCCGGATTGACGTTCATCGGCCCGACCGCCGAAGCGATGGAACTAATGGGATCGAAGACGAGCGCACGCCGCGTTGCGATTAAAGCAGGCGCGCCCGTCGTGCCCGGCACGACCGAACCGCTTTCGTCTTACGATGAAGCGCGCGAGACGGCTGATCGTTTCGGTTATCCGGTAATGATTAAGGCTTCGGCGGGCGGCGGCGGCAAAGGAATGCGGCTCGTCAAAACGGAAGCGGAACTTCAATCTTCTTTCGAGGCGGCGCAATCCGAAGCCGCTGCCGCGTTCGGCGATTCGGCGGTCTACCTCGAAAAAGCCATCGAGCGCCCACGCCACATAGAGATTCAAATCTTCGCGGACACGCATGGCAACACACTGCATCTAGGCGAGCGCGAGTGTTCCATTCAACGCCGCCATCAGAAGGTGATAGAAGAATGTCCTTCGCCGATTAACGACCCGGACTTGCGCGCCGCGATGGGCGAAGCGGCGGTGCGGATTGCGCGTGCAGCGAACTACACGGGCGCGGGCACGATTGAGTTTCTTGTCAGTGATGCGACGCGCGATTTCTACTTTCTGGAAATGAACACGCGCCTGCAAGTCGAACATCCGGTCACGGAACTCGTCACCGGCATTGACCTTGTGCGCGAGCAGATTATGGTCGCCAATGGCGCGCCGCTCTCTTTCACGCAAGGGGATGTCGAGTGGCGCGGCCACGCCATCGAATGCCGCGTTTATGCCGAAGACCCCGCCAACAACTTTCTTCCCGCGCCCGGCAAAATAAATTTCCTGCGCGTCCCCGCCGGTACGGGCATACGCGACGACGGCGGCGTTGAAGCGGGCGCGGAAGTTTCCATCTACTATGACCCGATGATCTCCAAGCTCGCCGCATGGGGGCGCACGCGCGGCGAAGCAATTGATCGCCTGCGTCGCGCGTTAGACGAATACACAGTCGGCGGCATCAAGACGACGCTTCCCTTCTTCCGCGAAATCGTGCGCGATGCGGAGTTTATCGAAGGCAAGCTCGACACAAATTTCATCGAACGCTTTTTCGCGCGTCGTGAAACACAGGTCGCCGCCGCCGCAGTTAAAAACACCGCAAATGAAGCTGACGAAGCACGGCAGCGCGATATGGCGATCATCGCCGCCGCACTTGATTATTCTCTTTCACGACAAAAAAGAGGCGAGGCCGTCACGCAAGATGTTTCCGGTGGCGGATCATTTGAGCAGAGCCGCTGGCGCATGGCTGGCCGCGCTGTTCTTCATAATTCGAGAACTTAAATATCCGTTCGTCTATCTGAATTTTTCAAACAATCTCTATTTATCAAACGCCGCGCCAACATATGAAACTCATCGTCGAAATCGCCAAGGAGAAGCACGAACTCACGCTTCAACGCGACGCGCATGATCCTTCGCGCGTGACGGCTGTGATTGACGGGCGAAACTACGAACTGACGGCTCACGAGATCGCTGCGGGCAACTATTCTTTGCTGGCGGATAATCGCGTCTTTCAATGCCGCGTTGATAAAGGCGGGGAGTACAGTGGAACGGTGGAAGTTTACGTCAACGGCAAAGCTTATGCGGTCACTGTCGTTGATCCGAAGCGAATGCGCGCAGGACAAGGTTCCGGCGCTGAGGCATTGAACGGGACGGCGCAGATCGTCGCGCCGATGCCGGGCAAAATCGTTGGCGTGTTAATCGAAGAGGGCGCGTCGGTCGAAGCGGGCGAAGGACTTGTGATCGTTGAAGCGATGAAGATGCAGAACGAAATGAAAGCGCCGCGCGCCGGTGTGGTGAAGACGCTTCGCGCCGTCGCAGGCGCAACCGTCAACGCGGGCGACGTGCTCGCTGTCATCGAGTAATTCTCCGCGTGCTAATTGAATAGCTAAGCTCTAGTGAACCTTACCGGTGAGGTAGCAATCGGCATCGTCACGAAGTAGGTAGCGGGCATCGGACAAATACTTCATGGATCGGGCTGCGGCCCACTCGGAAACTCCACATTCAAAGCCGTCTCGCCGACTCCCACCGCACTCATGTGCGCGCCTGCTCCGTCTATCCATCCCATCAAAGCGATGCTCGTATCACTAATCCATAAGTTGGATTGGCTCGTCACATCGAAGGGATCAGAGCGTGCTCCGTTGTGGGACAAATTGTCTTTAATGTTGCGCTTCTAAATATTGACTCTCCGTTTGCCGAGTGTCTCCGCTAGCCTTGTAGATGTTCCCAAGTAAACGATGAATTTTTGCTTTCTCTTCTGCCTTTTCCCTTTCAAATGATGTTATGATTTGCGCTTTTTCTTCAGGTGAATCCTCTTTTCTGATAATTCTATTGGGTATTGTCAGTTTAGGATCATCAATTATCCGTATCGTCTCGTTACAAAGCTGGATAGCTTCGGTATAACGGTGCTGAAGCAAGTAAATCTCGACAGCCTGTTTGCACCACATTACTCTGTCTGCTGCCGGTACTTCTTCCTTGGCGTAGATTTCCTGAATTAATTTCGCAAGATCATTATCGTAGTATTGTGGAAACTTATCATTACTTTTGACGTACTGCGTTCGATCCCAACGATATATATCGGGGTTGACTCCATAGTTTTGAACCTTGACAATGATTTCCGAGTGTCCGTCATTATCCAGGTCCTTGATCTCTACGGATTGACACTGACCGCTATCATTAGCCCATGCGCCTGTGATAGGCTCGATTTTGCCTTTGTGAGATTCATAAATGTCCAATTTACCAGGACAACTAGCACCGATTATTCGGTAGACAATAATTTGCGGTTTCCCGTTCCCATTCAAATCATAGACTCCACTTGGTTCACCGAACACTCCAAAGTCATAAATCTTTTCCCATTGTTTGCTGTATTCTGTGCCGTCTAGCTTTAGTACCAGAAGACCGACACTAGGACTCATATTAGTGTTACTAATGCCGTAGAAGATTATCACTTCATGCCTCTTATCCCCATCAAGGTCAGCGAACACTACATCTTTGTTGGGATTAGTAATTGTTGAACCGACAGGAAGATATTTATAAGGATCAAACTCTGTTCCGCTCTGGATTTTATCTTGGTCAAGCCTAGTGCTACTTAGATTACTTGTTAATCTACTTTGCTGTGTAGGCATTGCCACAACAAAAACCAGCGCGATTAATAAGACTAAGCATATGATAGAAATGCTAATCAATAAGTTCTTTTGTTTGAGGTGGGAATTTTTAGCTACCATATAACACCTTCCTGTCTTTGCTCTGGGGCTGCCCATTGCGTAGGCAGCCCCACCTAATGTTTGGCATTGAAGCTAACCGATTTACTGCGGGCCAAATCTAAAGAAAATGTTGAATGTCCCTGTATTGCAACTGTAATTTAGCCCAAGATTTGTTGCTAACAGGTCAGATATACATCCGCCATTCCCGTTAGGTGTCCCAGAATTATTCCAATAGGGGTCGTTTGTTCTTGGCCCGACTTCCAAAACCTTCGTAGACCGAGAACTACCATCGCTCGAAGTCTTGACCTGCACGGCGCTGTCACATACATCTAAATTGTTGGTCGTGCGTCTAGAGGTGACAGCGATAAATTCAATTGGCTCGCTAGGCCCATAAGGTGTAGAAGGATTAGAATTCTGAGGACGCTGGTATGGAGGACAAGACATCTGACAGTTGTACGAGCCATCAAATGGACACGTAACAAATCCGCAATTTCTCCAGCGTTCGAGGTTCATCGTAACGGAAAACCAAACATTTATGTAACCAGCAACTTGATTGCCGCTTGCTGGCGTAAGAAGTAGGGTCTTACCTTTATCAACACCATTAACGGAAACAAGCACTACCTGCGTTGTTGCAGCACCTTGGTTAAGCATCACCGTGCCTGGAGAAATAGACTCCCCTTGAGACAGCCCTTCGGTGAAGCTTACTGTAACGGAACCATTATAGTTAGTGTTTCTCGAACCATCAGCATTAAGTGCTTCAACTAGAACGGTAAATGGCTGCCCAGAGAGTGTAGCCGCCCCATCATTTGCGATTGGTGGATTAATCACTGATGCCCGGAGCCTTACCACGGCTATCGGCATCGTCACGAAGTAAGTAGATGGCATCACACAAACGGGGTCTTGATCAGGCTGCGGCCCACTCGGAAACTCCACATTCAAAGCCGTCTCGCCTACTCCTACCGCACTCATATGCGCGCCTGCTCCGTCTATCCATCCCATCGTAGCGATGCTCGTATCACTAATCCATAAGTTGGATTGGCTCGTCACATCGAAAGGGCCGTACTGTGCTCCAAAGCACCCTCTGGTCGTCTCCAGCACTCGCCCTGAGAATTGCTCGTCGATCAGCGCACTTGCCGCTCCCGGATCAGTCCACAGGCTATCCGTCCTCGGTTCGCATTCGCATGAATTCGGACAACTGTAACTGCTGGCAATCATCTGCTTCGCATCATAGATTTCCAACCGCCCGATCACCCTGATTTTCTTTCTTCGATTATTGCTGGATGCACATATAATAAGGCAGACGGAGGTATCCCCATCTGCCTTGAAGCTGAAGCTGATGCAAGCTTACAGAAGAACTGCTTGATGAAATTGCTTAAGGTATAGACTGGACTGTATTTGCATCCAAGTTTACCAACCAGTTCGTTTGATTCCCGCTCACCTTGATGTGGATGCCGCTCGGCATCCATATCAGTGCCGGGATGTTAGCAGTTGCCTCAGCACCTAACTCAAATCTCCGCGAGCTAACGGCGACATCGTTGTTGCTTACATCTAGTTGAAGAACAACTAGCCACAGCCTTTGCCGGTAATTTTCAACAAAAGCTATATTTCGTCCGTCTGCCCTCCAAGCAAATCCACCTTTAATTTGGTGACGCTCATTGAGGTTATTAAAGGGTCTCCGTTCAGCCTCTCCCCACGAAAGTGGATCAGGATAGATCACTTTGTAGTTAGAAGAGTCGTGCCTATCCTGTACTTGACCAGAAGCTGGTGATCGCTTGATTAAGCTGAACAGCACATAATCTGATTGGTATTCAGGCGGAATCTCACCATAACGCGGATTGAAATCGTAGCTGTACACAACCTGCATCTGGTCTGGTGAAAGGTCAAAGTTGGAACCACTCAGATTGTGGGTTTGTCTATTTTCTTCGACATCAAGAACAGCAAGAAAACCGGCTTCGCCACGCACTAGAACATACCGATCATTAACCCATTTAACGGACGATATATATCTCGCTGACCATTGGACTGGGATGGAACGAAAAGGAACCCCGGTGCGGGCATCGGCCACAGTAAATACTAGAGGCTCACGTGATGGCTTGTATGGATCGAAAGCATCGTGGTATACGACGAAACTTTTGTTCTGACTAACGACCAAGTCCTGTTTTTGCTTGCTGTCCGCAGCAGGTTTGCGCGGTCGTTTCTGAGATTTAACAGCAGACGCACTATGACCCTCCCCGCTATTTTCAGCCAGCTCTCCATAAGGAGGCGCTTTGCGATTTCGATTAACCATTGCCGCCACGACAAAGGTCGTCGTGGCAAGTACGATACTCAGAAGAACCAAGCGGTTTTTATGCAGCATTGTTCATGTACCTCCTCTAGTAAAGTTGGACAACTTTTCGAGTTGGATTAGTCCATCCTGAACAAACCCCAACACCGACGCCTCTGTAATTATCAAGTTGGTTGGTTGCCACACTACCTCCTCTGTCCTCAACCACTCTGCGCCCGATTCCATCAATATAAAGAGGTGTTCCGCAACTGAGCGACGAGTTTGGCCCACGAGCAAGAGAAACATCAGGACGCGGTGTGGTTCCGCAACTGGTTTTTATGTCTGTCGGTCTACGATACCTCTTACCATTATAAGGCGGGCTGCTAGGAGGAGCGTTCTGGCAAAAGGCCTCAAGTTGAAGTGCCACGCCAACACTATCAATCCCGCTCCCATTCTCATTCACTTCATTAAGGAATCTGGATCTGAAGTTAAGAGATGACCACATACAAGAACTTGTTGATGTTCCGGCGTTCACAACTCCACCATCAAAGTCCGTTTCAAGCGGAGTGTTGTAACAAGTATTCAAATAATCGCCCAGAACGGTGATCTTATAGTCACCCGAGCCGGTTCCCGTTTGACCGTTTACCACAAAAACCCCTCGTATGGACGTGAAAGTTTTGTTAGGCAGGTTTGGCACATTGAAGCTGAAATTTCCATTGCCAGCCGGCACATTTACATTGGCTATATCAACTGTTCCGTCAGGACCAACCAAACTAAGGATAAACTGTCCGAAAGCACCATTGGGACCAGTCGTAACAGATATACGATCTTCACCTATATCTGCGCTCGTAATTTGTACAAATGGCCTAACTTGTATCGGCATCGTCACGAAGTAAGTAGATGGCATCACACAAACGGGGTCTTGATCAGGCTGCGGCCCACTCGGAAACTCCACATTCAAAGCCGTCTCGCCCACTCCTACCGCATTCATATGCGCGCCTGCTCCGTCTATCCATCCCATCGTAGCGATGCTCGTATCACTAATCCACAAGGTGGATTGGCTCGTCACATCGAAAGGGCCGTACTGTGCTCCAAAGCACCCTCTGGTCGTCTCCAGCACTCGCCCTGTGAATTGCTCGCCGATCAGCGCACTTGCTGCTCCCGGATCAGTCCACAGGCTCTCCGTCCTCGGTTCGCATTCGCATGAATTCGGGCAACTGTAACAGCTGGAAATCTATAATGTGAAGCAGATGATTTCCAGCCGCTTGATAAGTGCCATTGTATTTTGTCAGCTTCAGTTCGCCCGTACCTATTATAGATAGAGCAACATGAAATCGCCCGCGAGATGCAATGTACTCGCGGGCGATTTTTCCAATTTGGTGATTACGCTTCATGCTTACTGTGCCAAAAAATCAATGGAAAAGAAGTTTCCTCTCTTACAGTATGCCTGTGAATATGCCCACACTCCCCGCCCATGTGCACGAGCGATAGCGTTGAGCGCTTCACGTACTGTAACATTTGCGCAATTCACGGTGAATTTTTGGTTGTCCTTGCTCTTATTGCTCGCGGGTAGGCCATAGTAGCCAATTCCTCCTCGAAGCAATTGAGGGCCTAAGCTAAGCTTAAGCATTCCTTCCTGCGCTTCGGGAGTCCTAAGCAGTAGATCAAGAGCCTCATATACCGTCTTTACGTTCTCGGCTTTGAAGTGGGCAATGTGTAGATTTAGAAATGGTGGATTATCGTTGCGGTAAACAAGATTGATAACCCCGTTTTCTTCCTGCCACACATATTGGTGGTCAGCCAATACGATTGAATTCAATTTATCACGTAGCGATGAATCCGTTAGCCTTACGGGATATCTAATCGGCTCATCGCAATGCGACACCACCACGATGCCCCCGGGTACATTCGCCGCATTGAGTACTCTCACCAGCGCGTCGGCGGTCGTTACACTGCCGAGATTTGACTGCGTCTCTTGTCTTTTGAAGAGCTTTTCAGCTGTAACTCTTGCAGAGACTTGGCTAGCATGAATGATCACGGCTGTCAGCATTGCCATTACAAGAACGACTGTCACTTTCTTAGTCTTGTTCATGTTTTCCTCAAGGTAAAACTTATTCGCTTAGGGGGTGACGATCTCGGCATCTACTTTGAGAATACCATTATCATTGCCCCGCTGAACACCGACGATTGTACTCAAACTATATATTGTTTGACCAATCAGAACATTGTATCCGATGAGGAAACTTTCAAACTCACCGGCAATGAGGCAGCGCGGGTAACGGAAAGTTACATTTTGAAGATCAGGCACAATGCTGCCTGCTGCAATGTTGCCAAGTCTAGCAGTAGGCGGCGGGAAGGGACCATTATAGCCACCAAACTCTTCCATAATCGTGAAAGGGTCGAAGATGCGTTGCCCCTGTTGATCCAGTAGGTAATAGCCATAGTTGCGATACACTCCGCACTGATTTGTTGCTACTAAGTGTCCTCCCAAATCTCTAACATCTTCGTTCACAGGAGTCATTAAACCACCAGTTATAGCTAGTTGAAGGCTTCTAGGCACTTGCACGAAAAAGTTTACACTGTTGCTTACCAAGCCGGCAGTCGTGACCGTCACCGCATGATTTCCCGCGGTAGCATCAGGCGTAATCTGAAAGCTCACTGACAACTCAGAATTTGAATTAAATGTAACGCCTGCGACGCCGACACCATAGCCCGTAACCTGAACGGTTGTGCTGGGCGTAAACCCTCTGCCGTAGATTGCGCCGCCGGCGCTCGTTCCAACCAGCCTACGATCTGGTGAAATGAAACTAATTCGCGGCCCAATAGCAATCGGCATCGTCACGAAGTAAGTAGATGGCATCACACAAACGGGGTCTTGATCAGGCTGCGGCCCACTCGGAAACTC
>JBHENC010000009.1:0-88204 GCA_046262295.1 Pyrinomonadaceae bacterium | reverse complement strand
ACACAAACGGGGTCTTGATCAGGCTGCGGCCCACTCGGAAACTCCACATTCAAAGCCGTCTCGCCTACTCCTACCGCATTCATATGCGCGCCTGCTCCGTCTATCCACCCCATCGTAGCGATGCTCGTATCACTAATCCATAAGTTGGATTGGCTCGTCACATCGAAAGGGCCGTACTGTGCTCCAAAGCACCCTCTGGTCGTCTCCAGCACTCGCCCTGAGAATTGCTCGCCGATCAGCGCACTTGCTGCTCCCGGATCAGTCCACAGGCTCTCCGTCCTCGGTTCGCATTCGCATGAATTCGGACAACTGTAACTGCTGGCAACCAGCTGCTTCGCGTCATAGATTTCCAGCCGCCCGATCACAGCTTGCGCCCGATACGAATTCCACGTCAGTTGTCCGCTGGTAATCTGCTTCGGGATTACTCGTTTGATGCTGTCTGTGATTTGTGAGTCACGCAACGCGCGTATATCCACCGCAATCTCCTGTTGCGGCGCAACCGCCTGCATCGGCAGCGTGTAACTGCCGCCCTCGTAATCCAGTTGCACGGTAAAGAGCGCCTTTTGATCGCTCGTATTGCGGACGTGAAGAACGCTATTGGCCTCGCCCTCCAGCGTCCAAGGATAACTGCCCGAGCGATTCATTATATCTGCCGGGTCTTTGAGCGGAACATCGAAGACGTAGTTGCGCGTCTGGTCGAAGCTGGAAAGATGCGCAATCAATGCGCCGGGCTGCCCCGTCGCCGTAAGCGTCAGTCCGGCTCCGGTAAGCGTCCCGCGCACGCCCGCGCGTTTCAACTCCGCTCCGATATTCAGGGTTTCGATCTGCTGCGCCGTCAACCGCAGCGTCGAGAGCGCCACCGTATAAGGCTTCCCGCCGGACGTGTAGCTCACTGTCGGCGTCACCTTAATCGCGGCATCCGAAGCATTGCGTAGCGTCGCCATCGAAGTGAAAGAGGTCTGGGGCGAAAAGCCCTGCGTGTCGGGCTTACCGATCAGCACGTGCGCGGCGGCTAAGGTCTGCGATTTCCTTTCAGCCGGATCAGCGAAGGGAAAGTGCGATGAAAAGCCTGTTGCGCCCTTAGAGACCATGCCGTAAGCAAGCACCGCTCCCGGCTCTCCCGTGTGCGTGATGCTGATGCCGCCCGACTTATTCATTCTTCCGACTTCCGTTGCGTGGCGAAGTTTGAGGTCTTTCAAATCATACACCTCTGTTTGATGCGGCGCGAGCGTTCGGTCAAGCTTATCCGTAGTAGCAGCCGAACCCTTATCTCCGGTGAAGTTCAGGTGAGCAAGGATGCTGTTATCGGTCGTATTGGTCAGGACGAGTTTATACCTTGAATTCTCATCTTCCGATTGCCACAATCCTTCGAGGCGCGACGACACAAAGCCCATCGGCATCTCGGCGGGCACGTCGAAGGATAAGCTTGCCGCAGCATCGGCAACGGTTACTTGTGCGCCGAGGCCGGACGCATCCGGCGCGTCGAAGTTAAGAATCAGGTTGCCCTGCCTGAATGTATCGTTGCCGCCGCTTTGCGAAATCCACTCGGCAATATTGAAGCGGCGCTGCTGTCTGGTGGCAAGGATTACAGGACTAACCACCAGAGGCTGACCGCTCAGGTTGTAAAGCACCGGCCTGACCGATAGCTGTTCATTACCGGCATTGTTGAGCACGACGGATGAATTGAAGCCGTCAGTTACAGACCAGTAAGCGAAAGTAAGACTGTGCGTCATAGACGTTGTGCCTAGTGAGCTTAGTGCAGCATTTGAAATCGCCCCGGCGTGCGCCCTTTGCGCGCCTGCCTTGCGCAGAAGCGAAGCAGCAAACAACAGGGGAACAGCGAGCAATACTACCATCACAGATACGTTGAAGAGTTTGGAACGTCTTGAGAGACTGCATTGAATTCGACGAAGGGTAGAGTGATTCATCTCGTGTGCCCTCCTTTTGGGCAGATGGTTTGGGAACTACTTTTTGTTATCGGGATAAGTTCGGTGCGTGCGTATGCCATCAAACGACGATGGTTGTGCCGTCGAACTTCGTGAGTGAAAAGCCGTCGAATCGCTCGCTAAAACAGCCGGGTTCGCCTGCCGCTTCATTTTTGGCAGCGTGAGCGGAGCTTGCTCCAAAGCAGGAGAGTGGCGGTAAGGTGACGGCGCTCGCCGCAATAGCAGCGGTGGCAGTTCCGGCACGATTGAGAAAGTCTCTTCGACTGGAAGAAAGAGGGTGCGGTTGAGCCTGTCGGCTCGCATCCGAGCAGATGTTGCGCGTCATGGGGGAACGGCTCCTTCAAATTAAGGGTTGAGCCGATGCCGCCTTTTGCGCTAAGATGCGTAGCTGACTAGGCGATGCATCTTTGGCGCTTCCTGCGACAAAGACTGTGTTGTTCAAGAAAATCCCGTTGCTACCTGCAAAGTAGCGGCGGGATTTTTCATTTCATGGAATTAGCTGCGACATATAAAGGTGAACCGTACCGGCTACGCTGCTGCTTCTCAGGCACACGACGAGGGGGAAAAGCACTCGTGCTTATTTGATGGTATGCCATTGCGAGAAAAGTCGGCACAAAAGTGATCTCAATTAATGTTGTTGAAATTGGGTTGAAGAGAGCCAGCGGGCGCGCTCGTCAACAGTGGCTACTTCGGTGAAGCAAGCGCAGCATAATCATGGATTCAAAGTCTGTCAAGAAAATTTTCATGATATGTTGCATCGCCTTGAAGCGAAACTTCTCACCGGGAATGGAATGCAGGGCAGACGATAACAGCGTACATAAATATTCATTTTGGAACATTCGTACCGACGGTTTAGTTGTTCCATTACAGTAGCTTAGCACTTTCATTCAGATGTTTTATGGCTCCAGAGGCAGGCTAATTATGAAGGTTGAAGACTTGTCAGCGATGCGCGACGAGGAATTGCGCATCGTGTTATGGGACATTGACGGCACACTGCTGCGTTCGGCGCGGACGGGAGCTTTCAAGGATTATACGGTTCCCGTGCTCGAAGAAGTGTTCGGCACGGCGGGCAGGCTAATGGAGATGAAAGTCTCCGGCATGACGGACTTGCAAATTATCTCCGAAGCGTTGCGCGACGAAGGTTTCACGCACGAGCAGATTCGCCTTCGCGCGCGCGATTTGCGCGACGTTTATATGCGAGAGATGCAGCGCGTTACGGCGGGCGAAGCTGGCGCAGAATTGTTTCAAATACTGCCCGGCGCACGCGAGATTTTGCAACTCATCGAAGATCATCCGCGCTATCGCAATGCACTGCTCACGGGCAACATCGAACCGGCAGCGCGTTTGAAAATGCGTCTCGTCGGGCTGGAGAATTTCTTTCAACTTCCCGGTGCATTCGGCGATGATTCGCATGATCGCCGCGAGTTGCCCACCATTGCCGCCGCACGCATCAGCCGTTATCTTCAGCGCACACTCGAACCCACGCAGTTCATCGTTATCGGCGATACGCCCAACGATATCAGTTGCGCCAGACACTTCGGCGCGCACGCCGTCGCCGTCTCAACCGGACGCTCCTTTTCCGCAGCCGAATTGCTCGCGCACGAACCCGACGCGCTTTTACCTGACCTCGCGGATTCGGCGCGCGTGCTACGTACACTCGATCAGTTTTAAGCGGGAATAAAGATTCGGAAATCCGGCGAAGTTTTCAAACTTTCGTGCGATAATCCGTATCTATCTCCCCTTTAAGACTTGTGAAAACCGCGTAGTATATCGCGTGTGGCAAGACGCAGGACGACCGGGCGACCATGCGGGCAGGTTGTCGGTGAAGAAGTCGTCAGCAGGCGGTCAATCAGCCAGCGCATCTTTTCAGGGGCTAAAGTCGTTCCCGCTTTAACGGCGGCGTGGCAGGCGAGCGAGGCCGTGATGCGCTCGCGCAAAGAAGCGCGCGTGTTGCGGCGCTTGTTCGCGTCCATCGTTTCCAGAATTTCCGCCAGCAGATTGCGCGCGTCGCCTTGCGGCAAATCAACGGGCACGGCCTTGACCGCGATGGTGCGCCCTGAAAGACGCATCAGATTAAAGCCATACTTTTCCAGTTCATCGCCGAGCGCATCGAAGACGGAAGTTTGCGCGGGCGTCAAATCGAACGTTTCCGGCACGAGCAGATGTTGTGATTCGACGGTGCGTTGATTCTCGCGCGCCAAATACTCGTCGTAGAGAATCCGTTCGTGCGCGATATGCTGGTCAATCAGCAACAGGCCTTCATCGTCCGTCGCAATAATAAAACTCTCCGCAAGCTGACCGAGCGGGCGAATATGGCCGCTGATTGATTTCAAAGAGACTTCACGCACGAGGCTCGCGGCGGACGCGAGCGGCGGCAACGCACCCGCCACACCCGACGCTACGCTATCAATTAAGGCAGACGCCTGTGCGTTATCGTTAAGGTCTTCAACATCCACACTCTCCGAATCGCGTGCCTCACGTTCCATGAGAGGCTCTTGCGCATCGCTGATTAAGCTATCGGACTGAAGCGGTGTCGAAGAAATTTCTTCGCGCATAAAAGCGTCAACGGAAGGCGGCGCGGGAGAGCCGAACGCTATCCGGCTTTGTTGCGGCGAAGCGGGCGCTGGCGGCGTCAACTCGTCTCGCATTGGCATACGCGAAGGAAGGAAAGAAGGCGCGGGCGTCTCGAGTACTTGAGTTATGATTGGCGCACTGTGGATTGCGCCGGTGTGGGTTTCGTTCTGCTCACGACCGGCGGCAGATTCATCCGCGCGCTCTGGAGCTTCAAGGCTTACGCTTGAGAGGCGCGCGTAGCCTGCGCCCGCAAGCGTCTGGCGCACGGCGTCGCGGACAGTATCGGCGACGGCGCTAGCGCGGCGAAAGCGCACTTCCGTCTTCGCCGGATGGACATTCACGTCTACCTCTTCGAGCGGCACTTCGAGAAATAGCAGCGCCACAGGAAACGTTCCCGGCGGCAACACCGCGCGATAACCTTCGGCGAGCGCGCGCCCTATGAGACGGTCGCGCACAAACCGCCCGTTGACGAAAATGTACTGTGCATCGCGCGAGCTGCGTCTTTCGCGCGGCGCTGAGACGTAACCGCGCACGCGCGCTACTCTCTCGTATCCGCCGCCGACATCCAGCAGATTTTCGAGAAAGCCTTCACCGAAAATCTGGTACGCGCGTTCGCGTAAATCTGCGGCTTCGGCGGCGCGCAAGATTTCGCGCCCGTTGTTCGTCAGGGTAAAGGCGATTTCAGGATGGGCGAGCGCGTAATGCGTCACCAGATTGGAAAGATGAAAACTTTCGGTTGCTTCCGAGCGCAAAAATTTTCGCCGCGCCGGAACATTAAAGAAAAGGTCGCGCACGCCGACGGTCGTGCCGCGCGGATGCGCCGCATCCTTCACGTCGCGCATTCGCCCGCCTTCGATGAGCACGCGCGTCGCGGCAGTTCGTTCGTCTGTGTTGGTGATCAGTTCGACGCGCGCCACCGATGCGATTGACGCGAGAGCTTCGCCGCGAAACCCTAATGTTGAGATGCGCGCTAAATCTTCGGTGCGGCTAATCTTCGATGTCGCATGACGCTCGAAGGCGAGCACGGCGTCGTCGCGCGTCATGCCTTCGCCGTCATCCGTGATGCGCAACAGCCTGCGCCCGCCCGCTTCAACGTCTATGCCGAGACGACGCGCGCCCGCATCAATCGCGTTTTCCACTAACTCTTTAGCAACCGAAGCGGGACGCTCCACGACTTCGCCCGCCGCTATTTGATTCGCCAGATGATCCGTCAGAACGCGAATTTTGGACAAGCGTTTATCAGCCTCCACTTGCAACACGGAATGTCGTAATGCCGATAAAATTATCACCGACAAAGGCATACTCACCCGCCATGAGAGGAGCAAGCGGACGCGCTTCCACATACAGCGCGTAAATAATAAAGCCTGTCCGGGTACGCACCGGCACACGCGAGAGAATGCGATACTGCAACTTCAGGGTTGCGTCCGTCAAAGGAGTAAATCCTTTGCGCCCCTTCTCTGCAAGCACAGTCAAACGCCGTGCCCGCTTCTTCCTTGTTAAGCCGACTAAGAAATGAGGCGGCGGATCGAGTCTCTCTATAACGAATAAATAAAAGCGCGGGTCGGAGTTTGCGACAACTGCTTCCGATTGTTCGCCTTTCAATTCAACGTAACCGGCACTGCCGTTTCGCATCATGACGCTAACGGGCATGGAAGTTGAGACATCTTCATACGGCAATGGCACGAGCGCGTTTTTCGCGTCTCTGATATAAATGCGGGAAATATCGTCAGGGACTTCGTCAACATTATCTTGCGCACAGACACCTTCACCGGCGACAACATTGCGGGCAGGCGCATCGCTTAATACGGCCATGCCGAATATCAAACACACGCCGATCACGGATGCCAACTTCCCGCTTCTCATATCGCTCCCGCTTCTATGAGGATGCGGTATCCGGCACGATTTATAGATACACGATTTCGTGGTCGTTAGAGCTGAGATTGATGGCATTGTAAATCCAGTCTATGACGTAGAAGCCGTGCCGCGCGTAGAGGCTGGTGATGTTGATGTGGCGTTCCTGCAAAGCTTTGTTCGGGTAGAGAGCGGCGAAGGCGCGTTCGAGTTGGCGATGTGCGGCGCGGTCGCGTCCCAACTGCGCGCGATGAAAGCGTGTGCGCAAGTTTTCGAGCTGGTAAGTAATTTTGCGTCGCCCTGTTTCGAGCGCGTCCGCGAGCGTCGGATCAACGAGCTGCAATTGCGCCGATAGTTCATTCAATTCGCGCATCACGGCTTCCTCCGTGTGGTCGAAGACCTGCGCGGTTTCCGTTCCTAAATGTTCTTCGACGACGCGCGCGAGAATGCTGTCGAGGCCGACGAACAGATCAGCCAATTTCAAAGTGTAGCGTTGCAGCGTGCGCCCCGTGCGGCTTTCGACAACCGTCAGGCTGGCGCGCGGCAGAATCGGCGTCACGGGGCGTTCGAGCAGACGATAGACTTCGGAGGTTTGCGCGAAGTAAGCGATCTCGGCTGCGCCGCCGAAGTAAGCAATCGTCGGCAGCAAATAATCCTGCACGACGGCGCGCAAGGTGACGTTCGGGCTAAAGCGTTCGGGTTCGCGCTGTGCCCATTCTGACAATTGTTCCGCGCTGTATTCATCACGCAGCCCGCGCGCTTTGTAAAGACCTTCAGCGTTGCGCGTGACGGCATGGCGCGCGCCGTTTTCGTCGTGTAGAAAAAGCGGAAACGAATCGGGCGAGGCGAGCACCTGCGCATGATAGCCTGCGGTTTCGAGTTCGCGGCTGCGTTCCTCGATTGCCTTGGCGATTTCGGGAGCGCGGCGGGCAGCGGCGTCGTAGAGCGGCGCGGCGAGACGTTTCAATTCCGCGTCGCGCGGATCGAGCAAAATCAAACCGTAGCGCCCGACGAGCGTCGTCAGCATACGCGCGAAGGCGTCGCCGTAAGCGCGTCCCGGCTGGTAAGCGTCGTGTAAAAGATTGCGCAGATCGGGCGTGAATTCCGTTTCGGGCAGCACGTCTAAAAGTCGCGCGACTGTTTTGTTGATTGATTGATCGAGGAGGACTGTGCCGACGGGCGCGCCTTCCGTGTGCATCTCGCGTGCGGCATTGACGGTCGCCAGACGACAATCGCGCCCGATGAATTCGGCGGCCGCAACTTCCGCGAAATCATGATCCTCCGTCGCAATCCAGAAGACCGGGACAGCCGCCGTGCCGCGTTGCTGCAAACAGCCTGCGAGCTTGACCGCCGAGAGCGCCTTATAGATCGTGTAGAGCGGCCCCGTAAAGAGTCCCGCCTGCTGGCCGGAAACAACCGCGACGCAAGAGCTTTCACGTAAGCGTGCGATGTTGTTGATCGTCTCCACGCCCGCGCCCCAAGCTGTGTTCATCGCTTCGAGCGCATCACACAAAGCGCGGCGATCTGTTTGATGGGCGGTCAAGACTTCCGGCGCGCGCGTTTGCAGCTCGTGATGAAAGTGTACGGCTGACGGATAAAAGCGGCGCAGGGCGAGCGGGTCGCGCAGGTACTCGAGGAACAGGCGCGACTGGTGCGGAAGCTCTGTGAACGGCACGCCTTCGACGCGCAGCCCCGCTTCTTCCGGCGTGCTGAAACAAGCTGCTTCCGTTGTGCTCACTTACTTAGCGCTCCTGTCAGTTCTCTCTCAGTGTCGGCTTTACCGCTTGATTGATTCCACGCCCTGAAATTTGCGCGGGCGTGAAATTTCGTTTGCCTGTCCTGATGTTACAATCCGAGTTGAAGCATTATAACGAGCGATTTCTACGGCGCGCAATGAACGGCGCACGAAGAAAACTCTTCCGTGCTCTTTACGCAATCGTGGATTTGTGTTTTATGCGGCAACATGGGAGGATGTTTTTCAAACGACAATGAACCAGCAGGACGAACATTTAGACTTATTAATTATCGGCGCAGGCCCCGCCGGACTCTCTGCGGCGGACGCGGCGGCGCGCGAGAATCTCAATTATCTGGTCATCGAAAAAGGCTTGATCGCCGATACGATTTATCAATATCCAATCGGACAGACGGTCTTTTCGACGCCGAACGAGTTGGAACTGCGCGAAGGCGCGCTGCAACCTTGCCGCGAAAAGCCGACGCGCGAAGAGTTGCTTTCATACTACGTGCGCTTCGTGCTGCAAAACAATCTGCGCATCAACACGGGGGAAGCGGCCTTGCGCATCAAGCGGCTTGCCCCGGAAGGCTTTCGCGTTCACACGACGCGCACAACATACAACGCTTCGCGCGTGCTCGTCGCCGTCGGCGCAATGGCGTATCCGCGACGCCTGAACGTGCCCGGCGAAGAGTTGCCGAAGGTTCAACACATTTTCACGGAAGCGTATCCTTACGTGCGCAAGGAAGCGATGGTCGTCGGCGGCGGAAATTCTGCCGCCGAAGCCGCGCTCTTTCTCGCGCAGGAAGGCGCGCGCACGACACTTGCCATCTGGCGCACCGATTGGGAAAACCGCGATCCAAAGAAGAACGCCATCAAACCCTGGGTGCGCGCGCCGCTTGAAGCAGAGCTTGAGCGCGGCAGTTTGCAACTCGCCTTCTTCACGGAGATTGAAGAGATTACGGAATCCGTCGTGAAGCTGAAAATGGACACGAATGAAACGCTGACGCTCCCAAACGATGTGGTGTTCATCTTAATCGGCGCGGACGCAGACCTCTCGCTGTTGCGCGATCTGGGCGTCGAGATTGTCCAATCCGGCTTCGCGCAAATCCCCGTCTACGATCCCGAAACCTTCGAGACAAAGATTCCCGGCCTCTACGTCGCAGGCCATTTCACACACGCCCGCCACATCAAAGAAGCCATCGCGCTGCCCCGCCGCATCATTCCCTTAATCGCGCAATCTTTACGCGCCATAGTCTGAGTTAAATGTAGCGCGGAAAAGGATTGGTTATTTAATATTGGAGTCGTGATGTATTTTGAATGAATCTTATAGCAACACGTTACGGAGAGATTCTCACATATGCCAATCCCTGACTTTCAGACCTTAATGCTTTATTTTTTGCGAGCTGCTGCTGACGAAAAAGAGCATTCGATGAGCAACATTCGCGTCCAACTCGCGGACGACCTCAAACTTACGGAACAGGAACGAACACAGTTATTGCCGAGCGGAAGACAGAGCGTGTTTGCAAATCGCGTAGCATGGGCGAAAGTTTATCTTGCTCAAGCTAAGCTTCTTTCTTCTACACGTAGAGGCTACTTCCAAATATCTTCGAGAGGATTGCAAGTTCTTGAAGAACATCCACAACGCATTGACATAAATTACCTTGAGCGATTCCCTGAATTTATCGAGTTCAGAACACGCAAGAGGAATCAAGAAACGATTTCTGACGCTAAAGTGCATCAAGATGAGGTCGAAACGCCTGAAGAATTGCTTGAGACAGCCTATCAGAAAATTCGTGATGGGCTTGTTTCCGAGCTTCTTACCCGCGTTAAAGAAGCATCGCCGCAGTTCTTTGAGAAGCTTGTAGTAGAGTTGCTGCTAAAGATGGGCTATGGCGGTTCTCGTCGTGAAGCAGGTGAAGCGATAGGCAAGTCGGGCGATGAAGGAATTGACGGAATAATCAGTGAAGACCGATTAGGACTTGATGTCGTTTATCTTCAGGCAAAGAAATGGGAAGGCACAATGGGTCGCCCTGAAATCCAAAAGTTTGTCGGAGCTTTGCATGGGAAGCGCGCAAAGAAAGGTGTGTTTCTCACAACTGGAACCTTTTCGTCAGAAGCATACGCTTATGTTTCACATATTGATCCGAAAGTAGTCTTAATTGATGGGCAACAGCTAGCTGAGTTGATGATTGATTTCAACACAGGAGTGACAACCTTTGCTGAATACCAGATCAAGCGCGTGGACTCGGATTACTACAACGAAGAATAGAATACTTGCCTTTTACATAGTCGTGTCGGCGCGTCCTCGTTCTCGCCTTGCGACGCCGGTTCTGTATGCCGCTTCTTCGACATCGCGGGAGACGCTTTCGGCGACGCGCTTATCAAAAACAGATGGAATGATGTAGTCGGCGTGGAGTTCTTCGGGTTTGACGATCCCTGCAATGGCGTGGGCGGCGGCGAGTTTCATCTCTTCGTTGATCTGGGAGGCGCGGGCGGCGAGTGCGCCGCGAAAGATGCCGGGAAAGCAGAGCACGTTGTTGATCTGGTTCGGATAATCCGAGCGTCCCGTCGCCATCACCGTCACGAATGGCGCGGCCTCTTCCGGCATAATCTCCGGCGTCGGATTCGCCATCGCAAAGACAATCGGTTGCGCAGCCATCTTCTGCAAATCTTCGACATTGATCGTGCCCGGCACGGAGAGGCCTAGAAAGACATCCGCGCCGCGCATTACGTCGTGAACCGTGCCCTGCTCGTTGTCCGGGTTGGTGTTCTTCGCGTACCAATCCTTGACCCAATTCATGTTCTCGCGCCGCCCGCGATACAGCGCACCCTTTTGATCGCAGCCGACGATATTCTGGACGCCCGCCGACATCATGATCTTCGAGCACGCGACGCCCGCCGCGCCCACGCCGTTGACGACTACCTTGATATCGCTCATCTTTTTGTCAACAATCTTCACCGCGTTGATGAGCGCCGCGAGGACGACGACTGCCGTGCCGTGCTGGTCGTCGTGAAAGACAGGAATATCCAGCTCTTCTTTGAGCCGGTCTTCGATCTCGAAACAGCGCGGCGCGGAGATGTCTTCGAGATTGATGCCGCCGAAGGCCGTTGCAATCGCTTTGACGATGCGCACGATTTCATCCGGGTCTTTCGTTGAAAGACAAATCGGAAACGCATCCACGCCCGCGAATTCTTTGAAGAGCATCGCCTTGCCTTCCATCACGGGCATCGCGGCGGCGGGGCCGATGTCGCCCAAGCCTAGCACCGCCGTGCCGTCCGAAACGACGGCGACAGTATTTTTCTTAATCGTCAGCGTGAAAGCCTTTTCCGGGTCGCGGTGGATGGCTTCGCAAACGCGCGCGACGCCCGGTGTGTAGGCCATCGAAAGGTCTGCGCGCGTTTTCAGAGGCGTCTTCGAGACGACTTCGATCTTGCCGCCCAGATGCATCAGAAAGGTGCGATCAGAAACATTGACGACTTCGACGCCGTCTATGCCGCGCACCTCTTCCGTGATACGCGCCCCGTGCTCGCTCGATGCGGCGTTGACCGTGATATCGCGCACGACCGCATCCGCGCCGACGCTGACGATATCAATCGCGCCGATGTCGCCGCCCGCGCGCCCGATGGCTGTTGCCAACTCGCCGAGCGTTCCGGTGCGGCTCGCCAGACGAACGCGGAGCGTCAGACTGTAACTTGCGCTGGGCGTGTTCTCCATTGCTGCTAAAAGATTTCCTTTCGCGGGTGGCTTCTTAGAAAATTTGAAGGCTTACTCTAACTTCAAAGAAACGAACGGCGCAAGGCAACATACAGGAGCGAAACTGACTTTAACATCAACCGGAAGGACGAAGGCAAAGTTGAAACACTTCCACGAGATAAGGCGACTAACGATGGCGGCTCGTTTCTTCGAGCGCACGCATGATCTCCGTTAAAGCACCGGCGGACGCGCCGTTGTTTTCCGCAAGTCTGAGTGAACGCCTTCCGAGCAGTATGTAAAGGGCGCGCGCATCACGCAAAGAATCGGAATCGTCTTCGGCAGACAGGGCGGCGAGATGCTGCTGTACGACGTCGACTTCGGCGCGCGCGAAAGTGCCCGTCAGCGCCTGCGCTGGTTCACGCGCCGCTAAATTTTCAACTGTGCTACGCACGAGCGGAAGCAAAACTTCTGCGGCGCTGACACCGCGCAATCCACACTGCGCGAGCATCTCTGTCGCAACGTCGAAGAGCGCGACCATGTGACCGGACGCCATGACCGCCGCCGCGTGATACAAAGCTTTGTGCTTTGTGCCGACTGAGAAACTGCGTGCGCCGAAATCTCGCGTGACCTTACGCGCGAGCGCAATTGCCCGCTGCCCGCCCTCAACACAATAAAAAGCTTTTTGCAGATTCTCCGCGCCGCTCGTCGCGTCGTTAATGGAGATTAAAGGGTGCATCGAACCGATTGCGAATCCGGCATCGCGCAAAGGCCGCAAGGCGTCCGAAGAGAGTGCGCCGCTCATGTGCAAAGCGGTTCGTTTGTGAATCCTGTTAGACGTGTGGGCGGCGAGTTGCGCGGCAGTGTCGGCAATCGCGTCGTCGGGCGTTGTAATAAAAATCAGATCGCTTGGCGGAAGTTGATCGAGTTGGCCGGATGAAAGTGCGCGCGGGCGTGGCGCAGCGATGAGGCGGGCGATGCGTTGCGCGCGTGAAGGCTTGCGCGCGACGACGGCTTCGATTGGATAGCCGTGTTTTGCGAGGGCGAGGGCGAGCGCTGCACCGAGACGCCCGACGCCGATAATCGAGACGGTCGGCTTGCGCGTGCGGGCAGACAACTTTATTGAGGCGCGCGGGCGGCGAACAGCAGCACGTCGTTTTGCCCTTTTCTTCGCCGCCGTTTCAATCCGCTGTGCTGAAGATTCGCGCTCAACCTGCATCGCCGTCATGCTCGCTTCTTTCGCCGACGACTTCAATCAACGCCGGATGCTCCGGCAACTCTTCGAGCCATTGCCGCAAACGCACGTCGAGTTCATCGCGCGTCAAAAGACCGTAACCGTCGGCGGGTAGCGCGACACGCAGCGGCGGCGCGCCTGTTCGCTGCAACACGCTTTCGATTAATTCTATATCGAAGACGGACAGCGCGACGGGCACGCGCCCTTCGGCAAAACTTGTGGACAGAGAGAGAGAGCGTTGCCGTGCGCCTTCATCCGTCGCATCTTGCGCGTGCTCTTGGAGCGCGTGCGCGAGATGCGTGCTCCAGCGCGCGAGCGTGCGGCGATGCGCGTTGAGGCCGCGTTTGACGACACCGGCGAGCGAGTCCGCGAGCTGTTGAATTTCGACGGCGCGCGTTAAGCGAAAAGAGCAACTGCACGCGGCTTGATCTTGCAGCATCAGTCGCACCGGAAGCTCGCACGGCGTGTTCTTCAAGCGTTCGCGCAAGCGCGCTGCTTCATCCGCGAAGCTTCGATTAAGGAAAGAGAGTTGCGAGAGAGCTTCAAACTCGCGCCATTCGTTGCTGCGAAGGATCGCGTCAACGCCGCGCC
This sequence comes from Pyrinomonadaceae bacterium, assembly GCA_046262295.1. Classification (GTDB taxonomy): domain Bacteria; phylum Acidobacteriota; class Blastocatellia; order Pyrinomonadales; family Pyrinomonadaceae; genus JBHENC01. Next base: position 74,585 of record JBHENC010000009.1, on the reverse strand, counting down.
GGTCGAACGAAGCGCCAACCGTTCGGTCGTGCGCCGAAGCATACAGCTCGACATAGCGCACATGAAATTCACGCCACAGCTGATCGAAGCGGTCGCGCGCTTCCGCATCGAAGAGACTGTGCGCATCGGCGGCCATCGTTTGTAGTTCGCGGTGTGCGCTCTCTATTTCGCTTGCGCCGGTCGGCTCTGCCGAAGCGAGATACGCGCGCGCCTTCTCACGCGCCCCCAGACCGCTGACGAAACTTTCCAACTCCGTTAATTGCTGCGAAAGACGTGTGTAGGTTTCGGGCGCGTCGCCGAAGGCATCGGCGACGCGCTGCAAACTTTCTTCGAGCGGAAGCGAATCGGCGAGCGCCGCTTCGACGGACTCGGCCGCAACCCCGAAACTTTTGCGCACGGCTGCCGCCAGATTCCACGCGCGCGTCGTTAAGCCTTCATCCGGCAAATTATCGAAAGCACGCAGCAGATCGAGCTTGCGCCAATCGTTCAACCACCGCGTCAGACTGGCGCGCACGCTCTCGCGCGAAGCCGGATCATTGATTGAAACGAGCGTCGCATCGTTTGTGAGAAGGCGCGCCCATGCTGCTAATTCTTCGGCGTTGTGCAGGAGCGTCGCGGCGCGCGCGATGCCTTCGATGTCATCCCACTTCAGCGCGTGGTCGAGCGTGCGACGACCAACCCGATCTTTGTTTTTGGTGACGAGTTCGATGCGCCGTCCGGCGACGAGCGCGGCCAGCACAAGCCGTTGCGCTTCACGTCCCAGACCATACGGCGTGGGGCCGAGTTTTTCGTTTATCGCGTCGAGCGAAACAACTGCGCCGGCGGCATCATCCGTTAATTGCAGCACATCACGAACCCACGCTTTGCCGAGCGCCTGATCGCTTGCTTCGAGCGTGTAGAGATCGTTGCGCGAAGAAGCGAGTCCGAGCGGGGCGGCAAAAGAGCGCGCTAATTCCTGCACGCCCGCGTCCGTTTGATTTGCGCCGCCGAACAAGCCTCCGACCAGCCGCGCGACTTCTATCTCGGTAAGCGTCTCCGTGAAAATGGGATGCTGCGGGTAACGCGCGCCGAGCAACGGCGCAAGCACGCTTGCCAGCGCCCCTGCGAGCGTCTGCGCGGAGCGGGCTTTGTCCGTCCAAGACAACGTCGCCCCGCCCGTCACGAGCACGCCTTCATCCAGATAAAGGCGCGCCCAGATTCTTTCGGCGAGGGCGGCGTGTGTGCGTTCGGCGACGCGCGCCACATCGCCGAATCCGGCGACGAGCGAAGCATCCTCTACACGTAGAGCGATGAGGCGATGCAGCGTATTTGTCTCCTCTACGGAAAGCTGTGCCGGACGCCAGAACGCAAAGGGCGACGCTGCCCCGAGGAGCTTTTCAGCATCAGGCGGAGAAGTATTGGCGACGCCGGGTGCAAGCAACGTGATATCCCATTCGTAAGTGTCCGTGCGCGGGGGTGGGGCGGCGTCGGAAACGGTCTCCGCGTCGGCATTTGTCGAACGCCAACCGAGCCGTATGCGGCGTCCTGTGCCGCGCCAAGTTATTAAAAGCTCCGCCGTCGCCGGATCGTTCGCGGCCTCAGTTGGAGCTTCGTTGTGGGGCGGCGGCGCAAGAGACTCCGCGAACGGCCAATCGCTGAAGCGCGCGGCGGCGATGGTTCGCAGCAATTCGTTTATCGCCGCAGGATTTTCGGAAGCAAGACGCGCGGCGGCTTCGGCAAGCGCGGCATCGAACCCGGCGGAGGCGTTGATAACAAAGCGATATCGTGTCTCGCCCGCATCCTCGCTTTTCTGCAACGCGCCCTGCGGCGCAGTATCCGCAAAGCGCACGAGCATCGCTTCAATGCGTTCGATACCAACGTTGGGCGTGGCTTCATCATAAATTAACATTGCCGCGCCGAGTTCGCGCGCGGTTGCGCCGCGCCCGTCCATCGAGAGAATGAACAGCCCCTTCAAGATGAGCTTTGCCTGAAGACGCTGCATAATCGGAAACTGCGCGATAGTCGTTGCCGCCAACTCATCGTAAGCCTTAAAAATCCCCTGCAACTCTTCGGCCTTACGCAGATCGTATTCGACGCGGTCAAACACTTCATCGAGCACGATGAGAGAAAGCGCCGGGCGATTCGTCGCGCGGGCGACGGAGGCGGCGGCAAACGGCAGAAAGGCAAACGTCGGCGCATACAGGCGCACGGCCGCCGCGATTTCAGCCACCAGCGGATGCACCGGATAGATCGCGGCAAAACGCGGCTCGCTCCAGTTAAAGCCCGGCACAACCGCGCGCAACGTGGCATAAACACCGTGCAGTCCGGCACGCGCTTCCAGATTTTTGCGAAAAAGGTGAAGGTCGGCGACGCGGTAAAGATGTTCCGGGTCTAAATAGTCAATCTGAAAGGCTCCGGCAAGTGCGACGTTGGCTCCGTCCGCGCCTTCGATGTCGTCGTCAAGCGCCAGCGCGATAAAAGCTCCGACGTGTTCGGTAGCCGTAGCCAGTTGACTGAGCAGCGCGCCGTCGTCGCGCACAACGCGCGCTTCACGCCCGAACGCTGTATCAATAATTAGCACCAGCGTCGCATCCGACGCTTGCGCGGCGGCCATCGCAAGCATCTTGGAAGGGTCGCTTTGCCAAACGCTTTCGTCGCCGCCGAAAGCCGCCGCCAGCGCCACACCGATCTCTTCGGTCAGCGTCGGGCGCAGCCCGCGTTCGACGCGCGCCACTACATAGCGGCGGTTTAAGAGTCGCCGTGCGCTTGTCGCAACGTGTACATCGGCCACGCTCGAGCGAAGTTCGGGAAGGGCGGCGAGCGCGCCGAACGCGGCCAGCGCATGGCTTTTGCCGACGCCGCGCGGCCCTGCCAGCGCGCGTGACGCGCCACGTCCGCGCGGCAAATTGGCAAGCGCATCAAGCCAGCGTGCGAGTAAATCCGAGGTCGCGTCCGTGAATCGGTACGCGGCCAACGCCCGCGCCGGATCGTCCGCATATTTTTGCACCTCGTCGAAATGCTGCGGTTCGACGAAATCCTTGATCTTATCCTGCGCACGTTTCATCTACTGTCCAAAGCGTCCTTGAAGCGAGTTGTAATTCGAGTTGGAAGCGCCTTTCCAGCTTGAGAGGCAAGCCCGGCGATTACTCGAAAACTGTATCACGGGCGATGAGACAGCCGCAATCATTCTGTTTTTACTGCGTTGGTGCTGCTACAATGAGCGTCAAGGGATCAGCCGAACAATCTGCGGCGGCATAGCGGGAAGGTCTGGTGAATGCGCTACAAGTCGTTTGTTGCTATCCGGCACGCGCAACCTTGAAAGCGCGTTGCCGCATCAAAGCTCTGCGTGCCGAATAGATGCCAGCGAGAATTTTTCGATTTACGTTCAATGCTTCGCCCGGCGATCTTTCACGAAAGAGTTTTAGAAGCGTTTCTGCTGCGGGCACAGGCCGCACCATTCACGCGCAAAAACGTCCCTTCTTAATTTACAGGCATTCCCAAGTTTTGGAGACATTCGTCATGAATCATCGTTTCTCCCGTTCCGTTACCGCCCTCGCGCTGGTCGCTAGTTTAGGTGTCAGCGCAACAGCAGCGTTCGCCGCGCCGCTCGCGCAAACGCAGGACGCTAAAACATCCGACCAAAAGAAATCCGGCGACAAGAAAACGCCCGCCGCTTCCGGCGCGCAGCGATCAAGCAACGGACTTCCCGTTAACGAAGACCCGACGCAGATCGGCAAGCGCAATATCAATAAAGGGATTATCGCCCGCCACAGCGGTTCGACGGAAAAAGAGGTGGCGGTCGGCCGCCAGTTGGCCTCCGAAGTTGATCGAGAAGCCAAGCTGATTGACGATCCGGCGGTGACGGAATATGTCAATCGCGTCGGCCAGAATATAGTGCTTCACTCGGACGCGAAAGTTCCCTTCACAATCAAGGTGATTGACTCGGACGAGGTCAACGCTTTTGCGCTGCCGGGCGGTTTCTTTTACGTCAACAAAGGTTTGCTTCTCGCCGCCGACAACGAAGCGGAGTTGGCCGGAGCGATGGCGCATGAAATCGCTCACGTTGCCGCCCGCCACGCGATGGAGAATCAAACAAAAGCCGGACTAATGCAAATACTAGCAACTGCCGCGACGATTGCGACGGGCGGCATCGCCGGTGAAATCATTTATGATACGGCGGGCTTCTGGCTGCCGTTGTCGCTGCTGAAATTCAGTCGCGGCGCAGAGGGCGAAGCGGATCGGCTCGGCGTGCAATATATGTACGCCGCCGGATACGACCCGAACGCGATGTCCACGATGTTTGAGAAACTGCTCGCCAAAAACAAAAAGAAGCCGGGCACAATCGCCAAGGTGTTCTCGGATCACCCGCAGACGACTGACCGCATCGAATCGTCGCGCGCTCTCGTCGCACGCTTCCCGGAACGCGAAGAGTATGTGATGAACACTTCGGAATTCCAGCGCGTGAAGGCGCGTCTGCTGAGGCTCTCGAACGCCCGCGCGACATCCGCCGGAAGCATCGCTGCCGGAGACGACAGCAACAACAATGGCCCGGCCGGACGCCCGACGCTCAAACGACGACAAGGCTCTGCGGACGACACTACGACAACAGTTACGCCCGCCACCGGCGATAGCTCGACGAGCGGCAATTCGACGAACGATAGCCGGAATCCATCGAATTCGACGCAGCCTTCTTCGACGAAACCTTCGGGGCCGCCGACGCTCAAGCACCGCGACGCCGATACCCAGACGGCTCCGGCTTCGTCAACGCCGCCCTCTGCCAAGCCGTAACCGGAAAATCGTCGCATCGAAACGAAGAAGCCCTTCCGTGAAATTGCCGGAGGGCTTCTTTCATTTCTACGGTTCGCCACACTAGAGCGCGGTTTTCACTTCGTTCGCCCGTTGCTTGTGCTCGATCACGGCTTGACAACTTTCAGAACGGTTCGGTATTCTACACGTTCGCGTTTTTGACGCCTTTTACTGTGAGAATCATCTATGTCAACATACTTTCCCAGCGGCATCGGTCTCGCTGAAAATCGCAAATGGCACGTCGTTGATGCCGACGGGCAAACGGTCGGACGCCTCGCCACAGAGGTTGCCAACATTCTTTCCGGCAAGCGTAGCCCGAAATGGACGCCCTTTATGGACATGGGCGATCACGTCGTCGTGATTAACGCTCGCAAAGCTGTCTTCAAGGGTTCAAAGGCGGATCAGAAAGTCTACCGCCATCACACCTTGTATCCGGGCGGCTTGCGCGAAATTTCCGTGCAGGATCAATTCGCCAAGCATCCCGAGCGCGTCATCGAACTCGCCGTCAAAGGAATGCTGCCGAAAACCAAACTGGGCAAAGCGATGGCGAAGAAACTGAAAGTCTACGCCGACGCCGAGCATCCGCACGGTGCGCAGCGTCCGCAGCCTTTCACGATTGACGCACGCGCCACCGCCGCGCAAAAGCAACGCTAAATTTTAAGGGAACGAGATAATGGCTGATACTCAACAATACTACGGCACGGGACGGCGCAAGACTTCGACGGCGCGTGTTTACCTACGTCCCGGCAGCGGTGAAGTTAAAGTTAACCAAAAAGGCTTCGAGCAGTATTTCCCGAACGAAACGCTGCGCATGATAATTCGCCAGCCGTTGCAGTTGACCGAGACGACCGCCAAATTCGACATTCTGGTGAATGTGGCGGGCGGCGGCCCTTCGGGTCAGGCCGGAGCGATTCGTCACGGCATCACACGCGCGCTAATGTTATTCAACGCCGACTTGCGACCGGCACTGAAACAGGCCGGACTCGTCACGCGCGACCCCCGCATCAAAGAACGCAAGAAGTACGGGCAAAAGGGCGCACGCAAACGCTTCCAATTCTCGAAACGGTAAGAGCAGTTTTCAGTTTCGAGTTTACAATTTTTAGCAGCAAGTCTGCTTGTATTATCCGAAAACTTAAAACTGTAAACTCGAAACTGTCCTAGTCCATTGTCGCTGCCTTGATTGGTTGCTCTCCTGTTTTGAGGGAGAGAAACTTATAAAAGGGTTTCGCGGGCGGCGGCGAGTACATTAAACCAACACACACAAAGGAGAGTATCTTTTGGTTTCGGTTACGATGAAAGAATTGCTGGAGGCCGGTGTGCATTTCGGCCACCAGGTACGGCGCTGGAATCCGAAAATGAAAGAGTACATTTTCGGCGAGCGCAATGGCATCTACATTATTGACCTGCAAAAAACGCAGCGTATGTTCCGCGACGCTCTCAATTTCGTCACCAATGCGGTGGCGGAGGATCGCGGCAAAACCGTGCTGTTTGTCGGAACTAAACGGCAGGCGCAGGAAGCCGTCCGCGAAGAAGCCCAGCGCGCCGGACAGTATTTTATTAACCAACGATGGCTCGGCGGCCTTCTAACCAACTTCCAGACAGTTCAAAAATCCATCAAGCGCCTTAAAGACCTCGAAGCGATGCACGAAGACGGCCGTTACGAGAAGATGACCAAGAAGGAGCGCATCAAGCTGGATCGTGAACGCGACAGCCTTGACAAGAATCTTTCGGGCATCAAAGCGATGACGCGCATCCCTGATATCATCTTTATCATTGACGTGCGCAAGGAAGAGATTGCCGTTGCGGAAGCGAATCGTCTGGGCATTCCGGTCGTCGCCGTCGTTGACACAAACTGTTCGCCCGAAGGCATAGACCATATTATTCCCGGCAACGACGATGCGTTGCGTGCCGTTCGCCTCTTTGCTTCACGCATCGCCGACGCGGTGCTCGAAGGCCAGCAGATGATTGCGGAAGGCGCAACGGGCGAAGATGAAATGAGAGATTCTGCGGGCAGCGCACCAAGCGGCGCCGAGAACAACGCAGCGGCAGCAGCGACAACGCGGATCGAACCCGGACGCGAAGCTGAAAATGTGACGGACATGGGCGCGGCGGCTACGGCCGAAGCGCAAACATCTGTGGCGGGCAATCAAGGCTTCGGAAAGATCGGTCAACAGCCCGATAGCGTCGGCGATCATCCGCAAGTCGGCACGGGCGCGCCGGAGCGCGGCGCAGACGGTGGTGGCGGCGACGAAGCGGCAGAACGCCATCCATCTTCCGCCGAACAGGAAAAAGGCGCGGAGTCCGTCGGCGTCGCCCGCTAGACCGGCAAGCAAATTTCGTTAACCCAAGATTTTCGGCGAGCGCAGCCACCGTTTGCGGACACGTGCCGCCTGCGGGCTGCGCTTTTTAATGGATTAGAGCAGTTTACAGTTTTGAGTTTTCAGTTTTCAGCAGCAAAACTTCATATTTATCTGAAAGCTCAAAACTGTAAACTGAAAACTGCTTTTAACAGGAGAGATAGACATGGCGGATATTACGGCGAGTTCGGTTAAGTCACTGCGCGAGAAGACGGGCGCGGGAATGATGGAATGCAAAAACGCTTTGACGGAAGCGGGCGGCAACGAGGAACAGGCGATTGACATTTTGCGCAAGCGCGGTCTCGCGTCTGCGAAAAAGAAGGAAGGCCGCACGGCAGCCGAAGGCGCGGTCGGCTCTTACATACACATGGGCGGCAAAGTCGGCGTGCTCGTCGAAGTCAACTGCGAGACGGATTTCGTCGCGCGCGGCGAAGAGTTCCAGCAACTCGTTAAAGACATTGCGATGCACATCGCGGCGGCGGAACCGCGCTATGTTTCGCGCACCGAAGTGCCGCAGGAATCGCTCGACAAAGAACGCGACATCGCCCGCGCACAGGCCAAAGGCGACCCGAAGAACGCAAACAAGCCGGATCAGGTGATTGACAAAATCGTTGAAGGCCGCTTAAACAAATACTACGAAGAGGCCGTACTGCTCGATCAGCCGTTCGTCAAAGACCCCGCGAAGACGGTCGGCGATCTCGTGACGGAAAAGATTGCGACGATCAAAGAGAACATCACCGTGCGCCGTTTCTCGCGTTACAAAATGGGCGAAGGCTTGGAGAAGCGCGCCGACGATTTCAACGACGAAGTGGCGGCGCTCGCGGGCGGCGGACAGTAAGCCGTAGCAACTACGACAAAGGTATCGAGTTGGTTCGGTAAAAGGATTCGATTGGAATGGCGGCAAAGACGGCAGCGACATCAACGAAAAAAAGCGGCGCACCGAAGCCTGCTTTTGGCCGGATACTGCTAAAGATTTCCGGCGAAGCGTTGATGGGCGCGCAAAATTACGGCATTGACGTTAACGTGGCGCGCACCGTCGCCGAAGACATCAAGGCCGTGCATGAGTTGGGTGTCGAAGTTGCGGTGGTCGTCGGCGGCGGCAATATTTTTCGCGGCGTCTCCAAGTCTGCGGGTAATATGGATCGCTCCAGCGCGGATTACATAGGGATGCTGGCGACGATGATGAACGCCGTCGTGCTGCAAGATGCGTTGGAGAAGGTCGGCGTCTTCACGCGCGTCTCTTCGGCGATTGATGTTCCGCAGCTCGCGGAGCCGTTCATACGCCGCCGCGCGGTTCGCCATCTTGAAAAGATGCGCGTCGTCATCTTCGCCGCAGGCACGGGCAATCCTTATTTCACAACCGATTCGGCGGCGGCCTTGCGCGCCCTTGAAATCAAAGCGGACGTGATCCTCAAAGCGACGAAGGTTGACGGCATCTATACAGCCGATCCGGTTCTCGACAAGACCGCGACGCGCTACGATTGCATCACTTATCAGGAAGTGTTGGAGCAACAGTTGAAGGTCATGGATGCGTCGGCGATCTCCTTGTGCATGGATAACGATCTGCCGATCATCGTTTTCAATATGCTTACGCCCGGCAACATCATGCGCGTCGTGATGGGCGAAGCAAACGTCGGCACGCGCGTCTGCGTGCAAAGACCGGAGAGTTCATAACTTAAAAATGAAGAGTCGGATTCTCTTCGTTTTACAATTTCGTGATTTACACGGAGCTACACAATGAGTGAAAAGGATGTGGTAAAAGAAGCGCGCCCGCGTATGGATGCGGTGATTGAAGACGTGCGGCGCAAGATTGCGACGGTGCGAACGGGACGCGCCGCCGTCAATTTGCTGGACAGCGTGATGGTGGAATACTACGGCACGCCGACGCCGCTCAGCCAGATGGCCTCCGTCCACGTTCCCGAACCGCAGATGCTCACCGTGCAGCCCTGGGACACAACGCAGCTCGGCGCTATCGAGAAAGCGATTCGCGCCGCCGATCTGGGACTCAACCCGTCGAACGACGGTAAGCTGGTGCGCATTCCGATTCCTGCTTTAACGGAAGAACGCCGCAAGCAACTTGCCAAGCAAGTCCACGAAATCGCCGAAGATCATCGCACCGCGATCCGCAACGTGCGCCGCGAAGCCAATGACCGCCTCAAGAAAATGCTCAAGGACAAAACAATCTCCGAAGACAACGAACGCGACGGCCTCGAAGAAATTCAAAAGCTGACCAACACCTACATCGGCAAGATTGACGAGGTCGCAAAAACAAAAGAGCAGGAGCTAATGAGCGTTTAGCGCGCGCAAGTCAAAAGCCAAACTCTCACGACATTCGGGTTTTACCGCTAAGTCTTTGTTAGGCCGCTATTTCTTAAAGTAGATAAGGAGGTGTTCATGTCTATGACGCTATGGCCCGACAGTATTATTTTAGAAGCAGTCAAGGCGCTTTTTGGGTTTGTGCTACTTGCCGCTGGATGGTTCTTGGGACAAAAAATAATAGCTAGCTGGGATATTAGGAAGAAGCAGCAAGAACTTGACATAGGTACTGCTGTCCAATTCCAGCAGCTTTATGGCGAACTCAAGGAAGTAGGCCGGTTGTGGCGTGAATCCCGTAAACCAGGAGCAACTCCGATTGGCACTCCCGGTGATCTCCGATGGTCTCTGTTAGCAAGAGGAGCTAATGCAGAAAGCAAGTACGAGGCAGTTGTGATGAAGCTCGCGTCAGAACGGACACTTACTCCGAATCAACTCGCGGCGCTGGGACTTTTTCGGCAAGCTTGTCAACAACTACGGCAATCTATCAGAAAAAATCAAGAGGTCTCTTGGACTGATTTCGGGCCAGAGTATTTTCTTTTCAATGACCTTGCTGCGGAGGTGACGTGTTTAATCGGTATGCCGCAACCACGAAAACTCGTCTCACCCGGAGTTGCATGTACTAACCTTGAGGGAATCGCAGAAGTACGCGGCCACCACTGGGAAGACGCAGTAAAGACGTACCATGCTTTAGCCGATGAACACAAAGTCTCTGATCCGTCAGAGCGCGCCTTGTGTGCGACAGAAAGACTCAATTTATCTTCCACGCGCGGCCTAACAAGGGGATGAACCGGACTCGCACAGCGTAGCCTTTATCATCAATCTCCATTGCTCGCCGGTTATCCCCGGCGATAGACGTAAAATGTCGCCGTTCGGTTGAGACGAAGACGACTCGTCCTAGCGTCGCCGAACGGGAACTAAGAAAGCTTTGTTGCCGTAAGCGTTTACCGAAAAGCCTTCTCCCACTTGATAGCCGTTCGACGACAGCATCTCTAAGATCGAGCTATCCTGATTGGTTGAAGCCTCACGAAAAGCCACCCAGTATTTATCTTCGCTTAGTGCCGTCGCGTCTCTGACCGCCACCTCGTCGAATCTTCTCGGCAAAAAATACGCGGCATCTTCCAACTGGCCGGGAACGCCTTTAACCACCGAAACATGAAATCTCTTTTCGTGCGCCGAGTCCAGCGAAAACCAGACGTGATAAGCGACGAGGTCTTCAAAAGCGTAGACGTTGACGCTGCCTGAATCTTTCGGCGTGGCCTGAATCATCCGGCGCGTCAGCACCTCCCACGCGCACCACACGTAATCACCGTCCGTTCTTACCAGCAAAAGAAACGCGGCGAACAAGCTCCAACAGCCCACCAGAATCAGCGCCGTGATTCTGACTTGATATAAAGGCAGGCGGTGAAGCGCAACGCTCACCAGTAGCAGGTACGGCACGACGGCGATGATTAGATGGCGCGTGCCCCAGATTGATTGCGGAAGTATATAGCTAAGAGAAAAAGCAAAAACGATGGGCGCGAAAGAAAACAGCAAAAGTAATTTTACAGTGCGAACGCGATGCCGGTCTTCGTATTGATTGCTTTTGAAGAAATACCGGAGCCATAACGCGACGGAACAGCCGAACACGAGAGCGCCGAAGCCGCCGAGCCATGTCGCGCTTCGATGCGGGTCTAATAGCCCGCTGACGCTCGCATAATATTCCGCAAGTTCATACAGGCCGGGACGCGAAGCCCATCCGATGTTTTGAGCCACCTTCTCCGTCTTCGCTCCTCCGGCCTGCACTACGGCATAAGCCCAAGGCGCGAAGAAAAGAGCCAAGCCCGCGCTCGCTGCCGAAAAGAGCAACAGTTTCCGGCGTTCCCACACCAGCAACGCAAGCCATTCCACACCGATTACCATCCAGCCGAAGTAGTGCGTGTAAACCAGCAACAGATTGACGGCGAACAAAAGCGCAACGCGCTTCTTTGATTTGGAATTAAGGAAACGAACGAACAGCAAGAGAGAGCAGAGCGTCAGAAGCAGGAGCAGGCTGTACATCCTCAGCTCCTGCGCATATTTAATCAAATGCCCGCTGACTCCCATCAGCACGATTGCCAGATTGATTTCTGCGGGACGCAGTTTAAGTTCTCTGCAAAGAAAGAAGAACGGAATGAGTGTGGCGATTGCTGCCACAGCCGGAAACAATCTCAACCATAGCAGGGATTCTCCGCCGATTGTAATCCAAACTTTAAGCAACAAATAAAAGAGCGGCGGATGCACAATGTCTGCGGCGACAAAGGAGAGCAAGTCGCGCCACTCGTGGCGTGCGGCGTGGACGCTGAAGAGTTCGTCGAACCAGAGGCACGCGGCGGCCAGATGCCAGAGCCGCGCGGCGACAAACAATCCGGCGGCGAGAATGAAACCGATCAAAGCAAACCGGCTAAAGACAACGATCTCTGCTCGATTCGTCTCCGGCAAAATCTGTTTGTGACGGGTATCAGCCATAAAACGCTTCTGCGGCACGCGGCGTCGCAAAGTAAACTAAAGTTATCGCGCCGTAAACACAAACAACACCGCCCGCCTAACGAAAGACAGGAACGGTGCTGTTGAGCTTAAACCTTACGGCTCTTTCAGGAAAGCCGGAGAGTTTTAATTGGCCGGAGCGGTGAACAAATCGTCGCTGACCGGCTGGTTGATCTTCACGTCTTTGACTTTGTACTCTGCGAAGAACGCGCCCTGCGGCAATTCCAGACGCTGCACGAAACTGTACGGCACAAGCACGCCGTCAACTTCCTTGAGCGTTCTATTTTCCACGCCGAAGCGATTGCCGTTGTACGGAATAATGTAGCTGACGACGCGCCCGTTTTGCGGATCAACATAGAAATCCGTCGCATTGCCTTCCGCATCGGCAATGCGAAAAGCGCGCCGCTTTTTGTCGTTCGGCAAAGCCGTCACGGTGTAGCCCGGCTGGTCGAATTTCGGCAGTACGTTCAAGCCGAATTTAGACGGCGGCGGCAACTCCATGCCGCGCACGGAACTGCTTCCCTGCTGCCCGTCGTAAGTCTGCCGGAAGTTAAAGGCGGGCGATTGAATTTCGAGCCGGAAGCGTTCGCCCGCCATCACGATCACGAACTTACCCGGCAAGGATTGCGTAGAGTTGGGCGAGAATAGATCAACCGAGCCGATGAGCACCATGCTTTTGAGGTTGCGGAATTTGTCGCCGCCCTGTGCCGCCAGTGCTGCACGCGCCAGCTCTACGGGAGAACTCGCCGCCAAAGCGATGTTCGCTTGCGCCGCGCTACGGCTTGCGCCCGTCTCCTTTGTCGTCTGTTTCTCCTGCGCGTTCACGGCGGGCAACATTGCGCTCACCAAAAGAATCGCCGGAAGCATCACTCGTTTCATTACAATCATCCTTTCATTGAGCGTGTGAGTAATTCAAGTCTTAAAAGCTGAAGCGAATTTGCGCTTCGACGCGACGGTTACCGGCCGCCGTATTGCCGCCACCACCACCACCGCCGCCGCCGAAACCTCCGAAGCCACCAGCGAGCGAATTCGATAGCCCGAAGAAAGGCGAACTGAGATTGCCGATGGGCTGTCCCAGATTGGTGTTATTGAAAATGTTCTGCGCCATCAGCGAGAACGTCATATTATAACGCTTCTCGACACGTCCACCGCCGCCGAAACCTCCGAAGCCGCCTGCGCCGAACACGCCACCGCCGGGGCCACCCCCCGCACCGCCGCGTCCACCACCGCCACCTCTGCCGCCACGTCCACCGCCTCCGCGCGGTCTCTCGTTTCCCGCTTGAGCGCCGGTAGCGTCGCCGCCGCTTTGCGGTCTGGCTGCGTCAGTTTTATTAGCGCCGGGCACGTTGCCGAAACCGAACGTCTTGCTAACGCGCATATTCATGGAAAAATAGGCGGGGCCTCTGCCGAAGTTGCGCGGGATGATGGTATCGGTGGGCGACGGGTTCGGGTCAAACGCGCCGAAGCGTGTGACGACGACGCCGGGCTTCGTCAGGTCTGAAGCAAAGGCCGGACGCTCCGTAAAAAGGTTGTCGCCGTTGGTGTCGCGCCCCGTCGTGATATTAAAAGGGCGACCGGAAAAAGCGACGACGAAAGGATTCAGGCTGATGCCGTAGGGCATTTGAAACGAGCCGAAGAGGAAAAGCCTGTGTCGCACGTCGAAAGACGAGCGCCCGTATTCGCCGCCGAGATCATATGTGTTCGCCGGAAAACTGTTTGCGCCGTCCGTGTCGCTTTTCGCGCTGCCTAAAGTGTAATTTGCGTTGATCGTAATATTCTTACTGAGCCGGTTGTTGACTTGAACGAGCAGTTGATTTTGATTGAGAAAGCCGCTCGATTCGTACTCGTAGATGTTACCGATTGCGCCGAAAGGGCGCACGCCGCCGGACTGCGAATTGAGAGCGATTGTTCCCGGCAGCGGTGCATTAATGTTGCGCGAGCGCAGCAAGTGCAGCGAGCGCGCATTGATGAACGAAGTTGTCAAAACGATTTTGAAAGGCAGTTGCCGCTCGACGCTGATCGCGGATTGAATCGTGTAGGGCGATTGCAGAGTCGGCGACACTTGCCGGTTGGTCTGCGTGCTCGGCGTCAGGCCGCTCAATGTTTGCAGCGACGGCGCGGCGCCCGTGAAAAAGAAGGATGGATTGCGCACCACGAATTGCTGTTCGTTGATGCCGTTGAAGCGGTTGGCTTGCAGCGTGAGATTTTCGCCGAATCGTTCGTAGAAGATACCTGCGCCGCCGCGAATCACGGTCTTCGGGCGACGCGCGCCGCCCGCTCCCGGCGAGTAAGCAAAGGCGAGGCGCGGCGCAAAGTTTAGATTGCTGTTGATGTTGTTCTGCTTTTCATATCGTAAACCGAGACTCAAAGTGAAGTTGGGGCGCACACGCCAATCATCCTGTAGGAACGGGCTGAAATCAGTCTGGCTGACATTCGCCAGCGGGTTGCCGCTCACGATACTAAATTGCGTCGGGCCGCCGCCGAGCGTGCGAATCTGATCGAAAGACAACCCCTGTCGCTGAAACGCGAGCGTGCGGCGGTAACGCTCAAGGCTCGTGATCGGGACGAGCACGGGCTGTCCGGCAGCATCCGTTACGATTTGATTGCTCGCGTTCAACTGCGGCGCGAGGCCGCCGCCGAACGTGAACGTGCCGCCGAAATTATTCGGCGACGAATCATCTATGCTCACATGGCGCAAACGCGCACCGGCCTTTAAGGAATGATGGCCGAGCGTGAAAGATGTATAGTTCTGAATCTCGTAGCGGTCTTCATCGTTGAAGGAGAGTCCGACCTGCGAGCCGCCGCCCGTGAAAGCTTCGAGCACATTAATGGTCGGAATCGAATTATCGCCGCGTTGATCCGCGCGCCGCCTGACAAACTGAAAGCGCGTTTCGTTAACGATTGTTTGATTGATAACCGCCGTTTCCGTCAACTGTAAGGTGTGCTCTGTGTTCGATGAGTTGAAGGCGCGCGAGGCGAGCGAGAATTCGCCCGTGCCTCTATTGATCGAGCTTGATCGCGCGTAAGTGTAGCGCCCGACAAAGGTGTTGTTTTGGTTGAGTTGGTAATCAACGCGCGGGCTGAAGGTGGTGCGGCGATCCGGCGTCAACACGGTCTGGCTAAAGGGCGTGATGTTAAGCGACGGATCGAGAATGGTCGCGTTGATAACGGCATTGTCGTCCGTCGCGCGCCGCTCGAAATCGAGAAAGAACGAAGCTTTTTTAGCGACGACGGGGCCGCTCAAGTTGCCGCCGAAACGCTTCTCTTGAAACGGCGCGCGGGTCGGCGCAAAAGGGTTGCGCGAGTTAAGGCTTTCGTCCTTGAAGTTGAAAAAAGCCTGCCCGCGAAATTTGTCCGATCCGGGCTTCGTAAAAATCTCCACGCGCCCAAAACCCAGACGATCATACTCGGCTGAAAACGGATTCGAGTTGATGCGAATTTCGCGTATGGACTCTTTCGGCGGCAGCCGCCCGTCCGTAAAGCCGTCTATAAAAAACTGTCCGCCGTTCGGCCCCGCAGACGGCCCGGCGAGCGCCTGCAACGCCGCCGAGAGATCGTCCGCGTCATCCGGCAACGCATCCAGGTCTGCACCGCGCAAGACTACCGCGCCCGCATTATTTTCCGGTGCGGTGGTCAGCGGCGCTTCGGCTGAAACCGAGACTTCCTGCTTTTCCAGCGCGACGCCCAGCTTGATATTAAGCGGCTCGCTGCGCCCGTTGGCGATCTCTACTTCCGGGTTTTCGTAAAGCGCGAAACCGCTCGACGTCGCGCGCACGGTGTATGTCCCCGGCGTCAATCCTGACAGAGCGTAGTTGCCTTCTTCGTTGGTGGTCGCGGTTTTCGTCGTGCCACTTGCATCCGTGATGGTTACGGTTGCGCCGATGATAACGCCGCCGAATTGATCCGTAATCTGGCCGCGCAAAGTGCCCGTTGATTGTTGCGCAAAAGCGGCGGAAACGGTGAGCGCGAAAGAAAGCGCGAGAAGCGACATAAAACGTGCGGATAAAATCTTTGTAGATAACATTATTGCGTCCAAATCCTTAAAAGCAGTTCGTTCAAACTTGAATCCGGCGGATTCTAAAAAGTAAGAACGCGCGTCGCAGGAAGCCCTGACAAGTGCCGCGCGTTCTTCCATCAATCGTTTCTTTTAGGGCAGCCCGATGCCGCCGCCGAGCACATCGGCGGGCAGTCCGATGTTTGTGTTCTGCACGCGATTGCCGCCGGGCGCCTGCGCCGCTCCCGTAGGCGAACGCAGCAAAGCCTCGACGCCCGCCGCCAGCGTAATGGCGGTGACGCGCGTAGGGTCTGCCCCATTGGTGCTTGAAACTAAAATCATATCGCCGGGCTTTAAGTCGGAAGCGGATATCGCGGGCAAACGCTCGATCATTTGCTGAAGGTCGCCGCCCCCAGCTCCACCGCCAACACGCGGGCGATCCGCACCACCCGGTGCTCCTTCTCGCGCCACAGGAGGCCGCGCACTGTTGCCGCCCGGCGCAGATTGTCCACCCGGCGCGTTGCCGCCTCCGCCGAAACCGGCGGGAGGAGTTCCGCCCCCTTGTCTGCGCATGGCGACCATTGCTGCAAGTTCGGCGGGGATGCGACGCAACGCGGAATCTTCATTGACGACGACGGTGAGCGGTTGTCCCTGCAAAGTTTTAATTTTAATTTCGCCGGTCGCGGCATTAACCGCCGTGACAGTGCCACCGGCCATACGGAACGATCCCGAAACAATCTCTTCAGGTGTAAAGCGCGCGCCGTCGCTGCTGCGCTCGCCGAGAGCACGCAGTTGGTCGCCGATTTTCAATTCGGCCAGCGAGCTTTGTTTCGCGTCGTCGAACTTAACGGAATCCGGCGCGTAACGGCGATAATTCACTTTATCGCTTGCCGCAATGATAAGCGGGCGCTCGCCTTCGCGCGAACGTGTGGCGACGGTAATCTCTTTGGTCTCCGTGTTGATGGCGGTGATGCGCCCGACAATGCCGCGCCTGCGCCATTCCTCGCGGTCATGCTCTCTTTTGACGGCAAGCGCCGCCTTGCTCATCACAACCACCTGCCGCGCCGGAACGGATTTGCGATCCGCCGCTACCTTGCCCTGCGCAATGATGCGGTCGCCGACGCCTACATCCGCGAGCGTGATAACTTCCGCGTTCTCCAGCGACTTGGCTTCCGGCGCAACCCTTTTATACTTTGTGGCGTCACTCAACAGAACGCTTAAATCGCCCGCCGTCGTATGCAGAGTGATCTGTTTGTTTGCCGCATCAATGCCCGTCACATCGCCGAGCGCGTAGGTCGCAGTAATATCGCTTTTGGCGGCGCTCGCATTCGTCTGCGTAGTGGTTGAAGAAGCGGTTGCCCCTGTGGAATTTTGCGCACAGACGTTTGCGGCCAACGCCACAGCGAGCAGAGCCGTTCCCGAAATTGATAAGATAGTCTTCATATATGTAACTCTTTCCAATAAATCCCGATGTTTAATTAAAATGCCCGTGCCCGATATGGCAGACCCGTCTCTTTATATAGACGCGCAAGGCGGCATTTTGGTTAACTATTTTTCGATGTCAGGGTAATTTTATCCGTCAGGGACGGCGCTAAGAGACTGTCCAGCGCGACTTGTAGCGCGCCGTCAGCGCAAGGCCGAGACTTGCAACGAGCAAGCCCGCGACCATCAGCGGCCACACATACGGCACGGAGGTGAGCAGTGTCCAGACCACTGCGCCGAGAAGCAGCGCGAGCGATTCAGAGCGTTTTCCTTCCGGCAGGAATCGCCGCTCAAGCCAGCGTCCCGTCGCCGCGTGAATCGCCACGCGCCCGAAAAGCGTCGCCGCCGCCGTTGCCGCGAGCGCGATGATGCCCACAACCGCGCCGACCACCGACGGCAGCATTCGTAGCGACACAGGCAGACCGACACACAACACTAACGCTCCCAGAAATCCGATTAACGCGACGTGCAGGCTTGTCAGTTGTAAGCGCGCGACGGCGCGACTCATCGTCGCGGGCATCACCGCCGTTAAGATCAGTGACGCGACGAACCAGAGCAACGCGGCCAGCAATCTAAATCCCAGATAAGTTTTCGACCACTGCGGAGCGAGCAGCAGCGAAGGCTCGCGCATCATGCGGCGCAACTCCGGCTCATAGCCCGCGAACATCACGGTGGTGCTTTCAGGATTTCGCCCCGGCGCAGTCTTACCGTGATGATATGCGCCGCCGATCACCATTACATCGCCGCCGATATACGAGCCTTCGCGTTGATAGACGGAGCCGCCGATGGCCGCCACGTCGCCTTCGACGCGGCCTTCGACGATGACATCGCCGCCGAAAGCCATCGCGCCTTTCTTCACCGTGCCGCGCACGACGATTGATCTTCCCAGTCCGAAGATGTCCGCGTCTTTCGCGCCTTCGACAATCAGCAGCGCGTCGTCGTTCGTCGGTTTATCGAAACGAACAGAGTCGTTGGAATTGTTATTCGCAGGCGCGGGTGTTTCGCTTTGGGCGTGAGCGATAACGGCGGCAACGGCGAGCGCGAGGAGAATCATCAATGCACGACGGGCGTAGCGATCGATGCAGGAGAAATTAAAGATTTGCAGCGCCTGTTCGGTCACAATTTTCCACGAAGAACGGGCGGCAGATTACCGCACGCAAGCGGCGCACGTTCGCTTAATCGGTAGTTTGCAAGCGTTGGTGATAGCTGGCGATCAAGCGAAGAAGTAATCCGAACGCGGCGGCGAAAAGACAGATAAGCAACAGATTGAGCGGGCGGGCGCCGCCGGTAAGGTTTCCGCCGACAGCGCGTAGAATGACCGAAAGCCCTATCCCGATATCGTAAAACCCGCGCCCGAACATCATCGCACCGTTTGCCGCGCCCCTGACAAAAGTGCTGATAAAGCCGAAGGCGCGTCCGCTTCCCACAACGATTGGTAACGCACAGCACAACACCGCGAGCGTCATGACTAACCACAGCGCGAAGCCGCGCCTGTGTGCGACTCGCATATCGCTGCGCGCGTGAGCCGTCACAATCTCCGCAAAGTTTTTCGGCAAAGGCATTTCAAAATAATCATCAAGCTCCGACTCAAGCAGGCACAGTAGCTGCCGGTGTTCGCGGAAGGTCGCGCGGCATTCGGCGCATTCCTGCGCGTGGCTTTCAAAATTGGCGCACGCATCAGTAGTCATTTCGCCGTCAAGGTACGCGATGATTAGCTCGCTCTGACACGCGACTTTTTCCGGCGAAGATTCGCTCATGTTTCTTTTTCCGTCCGTCTTAAACACCCGTGATGCCTTTTTGCAGAAATTGGCGGCGCATGATTTCACGCGCGCGGAAGATGCGATTTTTGACTGTGCCGAGCGGCAGCCCGGTCACTTCGGCAATCTCGTCATAGTTGAGATCATGCGAATGGCGCAGCACGATCAATTCCCTGTAAACCTCTGGAAGCTGGCGCACGACGTGTTCGATGGTCGCGCGTCGTTCCGCTTTTTCGCTCGACTGTTCGGGCGTTAGAGCGCGACACGCGACGCGCATTTCGCGCGGCTTGATGTCGCTTTCGTCAACCTCGCTGCCGCGCGCCGTGCCGCTTTGAAAGCGCGTGTCAGGACGCCGCAGATAATCAACCGCCGTGTTGTGCGCGATCTTGTAAATCCACGTCGAGAATTTATATTCGGAACGATATCGCGCCAGCGAATTGTAGACTTTGATGAACACGTCCTGTGTTAAATCGAGCGCCGCATCATAATTACCCGTCAGGCGATAAACGTAGGCCGCGATGGGACGCTGGTAGCGGCGCACTAGTTCCTCGAAACAGTCTTCGCGTCCGGCGACGGCGCGCGCGACTAAATCGCAATCAGCCGTCGTCACAATATTTTCAAAGCCGATGGCGTGTGCAGTCATGCTCATGATGCTCCGATGTTACGCTCGCGCAAGCGTAAAAGTTTCGGAATGAAGAAGAAAAGGCGGCAGTTTCGCACCGGGCAAAGTTTCGAGAATATTCAAATGGCAGACGATGGCAAAGCGTTTACTGCCATGCAAGCGTGGCGAGTCCGGCGGGTGCGGCGAGATCGTCGAAATTCAACTCGCCCGGTGGAAGTGTGAGGCCGATGGCTGCGGCATCGAGGGCGCGCACGTTCGCCCCCAAAGTTTCGTTAACCACTTCGCTCACACGTTCCCGGCTCAGGACGCTTTCACCGCCATTTCCGCCGACGACAAGCAATCGCCGGAGCATTGTTTCTCCCGCTTCGTTCGCCGGATCAACGTCTTTCGCCGCCGCGCGGTCTCTATAAAAAAGTAGTAGACGGTAAAGCTCGTCGGCGCAATCTTCTTCGTCACAGGAGACGGCACGCACGATCAAGGGCTGCGCGCCGTGCAGCAGCACGGCGGTGAATCCGGCAGCGTGCGAACTGACCAGCAAGGCATCGCCGCCGCCGTTGGAGGCGCTGCGTCCGGCGGTCTGCGGCATAAGCCATCTGGCTTCGCCCACGTGACGCGGCAGGATCAGCCCCGCCTGCCAACCCAGACGCATAAATACGGCTTCATATTCCGCAACGACGCTCAAACGCACGCCTGCTGCAAGGAAGCGCGCCCGCCCGCGTGCGTCCGGCGCAAGCCGTTCGCGGCGAACGCGCAGTTCATCAAGTGGCACACCGAAAGCTCGTTCGCTTTTCCAGCGCAGCAGTTCTTCGGTTTCCGCGCGCGATGTTTGCTGATCGCCTTCGAGCGTGAGAATCGCCGTGCGCGTCGCGGCTTCCGGCAATGCAACAGACCATTTGCGCTGGCGCGCGAGACCGGCGCTCGTGACGAGTTCCGCCAGCGCGTCGGCCAGTTCTTCGGTGTCTAAAATATTTTGCTCGTCGAAATCCGGCGCGATTAAATTCTCCGGCAATGTGATGGCGGCCGCACGGCGCAATTCAAACTCAACGCCGTTGCGCCGACGGCGACGCTCGAGCAAGACGGCGGAAGCCGTGTCGCGGCTGAGGCCGACGGCGGCGGCGGGCAGTTGCGGCGCGACGAGTTTGTTCAAAAATTTAGGCGGCATGGCGATGCGCTTGTTTCCTGTTTCGCATAAGAGGACGAATTCACCACTCGCTGTACGGCATTCCCTCGGATGAAGTATCGCTCGCGGAGCTGTGAACGTCTGTGACGCCCTGCCCCGCGTCGTTTGAAGTCGGGTCGTCGCCGAGCGTGACGTTCCAGTTTTTATCTCCGGTGATGGGGTCTACGGGAATCTCGCGCATATACCCGGAACTCACCAGATCGTCGAGCGATGCGGGCAGCTTGCCTTTATCGGCGGCGTATTGATCTATTAACTTGCGCATCTGGAAAAGGTCGTCGCGCAGAGTCGCTTCCTGCGCGTGGCGAACGCTTTTCTGGTATTGCGGCAAGGCGATGGCCGCGAGAATAACGATGATCGAAATAACGATCATCAATTCCAACAGCGTAAATCCGCGCGAGCGTGGCGCACGTTTACCAGTCACTATATTTCTCTCCGTTAAGCGACGTGGCGTTTGATTTAGAGCGCACGTCGAAAACATTTTCGCCGCCCCACGACGCGGCATCCGTCGAATCATATACGGAACGCAGTTCCCACTCGCTGCCGCCGGTCATCGGATCAACGGGAATCGCGCGCAGGTAAGATTTTTTCTTCGGCGTCGTTTGCAGCTTGTTGTTCTCTGTGGCGTTGCCCTGCGTCGTGCCGATCAAGGCAGAGGCGGCGGGCTGTCGCGGCAATACATCAACGCCGTCTTTCAGGATTTCAAGCGTCGGCGGGTAATGGTCGGGGTTATCAACGCCGAAAATCGTCGGATCGCTGATGCAGACGCGGCTGCGCGGGTCTATGAACTGCGGCTGATTGGGATTTGCCCCCGGTGGAGTGGATTGTGGCGGAGCAGTAGCGTTGCCCGACGTCAACCCACCAGCAACTCCCGGCGCGCCCGCGCACGGCACGGAAGCATCGCGGTGAAATTCTTTGATTGCCTCGCGCATGGTGCGCAGGGATTCTCGTAGTTGCTGCTCGCGCTGGCGTTTGACGCTTGTTTTAATCAAAGGAATCACGCCGAGCGTCATAATGGTCAAGACCGTTAACGTAATGACAAGTTCAAGCAAAGTGAAGCCTGCCGCGCGATGCGCACGGCTCCCGGCGATTTTCTCTTTCGTCTCCGGCGAGTTCATGCTTTACGGTTTGACGATCATCTGGCTGTGCGCGAGTTGCAGCAGCACGTTGCGCCCGTCCGAAGCGATGAAATGCGTATTGCCTGAATCAAAGCCGACGGCGCTTTCGCCCACGCCGACGGCTTCTATATCAAGCGCAAACAAAGTGCCGACACCTGTCAGCGATGTCGCTCCCGCAGGCGGCGTAATGGAAACAAGCAGCACGCCGTTTGCCGCATCAAGGGACTTAGAGAGAGATGGGGACACAGTGCCGCCGTTTACCAGCAAAGCGCCGGGCGATATATCGCGTATGGCGATGGTGTGCGGATCGAAGCGGAGCGTGACGACGGCGAGGCCGAGCGGCGCATCCGTTTTGAGCACCAGCAGCAAACGCCGCTTGTCGCCGATGCGCATCTCTTGCCGTTCTGGAATAAGGCGTAGTTCGGCGGCGCTCGTCGGCCCGGTCAAGCTGCCGCTACGGTTCGGCACTTTTTCGATCACGAATCTCGGCGCGCTTTCCGTCGCCGCAAGATTCTCCGCCGCGACGCTCACGAATTTCGACGCATCGAGCAAAGGAGCTTCACTCGCCAGAACTTTTAGACGCGCGCCGACATTTAATGCGCCCGGCAACATCGCCAAAAACGGGTTAACAGCAGTGCGCGGCACGGCGATCACGTCCGACTTATTAACGGCGATCGAAGGAGACGTGCGCGATGTTGTCATGGAAGCGTTTGCCAGCGGTGGCGGTTCGTTGCGCAGAACGGCGTCCGTCGCGCTCATCCTGCCCGGCGACGAAGCCGCAAACGTGTTTGACGGGGCAGCGTTGGGCGATGTCATCAAAGCTTTCGGCGCGGGCACGTAAGCAACGGATTCCGCGTCGGGCGACGATGGCTGTACGGCTTGCTCTTTCGCGGCGACGGCAGCCGCAGGTTGCACGTTGGCAGCCTGCGTGTTGTTTGCCAGCGCGTTGCCTGCGGGCGCGAGCCGTGCGGCGGCGAGTTGATCCTCGCGGTCTGATTCCTGCAACATCGCTTCGAGCGATTCGGTGGTGGGCGTCGAAAGCGTGCCGCTCGGACGTGCCTCTTCATCGCGCGGTGTGATGGCCGGAGCACGCAGCACGCGCGGTGTGACGGCGATCACGATATCCGACTGCACGTTATCGCGGCGCGGCGCGGCAAAGAGATAGCCCAAGATCGGCAGGCCGCCGAGCACGGGCAATCCCTGCCGTCCGTTCGATTGCTTGTTCTGCGCGACGCTGACGAGCATCATCGTGCGATTGTTCTGTATGCGCGCCGTGCCGTTGATGGTGCGTTCGGTAAAGGTCGGTGTCGGGTTCGACGGATTAAGTACGTCCTTCGAGACGATGTTCATCTTCACCTGCACGTCCAGATTCGGAAAGACCTGCGGCGTCAGTTCGAGCGTCAAACCTGTCTCTTCGTATTGAAAAACGGGAAAGCCGCCGCCGAAGCCCGCGCCCTGATTGACGTTGCCGGTCGTGTTGTTAGTGTTATTGCCGAAGTTACCGAAAGGAAAGGTCTGCGCCGTCTGCACCGGCACGCGCTGGCCGATGCGTGCGCGCGATTGCTCGTTATCGAAAGCGTGAATCTGGTTCGAGTAAATAAGCCGCGTGTTGTCTTTGCGCTGAAAAGCGTTGAAGGAAGTTTGCGGCAGGATCAGGGCTGCGCCGAGCGCGGTCGGGCTTGTTATCATTCGTTGCGCAACTTCACGGCTGCCGCCGATAATACCGAGAGAAGTCGTACCGCCGAGCGTCAGCGAGTTGGAAGTCGGGTCGCCGAATTGATTGCCGAACTGCACGAGGTCTGTGTGCGAGACTTCGTAGATGCTGACTTCCATCACGACTTCCGAGCGGTCTTTGTCAATGCTCTGCAACAGATCGCCGATGAGCCGCACGTTCTCCGGCGTATCGCGGACGGTCACGCTGTTGGTGGCGGTGTTATTTATAACGGTCGTCGGCGGGCGTCCGGCCTGCGGCGGAATCACGCGGCTAATCAATTGATTGGCGTCTTCCAGTTTAGCGTTCTGCAAGTAGAAGGTGCGAATCACGAGTTGCTGGTACTGCGCGCGCTTAACCTGATCGGCGACGAGGATCGTGCGGCGGTTCAGCTTTTGGAAAAAGAGTCCCTGCGTCAGAAAGATATAGTCGAGCACCTGCGAAGTGGTCACGTCGCGCAGATTGATATTAATGCTGCGCTTCGGAAAATCGCGGTCGAAGACGACATTAATATCGAGGCGTTCGGCGAGGCTGCGGATAAAGCTTTCGAGGTCGCCGCTGAAGGTGACGACGCGCTGCTGTTCGACGCGCGCGGGCGGAAGCACAGGCGAAGCGTTTTGTCCCTGACTTGCCGCAACGCGCACCATCGTCGCGCCGGGAGACGGACTGCCGAGCGTCGGCTGATAAGAGGTAGGCGAAGGGCGCGGCGCGCTGGTGTTGCCATTGCCTGCACCGTTCCTGCCGCTCTCGCCCGGCGGCGTGATGCCCTCCTTTTCGTTTTGCAGGCGCAGCATTCGCTCCATCTCGGAGAGCGCCAGCTGATTGACGGGATCGTAGCCGTAAGCCTGCCGGAAAGCGTTATAAGCGCCCGTGTAGTCGCGCCGCTCGGCGAGCGAGCGTCCCTGTTGCATAAACATCTGCGAAGCATTGAAAACGGCGCGGCGATAATGCAGTTGATACTCGCCACGCGACGGATCGGCGGCGACGGCGAGCGCAAATTCCTGCGCGGCGCGATCCCACTGCTGCGCGGCTTCATACTGCAACCCCAGCTTGTAATCCTTCTCGCCTTTTTTACCGAGCGCGGCAGCGGCGACGGGCAGCGTTGCGCCGCACAGCAAACATAGGATCAGCAATAGCGAAGCGCATGAGCGCGCGTGGTTAAAGTATTTCATTTCAATTCTCTTTGATTAAGCGGTCAGCGAACGAATGCAGCGCGCGAAACGTCGCGCACTATTCCTTTTTGAACATCTGAAGCGCAGGCCGTGCCGGAAAGAAGCACCAATTAACACGCCGCGAACCAAGCACGGTTCCGAAAAGACAAGGGATCGAAACTTCAAGCGGCCGCAGCCCGCAGCAAGGTTAAAGTGGCAGGCGACGGCTGGCGGCTTAACCTTTGAAATCAAGCGGCGCGCTTGTTTTATTCCCGCGCACGCTTGTCGGCACAGAATCAGACGCAAGCTTTACGAGCGTGTCGCGCTGACCTCTTCGACAAACGTGACGCGATTGATTTCGTGCAGCGTGGAGACGCCCGCGAAAACTTTTTGCAGCGCCGACTCGCGCAAGCCCTTCAAGCCTTCCGCTTCCGCCGCGCGCCGGACTTCGGAACCCGGACGCCGCTCGACGATCATCTCGCGTATGTTGTCGGTCAAGTCCAGCAGTTCGTGGATCGCCGTGCGCCCGCGATAACCCGTATGATTGCAGGCATCACAGCCGACGCTCATGTAGAAGATGCGCCCGCCCTGCTCTTCCGGGTGCAATCCCGATTCGAGTATCTCTTCATCGGTCGGTTGATACGCACGCTTGCACACGGGGCACAGCATACGCACAAGGCGTTGCGCGAGCACGCAGTTCAAACTCGACACGAAATTATACGGCTCGACGCCCATATTCAGAAAGCGCCCGATCACATCAATCACGTTGTTAGCGTGAACGGTGGTGAAGACAAGGTGGCCGGTCAACGCCGATTGAATCGCAATTTGCGCCGTCTCTTGATCGCGTATTTCGCCGACCATGATTTTGTCTGGATCGTGGCGCAGGATGGAACGCAGGCCGCGCGCAAACGTCAGCCCCTTCTTTTCGTTGACGGGAATCTGCGTGATGCCGTGAAGCTGATATTCGACGGGGTCTTCGATGGTGATGATCTTGTCTTCTTCGTTTCTAATCTCGTTAAGCGCGGCGTAGAGCGTCGTCGTCTTGCCCGATCCCGTAGGCCCCGTGACGAGCACCATGCCGTAAGGCTCGGCGATATAGCGGCGAAATTTGCGCACGTCTTCATCGGCGAACCCGACGACATCGAGACGCAAATCTTTGAAACTTTCGTTAATCTGCTCTTTATCCAGAATACGAATAACGGCATCTTCACCATGCACCGTCGGCATAATTGAAACGCGAAAATCTACGTTGCGCCCTTTGTAGCGCACGCGGAAACGCCCGTCCTGCGGCACGCGCCGCTCGGCAATGTCGAGTTCCGACATCACCTTGATGCGCGAGATCAAAGTCTGGTGATAGGCGAGATCGATGGGGTCAACTTTCTGGTAAAGCGCGCCGTCAATTCTATATTTGACCTGCACCTCCGTATCGCGCGTTTCGATGTGTATATCGGAGGCGCGCGATTCCATCGCGTTGAACAGAATCGTGTCCACGAGCTTGATGATCGGCGACATATCGGAGTCCGCCGCCAGACGATCAAGGTCTAAAATCTCTTCGCCCGTCTCGGTTTCCTTGACAAGCGAAATGCGAAAACCCGAAGCCGCTTCCTGCAAAACGCGCTGCGTCGCGTCGCCTTTGCGCAACACGAGGTCAATCTGTCCGGCGGTGGCGACGTGCGGCACGATGCGCGCGGAGAGCGCGCCCGCGAGTTCATCAAGGCGTTCGATGTCTGTCGGATCGGCGAGCGCGACGTGAAGGCGGCGACCTTCGCGGTGCAGCGGAACCATCTGGTGGCGCAGCATCAGATCAACCGGCACTTCCGCAAACAAGGCGTAATCAATCGGCGATTTACCTTCTGTCGGTAGCAAGTCAACGAAAGGCAAACGATAGCGCCGCGCCAGTTCCTGCGCCGCACGAATTTCCGGCGGTTCGCTCTGTTCCGGCATCGCCGCCCGCATCGTCGTTGCTTCGACGGACGAGATGACCGTTTCGAGCGGCTCGAATGTTTCCGTTTGTTCTTCGGTTAACTGTTTCATGGCTAGAAAGTTGTGAGCGTTGAGGTTTCGGGCGTAAACCTTAGCAGCTCTTTTAATCAGCGCGTGGCCGCGTTCGATATTGATTGAATGATCGGGAGATAGATCGCCAGCAGAATCGTGATAACGACGCCGCCCATCACTACCAGAATCGCAGGCTCGAGCGTCGTCGTCAACTGTTCGAGCCGCACTTCCGCCTCCGAATCGTAAAAGCTCGAAACCTCGTCGAGCATCTCGCGCAGGCTGCCGGAGCGTTCGCCGACGCCGATCATATCGAGCGCCAGCGCCGGAACCCATCCGGCCTCTTCCAGACTATCGGTAAACGTGCGCCCTTCGCGGATCATCGGCAGGATTGCCGAACTCCTGCGCCGCAACTCGCGGTTCGTGATTGATTCAGCCGCAATCTCCCATGATTCGACGAGCGTGATGCCGCCCGCCAGAAGCGTCGCAAGCGAGCGCGTCGCCTGTGCGACGCTCAACTGCTGTAAGAGTTTGCCGACAATCGGGATTTTCAGAAGCATCGCGTCAACGCGAAGCCTGCCCTGCGGCGTGCGTCCCCAGAAGACGGCGACGATGGCGACCACTATGATGAACGGCGCAAGCCAAAAGATGTTCGACGCAATGGCGGTCGAAAAGCCGACGACGACCTGCGTCACAAGCGGCAACTGCGTGTTGAAGACCGCGCCGCTGAATAGCTGCGACATACGCGGCACAACGTAAATGGTCAGGAACGCCACCATTGCGAAAGACGCCGCGAGCAGCAGCATCGGATACGCGAGCGCGCCGCGAATCTTGCGACGCAGTTCGACATTGCGGCGCATATAAGTGACGTAGCGGCTCAACACGTCGTCGAGCGCGCCGGAGCGTTCGCCCGCGAGAATTGAAGCCGTGTAGATGCGCGGAAAGATAGAGCCTTGCGCGGCGAAGGCCGCCGAGAGCGCCATGCCGCCGCGAATCTTTTCTTCAACCTCGCCGAGCACGCTGCGCAAGCGCATTGACGCGGCACGCCGCCGCAGCATCGAGATCGCCTGCAAGATAGGGATTCCGGCGCGCACCAGCGCGGAGAGCTGCTGATTGAAAAGCAGAAAATCCCCGGCCTTGACGCGCGCCTGCCCACCCGAACGTCCCATGCGCGTAAGCTGTGAAACGCCCGATGTCTTCGGCGGCGTAACGGCGAAAACGCGAAAGCCTTCGCGCTCTAAACGCGCGCGTGCTTCATTGACACCCATCGCCTCAATGGTGCGCGTCACGACCTCGCCCGCCGGTGTTCCCAAACGACAAATAAATTCAGCCATAAATAAGCGTCTGCTCCGTAAACAATGACAGAACCGATATTATAACACGCGGCATTGAACGAAAAGTTGCAGGCAAATGAAAGCGACTCGGTAAGGCGGTTCCTTGGCGGCTCGCAATTATCTTGCCGGTAAACTTCCAGTCGTCTTGCGCCGCGCCATGATGTCGCCTACAATGCTGTTTAATCTAATCGCCACCCTTAACCGTAAGCAGGAGTGATTAGGCGGTCTCCCTACCGTTTCCGGTTTGCATCGCTTCTCAAAACCAAACGCTCCGGCGTGAGGATGAAGTCAGGTTCCGCAACTTTCGGTCTACCATCGTCGCCGTCAGTGAGGAACAAGAGGTTTTACATGAATACACAATGCCACCGTCCTCTGCGTCGCGGGCTTTATGCGACACTCGCCGCCGTCTTCTCTCTGGCAGTTTGCGCTTCCACGCATAAGGCTGCCGCGCAACAGCAACCGCAAAACGACAAACCACAAACGGCTGCTCCCGCGGCTCCCGCGCCACCATCAGCCACAGAAAATCAGGCGACGCCGCCAACGCAACGCACGCCGCCGTCTTCATCCAGACGTTCAGGCGCTTCCGGCGGCGCTGACGAGCAGATCAACATCAACTCCGATTTGATTTCGCTGACCGTGACTGTCACAGACCTTTACGGCCGCTACGTGACCGGCCTTAACAAAAACGCTTTTGCCATACTTGACGACAAACTGCCGCAGGAGATTACGTTCTTTAGCGATGAAGACGCGCCCGTGTCCGTCGGCGTAGTCTTCGATGTGTCGGGTTCGATGGGCGGCGATAAGATTCAGCACGCGCGCGAGGCGCTGAAGCGTTTCATAGACACGAGCCACGAATCGGACGAATATTTTCTGGTCGGCTTCAACTCGCGCGCGCAACTCCTGCTTAACCGCACGCGCAATGGTGATGCCGTCTTAGACAAACTTACATTCGTGCAAACAAAGGGGCAAACGGCGCTCTACGATGCCTGTTATCTGGGCGTCGAAAAGGTCGCGCGCGGCACGCACCCGAAACGCGCGCTGCTCTTAATCAGCGACGGGCAGGACAACAGCTCGCGCTACACTTTCAACGAGCTGCGACGATTGTTGAAAGAGTCCGACGTGACGATCTACTCGATAGGCATTCTCGGCGCGGGCGATGCGAGCAGCTCTTTCGGCGTCGGAGGGCAGGCTATCTTAACAGAGCTTTCGGGAGTCTCCGGCGGCAAGGCGTTCTTCCCGAACACCTCTGCCGAAATGGATGAGATTTTCGAGCGCATCGCGCTTGAGTTGCGGCATCAATATTCAATCGGCTATAAGCCGTCGAACTTTGTAAACGACGGCAAGTATCACCGCGTTAAAATTAAGATTACGCCGCCGCGCGGGTTGCCGCGTCTCTCCGTGCGCAGCAAAGAAGGTTACTACGCCATCGCCAATCCGCGCTAATTATCTTACACGCAGACGGCGCGCGGCAACGCACACACGCGCAGAGTGCATCTTTAGTAAAGGCGCGCGTTCGTCGAACGTGCGGTAGAGCCGGTTAGATAATTGATACGACGTTGTTGTTTTGCCCCAGCAGCGGCAGCCGTGCGGGCGGCTCCACTACACAACCCGCAAGCGCGCCCCGCGACTGCCCTCCTCTTTATCGTTACAGGAGCCGGGCTTTCAGCGGGGCGTTTGCGCGGCAAGTGTCGCCTTTTGAAAGCTTGTGCGCGAACATAAGTTTTTTTCGAGGAAGATTTTCAATGAAGAAACATCAACCGACCGCCGCAGCGATACGGAAGATCGCCAAACAGCACAGACGCCGTAAGGCTGCGACCAACCTTTGTGTATGCGCGCTGGCGTTTATCGCTCTCGCGGTCTGTTTCGTTCTTCTGCCAGGAAAAAGCCGCGCTCAAACGACGCCGCAACAGGACGGACGCCCGCGCCGCGCCGATTCCAAAACGCAAACGGCTACGCCGACGCTTGCCAAACCCGCGCCGACGCCTTCTGCCTCCGCGACGCCGCCGCCGACAAACGAACAGGAAGTCGGCGATGACGATATCGTTAAGATCGAGACCAATCTGGTCAACTTAAACGTCCGCGTCGTTGATCGCTCGAATCGCCCGATTAACAACGTGCGACAGGATGATTTCCGCGTCTACGAAAACAACGTCTTGCAGCCGATACAGTTTTTCTCGAAAGACGAAGTGCCGATCAGCTACGGCCTTGCGATTGATAATTCGGGATCGCTCAACACGCAGTTGCAGCAAGTGATAGAGGCCGGAAAAACTATTGTCAACGCCAACAAACCCGGCGACGAAACTTTTCTCGCGCATTTTACCAGCAGCGACAAGATAGAGACGTTGCAGGATTTCACTTCCAGCAAGGATGCGCTCGCCGATGGACTCGACAATTTATACACCGAAGGCGGGCAAACGGCGGTGATAGATGCCGTTTATTTGTGTGCCGAACACGTCGCAGAGTACAAGAAAGGCAATGAACTGAGCGACCGCCGCCGCCGCGCGCTGATCGTCGTGACCGATGGCGAAGAGAAAGGGAGCGTCTACAAACCGGAACAATTATTCGCTCGCCTGCGCGAAGCGGACGTGCAGATTTACGTCATCGGTTTCGTTAACGAACTGGATAAAGAGGGCGGCATCATTAAAAAAAGCCCGCGCGAAAAGGCCGTCAATCTGATCAACCGGCTGGCGACGGAAACCGGCGGGCGCGCTTTCTTCCCGAACTCGCTCACGGAATTGCCCGGCATCGCGCAGGAAATTTCGCGCGATCTGCGCACGCAGTACGTCATCGGCTACAACCCTACGAATAAAGCGCGCGACGGTTCATACCGCGCGATACGTGTCGCCATCGCCGACGACAAAGGGCGCGACAAACGCATCGCCCTTACGCGCGCGGGCTACTACGCACCGCGCGAAGGCGGCAGCGCAACATCGCCCACAACACGTAACAACGCCGCAACGCCCATACAACCCATTCCTGCGAAGCGCAAAAATCCGTAACCGAAACATAGCGGCGTGAGCTTTAACGAGAGCGCCGAATGATAGCAAGCGCAAGATAAGGAGGCTGATGGCGGCCTCCTTTTTCTATTGCGCTTGTTATGAGATTGCTTTGCGACGAATCGTAACGCGAGCTAATTTCGCAGCGAATGAATCGGCGCCGGAATGCGTCCGCCGCGACGTATGAAGTCTGTGGAAGAGAAGGCGTTGACGGCCATGATGGGCGCAGTGCCGAGCAGTCCGCCGAATTCCACCATGTCGCCGACAACGTGGCCGGGAACGGGAATGATCCGCACCGCAGTCGTTTTGTGATTCATCACGCCGATTGCCATTTCGTCCGCGATGATCGCGGCGAGCGTTTCCGCAGAGGTTGCACCCGGCACGGCGACCATATCAATGCCGACAGAACACACGCTCGTCCATGCTTCCAACTTTTCCAGCGTGAGCGCGCCGACGCGCACGGCCTCAATCATTCCGGCATCCTCCGAAACGGGAATAAACGCGCCGCTCATGCCGCCCACCGCGCCGGAAGCCATCGCGCCGCCCTTCTTCACCGCATCTGTTAAAAGAGCCAGCGCAGCGGTTGTGCCCGGCGCGCCCGCGCGCTCAAAGCCCATCGCCTTGATGATCTCCGCGACGGAATCGCCAAGCAAAGGCGTCGGCGCGAGGCTTAAATCAATGATGCCGAATTGAATGCCGAGTCGTCTGGCCGCCTCGCGCCCGACGAGTTCACCGGCGCGTGCGAGTTTGAATGAAAGCTTTTTGATGAGTTCGGCGATTTCGCCCAGCGGCAGATCGCGCGGAGCATGGCGCACGGCGTGCGCGACGACGCCCGGCCCCGACACGCCGACGTTAATCACTGCTTCCGGCTCGCCCACGCCGTGAAACGCGCCCGCCATAAACGGATTGTCTTCGACGGCATTGGCGAAACAAACGAACTTGGCGCACGCTATCGCTTGCCGTTCGCGCGTCCGCTCGGCTGCTTCTTTGAGCAACTCTCCGACAAGGCGCACGGCATCCATATTGATTCCGGCACGGCTCGTTGCGACGTTCACGGACGAACACAAACGCTCGGTCGAAGCGAGTGCTTCGGGAATCGAATCGAGAAATCTTTTTTCGCCGTCCGTCCAACCTTTGTGAACGAGCGCCGAATAGCCGCCGACAAAATCCACGCCTACGTCGCGCGCCGCCTCGTCAATCGCCCGCGCGAGTTTCACGCAATCGCCTGTGCCGTCTCCACGCGCGCTCTCCACGATTTGCGAAACGGGCGTCAGCGAGATTCGTTTGTTGGCGATGCGCAAGCCGATCTCATCGCCGATTTCATCAACCGTCTGGACGAGACGCGCGGCGCGGCGAACGATCTTTTCGCGCACGCGCGCCGCCGTTTCGTCAATCGAAGCGCACGCGCAATCGCGCAGAGAAAGACCGAGCGTGACAGTGCGTATGTCCAGATGCTCCATCTCCGTCATGCGCACCGTCTGCAAGATTTCGGATTGTGAGTATTCCATAAAAGAGTTTGCGCGAGTGGTTCTAGCCGAGCAGTTCGCTGATAATAACGAGCGCGAGCGCGATCAGAAAAAGACCGGCGGCGACGAGCACAAAGCGCACGCCCGGATCATCCGCCGCTTCGTCTAAAACAGCCGAAGAAGTCTGCCGCAGTTTTTCAACACGCGGGCGCAAATTATCTTCGACACGCTCGCGCGCGGCAGTCGCCGTTTTAGACATCACCATGCGCCGTCGCTTGATGGCCGAATCATCGTCGTCGCCGCTCACGCGCGCACCCTCACCACCCGGCTTATCAATTTGTCCGTCAATCTTTCTTGTCGCAGAAACTTCTCTTCTTAACGAGGCGGCGTCACCACCTCTGGCGGAGCGATTATTTACCGGCGCGGCGCCGGTGAAAGGCGCGGGCGGCCTCACGTCCTGATCCGCTCTGCGGCGTCGCGGCACTTCTTGCGCATTACTGTTATTGCTGCCATCACCGCCGCGTGCGGCAGAACGATCCGTGTCCGTCATCGCATCGCTTCCCGGGATTGAGGTCGCGGCTGCTGGCGGCAGAGGTGTGCCACAATGCGGGCAAAAGGCGGCGTGCCCGCGAACGGACGCGCCACACGCTGAACACCGCCTTGCTATTTCCGGTTCAGACATAAGAACTAGATATTAGATGTTAGATGCTGGATGTTAGTCTTGTCTTCGCACTGCCATCTAACATCTGTGGTTATATTCTGTGCATCGCGTTGAAGAGGTCTTCGCGTTGCGCGTAGATGCGCACGCCGAGACGCTCGCCTTCTTTGCGAAAGAGTTCCTTGAGGACGGCGGCGGATTGACGTGCGCGTCGCGCGTCGGCGATTAACACCATTGCGAATTTGCCTTGCACTACCGTTTGATTGATGTCTGCGATGGAGCATTCCGCTTCCGCTAGAATCTGCGCGACAGCGGCGACGATGCCCGGACGATCCACGCCGAACACGGAGACGACAAGCCGCCCGGCAGAGCCTTCCTCCCCCGTCTCGCGCTCACGCGCGTTGGCTCCCTGCCCGCTTCGCTTCACTTCGCCTGCGCCATGTGTTTCAAGAGAAGATTCAACCGCGCGATACACGTCCGTCACCAACTGCTCGACCATACGCTCGTCGGCCGCCGCGCCCAGCCTGCCGTAAACGGCGCTCGTAATACGATAAATCAATTCTTCGTTTGCCATTTGAAAGCAGATACTAGATGTCAGATGTTAGATGCCGGTGAAAGCCGGAGACTAACATCCAGCATCCGGCATCTGACATCTGCTTTATCTTCTATTATCGCGCGTATCCAATTCGCGGGCGGCCTCGCGCGCTTCGTCGGATTCGGTATCTTGTATATCCATCCGGTCAACGATGGCGACGACCGCCGCTTCGATTGACATATCCTGATCGCCGATAGCCGTGCGCGCCGCTTTGCCGTAAGCGCACATCACGATTTCGCCCGCGCCCGCGCCCAAGCGGTCGGCGACCACCACAATATTCTTCGTCGGCTCTTTGTCCAGATCATACGGATGCACAATCAAAAAACGGACGCCCTCCAGATCGGGCGTCTTCTTCGTAGACCAGACCGTGCCGACAACTTTGCCTAGAAACATAAAAGCAGATGTTAGATATCAGATGCCGGATGTTAGGTATTAGGTTTTGGCTTTTGACCAGCATCTAACATCTGACATCCAGCATCTATCTTTATCCTTTAGCGAACACTTCGGCGGTGTCGCCCATGTCGCGCGCGGCCGGAGTGATGATCGTGCGCGCGTTGACGTAAATCTTTTCGTTCTTCTGCATGGCACGGCGCACGTCGTCTTCGCAGACGAAATCTACTGTGCGCTGATGGCCGTTGCCGTTCGCTGAAGCGGCGGTTGCGTTTGCGGCGGGCGCATTCGATGATGGCGGAGTCTGCGGCGTTGCGGAAGATTGCGGCGCGACGTTTGAAGATGCGGTGTCGCGCGCGTTGCTGTCTCCGTTTGCGTCGCTGCCGTTTGTGTTCGTTACCATCGGTGCAGCTTCGGCGTGGGGCGCGGCCTTAGAAGAAGCGGCGGCCATCGTTCCCGCTTCCACATCCACTCCGGGCTGTGCGGGCGCGGGCGACGAAGTTGCATGAAGCGCAACGGGTTGTGCGCCCATGCCCGTCGTGCCGTTTCCGCCGGGACGATTCGCCAGAAAACGGTCAACGATGGCGGCAATCTCTTCACGGTTAATCGCGCTCGCCGAACCGTGCGTGCGGCTTGAAGATTGACTACTTACCACATCACCGTGCGGACGCGCGGCAAATGGCGTTGCGGCGTTAGCCCCTTGCGCCGTCGCAGCAGGGCGGGCGCTCTTGACCGCGCGCGTCTCGAAGGCGACGCGCTTGATGTCCATCAGATGAAGCGGCGAGACGTTGTCGGATGTGACGTTGCCACCCCACGAACCGCACCCCAAAGTCATCGAAGGCGGCAGCGCGGTGGAGAACCCGATAGCGCCGTGTGTCGTCGGCGAATTAACGATCACGCGCGAGGCGGGCATTTCGATTCCGTAGGCGACTGCCGCTTCGCGCGACTGCGTGTGAATGCCTGCGGTGTGACCCATGCCGCCGTAGCTCAGGATTTCAAAGCAGCGCGCCGCGCCGCGTTCAAGGCCGTCTTCGACGTAGAAGGCCAGAATCGGCGAGAGCTTTTCCATCGAGAGCGGATAATCGCGTCCGACGCCGCCGACTTCCACCATCAAACAGCGCGTTCCGGCAGGCACGTTTAGTCCCGCCATCTTCGCAATCGTTTCGACGGATTTGCCGACGATGGCCGGGTTCAAAGAACGCTGCGGCGAAGCGACGACCGCCGCGAGTTGATCCGCTTCCGCCGCGCTTAGGAAATGGCCGCCCTGCGCTTCAAACTCTTTGCGCACGGCCTGCGCGATGGGCGCATCGGCAACGACCGCCTGCTCCGAAGCACAGATCGTTCCGTTGTCGAAACATTTTCCGGTCAAAATATTTTGCACTGCAAGTGGGACATTCGCCGTGCGCTCGACGAAGACGGGCACGTTGCCGGGGCCGACGCCGAACGCAGGCTTGCCCGATGAATAAGCCGCACGCACCAGCCCCGTACCGCCGGTTGCGAGAATCACCGCCGTCTGCTTGTGCTTCATCAAGCTTTCCGTGCCTTCAACCGTCGCCGCCGTCATACACGCGATGGCGTCTGCGGGCAAGCCTTCTTTGACAGCAGCATCACGCATGACCTTGACTGTTTCGTTGATACAGCGCGTCGCCGAAGGATGCGGCGAAAGCACAATCGTATTACGCGACTTGATAGCGATGAGACACTTAAAGATGGCCGTTGATGTCGGGTTTGTCGAAGGAATGATCCCGGCGATGACACCGCGCGGGCTGGCGATTTCAACGACATCTTTCGATTCATTGACGACGCCGACGGTGCGTAGATTCTTGAAATAGTTCCACACGTCTTCCGACGCGAAACGATTCTTCTCGCGCTTGTCGTCCGCGATGCCGTAGCCAGTTTCTTCCACCGCCATCGCGCCGAGACGCGCCGCTTCGCGTAGCGCCGCCTTCGCCATCGCTTCGCAGATGCGGTCAATCTTCGCTTGATCGAAGCGCGCCACCTGCGAGAGCGCGCGATGCGCCGCCTCCACCAGATCGCGCGCCTGCTGCACCGCCACAAGGTCTTTATCAACGGCCATACTGCACCTCACAAAAGAGTAGTCAGTAATCAGTAGTCAGCCATCAGCCAAACGCTTTTACTGAAAACTGCTAACTGACTACTCATTACTTTTCATCACTTTGCCCGTTCCTTGTTGTTCTCGCGTGTGCCTTGCGGAAGGGCGCGTCCCTGATCGCCTTCGCCGAGTTGACCGGCGGCGCTGCCACCGCCCTGCAACGCGCGTTCGTCCGGGCTATATCCGGTGCGCCCGTTTTTGGGCAGCACACGCTCGACTTCCGTGTGCG
The DNA here is from genome assembly GCA_046262295.1 of Pyrinomonadaceae bacterium. GTDB lineage: Bacteria > Acidobacteriota > Blastocatellia > Pyrinomonadales > Pyrinomonadaceae > JBHENC01. The sequence goes on along the minus strand of JBHENC010000009.1, from coordinate 37,840 downwards.
GGCGCGGGATAACGTGGACGCTGATAAGTTCGCCGACTCTGCGCGCGGCTGCCGCGCCCGCATCCGTCGCCGCTTTGACCGCGCCGACATCGCCGCGCACGAAGATTGTCACGTAGCCCGCGCCGATATATTCTTTGCCGATGAGTTGAACATTGGCGGCCTTCACCATTGCGTCCGCCGCTTCGACAGCGCCGACGAATCCTTTGGTCTCGACCATTCCGAGTGCTTCGAGAGGCATCTTCTTGGTAATCCTCTTTTCTTATTGGAGAAGTTAAAACAATTGGCTTGATTAATCGAACGCCCAAACGTATCACCGCCCGCCCTAAGAATCAAGAGAGCAACCTGACACTCGCGGCGGCGAACACGTAAAGCCGCATAAAATTTGACAATGTTTATTGCCGCACGGTATATTGCGCGCCAGCGGCACTGCGTTTGCCTGCGCCATTGATCCACTAAGATTACAGAAAACGGGCGGCGCGAAATCCTCTTTTATGAAGCTTGCGCGGGCAACGACGATAACGCTAAACGAAACGGAGTTCCCACCGATGACTTTCCTGAAGGGCGACGGAGAGTGGTAGCGACAACATCTTCTTTCGGCGCACAACTACGCGCGGCTCGTGAAGCGCGCAACATAACTTTGCGCGAAATCTCCGAGCAAACGCGCATCTCCGTGCGCTATCTCGAAGCCATCGAGACGGATGATTACAAGCGGCTGCCCGGCGGCATCTTCAATCGCAGTTTTATCAAAACCTACGCCAGATATATCGGTTATGACGAGAAAGAGGCGCTTGAAGGCTACGCACGCACGGCACGCGAACACGGCGAATCGCCCGACGAAGTCACGTCCACGCCTTATCAACCGCGCGTCTATACGGATGATGCAACGCGCTCGCCCCTTGTCACAGGACTTCTGACCGTTATCATTCTCGCAGTGCTTTCGCTCGGCGTTTACGCGGGCTTGCACTGGTATACGCGGCAGCGCGGCGGCGCACCGCTCGGCGGCGGAAACAACACTCCGCCGCCCGCGAAGAATATTCAAACCGCTGCGCCAAACACTGTGCCGAACCAGCCGCAAAGCAACGCGAGCGCACCGGCGGCGACTGCGCCCGTCGCACCTACTGCAAATTTCAACATTCAAATCAAAGCGCGCGGCGAAAAAGTGTGGATCAAGGCGAAACCGGACGACGGTGAAGCGACCGAGACGACGCTCAACGCGGATGAAACGCGCGAGTTTAAGCCCGCACAGCAATTGCGAATTCAGTATGCCAGAGCTAAAGCGTCGGTGCTGGAGATAACCGTCAACGGGCGTCCGGCAAAAGTTCCGGCAGATGCTAAAGGCGGCCTTGCCGAGTTGGTAATCACAAGGCAAGGCTACGAACAGCAGTTGCAATAAAGAGCTGAAGCGATGGACGCCTTGCCCGATAGACGGCTTGAAATCAAACGCGCGCGGCATAAATCTTCGCGCCCACGCACATATGCAAGCTTCAGCGCCCGCTGCAATTCTCGCGGGCATTTTTATTTCGCGCGATGACGCAGGCGGCGCGGTCTTTGAAGATTGCGCGAACTTTTTTAGAACCAGAGGTTAAAGCATTATGATTGATTCCGATTTGATAGAAGGTTTGACCTTCGACGACGTTCTGCTCCTGCCCGCTCATTCCGATGTGCTGCCGAACGAGACGGACACCGCGACGCAGTTTACGCGCGACATACGCCTGCAAATTCCGCTCTGCTCATCGGCGATGGACACCGTGACTGAAGCGGGACTCGCTATCGCCATCGCGCAGCAGGGCGGCATCGGCGTCGTCCACAAAAATCTTTCCATCGAACGACAGGCCGAAGAAGTTGACAAAGTAAAACGCTCGGAGTCCGGCATGATCGTTGACCCTGTGACGATTCGTCCCGAACGCCCGGTGCGCGAAGCCTTGGGCGTGATGGAGCGATATCATATCAGCGGCGTGCCCGTCGTGGACGAAGGCGGGCATCTCGTCGGCATCATCACCAACCGCGATCTGCGTTTCGAGACGCGCTTCGACATTCCCGTTTACGAAGTGATGACGAAGCAGCCGCTCGTCACCGTGCCCGTCGGGACAACACTCGAACAAGCGAAATCCGTCCTGCAAAAGCACCGCATCGAAAAGCTGCTGGTGATTGACGAAGACAAGCACCTGAAAGGTTTGATTACGGTCAAGGACATCCAGAAAGCGATCAGGTATCCTTCCGCCGCGAAAGACGATCTGGGACGCCTGCGCTGTGCCGCCGCTATCGGCGCGACCGGAGATTACCGCGAACGCGCCGACGAACTCGTGCGGATGCGCGTTGATTGCCTCGTGATAGACACGGCGCACGGCCATTCGTCGCGCGTCATCGAAGCCGTCCGCGACATCAAGCGTCGCCATTCGAGCACGCAGTTGATCGCGGGCAACGTCGCCACCGCCGAGGCGACGCGCGAGTTGATTGATGCGGGAGTTGACGCCGTGAAGGTCGGCATCGGCCCCGGTTCGATTTGTACGACGCGCGTCGTGACGGGCGCAGGCGTCCCGCAAATTACCGCCATCAATAATTGCGTGCGGGCGGCACACGGAAGCGGTGTGCCGATTATCGCCGACGGCGGCGTTAAATTTTCCGGCGATGTGGCGAAGGCGATTGCGGCGGGCGCGGACGTGGTGATGATCGGCTCGCTCTTTGCGGGCACGGAGGAAGCGCCCGGCGAAGTGATTCTCTTTCAGGGGCGCTCCTTCAAAACGTATCGCGGCATGGGTTCAATCGGCGCGATGCGCGAAGGCTCGAAGGATCGCTATAGCCAGGAAGCGACCGAGACCGAATCCAAGCTCGTGCCCGAAGGCATCGAAGGCCGCGTGCCCTACAAGGGAACGCTGGCCGATATGGTCACGCAACTCATCGGCGGCCTGCGCGCCGGTATGGGCTACACGGGTTGCCGGAACATCAAAGAGTTTCAGGAACGAACGCGCTTCGTGCGCATCAGCGCCGCCGGACTACGCGAATCGCACGTCCACGACGTAATCATCACCAAAGAAGCGCCGAACTATCGTTTGGAATAGCGAAACACATTAACTCAATTTGCGCCAACGTCAGGGCTTCCAAATGGCAAGAGGTAGAGGCGGATGATTGCTCGATAAAGTGTTTCCGATTAGCTCAAAGTGCTTTTTGTTTCCGGTTGCCACGCCATGTCCATGCGCCAAAGCGGTCGCGGCGATAAGAACGTCTTTCCAATGTTTCTTGTAAAGTTCGTCGGAATTGGCGCAGACGTAAGCAGCGATTTCCGCCGCCGTTCGGTCAAACGGTAACACACCGCAACCCCGACTTAAAGCATCCATATTGTTGCGGTAACGCTCGGCGCGCTCCGCAGAAAGTCCATGCCTAGCGACGCCGTTATCAATTCCAAAGATAACTTCAAAATATGTCATTGACGTTAGCGCGGGAGGGCGCTTGAGTCTTGTCTGGTAAGCACTGATTGCGGCTACGGCATAGGGCTGCTGATTTCGCCAATGTGTAAGGACATCGTTATCAAGGACGAGCGATGTTTCCGGGAACGCCGAGATAAACGCCATAAAAGACTCTTCGATGGGGTATTTATTTTGATAAAAAGATGTTTACGTCCAACTCAGGGCGCGTGGTGATGGCGACTCTTTCCTCGCTGGACAAATTAGCTAAGGTTGAGGCAGCAAGGGCGTGATAACGCCCGGCGAGGCGCGCATCAAGATCGGATTCTAAGTCAATTAACTTCTGAAGTTGCGCGCTCCAGGGATTGCGCGGTAGAAGCGGCGCTGTTGGCAGGTTGTATCTAGCCCGGCCACTAAGAGAACGGATCGTCACTTCAACGCTATGGCCGTCGCCACTTGCCAATTCTTTTTGCACTTGATCGAAATTTTCTATAACAGCGTTCTCGATGATCCAAGTGCTTTCGTTACCAAGCTGGATTGTCTTCCCTAAAAGAGTTTTGTAAAGCGGTTCGGGGCCGACCCTGATAGACGATTTGCGGCCGAGAGCGGTGATTTGTTCTAAATGACTTTCTGTCGCAGGGATAGAAGGATACGTCATAGTTGTGAAGGGAAAAACGAATGAGCGCTCGACGATAGCGTAATAAATGAAAGCAAGGTTTTCTACTTCAGTTCCTGAAACTTCCGGCGGCAATTCAAACTTGTATCCCGTAGCTCGCTCCACTACCATAAAGCGGTAAGCTAACTGCCGCCGCTGTAGCATCAAGTTAATGTCCAGCAGCGAAGATTGAAACTTCAGGCTTAAGTCCAAATCAACTTCAGGAATGCATAAGCGGACATCGTCCGCAAGGCTAATTATGGCGAGAATGGTAGATGCGATGAAATCAGGCCGCGCGCTTTCCGGCTGAAATTCCACACGCATGGAAACTTCTTCTACCTGAAATTTGTCTTGCTCAACTAATCTTCCGATTAAATTTATAACAACATTTACATCCTCATAGACGGGAGCTTCGATGACGTAACCGTTAAAAGTGCCGGCGAATGCAATGTGGGAGATAGAAGACGAGAACTCGAAATTAAAATCATCGCTTGAAATTTTTAACAAAGGGATGCGAGCGTCTTTTGCAGGCGGGGAGTGCATTATCGCCCCCGTTGGGACCACCGCAAGAGCCGACCGAAAATTATTAGCAACAACTACAGTATTCATTATTGATAGTCTTCCAGACCCTTTTTATTTCATAAAGTGCGGCCAAAACACCGCGTTAATATTATGCTCTCTAAGTTTAGGAAGCAATACTATTAAGGTAACGAAGGCGTGGACATTATAAAAGAGCAATCATGCTTTGTGCGCATCAGTGCCGCCAGCTCGCGATTTGCGGCGCGGCGGTGTGCGGTCTTCGACAAACTCCTTTCACATCGAAACAATCATCCGACACGTGTCCGGCTAAAGATGCGCGGGCACGGGCAAGGTGCGTGTTGGCGCATCGCTAATGGAATGATTACAAACGCGGCGTGGCGCGGCATTCAACTTGCCATACAAACATTTCGATGATTGAGCCGGGCACATCTCTAAGCGAAAAGCGACGCGCGATATTGATCGTGAATCCGAACGCCGGACGCGGCGGCGCGCGGCGTGCGCGTGAAGTCGCGCGTTTCTGCAAATCACTTGAGGCGCGCGGCGTCGCATTGGAAACAGCAGAGACGAAGAAGGCAGGCGATGCGGCGCGGCTAGCAGCGCGTGCAGAGATGGAAGGCTGGCGCGAAATCATCGTCGCGGGCGGCGACGGGACGATTAACGAAGCGTTGCAGGGCTTAACTCGGAGCGATGTGCGGTTGGCGGTATGGCCGCGCGGAACGGCGAACGTGCTGGCGCGTGAACTGTGTTTGCCGTTTGCGACGGAGCGTGTGGCGGAGGTAATCGCGCGCGGGCGGACGCGAAGAATTTCAATCGGTTGTGCGACGCAGGAAGCGACGAAAGTGCGCCGCCGCTTTTTGCTGATGGCCGGAATCGGGCTTGATGCTTCGGTGGTGCGCGGCACAAACGCGCGGCTCAAGCGCAGCATCGGCGAAGCGGCCTTCTGGTGTTCCGGTCTTGAACATCTCGCGCGCTGGCAACCCCATCCATTCAACGTCGAAATCGCCGGGCGAACATATCGAGCGACGTTCGCCGCCATCGGCAAAGTATCCCGCTACGGTGGAAACCTTGCCATCACGCCGCGCGCGCGTCCCGATGAATCCTGTTTTGAAATCTGCTTGGTTGATTCCGACAGCAAGCTGCGCTATCTAAAACTTTTGTCGCAGGCGCTGCGCAGTCGCGGCGTCGCCGAACATTTGCCGTATGTTCAAACACTACGCGCGACGCACGTCAGGATTACCGGCGAAACCATCGTGCAGGCCGACGGCGAATTAATCGGAACGCTCCCGATGACCTTTGACATCCTGCCGGAACGCATTGAGATCATCGTTCCATAACGCCAGAATTAACCGGCGAGCTGTTACCTCAATTTGATAAAGGGTCTGCTAATTGCGAGTCTGGTTTAATGCGGTGTTAGATGCGGTGATGCTATACAACTACCTTCTCAAGACAGGCAAATAGGCCTGCCATGCTCCGACAGCTTCCGTATACTGCTTCGCCATTACTCTGACGACCTGCCCGATGTGGCCGAGGTCATGCACTACCCATGTCGAGAGCAACTGACTGAGTGTCACCACCCCAAGTTCGGGATGCGTCCCTCGCTTTCTTAACATCTCCGGCTTTAAGCTCATCTCCTCCAACTCCTTCAAACTCTCTCCCCGGAGCCGCTCGAAGCTGTCCAGCAGATCACCCAAACTTTTGCCTCTCGACTTCTCGAACATGGCGAAGCGGTCGAACGGCTCAAAAGTGCCGCTCTCGCCATACTCTAAGATGATCCTGGCACGAGGAATCCAATCGGCCTCCTCCGCGTGGATAAGGTGACCTACCACATCAAAGGGACTCCAGCTCTCATGGCCTTCGTTTGAAAGAACCCACTCTTCCGGGAGGTGGCGCAGCAGCGAATTCAGCGTAGCAGGAGTACGCCTGAGAATTTCTTTAGCCTGATCAAGTTTGAATTCCATAGCCGATTGACCTCACAAATGTCGCCTTTCGTAAATATGTAAATATAACGCCCATCTACACAGGAAGCATCTAACGCCCAAGTTAACCTGCGCCGAGCGAAAAGCATTCAACCTAATCGCCAGAGTACAACGATGAAAGAGATGCTATCGAGGCGTCGGGTTGAATGAGTTATTCGGGTGCGCCGCCTCACAAAACATTAGCCAACGGCTTGACAATAATACTCAATCTCAAGTATTACAAACACCGTGAGGCGAATAACCGCCCGCGAAACCAAAAAGCGGTCAGTGGATTCTGACACGCACGAAAGGAAAAGAATAATGTCTACGTATACGTTCAAGGCGCTTACTGCGCGCCGCGTCCCCGACCCTGTAATCCCCGGTAGTTCCCGCCACATTTTTCTTTGCGCCGCTCAGGATATGCCAGCAGATTTACCTAAAGGCGCAAATCCACGCGAACAGAACATTGATCGCGGTATCTACCGCGATGTGATGCGCTCTCTCCTCAACGAGGATTGTACGCCCAACACCTTCCACCTGAAGAATAAGGGAATAACAATACTTGCAGAAGAAGTGACTAAGTCGGATGACGAGGAAGCCCTCAAGGTACGGATTGCCTCAAGCGAACAAGGTATTGTAGATGGAGCACACACCTACGAAATCATAATGAGTGGCAAATCCCAAATTGCGGACTTGAATGCCTCTGGCGAATCCGACCCAATCAATCAGTACGTAAAGGTTGAGGTGCTCACGGGGTTAGATAGCAGTCTAGTAACAGAGATTGCTGGCGGGTTGAATACAGCAGTTCAGGTTCAGAGGATGAGTCTGGCCGACCTCGGCAACGAATTCGACTGGATCAAGGAAGAGTTGAAGAAGACCAACTTCCTTCAGTATGTCGCCTTTAAGCAAAATGAGGTGAAAGAATTCGACGCGAGAGATGTTATCCGGCTTCTCGATCTCTTCAATATTACCGAGTTTCCAAACGATGGAACGGCTTACCCAATTCGCGCTTACACGACTAAAGAGGGTGTTCTGAAACATTATCTCGCAAAGAGCGGAGTTGCGGAGAACGCGGATAATTACAAGCGTCTCCGCCCAATATTAAACGAGATACTTGTTCTCCACGACACAATTAGTCGGTACGGTAAAGAACTCTACAACAAAGGGGGCGGTAAGCGAGGAGGACGGCTGAAATTCGTAGAAACCTCGAAATCCAACAAGACGTTCAAATTTCCTTTTATCGGGGAAGAACATGAATCCCGTCTTAGCGGTGGCGCTCTGCTTCCGATGCTAGGGGCATTCCGTGCAGCGGTTGAAGTTGACTTAAGCAATAACACTATTGTTTGGAGGGGCGGATTTGCAAATGTTCTTCGCCTGTGGGACGAAGCAGGCAAGGACTTAATGGAAGCCACTCAAGAAACGAGCGAAGAGTTAGGTAGAAACCCTAATGCCATTGGCAAGAGCAAGAAGCATTGGGCATATCTGCATAACCTGATTGAGCGCCGAATCAGCTAGAGTTAATCCAATTTTGGGAGAAAAGCCTTCTGCGTAAGCGGAGGGCTTTTTTATCTCTGATACTACCCTTCAATGTAGCAGCCGAACACTGCATTAAGGACGCTTGCCGTTGAGCCATGCGGCGCGGAGGGCGAGGGATTGCGGGGTGGCGTCCTTTTTTTCTTCGATGCGGTAAGTGTAAACGTCGGGTGCGCCGAGCGTGACGAAGGTTTGAATCGTGCGGCGGTCGCGTTGGACTGTGAAGGGCACGCGCGCGCCCTGCTTGAAACGATTGAGCGCGTTTGTCCATGTTGCGGGCGTAACTCTTTCGTTGCCGATGGAGAGAATCACATCGCCGCGATTGAGTCCCGCGTCTTCGGCGCTCGATCCGTTGCGGATGCTGGCGATCTTCGGCTGCGGCGTTTCGTCGCGTTCAAGCGTGATGCCCGCCGTGTAAGGCTCGCGCTCTGAAGGCGCGCGTAGAAGTTGCAAACCGACGTGCGCGAGAGCTTCATTGTAAGGTGGCGTTTCAACTCCATTTGCGTAGCGTGCGAAGAAGTCTTCAAGGTTTATGCCCGCGACTTCCGAAGCGACGCGCGCGAAATCTTCGTTCGTATAGCCGCGCCCGCGCAGGTAATACGAAGCGTTCGGACTCTTCAGGTAAAACTCTTCGTACATACGCCGCATCACGTAGTCGAGTGAATGTGCGCCGTTGGTGCGCCCGCGAATCAAGAGATCGAGCGTGAGCGCGAGCAGTTCGCCTTTGGGGTAATAGCTAATCGCCGTGTTCAAAAGATTGGTGCGCTGAATACTCGTGCCGCGATCCAGAAACGGCGCGCTGAGCGATGATTCCACCGCGCTCATCAAACGGCTGCCCGGCGCATTCTCAACATTCGTGATCGTTTGGCTCTCGCGCTGCAAAAATCGCGCGTCATCGAGCAGCCCGGCGCGACGCAGCATCAGATGGCCGTAGTAGTTCGTAAAACCTTCGGCAATCCAGAGGCCGCGCGTGTTGGCGGGGCGCGTGAAATCCCAAGGGCCTAGTTCGATGGGGCGCAGTCGTTTGACGTTCCAGACGTGAAAGAATTCATGCGCGACGGTGTCGAGCGTGTCTTCGTAAGTGCCCGGATCGGCGAGCGCGCCGGGCTGTATCACCTGCGTTGAAGTGAGGTGTTCCATGCCGTCGCCGGAGCGGTCATCCGCCGCGAAGTGTATGAGAAAAGTGTAGGAATCGAATTCCGGTGCGCCCCACATCGCGGTCTCGGCGCGCACGATGCGTTCGATGTCGCGCACCAGCGCGGGACGCTTGCCGCCTTCGTCGCCGAAGGAATGAACGACGACGTGATAGTTTTTGCCGTCAACGCTGAAATCGTTCTGCGTCCAATCAGGCGCAATCTCCGTCGGCGTGTCAATCATGATGTCGTAGTTCGGGAATTGCCACTCGCGTTGACCTGTGCGGCTCGTGCGCCCGTTGACGATGCGCCAGTTCGCGGGCGGATCAATTTTGAGCGTCACAGGGTCTGGCTTGTGGCCGACGACGTACATAAAGATTTCGCCGCCGTTGTAGTTGGCATGGCGCGCGTCGAGTTGCGCGAACGTGCCGGAAAGATCGTCGCCGAAGACTTTGTATGAAACGGTTAAGCTGTTGGTTCCGCGCGTGGCGACGCGCCACGTCTGGTCGTCTATTCGAGTAATCGGCAAACCCGGCTGCGAACAATCTTGAGTCGGCAAACAGATGCCGCTCACAGCGCGAAATTCCTGCACGTTCTTGGCGAAGTCGAAAACGGCGTAGCGTCCCGGCGACCATTTCGGCATCTGCAAATCCACAAACTCCGTCGGCGTCGGCAACGCGATTTCCATATTCACCTGAAAGAGATGCGACGCGGGGCGCGGCATCGTCAATTGATAAGCGATGCGAAAGGGCGTTGGCGATGTAGTTTGTGCGATTGCCGGTGCGTTTAAGAGAGCGGCGAGCGCGCAACCGAGAAGGACGCGCAATACGAGACGTTGAAAGAATGCGTGCATAGAAGACTCCGAGTATTTCGTTACGAGCGGCGATGTCGTTAAAGCGTAAGAGCCGGTAGACCCGCGATTATCCGCGTTTCGCGCCGCACGTGTCAAAGCACAGGCGCGAGCTTGACCGCGCATAAACTGTTCGGCTAGTTTTGATGTTACCGAACATCGAATCTATTATCTCCAACCTGAAACTGATATGAACGCGACTGAACGACTTTACTATACGGATTCTCACCTGACGGAATTCGAGGCGCACGTCACAACCGTCGCCGCGATGGACGACGGGCGCACTGCCGTCACGCTTGACCGCACGGCCTTTTACCCGACAGGCGGCGGGCAGCCGGACGATACGGGATACTTGAACGAGGCGCGCGTCGTTGAATGTATTGACCTTGACGAATCGGAAGTGTGGCACGTTATCGAAGGACGCGCGCCGGAAGTTGGCGCGCGCATCGCAGGCCGCGTTGATTGGCCGCGCCGCTTCGATCACATACAACAGCACACGGGGCAACACATTCTTTCGCAGGCTTTCGTAGAGCTGTTCAAAGCCGAGACGCGCGGCTTTCGTATGATGGAGCGCGTTTCGGAAATAGATGTTGCGCTCGATCAGCCATCGGATGCGCGCGTTGCGGAAGCGGTCTGGCTCGCCAACCGAATTGTCTGGTCGAACAAAACGGTGCGCGTTCATCAAAACGTCGCGCCTGAAGAGATTGCGCGAATGAATCTGCGCAAAGAGCCACAGCGCGAAGGGTTGTTGCGCGTCATCGAAATCGAAGGCTTCGACATGAATGCTTGCGGCGGCACGCACGCGCAACGCACTGGCGAAGTCGGGTTAATTGCGGTGCGTTCATGGGAACGTGCGAAAGGCATGACGCGCGTTGAGTTCGTCGCAGGCGGGCGCGCGCTGACGGATTATAACGAAGCGAATCAAACGGCGCGAAGCGTCGCCGCACTGTTCAGCGTCGGGCGCGATGAAGCGTTTGCCTCTGCCACGCGCCAGAGCCAAGAGAACAAACAACTCGCGCGCCGCATCGCAGAGCTTGAAGAAGTAAAAGCACACGTCGAAGCCGAAGCCTTGCGCGACGAAGCCGTTTCCCGCGCGGACGGCGTTCGCCTCATCGCGCGTGTCGTTGAAACACAAAGCGTAGAACATCTCAAACGGCTTGCGCGGGCGCTTATCGCAGACGGGCACACGATTGCGCTGCTCGGCTCGCCGGACAAAGAGGCGGCGCGCCTCGTCTTCGCGCGTTCAAGCGAACCCGGTGATGATATGAACGCCTTAATGCGCGAAGCCTGTGCCGCGATAAACGGGCGCGGCGGCGGGCGGGCGGACTTCGCGCAGGGCGGCGGCTCCGGCACGGCGAATCTCGCGGACACTCTCGACAGCCTCGCCCGCCGTTTACTACATAACTAAGCCATAAGCGTGTGGCAGACTTGACACTACACGCCGTTGCTCTTTAATATTCCTCGCATACTCTTTGTGGGGCAGTAGCTCAGTTTGGCAGAGCGCCGCGTTCGCAATGCGGAGGTCAGGAGTTCGACCCTCCTCTGCTCCACCATTAGTTTCAACGGATTACGGCCACCTTACCGGGTGGCCGTTCTTCGTTTGTGGGAAACTTGTGGGAATGTTTTTCGCGGTAGGCAGCGAGCGTTGCCACGGGTGCGCGCTTGCCTCGATCAGTCGCGTGCATATAGCGCATCGCAGTTTCAATGGATTTGTGGCCCATCAATTCTTTAATACGAACCACATCCACGCTCTGCTCGGCTAAGCGCGTGCCGAACGTGTGACGTAAGTCATGGAAGGTGAAATCTTTCAACTCCGCTTTTTGACACGTGTAAGCGAAAGCCTTTTGATGTCGGTGTAGGGCTTATCTGTTTTCGGATTGATGAAAACAATTTCGCTGTCGTGCTGCTGGCACTGAGACCACGGCATTTTCTCGACGATAGACTCCATCGGAATCGTTCGACCGACGATGACGTGAACGCGCCGGTTCTTTGTCTTTCGCAGTTGAATTACGCTGAAGTTGAAGTCCAACTCATCCTTGCGCAGGTTCAGTAACTCACCTTTGCGCAAGAAGCCCGTGTAGATGTCCACCATAACTATCGTCCACAGGTGTTCACGCACACCGGTGAGCACAGCCAACAGACGCTCCTCTTCTTCGAGCAAGCGGTAACGAATGCGGTTGTTGCTCATGGTTGCTCCTTTTCTTTCTATATCCAGTGCCCTTTTGAGAGATTCCTGACCATTCTAAACCCTGTAGTGATGTACGGAGTCAAGCGAAAAGGCTATCAGGCTATGGTTTTTTATCGCGCCTAAGCGCAGGCCGCAGGAGGCGCGGCGTTTGTTCACGCTCGTAGATTTTCGTCCACAGTTGATCGTACTCTCGGCTCGTCATCGGTCGCTTGAGATCGAAGATGTAGCTTCTGCCGTCCGTGCCGAACTGACCTTCGTAGGTTGCAAGCTCGAATTTGTAGCGACCTAAATTGCCGATGTCGCGGATGTCGTCGTAACGCCAGTAACGAGACTGACCTTCCTGTTCGGAATTGAAGGCAACATAGTCGTCATAAACACGCAACGTACCCGACGCCCCGCCCCCGCGCTGGCGATGAAACACCGGAATCTCGAAGATGAGTTTGCCGGACTCCGCGTCCTCGCCGGGAAGGACGCTGGTCGTGATGGGACGCTTAAAGCGTGCGAGCAGCGTGCGCACCACTTCAGGCGTAATCTCGCCCTCGACCAGGCGGAATTCGTACACACGTTCAGACCCGACGCGCACGGACTTTCCTTCACGTATCTTAGGCGTCTTGCGCGGAATGAGGGGGATCCGCGTCCCTTCATACGTGACGAAGCGCAGCCCGTTCTTCGAGAGTTCGAGACGCTTAATGTCGTCGTCGCGCCAGACGCCGCTATGCAAGGCTTCGTCTTCACTCGCGCCGCGGTACTCGATGCCCGTCTCCGTGATGAGAAGCTCGCCGTCGCCCTTGCCGATGCGGTGATCGTGCGTGACCTTGTAGGTATAAAGCGCCGGCTCCGCGTCCGGCGCTGGAGATGCGTTTGGAGTCGGCGCGTCTTGCCCGAATGAGAGTACCGCCGCCGCGCTCGTCAGGGCGGCGAGTACCAGCGACCGCCAGAAACTTCTCGTTAAGATAGCCATCATTCGTTTACCTTGTTGAGCTCGATTTCCCCTTGAAGTTAGTTTGAAGTTGGCGCGCTTCCCTGGCATCAGGCATATCGCCTGATACATTCAACAGTGGCGCGGCGGCGAGCACTGACGGCACGTAGTTGATTGTCTCCTGCGGCAGCAATCCACGCGCCGCCATCCTCCAGAAGTCACGCACGCCGGTGCGCCGTATCACTCTCGCCACGCGCCCTTCGCCCGCGTTGTACGCGGCGATGGCGAGCGCCCAATCGCCGAAGAGCGCGTGCAGACCGCGCAGGTAGCGCGCCGCCGCGCGGGTGGATTTCTCCGGGTGCTGCCGCTCGTCAGTCCACGCGGTGCGCTGCAAACCGAAGCGCGCGCCCGTTCCCGGTATGAACTGCCAGATGCCGAGCGCCTGCGCGGGTGAGAGCGCCGAAGGGCTGTAAGTGCTTTCGACGAAACCGACGGCGAGCAGCCATTCGGGGACTCCTTCCTCGCGGAAGATGCGCCTCATCATCGGTCGGTAGTTGGCGAGTCGCGTGCGACCGATTTCGAGCCGCGTCCGTCCGCGCCCGAGAAAGTAGCTACGGAAGGCAACGACTTGCGGGCGAGCGTCATTGATACCACCGGCATCACTGCTCGCTCCCAAAGAGGTTTCTGCGGCTGTGCCCGGTGCATCAAGCGTCACCAGCACGGCGGTAACTTCCCGCAGATATTCTCGAAGAAACGGATCGTCGCGCTTCGCGTCTCTGTCAGGCGCTGCCGCCGCGATCAGTTCGCCCGCTTGCCGGAGCAGCGTGCGCGCTTCACTGCGCCGACCGGCTTTGAGCATCCGGTCAGCTTCGCGGCGGAGTTTGTCGGCTTCGGCGACGACACCGGCGGCGTCCGCCGCGACCCGCGCGCGGTCGAGGAAGCCGTCGAGAAAGCGTCCTACATCAACCGGCTCGCTAATGGTTAGTTCCTCCGTCGCAGTTTTACCGGCTGCCATCGTCGCCTCCTGCCCGCGCGCCGGGTGCGCGAAGGTGAGCATCGCGCCGAGCAGCGCGAATGCCCATGCCGTCTCTCTTCTCATCAACATCAGGTGTTCCACTTCCTACTGCGCTTTGAGCGCAAATCTCGCCTGCTGACCGTTGCCGAATTTGACGGTGAAATTCCACGTCCCCACCATCTGAAAGTCGCTCTCAATCTGATAGCGGCCCGGCGTGCCCGACGGCGTGGCGCTCGCGCCGCCGCTCATCGGAGACATTCCCGGCATCGGCATCAATGAGTTGAGCTGCACGTTGCCGACATCAGCAAGCTGGTTGTCGCTTGCCTTGCGGAACTCGAGGACGAACTTGTTCGGTCCCTGCTTCAACTGCCCCGTCTCATTAAGCAGCGTGACGAGATACTCGCCCGCATGCTGCTGCTGAATCTGCTTCAAGTTGCTCGTGTCGCCGCCGCCACCACCGCAGGCTGTCAACACTACTGCTAAAGACACGACGGCCACCGCCGCCGGAATCACTTTCATTCGCATCTTTCTTTTCTCCTTCATGTTTGCTTGGCTTAAAACATCCGCTTGAACATCCGGGCTGTCTGCTTCGCCCCGATGTGTCCTTCACTCGTCATCCAATCGGGCATTTAATAACCCTGCGCCCCGCGCCCGCACATTTCACCTACGTGTTTCTTTGCCGCCACGCGGTCACGGTGCGAAAGATGAGCGGCGGCAGCACGAGCATTTGCGCGATTGGTGCGAGACCGACGCCTACGACGCGCGGCATCTGCTCCGAGTATTGCCACTGCCCAGTACCTGCTGCGACCCGCTCAATAGCGACGGCGATGATCAAACCCGCCGCCAGCATCAGCAGGTAGCCGCGAGCGCCGCATCGCACGAACCATTCCCGGCGGCGAAACGCGATCCAACCGGCGGCGAAAATCAGCAGCACCAACAGCCCGTCGCCTAAACTCGCTAAGAAGCAATACCAGAACGCCCGACCGTCATAACTCGCGCCCTCGTAGAGTGGCATCTGCGCCAGTTCCCACGGATAGTTAAAGAGGACGGCGAAAGCGAAGATGGTCGCGGCAAGCAACCGGCCTTGTGATCCGTGTTGCGCTTTAACGTCTGCCATACTCATTCTCTTTCCGCGCCGCCTGCGATGAGTAAATCAACACGACTCACCCCGCGGCGGTTCACACCGGACTACTCAATGTTTAACCACTTCAGCCTTTTCACCCGCGCTAGTTGATACTTCTTCTTTCCTTTCAGCCGCTTCTTCCGCCAGTCCTTCCTCCGCTTCTAAGAAGGACATCTGTTCCGCCGGTCGGTCAAACGCGCCGAGAGTTGAAGGTACGCCGACAGCCCTCTCATGCCGCCGCATCTCCCACTCGCGCAGCCAGATGAAGATCACCGGCGTCACGATCAAGACGTGCAAGAGCGACGAGACCATGCCGCCGAGCACCGGGGTCGCCAGCGGCTTCATCACCTCTGCGCCCGTCCTGGTTGACCACATGATCGGGAGTAGTCCGGCGACCACCGTCGAGACGGTCATCACTTTAGGACGCAGGCGCAGCAGCGCGCCTTCCATCACCGCTTCGTACAAGCCTTCGCGGGTCAGCAGTCCGCCGAGTTCGTGGCGCTTACGTTCAACCGCTTCTTCCAAGTAAACGACCATCACCATACCGGTCTGTGTCGCCGTGCCGAAGAGCGCGATGAAGCCGACCCAGACCGCGACCGAAAAGTTGTAGCCGAGCAGGTAGACGAGGACGATCCCGCCGGTGAGCGCGAAGGGCACTGCGAGCAGCACGTGCGCCGCCTCGATCCACGATTTATAAGTCATGTAAAGCAACAGGAACGTGACGGCGAGCGCGAGCGGGATCACGATCTGCAAACGCTTCTTGGCGCGAATCTGATTTTCGTACTGCCCGCTCCATTCGACGTAGTAACCGGCAGGCATCTTGACGGATGAGGTGACCGCTGTCTTCGCTTCTTCGATGAACGAGCCGACATCGCGCCCGCGCACGTTTAAGAGCACGAGTCCACGCAAGAGACCGTTCTCACTTGAAATCATCGTCGGACCATCGACGATGTGGATGTCGGCGACTTGAGCGAGCGGCACCTGTACGCCGGCGTTCATGCCCGGCGACGGCGCTCCGCCGTTGTTTATTCCCGATCCTTGCGTGCCGACGTTCATTCCCGATGGTTGCGCTACTCCGCTGCCGCCCCTCGTCCCGGAAACGAGTACCCGTCCGATAGCTTCGGGCGTGTCGCGCAGCTCGCGCATATAGCGCACACGCACGGGAAAGCGTTGTCTTCCCTCAATGGTCGTCGTCACATTGTTGCCGCCGATAGCCGTCTCAATCACGTCTTGCAGATCACGAATGTTGATGCCGTAGCGGGCCATGTCCTGCGGACGCGGGTTGATCTCAAGATACGGCACGCCGCTGATCTGTTCCGGGTACACGTCAGCCGCGCCCTTGACGCCCTGCACGACCGCCGCGATCTCTTTCGACTTTTGTTCGAGCGTCTTCAAATCTGAGCCGAAGACCTTGATGCCGACCTGCGTGCGAATGCCGGTCGAGAGCATATCGATGCGGTTGATGATCGGCTGCGTCCAGATGTTGGTCACGCCCGGCATCTGCAAGGCCGCGTCCATCTCAGAGACGAGCGCTTCTTTCGTCATCCCTTTTCGCCACTCCTGAGAAGGCTTCAAGTTGATGATCGTCTCCGTCATGTTGACGGGTGAAGGGTCGGTCGGAGTCTCGGCGCGACCGCTTTTGCCAACCACCGTTTCGACTTCGGGGAACCGCTTGATGATCTCGTCCTGCTTAGACAGAATCTCTTTCTGCCGCGTGATCGAAGTCGAAGCTTCGGTCACCGGCATATACATGATCGTCCCCTCGTTCAAGGGCGGCATAAATTCGGAGCCGATGCGCGAAGCGAGAAACATCGCCCACACGAATAACGTGAGCGCGATGCCGATAGTCAGCAGGCGATGGCGCAACGCGAATGAGAGCGCCGGGCGGTATAGCTGTAGCAGGAAGCGCATGATGCGATTGTCGTTCTCGTCGTGAATATGCCCGCGAATCAGGAACGTACAGAGCACGGGCGTCAAAGTCACGGCGAGCAGCGTCGCACCGATGAGCGCGAAGGTCTTCGTGAAAGCGAGCGGGTGAAAGAGCTTGCCTTCCTGCCCTGTCAGCGAGAAGACGGGCACGAAGGCGAGCACAATGATCGCCATCGAGAAGAGGATCGGGCGTCCGACGAGCTTCGCCGAACTGAGCACCACATTCTTGATGTTCCGTTCGTAGTCAGGCGTCGCCGCCGCGTGGCGCATCGTGTTCTCGGTGACGACGATGCCCGCATCCACGAGCACGCCGATGGCGATGGCGATGCCGCCCAGGCTCATGATGTTCGAGCTAACCCCGAACATTTTCATAAAGAGAAAAGAGATCAGGATCGCGAGCGGCAGCGGGATCGTCACGATCAGGATTGATCGGAAGTGCCACAGGAAGAGGATGTGCGCGATGGTGACGAGGATGATCTCCTCGATCAGCGAATGTTTCAGCGTGTCCACGGCCCGCACGATCAAATCCGTGCGGTCATAAAAAGGAACGATCCTGACTCCTTCCGGCAGCCCTGCCTGCACTTCGTTGATCTTCGCCTTGACGCGCGCGATGACATCCTTCGTGTTAGCGCCGAAGCGGACGATGACAACGCCGCCCACCGCCGCTACACCTTCCTTATCGAGCGCGCCGCGCCGGAACTCCGGCCCCATCGACACGGTGGCGATGTTGCGTATGTAAACGGGCGTGCCGTTCGGGGAAGCGATGACGATTTGTTCGACATCTGCGAGGCTGCCGATGAGACCGATGCCGCGAACCACGTAATCCTGCCCACCGCCCTCGATGACCTTGCCGCCGACGTTGTTATTCGAGCGCTCAAGCGCCATCCGCACGTCGCCAATCGTGACGCCGTAGCCGCGCAGTTTGTCCGGGTCAACGTCAACCTGATACTGCCGGACATAGCCGCCGACCGAGGCGACTTCCGCCACGCCCGGCACGGAGTTGAGTTGATAACGAACGAAGAAGTCCTGAATCGCGCGCAACTGACCGAGGTCGTAGCCCTTGCCTTCGACCGTGTACCAGTAAGCTTGACCGACGCCGGTCGCGTCGGGCCCGAGCGTCGGGATGATGCCCTGCGGCAGGAAACTCGATGCAAGGTTCAGCTTTTCGAGCACGCGCGTGCGGGCAAAGTAAAGGTCGGTGTCATCGTTGAAGATGATGTTGACCATCGAGAAGCCGAATGCTGACTGTGAGCGCACGACGCGCACGCCAGCCAAGCCTTGCAGGTTGACCGTCAGCGGATAAGTGACTTGGTCTTCGACCTCCCTCGGCGAGCGCCCCGGATAATCGGTGAAGACGATCACCTGATTCTCAGAAAGATCGGGAATCGCATCAATCGGCGTCGTCAGGAGCGCCCAGTAGCTCACCCCCGCCAGCGCGACGTAAAAGAGAATGATCATGAACCGGTTGCGCACCGAGAAATCAATGATCCAGTTAATCATGGTGTGTACTTCTTTCTATCGACGGACAACTGCCTGATTTACTTGCCGCTGCCAGTCGCGGCAGCCGGCTTTTCGGCATCGTCAATAATCTGGCGCATCTGCGCGCGCATCGCGGGATTGCGGCGCATCATCTCGGCCATCGCGCGGCGGTGGTCGGCGTTCTGCATCATCTTCTGCATATGCGCGTTCATCTCGTCGCCGTGCTCGTTCATGTAGCGCGTCATCATCTCGACCATCTTCGGGTCGGTCATCATCTGCCGCATCATCTCCGGGTTGTTCATCATTTGATCCATCATCTGTCGCATCATGTCGGGATTCTTCATCATCCCTTCCATCATTTGGCGCATCATCTTTGGATCGTTCATCATCTGCTGCATCATCGCGGTGTCATTCATCATCCCGTTCGTGCCAGCCTGCTGTTGCTGCGCCGCATTCGTGTTGTTACCCGTCGTGTTAGCGGTTGCCCCGCCGCCACCACCGTTACACGCGCCGGCGACGAGAACGCCGAGCGCTACAATCATGATCACTGCTGCTAAAGTTATCTTTTTCATTTCTCTATCTCCTCTGTGGTGGCAACGGTTCATGAAAGGCGGCGCTCCCAACTCACTCCACAAATCATTGTGGGCTGTGCGCCGTGTTACTTCATGCCCGGCATTCCGGGCATCCCCTGCATACCTCCGCCATTCGCGCCACCGGGACTTTTCGGCGCGCCGGATTGTCCTTCGACGGCTTGCCGCAGTTGGGTCTCCGAGTCAATTAAGAATTGAATGTTGCGTGCGACGCGCTCGCCAACATTCAGACCCGACTGCACCGTGTAGAATTCCTGTCCCTGATTGCCGACCACGATTTCACGCAATGTGAAACGCCCCTGCCCGTCGTCCACGAGCACTAGGTTGCGCATCCCCGTGGCGAGCACCGCATCGCGCGGCACGACCACCTGCGGCGGTTGCACGACGCGCAGGGAGACGTTGACGAACATACCGGGCTTCAGGCTCAGGTTGGAGTTGGAGAGTTCGAGACGCACCCGTGTCGTGCGTGTCTCCGGCACGACGAAGGGATTGACGTAGGTGACGCGCCCGGTGCGCGTCTCGCCGTTCGGCAGCGTTATCTCTGTGGACGTGCCGAGGCGAATGTTCGGCAAATCACTCTCATACACGTCAGCCTCGACCCAGACGGTAGAGAGATCGGCGAGCGTGTAGAGCTGCGTGTCCGGCGTGATACGCATCCCTGGAAACGCCGTGCGCTGGGTCACGACGCCCGATGCGGGCGCGTAGAAGGTCACGTTCTTGAAGAAGCGACCCGTTCGCTCAAGTTCTTTGATCTGCGCGGACGTTACGTCGAAGAGTTGTAGGCGGCGGCGCGACGCTTCGACGAGCGTCGAACCTGACCGGCGCACCACCTCGAACTCGCTCTTGACGAAATCCCCGCGCGCCCTGAGCGCAATCAAATACTCTTGCTGCGACGCTACCAGCTCTGGGCTGTAGATCGTAAAAAGCGGTTGCCCCTGACGGATCTGCTGCCCCTCGAAGTTGCCGAAAGTTTGGTCAATAAAGCCGTCCACTTTGGTATGAACCTGCGTCACGCGCCGCTCATCGACGGTGACGCGCCCCGTGGTGCGTACCGGCTGATCGAACGAGCGCGCTTCGACCACGAATGTTTGCAGTCCGAGAGCTTCGGCGGTACTCGCATCAATCATCACAGTTCCCGCAGGGTTCTCCGTTCGCGCCTGTTCCATCTCGACGGCGAGTTGCCCGGCGGGAACAGCCGGTGCCGGCGGCGGCGGCACCTTTTCCCAGAAACGAATCGCGCGGGCGACGCGCGTCTCGCGCACTCCGGGCGTGTAAGCAAGACCGAGCAGGGTCGCCAGCGTAATCAGCATAATGCCAACGACTATCGCAACCGTGCGGTTGCGATTCGTGCGCGGAGACTCCGACATGGTCTCGACAGTTTCAGTTGTCGTCTCGACCGGCGCGCTGCCGGTGCGTTGTGTGCGCCATCGATTCAAGAATGCGGTCAATCGTTTCATCATTACCTCGTCAGTTCTACGCCCGTGTAGCGCTCTATTTCGGCGAGCGCCCGCTGGTAGTCGGTTACTAATTCGTAATATCGCAACTCGATATTGAGCGCGCGCCGCACTGCTGTCAGCACCGTCAGGAACTCCACCTGCCCCACTTGATAAGTTGACAGTGAACTTTCAAGGGCGAGTGTCGCCTGCGGCAGCAGCCCCTGATCGTGCAACCGGATGAGCCGCGCCGTGATGATCGCGCGCGTGCGGGCCTCGCGCAGCCGGTTGCGTATGAGCACATCATTCGAGGCGAGACGCGAGCGGGCGGCGGCGAGGTTGGCGGATTGCTCCTCAATCGCGTAACGCTGCTTGGTGGCGGCATAGAGCGGCAGCCGGAGCGTAACCCCGTAGGTATAATAATCCAAGAATAAGGGGCGGTTGTGATAGGTGAAGTTCAATCCCACCTCCGGGTATTTCGCCTCGCGCTCTGCCAGCCGCACCGCCCGGCTGCGCGCGTCGATCAACCGTCGTTGCTGCGCGAGTTCCGGCGCGTTCTCCGCCGCCAAGCGTTCCAACTCTTCGAGCGGCGGCGGCTCCGCGCTCAAGCGCACGGGAGCGAGCGCGCCCACCGGCGTCTCCGGGTCGCGGAAGAGCAGAGTGTTAAGCTGCGCGAGCGCAGTCGCCTGCTTGATTTCAAGCTCGCCCTGCCGGTGAAGGAGTTCTGTGATCTCGACGCGGGCGTTGATCGCATCCACCTGTTGCGCCTTGCCGACGCTATAGCGCGCCTCGGCGACCTGCGCCATCTTATCGAGAATATCTTGATCGCGTCTGATGATGGTGAGTGCGCGTTCAGTGTTGTAAAGATCATAGTAAGCCGTCTTCACCTCAGCCGTGATACGGCGCACGGTCGCGGCGTACTCTTGAAACTTCGCTTCCGACTCGGCGCTCGCCACCTGCCCGCGCAGGCGACGCACGCCGAACCACGGCAAATCCTGACTCGCGCCCACCGTAATTTCGCTAAAGTCGTTATTCAATCCGGCGAATGGTATCGGGTTGCCCACCGTGTTGTTGCTGAACGACACCATCGGGTCGGGCAGTGCCTTCTGCTGGGGAACGCGCGCCCGCGCCGCGTCGAACTCGCGCCGCATCGCAGTGATCTCGGGATTGACGGCGAGTGCCGCTTCGACAAGACTAGCGACCGTCACGCCGCTTGTGTTCGGTTCCGGGTGCGATGTTTGACTGTGAGTTTGCGGTGACGCGATAGGCAGAGCGTCCGAGATGGACGTCGCGGATTGGACATCCATCGCAGTTGCGGTAGCAACCGGAGTTGCAGACGGTCGGACAGCAGGAGATTGTTCCTGTGCAAGGCTGCGCTCCGCTGGTGCCACTAGGAATGTTGTCAGTATCACGACGGCAAACGACCGTCTCAGACTATGAGTCATGCTGATCCAGTTTCATTGCTTCAGCAAATAATTACCGAAGCAGTAGAAGCGTGCGGATGACGATCATTGTGAAGTTAGTGCCTCGTGTGTGCGCCATTTTGCTAAGCGCGGTCGCCACGAGACACAGAGTTCACCTTGATCGTCGCTCAAAACGTCTCGTCCGCGCGAGAAGACACGGCGACACGTCACTTAGGCAGGCTTTCCGAGAAAGCTCGCCAGAGCGGCAAGAAGGCACACTTCGGCTGTATCAGATTAGAAATGTAGAGTTGTGAAGGTAGAGAGCAGGAGGATCGAGTCGCAAGAGCAGAGCGTCCGCCGACCTCTTTGACAAAGGAGAGACTTCCGCAAACAACAAATGGAATGAAGTAGCGGGAATGTCAGCGACTATCGGAGCGGGCACCTGCTGTCCGTGCGACGGCGTCTCGGATTGCGGACCGGGCGTGCCGCTGGTCGGCTCACCGCACGCAGTCTGGCAGCAAAGCATCGCCATCGTCGCGCCCGCGTTTGATTTCGCAAGCCGACAGCAAGCCATCTCCCCTGCACTTTGACCGTCTTCATCGTCGCACGCGAACCCACCAGCCAAAGTTTGACTGGCGAACACCAGAACGATGAAAAATGCAGCGAGACGCTTCAACATATCGAGATTAGACTATAGATCATTTTTTTTGCCGTCAAGTTCATTTCACTCAAGAGCGCACCGGGTAAAACTTTCCTTCACCGACAGTGCATCCCACGAACACTAGCATCTTAAACCCTGTACTCGTATACAGTGTCAAGCGATAAAGTAGTTAAATCTTATGCGAATCAAGTGTAGAAAAAGGAGCAGACCGCACCTGACGTCGCTTGAGCGTGACGGACTCGTAGAGCAACGTGGCTTGCGTAGCGGCGTTGGCGCACCGGCCTATGTTTATGGCCTGACACGCACCGCACCGATTCTCTTTTATCGAAAACATATGCGCTGGTGCTCAACCAGCTCATAGATGTCTTTGCCGAACAAATGGAACCATACAATTCAGCCTCGTCCTTCATTCCCTTTTCCCAAACAATCTTGGCAAAGTCCTTCTTGATCGCCTTCGCTAATCTCTTTTGCTCGAACGAAGTTTCCGAGCTTTCCAAGATTTCCGTTTTCAACTCCACCGCTCTATCTTGCGCAACGTTCTTTGTGATTTTGCCTTTGCCGTTCTTCAATCCTTCCAAGATGCCTTCTTCGCCGCCATGTTCTTCTTCCATCTCCTCACGCTCGCGCGTGACGCTTTCCTTATCAGCTTCAAATCCTTCGTTGCCTTTTGTTCTTCCGCAAACTAGCGTCTGACGATAAGCTCCGCCGGTATCAAGTTCTTATTCGCCTGCCAGCCGTCAACGGCGATCATGTGACATACCCCATGCCTAAAGGCAGGGGCTTCTCAAGCAACGTGTAGCCTAGTGGCTTGCGTTGATGCTTGAAAGCGGTATCCCCGCTCTGGATAGAATTACTTGAGCAGAAACATGGTCTCTTTGAGCAGACAATCCACATTCAAAACATTGATGCCAGCGTTGGCTCAAATCTTTAGGCGTGTGCGCTCCACAGAGACAAGTCTGGCTCGTACCAGACGGATTAACCTTCATCAGTTGGCGACCAGCGTTCGCAGCTTTGTACTCCAACTTCACGAAAAAGGAACTCCATCCGGCTGGATTTGGGGATGTGTCAGATGCGCACCTTAAGCTCATTACATAGGTGAGCCAACGACGCTTGAGGGTACAGGCTCACCCTTATGTGCTGGTGTGGAAACAGGCGGCTTCAGCTTGGGTTCAGGCAGAAACCGCCAGACGAGGAGCGCCATCAGCAGCACGGAAGCCGCGCCTGTCATGGAGTTGCTGGCATATCCGAAGCGGCTATAAGCGGGGCCAGCGAGTGCTCCGCCGAGAGCGAATCCGGCTTGGCCGAGCGCGACCGTCAAACTCAGCAGCGTTCCACGATAATCGTCTTTAACCAGTGCTGAAAGCAGCGCCTGAAACGGGCTGATGCGCGCTGCGACCAGAACCATCGTGATGAAAAAGAGCGGGTAGGCCATCCAAAACTTATGGATCAGGAATGTCGTCGCAAGCATCACCCCGGCGAGACCCAAGCAGGAAGAGATAATCAATCCCTTGCGTCCGACGCGGTCGGAAAGCTTTCCGGCAAAGGGGCCGGTCAGCGCGTTGGCAATCCCGCCGACCAAGAATAAAGAAGCGATTTGTCCCGCCGTCGCGCCCTGTGTTTTCGCCAACCACGTCGGCAAGTAGACGATGTACAGGGCGAGGCCGAGATACATCAGGCAGAACGCGGCGGAAGCCACGACGACATCCGAACGTTGCAGCAAGACGGCGTAACTCTTGAGCGCGCCGCCCACGCTGAGCCTTCCCTGCGTGCGCCCTACACGGGGTTGCGGAACGAATCGCCAGATCAACAGGAACGTCGCCGCCATCGTCACACTGAAGCCGAGAAACGGCGTGCGAAAGCCGTACTTGGCCGCGAGGAGTGTGCCGAGCGGCACGCCCAAGATTTGGCCGAGTGCGGTGCTGCTCATTATCCAACCGCTCGCCCAGCCGCGTTGCTCATACGGGAAATAATCGCCGACATACGAGACAGCCGAACCGCTCAACACGCCCCCGGCAATACCCGTAAAGGTACGCACCAGAAGCAAGCTTGTGTAGTTGGAAGCCACTGCGTGAAGCGCCAGGGCAAGCGTCATCAATCCCGCGCCGATGAGCAACACGCGGCGTCTGCCGATCTTGTCGGAAATGGGGCCGATGACGAGCGCGAAAACGCCGACCATCAGCGCGTAGACGCTGACGAGCGTGCCCTGCATCGTTTCCGGCACGTTAAATTCCCTGCCGATCTGCGGCAGCATCGGGGAGATAATCATGATCTGGCTGCTCGCAGAAAACACCAGCAGCCAGAGCGCGAACAGTATCAGATACGGATGTGAATCTTCTTTAGCCACATATGCACCGGGCGAAACATTTCTACACGATCATAACTACACGCGCGCCGATTTTCTACTTCAAGCCGACCGCTCTCATATTACCTATGGCTCATCTGCACACTTCCGAAGTTTTCCGTTCAGAGCGACTCGAACATCACTTCGTCAACGTAACACCAGCCCTTACTCTCGCCCGGCTCAAACGATTTAATGATCGGGTGCTGTGTTTGATGAAAATGTTTGGTCGCGTGCTTATTCGGCGATGAGTCGCAGCAGCCGATGTGCCCGCACGTTTCGCACAAGCGCAGATGCACCAATGTATCGCCCGTCTTCAAACAATATTCGCAGGTTTAGCCATAGCGCCTCTCTACTACTTGTTTTCTCCGAGCGACTCCCGAAAACGGTTTCTCCAGCCATCGGGCAAAGCCTCGATTCGCAGGGCACGCCGGAGCATTTCGGGCGTAGATGCGTCACCGGAGTAATAGCCATAGAGGTCTTTAACGGTGACGTTGTTGGGATCGCGCCTGACAAGTTCAAACGCATCGCCTGCGCCGACCTCACCTTCTTTTAAGACGGCAAGGTAAAAGCCGGTGAGACGACGTTGGTGGAAACGCTTGACCATGTCGGCGCGCCCGAACCTTAATCCTAGTTTGAAGCACGGCTGGCGCGGCTGCGTTACGACTACGCGCGCACAGCCGACGCGAAACTCGTCGCCGATGCGGACAAGGGATTCGTCTACGCCTTCGGTCGTGAAGTTCTCGCCGAAGCTTCCGTAAGGCAGTGGCATCTCGGGCAACTCCGCGCGCCAGTGCGCATAGTGCTCGGACGGATAAACATAAACGGCTTTGTCGCGCCCGCCGTGAACCGTCAAATCCGCCTGACGGTCGCCGTCCAGATTGAGACGTCGCAGCATCACGCGCTCCGTGATCGGCTCTTTGAAAATTCCGGTCGAGACCATTTGCCCGTGCCATCGCGCGAGGCGCGGGCGTCCGACGTTAAGCGACGCGAGTCTCATCGGTTGCATCTTCCTCTGACGGCATTGACTCACGGGCGCGGCTCTTTGTGATTTACTTTTTCTCCGGTGCAGCCGCCGTCTTACAGTAATTTATCTTTCGGTGAGACATCTTTGATTGAACCGAGATGGGTTGCCGATAACTTATCATGGTTCGAGACCTTTCATTTTCTCCGGCCTAACCTTGAAATGTTTGAGGGCATTTATACTTTAGAGCACTACCAATCCGCATTTCTTCAAATTCGGTAGCCGTAGGGGAGACTCGCTTCGCACCACTTTGCGGCAACGGATTTGTCAGCGTCGCTAACGAGGAGATCGTTCTTTTTGTTGCTGACTCACTAATCTTGATTCGCATCTTTTGTATGGTTTTATGCTGCTGGAGATAGTCTCCATAAGTGATATTCCAATACCGGCAAAATCTGCCTCCATGTGACGGCGGCGACTCGTGACAAATGTTAATGTATGTAAAAGTCAAGCAAAATTATCAGGCTACGCCGCCACATTCGCAAGGCAACGGTCGGGAGTTTAGCCCTCCGCTGCTCCATAATGCCGCGTTGGGATGTTGCGGCATACCAACTCCTGGGATAACGCGCAAGCGGCGAGTCTCTTCTCCAAATACAAAGCCGAGGTACTTGAGACCGGTTGACCGTCTCAGGCGGCGGCAATATGACAGTGCTCCAACCATGTGTTACAAGATGACGGATCAAATTAATTCCCAACCGAGGTAGTAGTGCGAAACCGCGCCCATTATTACTGTAAACTTTTTGCTTCATCCGTCGGACTAGCCCTATGCCTTGTGTTGTTCGCAAGCTGCACGAAAAGACCATCGAGCACCGCACATGAACTGGTCATCGGTGCGCGTGCTGACGATTACGTGGTCGAGCCGCTCAAGTCTAAGCTCGGTATGTATCCGCTTAACGTGCAAATCTGTGAGCCGCTCGTTCGTATCACACCCGACTATCAGATCGAGCCGCTACTGGCGACCAAGTGGGAGCGTCAGGGCAATACGTGGCGTTTCTTTCTACGGCCGGGCGTGCTCTTTTCTAACGGCCAGCCGCTCACCGGTGAGGCCGTCAGGTACACCTTCGCGCGGCTGTTGAAGGGCGACCGTGCGGGCACTTACCAGCACACTTATCTCAACGAGGATTCCGTCCGCGTGGTAGACGATCTCACGTTGGACATCACGCCGGAACGCCCGAATGAACGATTGCTCGAACAGCTCGGCCACGCGAGTTACAGCATCATCGCCCCCGGCACAGAGCCAGCCATAGAGCCTATCGGGACAGGCCCCTTCAAGCTCGTCCGGTACAGGCGCGGCGAATTGATCGCAGTCGAGCGCAACGAACGATACTGGGGAGAGCGTCCGCCGCTCAATCGCTTAACCTTCCGCTTTCTGCCCGACGACACGACGCGCGTGCTCTCATTACAAGCGGGCGAGGTTCAGCTGATCATAGACGTGCCACGCGAGCAGGCGGCCACGATGCGTACACACGCAGGCACGCGCATCGCCGAAGCGCCGGTAGGCCGCGTAGCCTCCTTTTTTCTCAATATTCACGGGCAAGCGCCCTTTGATCTGCTGGCAAACAGAAACGTGCGGCGTGCGCTGGCGATGGCGATTGACCGCCGTGCGTTGATTGAAAAGGTGTGGGAAGGCAATGGCGAGTTAATCTCGACAATCGGCCCGCGCGCGATGCTTGGCGATTATAGTTCGCTGGTCGAAGGGTTCGCTTACGATCCGCAGCAGGCGGCACGGTTGCTCACGCAGGAAGGTTGGATAACCGGCACGGATGGTATGCGGGCGCGCGATGGACGGCCGCTAAGTTTGACGCTGATCGCATGGCCGGAGTTCGACACGGGGATGCTGGAGTTCATACAGGCGCAACTCGCGGCTATCGGCATCCAATTGCGGATCATCCGGTCTCCCGATATGCCCTCTTACCAAGCGCGTATTGACGCGGGCGAGTTCGATCTAGACCTCGAAGCGGGTAGTCAGAACGACGCCAACCCGATCTTTCTGCCCGCGCTTCGCTTCTACTCCAAATCGCCGGGCAAGACCATTCGCTTCTTCGCGCCCGGCAGTGGTTTCGACGCGATCATCGAAGCCGGACTTGAAGCGACCGCGCGCGATCAGGTCATGCGCCGTTCAGCCGAAGCGCAGCACATCATCGTTGACGAAGAAGCCATCGCCGTCCCGCTCGCCGGACTTAAACGCATTTATGCGATGCGCGATGATGTGCGCGGCTTCACGCCTCATCCGTCACTATTGAATCAGCGTTGGGACACTATCTCTGTCGAGCGATGAGACGCTACATATTCATACGCATCCTTTCGCTGATTCCGCTCTGGCTAGGCATCTCCGTGCTCGCTTTCGTGTTGAGTAATCTCGCGCCGGGCGATCCCGCGACGGTGCTCGCGCATCGCCTCTCGGACGCACCGCCAAGCGAGGAGCAGATCGCCGCCATCCGCCGCGAATATCAACTAAACGATCCGCTGCCGGTGCGCTACGCACGGTGGATCGCCTCGGTAGCGCAAGGCGATCTGGGCGTTTCTTATCGCACCAAACAGCCGGTGCTCAAAGAACTTACGGCGCACTTTCCGGCGACGCTTCAGATTGCGTGCGCGGCGCTCATCATCGCGCTCGTTATTGCCGTGCCGCTCGGCGTGCTCGCGGCGGTTCGGCGCGGCTCATGGCTCGATCATGCGGCACGAGCAGGATCACTGCTGGGCGCATCACTGCCGAGTTACTGGCTCGGGTATCTATTAATACTGCTCTTTGCGCTCGCGCTCGGGTGGTTTCCGGTGGCCGGGCGTGAACAATCGAGCGGGTTTGTGTTACCTGCTCTCACGCTGGGACTCGGGATGGCGGCGACGCTGGCGCGGCTGACGCGCTCAAGCCTGCTTGACGTGCTCGGCCAAGACTTCATCCGCACAGCGCGGGCGAACGGATTGAGCGAGCGTTTGATTATCCGGCGGCACGCCCTCAAGGGCGCGTTGATACCCGTGATAACGATCATCGGGATAGCCTTCGGCCACTTGCTGGGCGGGGCGGTGATCGTGGAAAGAATCTTCGCGTGGCCGGGCGTCGGAACGCTCCTTGTGGAGTCCATCTATGACCGTGATTACCCTATGATTCAAGGATTCGTTCTCTTCATGGGTGCAATCTTCACCATGCTCAGCCTCGCCGCCGATCTCTCGTATCTGTGGATTGATCCGCGTATTCGTTTAGCGAAAACATTGCGTATGAACCGATGAATGATGAACCAAGAATTTTAGAAAGCGCGCATACGCACGATCCCTTAGAGGTGTTGGGACAGCAAGCCAATCCGGGTGCGTGGCTTGCTGGCAATCGGCGCGGCCTGTTC
This sequence comes from Pyrinomonadaceae bacterium, assembly GCA_046262295.1. Classification (GTDB taxonomy): domain Bacteria; phylum Acidobacteriota; class Blastocatellia; order Pyrinomonadales; family Pyrinomonadaceae; genus JBHENC01. The sequence goes on along the minus strand of JBHENC010000009.1, from coordinate 8,336 downwards.
AGTTATCTCCGGCGCGATCGTGCGGCGCTTGCCGGGCTTATTATCGTCGTTGCGCTCGTCACACTCGCTCTGGCCGCGCCCGTCATTGCGCCGCATGATCCGGCAGCGCAGCATCCGGCACAACGCCTTGCATCAACGAACTTCACCTTTCCGCTCGGCACAGATAATCTAGGCCGCTGCTTATTGAGCCGCTTGCTCTACGGCGCGCGGGTCTCGCTGGCGACCGCTGGCGCAGCCTCACTGCTCGTCTTACTTATCGGCGTTAGCCTTGGCGCGGTGGCTTGCTACGCGGGCGGGTGGGTGGATATGGTCATTATGCGAGTCGTAGATTTATTGCTCGCGTTCCCGCTGCTCGTGCTGGCGCTGGCGCTCACGGGATTTATCGGCGTCGGGATGGGCAGCGTACTGATCGGAATAGTCAGCGTGTGGTGGGCGTCTTACGCACGCATTGTACGCGGGTTGGTGCTTTCACTACGCGAACGCCCGTTCATCGAAGCGGCGCGGAGCGCGGGCGCGAGACCGGCGCGCATTATTATTCGCCATGTGATTCCGAATGTTATCTCGCCCATCATCGTGCTGGCGACGCTGGAGATGGGGGGCTTGATTTTAGCGATTTCGGGTCTGAGCTTTCTAGGTCTCGGCGCACAGCCGCCAACGTCCGAATGGGGAGCCATGCTGAACGACGGGCGGCCATTCCTTCGTAGCGCGCCGCAATTGATGATCTATCCGGGATTGATGATTAGTCTCACCGTGCTCGGGTTCAATCTGCTCGGTGATGGTTTGCGAGACGCGCTAGACCCTCGCCTGAAATGGTGACATCCATAGTCGAACGAACCAATCACGGGCGCAGGTTAAGCGGCGGCAGCGTTACAAAGTTATTTACGCGAAGCGAATTTTGAAAGGGCGAAGAGACTCTTGCGCATATTCTCGCCTTCCTTCGTTAGCCTGTATTCAACGCGAGGCGGTATTTCCGCAAACATTTGGCGCGCGATTAGGCCAGCGCGTTCGAGTTCGGCGAGCCTGATAGTGAGAGTTGACGAACTCATGTCGTCCATTTCGCTTTTAAGATCGTTAAAGCGCATAACGCTGCGTTCGCCTATCAGGAATAGCAATCGCAGCGCGTATTTGCGACCGATGATTTGCACGAGTCCGGTCGTGGAGCAGAGGCATCCATGACTGCCAGCGGCGACGCGGTCTACGCACCCGCAGTCGTTCTCTTCCGGCACGAGTAGAATTGGTAAGCTCATAAACTGCTTGCGCGCCTCACAGCGTCTTCCGCACCGCACACAATCCCCGTCGTCAATCTATACACAGGATGAAACGAAAACGAACAAGCGTGACTCTCGATTAATTTATCGAGTTCTGATGCGGCTCATGCGCAGGCGCGAAGTGTTTACACGCTCCCTCTATGGAGTCCGGGTCATGGCAATCGCAGTCCGGCTCGTCGCACTCGAAATGTCCGGGCTTGAGCATCTCTTCAAATTCGTCTGCGAACCGGCGGCCACCTTCTCTCTTCCCCTGCGCCGTCAACGCATACTTGCCGCCATCAAAGCGTTCGAGTAGTCCGTCGGAAACCATCTGCGCCAGATTGACTTCCAGAACATCAGCTTCCGCGTTGAGAAACTTGCGCAGGTCGGAGAGAGCAAACTCTTCACCGAGACCCTCGCCCGTCATCCAGTACATTACCTGCAAAATTTCATCGCGCCAGTAGACGCTGTCAACCGGGTCTCCCGCGTTATGGTTCTCGTGCTCCGGCATCATACTCCACCTTTTTTATAAAGCGACCTTTACCTTATCGTCTTCGACTTTCAACGGCAGGGATGTAAGCCGCAACTCCGGTTTTTCCAGACACGCGCCCCCGCGCCTTAAATCATAATTGTATCCGTGACAGGTGCAGGTGAGCACGGGGCTGTTAAAGAGCGCGTCGTCGAGCGAGCGATGCGGCTCGGCAGCGCAGGCGTTGCGGTAAGCGTAAAACTCTCCGTCGAGTTTACAGATCAGCAAGTTGATCTCATCATAAGTGATGACTTTGAAATGAGCGTCCTCGAATCCAAGCGCACGGACAACTGAAATCCATGTCCCACTCACATTGGTCGTGTCGGGACGCGGTCTTTTGATTTGCACTAACTTGGCGGGCGGCGTTTCACTACTACTACTACTACTACTACTGTGCGCAGGGGCAATCATAGCTCCCAGCAACGCGGCGGCTTTGGCGGTCGCTTCGACTTGCTCGGCCATGCCTTCGATGTCAATTCCCAGAAGATCGGGCGCGGCCACGTCGAGAATTTTTTCGATTTCAAGTTTCAGCGCCGCTACCGGCGGCGCGCCTTTACCGTTGCGCATTAACCGCAGCCGTGCGCGCCCGTCGTCCACGCCGAGCAGCTTCACGTCACCGCCCAGCGAGACTAAAAAAGGGCGAAGCTCTTCGATAGCCTTCGCCACTCTCGTTTCCAATTCTTCCGGCAGTAAATCGTGGACGGTCAGGATCGCGCGGATGACCTCGTCTCCCAGCATCCGCGCATAGATGTCGCTTTTCAACGGCAGCGACTCGAAACTCATTAGTATGCGGCGCAGCCCCTCGCCGTGCAGTTTGAGGATGATCTGCACGAGGTCGAGGGCTTTCTCGCGCACTTCCGTGTCCGGGTATCGTTCAAGCTCTTCGACGAGTGAACTCAACTGCCCTAGCAGCTCATCGGCGTCGTGTTCTTCAATTACCACATCGCTCATCATTGCTCGGCCTTCATCGTTTCACGCTTAACCATCTCAATCGCCTCGCCGACACGGGCGGCAACCACCGGACTGAACTCCAACCCGTAATCTTCTTTTTGCGGCTCGATTTCGACAATCCTCACTTCTTCAGGCAACACGCCGAAGTGCTTACAGACGACCAGAAGATTTTCCAGACTGAGAACGCCGGTGATCGCCTCGCCGATGCACGCCTGTATTCCCCCATCGTCGGGCATCTTCCCGTCCCAATCATACACCTCAAGCGTTCCCGGCTCGCGCCCTCGATTAGCGGCGCTGACGACCACGAGTTTGTCGAACTTAACCGGAGTCTCCTCGAACCACTGGTAGATCATGACGGGGCCGAAGTTGAGGTCTTCGACGTGGACGTGATCAGGCCAACTCATCTCGGCCATTTGCCCGTACAGCACGCGGCCAAAGGACATATCGCTCATGTTGGAATAGCCGATGCCCGAAACCAGAACCATCATCTAAATTCAACCCGCCTTTAATGCCTGCCCGAACTCTAACCTTCAGCGCCGCACGCGCAGGTATTGACCTCGCGTATGATCTCGCGTTCGCCGCCGTAGATGTGCGTCGTGCAGGGCATACACGGATCGAAGCTGCGGATGGCGCGGAGCATATCAACGCCCGTGAAATCTCCGGGCTTGTCGAAGTCCTCGGTGATCGGCGTGTTCAGCACAGACTCTTCGTAGGGGCCGGGATTGCCGAACGGGTCTTTCGGCGAAGCGTTGAAGGTTGACGGCGTGACGATTTGATAATTAACAATCGCGCCCTTGTCGAGCACGAGGTGGTGCGAGAGGAAGCCGCGCCCCGCGCCCCAGAAGCCAACGCCCCGCCGTTCCCCCTTCGGCACTTCAAAATTCGTGCTCACTTTATCTTCGCCTTTGCGCAAATATTCAAACGCCTTCAAGACCATTGTGTAGGCGACCATCAGGTTATAGCCCATGCAGTAGGCGCGTGCGCGGTTGCGCTCGAAGGCGTTCCACACGTCTGGAATCTTCCACTCGAAATCCATCGCGCGCAGCATCGTCTTCGGCATATGAATCTTCAGGCTGTGGCCGGTGGATTCGAGAAACTCGTTCTTCGGCATCTTCCCTGCTGCCGCCGTCGTCCAGATACGCGCGTAGGCTCCGGCCTCGACGACCTGCCGATCCCAACGCGGCGCGGTGCTCCACGTATAACGATCCTTCCAGCTCTCTTTCGACGGCTTCGGCATCGTCTCTTTGTTCCAGGGATGATTCGGCGAAAGCGGCGCGCCCGAAGGGTCTGTCCGGTAACGCACGTTGCCGTTCTGCGTCCAGTTTTCATAGTAGGAATGTTCGACGAACTCTTCGAGGCCGAGATTGATCTGTTGCAGTTTCGTCGTCACCAGATTTCCGTCAAGGACGACGCCCGGAGTCGCCCAACGCGCTTCGCCCCACTCGTTGCAACGCTCGTAAGTGGCATCATAAGAATCGGGATCGTCCCACATACCCAGATCAATCATGTTCTTGTCACGCGCGCCGACCTTCTTGTATTCGGGATTGTAATCGTAGAAAAAATCGGTCAAATCATCCCAGAGAAAGATCATACGCTTCGTCCAGTCAATCATCTTTTGCAGCCGCGTGAGCGTTTCGTTAAAGTCCGTGATCGTCACGGTGCTGGACATACCGCCGGGCACAACCGTTTGCGGGTGCGGATATTTGCCGAAGAGTATGGAGTAGGCTTCGCGGGGCGTGCGCGTCATCTTGAGGCCGTCGAGGTAACAGCCGCCGGAGAGCGGGTTGAGCGACTTCATGATGTCGCCGATGGTTTTGTGCTGATGTATATCGCCGTGCGGCGCGTCCGTCCGCTTGGCTTTCTCCCACATCGCGGGGTTGGTCGCTTCAACGACGACTTGCGAGTAGTCCGGCCCGGCGAGCAGAAAGAGGTGCAGCGGATGGTCATACAAAAAGTCGAGCGCGAGCGCCAGATTACGCAGCACTGTGCCGAGCGGCGGCGGCTTGATGCCGAAGGCCATCTCAATCGCTTCGCACGCGGCCGTTGAGTGGACGCCGCCGCAGACGCCACACGCGCGGCTTGAAATGTAAATCGCATCGCGCGGGTCGCGTCCCTTCAAAATAACTTCGTAGCCGCGAAAGATTGTCGCCACCGAGTTGGCTTCGAGAAATTTGCGCTCCTGTAAATCCGCCACCGCATGAAACGACAGCGCGCCCGCCACGCGCGTCACCGGCGAGATGCTGACATCCTTGATATGCCCGTTGCGCGCGAGCAACTCTTCCAGCTTATCGCGCTTAATCTCTCGCGGCTTGTAAGCATATGGGTCAACGACTCCGCCTTTAAGGTGCGCGTTACCCTGCGCGTCGAATTCGACTGGAAGATTCTTGAAGCACATTGATGTATTGATTCCTCGATTAATCTATATTCGGCTCATCGGTCCAGGAGCGCGGCGAACTCTTCGACGGAAAGCCCGGACAGCCTGATTAACTTGCGTAGCGTACCTCTATCCAACTCTTTGTGCAGCGGGATCGAGAGATTGGCGTTGACTCCGGGTTTGGTCATTGAAAGGTGGCTGCCTTTCTGCCGGGCGCGAGTCCAGCCCGCACGCTCAAAAGCGCGAATGGCTGCCTCGCCGGAGACGACGGGCAGCGTTGGCATCAGACCGTTACCTCAAGCAGTTTGGCATTAGGCGGTAAGCCTTCCAGACGCTTTTCCACTTCCGTCTCAAGCCAGAGTTCTATCGCTTCGCGGACATTACTGAGAGCCTCCGGCTCCGTGCGCCCCTGACTCACGCAGCCCGGTAAGGCCGGACACTCCGCCACTATCCAACCGTCCTCACCCGGCTCTAAAATCACCTTGAATGTCATTTCAGCTTACTCTCTCACTTCCGCTTTTTTCTCTCGCTCTTCGGGCAGCAACTGATAATCACTGTCACCATAGACACGCTCCGGCAAGCTTTGGTAGCCCGCCGGGAACTTTTTCTGCGGGTCTTTTTCGGGACGTTCCGCGCCCTGAAACTGCATCGCCTCGTAGAAGACTTCGAGGATGCGGTGCGTGAGCGACTCGCGCCCGCGCTCCATCGCCCAGCCCGACGGCACCGAGTCGCGCCAGCGTATCTCGCGGTTGCGCTCGCGCTGGCTGATGCGGCGCAGGTTGCGCACGACCGATCCCATCAGGCGCGAGGCGGTCGAGGAGAGCATCGAGCCGGGTGGCGCTTTGTAGAACGGCGAGAACTTGTCGGGGAAGCCGGGCATGGTGCAGCCGATGCAGATGCCGCCCATCTGCATGCAGCCGCCGTGGCCGTCGACGTTGCCCCGCTCGGCGATGTTGCACTGCACCACCGGGCCCCAGCAGCCCAGCTCGACCAGGCACTCCTTGTCGCCGTACTCCTTGGCGAACACGCCTTCCTCGTAGTAGCCGGCGCGCACACAGTGACGGTGAACAGTCTCGGAGAACTGCCACGCGGGCCGCCCCAGCTCGTCGAACTCGGGGAGCGGGCCGAGTCCTTGCAGGAACAGGAGGATCGCCTGCACGGCGTCCGTGAAGTTGTCGCCGACGGGCGCGCAGCCCGGTATGTTGATGACGGGGAGGCCCAAGGCGCTGCGGTAGTCTTTGCCCAAAAAATCCATCAGGCTCATCGAGCCGGTGACGTTGCCGTAGGCCGCGGGGATGCCGCCCCACGTCGCGCACGTGCCGATAGCTATTGAAGCCGCCGCGCCCGGCGAGAGACGCTTCATCCACTCGGCGGTGGCGACCCGGCGGCGCTGATCGCTCGGAACCCATAGCGGGAGCGACCCCTCGCCCGCGAACGGCGAGCAGCCTTCCGTCAGACTCTCGTCGGGGATCGAGCCTTCGTAAACCAGGACGTAAGGGCCTTCGAGCTTGCCCTGCTCGGCCAGTTCGAGCGTGCGTATGTAGTGGTCGCCCGATTCGAGTTGCAGGACGTAGTGGTGGAGCAGCACGAGCGGCACGCCGGGGATCGAGCCGGTCAGCAGGTCTTCTAACGCCGGCTCGGTCGCGCCGCTGACCGACACCGTGCAGCCGTCGCAACTCATCCCGGCGAGCCAGAAGACGTAAACTTTTTCGAGCGGGCCGAGACTCGCCTTGCTCTTGCCCTGCGACTCGACGATGTCCTCGGCCAGCTCCTCCATCGTGCGGCGTGCGACGTTGCCCACCTGATCTGGTAAGCCCTCCGTCGTCGATCTGCGCTGCCTGTGGCTCCCGGCTACGCCGACTTGTTTCTCTGGAATCTCGCCCATGACAACCTCACCTCATAACTGTAGGGGCAGGGACAAGCCCTGCCCCTACAAACATCCGTCAGCGACGCAGCAGCGCCTCGCCGACCGTGCCGACGTTGCGGTCAACGTTCGTGAAGTGCGCGGCGACGGATTCGAGACCGCCCGCCAGCGCCGTCAGGCCGCCGTTTAACGTCTCCACCCCGCCGAGCATCTCCGTCTCTTTCTCAATCGCGCGCACGCCCCAGTTGATCTTCTCGATATTGCCGCGCACCGATTGCAGCGTCCGCAGGATGATGAAGAGCGAGGCGACGAGCGCGAGCAAAAGAATCGCGCCGGCCAGCGCCGTCAGGACTGTGAGCAGCAGTTCCACGTCAAGGCCTCCTCTCGGCGAGCGCGCTCCCCACGGCGCGCAGCTTCCCGGCGACGGAGCCGGAGCCTGCCTCGATCGCGCCCGCGGCTGCGAGAATCCTGCCCGCCACGCCCTCGGTCGTCTTGAGCTTCGCGATCAGCGCGGTGTTGTTCGTGATCCCGCGCGCGGCGGCGAGCGTCGTGCCCGCGAGGTTCAGGATGTCGCGCTCGGTACGGACGATCATGAAGACCAGTTTGAGTATCCAGAGCGTCAGCAGCAGCGCGACGACGAGCGTGACCGACCAGACAACGATGATTGCAGTTTCCACAGTCCCTCCTAACCGACGGTTTCGCCGATCCCAAGATGTGCGGCGACGGCGTTCAGGCTGTCGTCAACGCTGGCAAGGTGTCCGTCAACCAGCCCCAACCCCTCGCCGACGGCGACCAGCCCGCCGTTGATCGCCTCGACGTGCCCCTGCAAAGGCGCGGTGTTTCGCTCCGCCTCCGAGAGCGCCACGCGGACGGCCGACAAGGCGCTGCCGATGCGCCAGAGGTAGAAGCAGATCGTGATGAGGCTCACGGCGAGCGCGAGCACCAGAACGACCGCGTAGATGACCGTGAGCCAAGTGAGCAGTCGCATCGCGTCACCTCTTCGGGCCGAGCGCGTCGGCGAGCGCGCCGAGAGTGTTGTCTATCGAAGCCGCCCGTTCGTCGATGGACTGCGCGCCTTCGAGTATCTGCCCGGCGACCCGGTTGGTCACGTTCGAGCATCCAGATCGAGACGGTGTTGCCGGCGATCTGCTTGCCCGCCTCCCAGATGTCGAGCGCGTGCTTGTCCACGCGCCGCGCCGCCGCGATGAGCATGACGAGCAGCACGGCGACGATCAGGATGACGACCGCGCCCGCGACGAGCGAGTAAGTCCAGAGCGTCATCGTGTCCATGTTCTCTCCTATTGCGGATTGGTGATTGTGGATTGCGGATTGAAAGAGATGTTCTTCAAATCCGCATTTCCCAATCCGAAA
>JBHENC010000008.1:0-201357 GCA_046262295.1 Pyrinomonadaceae bacterium | reverse complement strand
TCTGTACTCTAGTCCGACAGTATCACTTGACCGTTCCGAGTTAAGCCCGGAGATTTCACAAGTGACTTGTCACGACCGCCTACGCGCCCTTTACGCCCAGTAAATCCGAACAACGCTTGCTCCCCCCGTATTACCGCGGCTGCTGGCACGGAGTTAGCCGGAGCTTACAAACGGTACCGTCATCATAGAAGGTATTATCTTCTACTTATTCTTCCCGTTCTTGCGAAGTTTACATTCCGAAAAATTTCATCCTTCACGCGGCGTTGCTGGGTCAGGCTTTCGCCCATTGCCCAAAATTCCCGACTGCTGCCTCCCGTAGGAGTCTGACCCGTATGTCAGTGTCAGTGTGACCGACCGCCCTCTCAGGCCGGTTACAGATCGTCGCCTTGGTAAGCCGTTACCTTACCAACTAGCTAATCTGCCGCAGGCTTCTCTTCAGGCGCGAGGTCTTGCGATCCCCCGCTTTAACAACTGTCTCGATGTCGAGCCGCTGCATTATGCGGTATTAACAACCGTTTCCGGTTGGTATTCCCCACCCAAAGGCAAATTACCTACGTGTTACTCACCCGTGCGCCACTCTACTCGCTCCCCGAAGGGAACTTTCGCGTTCGACTTGCATGTCTGAGGCACGCCGCCAGCGTTGATTCTGAGCCAGAATCAAACTCTCGTTAGTTTTTGTTCTGGAACATTATCTTTCTACTGGTATTCAGTATCCGATAATGACTCTTTCATAAGAGTTTTGACGCAGAGCTTTATCGCTCTCGCGTTTGACTCTCAAAGTCAATTAACATGGACACGCTCTATCTAGTTTTCAAAGATCGCTTCCAATTTCCGAATCACTTACTTAGTTGCGTAGGGATTCGATTTCGTTGTCTCACGGGTGAAATTCTCTTTCACCGCTAAAAACAACTTTTCAAACTTTAACTATCCAGCTTAAACGCTTATCAAATTCGTTTTAGCTGTTTGCCCGATAACTTTTTGTCTCAAGCAAACCGCAATACTAACCGATCCGCTTTTCCCTGTCAAGCACCTTTTCAAACTTTCTTTCGCCGCTTCCCAATTAGTTCATTTTGAAGGCGACAAAACAACCGCTCCTTCTCAATCAACACTTCCGAAGAGAGAAGCGGCGGCAAGCAAACGTGCTTTTGTGATCGGGATTTCAACTACCGTGTTTCAGGCAAAGACGGATTATAAGCATTCGCCGATTTTTGTCAAGCACCGAATGAAACTTTCTTTGCCACACAGAATTATTTCTTTTTCTTGGCCTTCGCAGGCTCTGTTGGCACATCAACTTTCATCAATCCCTTTTCGTCTCTGGATAGCTTGTACTGCGCATCGCGCATCTGCTCGTCGGCATCCTGCACACGCACCGTGAATGTTTTATTCTCGCCGCGTCCCTCGACTTGCAGCGGAAGAAAGCCCTTCAAATCCGGGCTTCGATATGCCGTGTAGTGCTCCTGCGTTTCTTTGTTGTAGCCGAGCACATAAATGCGATCAAAGTCCGGGCGGTTGCCTTTTTGCGAATCGCTGACGCTGCTTTTTTCCAGAATCACCCAGCTCCCCGGACTCGATTCCTTATCTTCAGCTTTATCTTTTGGCGCGGCCGACGGAGTCGTTCCGGCGGGAGCGGCATCTTCGTCCAGACGCTGCCACGCCACAAACTCACGTCCCGTGCGATAAAAGATAATGTCGCTCGGAACCGTCAACTCAACCTGCTTGCCGTAAACCCACCCGGCGGGTGCGGGCGAGAAAGATGAGTTCAGGCGCACTTTATACCAGAGTTCGTTTGTCTCCTCCGGCACTTTGGGCGCTTCGGACGATTTACTTTTGTTCGCGTTTTGCTGCGCGCTTCCAGCCTTCGGCGCGTCGTCGCTTTCAGTCGTTTCGGAAGCTTTCGGCTTCGGCACGCGCTTCCATCCGACGATATCAAACTTCGCGCCGGTTTCTAGTTTGAGAATGATGTTGTCATTGCCGCTGCGATCCGGCGAAAGACGCAGGTTTGTTCCGGCACGCAGTTGCCCGCTCGCTTGTGCCTGTATGTTCCTGTCTTCTTCCGCAAGCTTGCGCGAACGCTCCAGCACATCTTCCGGCATAATATTGCGCGCTTCGATCCAGCCTTCCGTATTGTTTTCATCGTGCGCGCGCACGCGATACCAGCGTTCTTTGTTTTCAGCCGAAGCGGGGTCTTGCACGTCAGCCGTATCTAAGAGGTCAACCACATCGCCGCGATTTACTTCCACTAAATCAGCTGCGACCACTGCCGTCGAACTGCGCACCTGCGCATGGCGCGCAATCACGACGCCCGACTCCTCCTTCTTCGCCAACGTGCTACATCCAGCGACGACAAATGCCGCGACGGTTATCATTAAGAACAATAAAAAATTTGCGCCCCGACGATAATTCAACAATGTCATTTTGAATTCGTGTAGTTCGATTCGACTTGCGGTAATTAATTGCTTTAGCGAGCGCGTTGCGTCCGCGCGCGGGCTTCGCTATTGTAGCCGATTTTGCGTAACAAATCGCGTTGTTTACGGCTTGGCGAATCCGACGGCGTAAGACGTGTGCGCACCGCGCCTTCCGCAACATTCAACCCGAACGGAGCGATGGCCGCCGCCAGATCAATCGCGCGCGGGTTCTCAATATATAGCCGCGTGAATTCTTCCATCGCGCCTGCGCCATTCAAAGCTTTAACGACCGCGATATTGCCGTCGGTTCGCGTCTGCGGCGAACGATAGCGGCGAAACAATTCTTTGTACACATCGCTTAACGAACGCTTCCCATCCGTCTGTTGCCGCAATGTCAGATCGTATAGAAATGCGGTTAATAAACCTTTGTTGTAAACGAGTCCCGGCGCGCCCGTCCAACGTCGCGCAGAGGCATCTACGAGAGAGAGTTCATCGCGGCGAGCAATTGCGCGGTAGGCATCGAACGCGCCGCCGACGGCGTTCAAGTAATCCTGAAACGTCAGCAATCCGAGACGCACGCACGTTTGCAAAGCTTGATACTGCGTGAAGCCTTCATAGAACCAATCATAATTTCCATCGAGCGCAAGGCCGTTCGGAATCCACAGATGAAATAGTTCGTGCGCCAGCGGAACGCTTAGTTGCGCGAGCGCCGCCGTTCTGGAAGGCGCGTGTCCGAGCAACAAAAATGTCGTGCCGCCGCGCGTCTCCGCGCTCCAACGCCCTGCCCCGACCGCACGCGGAAACGGCGAAACAATCAACGCCGCAGACGCTTGCGCCGCGCCGCCCTGCGTCGTCAGATGTTCGCGCAAAATGTCCCCAGCCATTTGCGAAACATCTTCATCCGTAAATGCCCACTCGCCTGCGGCAATCAACGCGAGACTCATCCCGCCGACCTGTAAACGGCGTTCGCGCAAATCATGGCCGATGTAGAACACTGCCCGCGCCGCATCCTTAGTCGCAAAAGAATTGTTCTCGCGTTTGCTTTCAAGCGAAGCGATTTTCCACTCCAGCGGCAGCGCGAAATGTACCGCGACCTCCGGCGGGCTGATTTCATTTTCCGCGATTGGCAGCGGCAGAAGATCGCCGAGCATGAGCACGCCGCGCGCCGCATTGAGCCATGAAACATACGCGGCATCTCCGTCATTCGGCGGCGCATCCAGCTTCACTTCATAACTAAAGTGTTTGACGGATTCTTCGGCTGCGTATTCTCCCGGCGCGAGTTTTCGCGCCGTCACATTTGCGCCGTGTTCATCCGTCAGGCTTAGATTTTCGATTCTATCGGCGAGATTATTAACGCTCGCATAGGCGTTACGGAAAGACCAGCGGCGCGAAGAGACGGCGCGCTCGCCTTCGACGCGCACGCGCGCCGGAGCAAGCGACACCACAGAAATGCGCGCGTCAATCGTTTGCGCCTGGGCCACGCCTGCGCCGAAGGTTAGCAGCACGAGCGCGCTACGCAAAAGCCTCAATCCCGGCTGTCGCATCCCGGCGGTTTGACTTCGAGCGGAAAAAATCATTTATGGTGGATACTGTGAAAAAGCTTTGCCGCGAAGATGTTTAACTCTTCATCAAGCACCCCGAATGGCGTGCGCGGCATCCAATTCAATTACGTTTGACTTCGCATCAAGCAGGGATTTATAGTGCCCTTGAATCGCCCGACTTTAGCATATCGCTTCTTAACGTGACCAGCACCACCGCCAAATCATTATCCAGCCGCCCGCATACTACACCTGCGCGTCTGCTGGCCTTCGCGCTGCTGTTGCTTATCACGCACGGGGTGACCGTCGAAGCGACTCACACGCATGGCACAGTTCGTTTATCGTCCCGTGTGGCAGACGCCGCCGTTTTTAACAATCCGAACAGCGAACAGCCTGCCTCAAAACAATCTTTCAGCGACAAGGATTGTTTAATCTGCCAGCTTCATCAACAACTATCCGGCGCTTTATTCGCAGCTTCGCCGGGCGTCGCCGCGCCTTTATCACAACGCGCGCGATCATCGGCAACAACAGTTTTCCGCCTCTCGCAAACCGTCGCGTCACAACGCGAACGCGGCCCGCCCGTTATCTCTCTGTCATAACACGCAAAAGGAGTTCGCGTATCCGTCACGATGCGCGAACGGTATCAACGCTTTTTCCGTCAAACTTTGTTTGCGCACATCCGGCACAGACAGAAATGCTGACGGCGCGGCGTTCACCTTTGTTCTCAAAGTATTTCAGAGAGGCTTATATAAAATGGTTCGGAGAGATTTTCGCGTCGCAGTCCGGTTGCTCGCCACCGCACTTATTTTCTGCGTTTCCGCCGCTGCACAGCAGCGCATCGGCACGATTCAGGGGACGGTCAAAGACCCTAGCGGCGCAGTCGTTCCAAACGTCTCGGTGACCATCACACAACCCGTCACAGGCTATAAACAGACCGTTCAAACAGACGATCAGGGCGCGTTCAAGCTCGTCAATGTTCCCTTCAACACTTACAGCGTTCGTGCGCAGGCCGAAGGCTTTCAACCAATCGAACAACCGCTCGATCTCGAAAGCACCGTGCCGCAGAGCGTCGAGTTGACGCTTAGCGTCGGCGGGACGGCGGAAACCGTCAATGTGAGCGCCGGAATGTCGCTTGTCGAGCCGGACAAAACATCTTCCGACACGGACATCAATCAAACGATTCTGGATCGTCCCATCGGCGCATCTCCTTCGCGCGGCGTCGAAGCCATCGTCGCTTCCGCGCCCGGCATCACGGCGGACGACAACGGGCGGCTTCATCCACGCGGTTCCGAATCGCAAGTGCAATATGTCGTTGACGGCGTGCCGATTACGGACAATCTTTCGGCAATCTTTTCGACGAGCCTCGACGCGCGCACCTTGCGCACGGTCGAAGTCTTGACCGGCGGCATTCCGGCAGAGTTCGGCGACAAACTCGCGGGCGTCATTAATGTGAACACGCGCTCCGGCCTCGAATTGCCGACGCAGGGCGGCATCACGCTCTCCGGCGGCAGTTTTTCCACCGGCGAAGCGAGCGCGGATTTTTCGACGCACACACAGAAGTTCGGTTTTCTGTCGAGCCTTTCGGCGTCAACGTCGCAGCGTTTTCTAGACCCGCCGACGATTCAGAATTTCCACAACTTCGGGCGCACCGGCAAAGGTTTTTTTCGTCTGGATTATCAGTTCGATCCGAACAATTTACTGCGCGGCACGTTTCTTTTCGGCGGCTCTAATTTTCAAGTCCCGAATCGCGTCGAACAGGAGATCGCCGGTCAGGATCAACGCCAACGCCTGCGCGACAATTCGCAGTTCATCACTTACGAACACATCTTTTCGCCGGAAACGCTCGGACAATTCTCTTTCTTTAATCGCTACGGCGCGGCGCGTCTGACAGGTAATCCGCAGTCAACGCCCGCCGCCGCCTTTCAGGATCGCACGCTGCAAAACACGGGCGGCATCGCTGCTATCTCGCTGACGCGCGGAACGAACAACATCAAGTTCGGCGGGCAAGTGACCGTCACGCCCGTCCGCGAAAGCTTCAGCTTTTACCCGACGCAACCGTTTGAAGATTTCACGGACGAGAACGGCAAGACGATTGCGAATCCGATTAATCAGTTCACCCCTGCGAATCCGTTCGCCTTTAACGGGCGCAGAACCGGACGCACCTTGAGCGCATACATTCAGGATCGCTTCACACCTTTTCGTAACTTCACGATTGACGCGGGGCTTCGTTATGACAATTACAGGCTCGCCATCAAAGATCACGGTTTCAGCCCGCGCATCGGCGTCGCTTATTTTATTCCGCACACGCAAACAACTCTGCGCGCTTCTTACAACCGTTTCTTCCAGACGCCGCCCGCCGAGAATCTGCTGCTCGCAAGTTCAACGGAAGCCGCCGCCATTTCGCCGCTTGCCGCAATACAGGGCGTCACGAGCGTGCGCCCGATTCTGCCCGACAAGGAGAATGTTTTCGAGTTCGGCGTGCAGCAACTTCTCTCTCGTTTTGTTCGCGCGAACGTGTCCGTTTATCAAAAACGCATCGAGAACTTTGCCGACAAAGATCAATTCTTCGAGACCGGCGTGCTCTTCCCGATTGCAATCTCCTCGGGGCGCGTTACGGGCGAAGAAGTGCGCCTCGAATCAATCGAGATACACGGCTTTCGCGGCTTCGTCTCTTACGCCAACGCGCGCGCCTACGGCGTCACGCCGATTAACGGCGGACTCTTTCTCGGCGACGATGCCGGTAGCTTAAATGCTTCCGGTTTGAAGTTTGCCAACGATCACGACGAACGCAACGAAGCGCAGTTTCAAGTGAGCTACGATAATCGCCAGACGGGAATCTACGCCAGCTTCGGCGGGCGCTACGATTCCGGTTATCCGACGGATGTCGCGCCGGGCACGACGCTCGCGCAGTTTACCGCCGCCGGTTTCGAGCCGCGCTTCTACGACGAAATTGATTTCCAGCGCGGCCGTGTTCGCCCGCGCACGATTCTTAACCTTTCAATCGGCGCGGATTTGCTCCGCAAAGAGCACACTTCGCTCAACTTGCAATTCGACGTGCAGAACTTAACCAACCAACTCTATCTATACAATTTCGAGTCGGTCTTTAGCGGCACGCACGTCGGCTCGCCGCGCCTGTTCAGTGGGCGCGTCGGCGTGCGCTTCAAGTGAGGAAACGGAAATTTTGAGTTAAGGCAAAAGCCACGAACTTTAGCGAACCGTCCGGCGTACTGCTTTTCATGTAAATTGGAAGCAACGAACGCCGGGCGGTTTTGCGTCAATCGTTCGCTGGTGCTTAGCGTTGACAGCCTGTGCCGCCCGCACTTAGAATACGGGTTCGCTCGCCGGTTTCTGTTTCGCGTTCGTATCCGCCTTAAAACCTTCGGAGTTCTCGGCCATGAGCCTCGTCAAGATTATCGTCATCACGATTGCTTTGATTCTTAGTTTATTGCTCTTCGGGCGTTTTCTGTTTTGATCGCCGCGCTCCCTCCGGCATGAAAACATTTTACGCCGCACTGTTTGCCCGCCGCATTCATCAAAGCAACTCACAGTTGTGCGCGCTCTCGCTCGCACGCCTTTTCCACGCGCTTCTTCTTTTCCTATCACTATTCATCGCGCCGCACACGCAAACTTTCGCACAAGATAAAGCAACCGACGACGAAGATGTAATTCGCGTGCGCACGGATTTGATCGCCGTGCCGCTGCTTGTCACAGACAAAAACGGGCGGCGCATCTCCGGCCTGACGCAATCCGATTTTCAAGTGCGCGATAACGGGCACGCCGTCAAGCCCGAATACTTCGCGGCAGGCACAACGCACGTCGCGCTGATCTTCGCTCTCGACGCCTCCGGCAGTGCGCGCGGCTACGCTGCCAAACAAAGCGCGGCGGCAATCAACTTGTTCTCCCGTTTCGGCAAACGATCAAGCATCGCCGTCTTGCGTTTCAATGACGCGCCGCAACTTGCCGTGCCATTCACGGGCGACGCGAATGAAGCGCGCGAGGCTTTTGTTTTTCAAGCTCTGGCGAATCAACACACGGCCATCTTCGACGCCGCGCGCGCCGCCGTTCACGCCTTCGATGCGCGCGCGACTGACGCGGCCACACGCCGCATCGTTATTCTGATGAGCGATGGATTGGACACCGCGAGCCGTACCAATGCCGCTTCGGTTATCAATGAAGCGCGTGAGCGCGGCGTCTCTTTTTACGTGATTCATTTTCCGCTCTATGCAGTGCGCGATGGAACGCTTGCGCCACGCTCCCCATCGAAAGGTTTCCGCGAACTCGCAACGCAGACCGGCGGTAATTTCTTTCGCGCGGGCAATGCGGATTCCGCGCTCGACCCGCGCGCCGCAATTGATCTAACGCCCGTTTTCCGCGCCATTGAAGAAGACTTAGCGAGCCAGTATGTTCTGGGCTATTACGCAACTGAAGCGGCACGCGAAAAGGGTTTTCATCGCATCGAAGTCGAAGCGCAACGCGATAAGCGAAAGCTTCGCGTTGGATTGTTGCGTCAAGGTTATACTATTCACTAATCATCCCGTTGATGAGAGTAGACATTTAATGAACGAACAGAACAAAGAAGAACTGCGTGTTATTCGCCGCGCTCTCTTGAGCGTCTCGGACAAGACGGGCATCGTTGATTTCGCACGCGAGTTGCAAAGCTTCGGCGTCGAATTAATCAGCACCGGCGGCACGGCGAAAGCCTTGCGCGACGCCGGACTCGACGTGCGCGACGTTTCCGATGTGACAAACTTCCCGGAGATGATGGACGGGCGCGTGAAGACACTGCACCCGCGCATTCACGGCGCGCTGCTCGCCCTGCGCGACAATGAAACACACACTGCCGCCGCACGCGAACACGCCATCGAATTCATAGATATGGTTGTCGTTAATCTCTATCCGTTCGAGCAAACCGTCGCTCGCGCCAACGTCTCGCTCGAAGAAGCTGTCGAGCAGATAGACATCGGTGGCCCGGCAATGATTCGTTCGGCAGCGAAGAATTTTCGAGACGTCGCAGTTATTACCGTGCCGGAATTTTACGCTCAAACTTTGCGCGAAATGGAGATCAAGAAAGGCGCGCTCACGCTTTGGACTCGCGCTCGTCTGGCGCGAATGGCTTTCATGCGCACAGCTTCTTACGATGGGTATGTGGTCGCTTATCTTTCAAAATTAGCGATGGAAGAAACAGCACAGCAGGTCGCAATGAATAGCAATGCAGTCGTCATCGCGAGAAGCGGCGGCAGTAGTGGCAGCACACCTATCAAATCTATCGAAGAGTGGCAAACACCGCCGGACGCAGCGCATTTCACGCTTCGAAAAATAACGGATCTTCGGTACGGCGAAAATCCTCACCAACAGGGCGCGCTCTACAACACGGGGGCGACAAGCGGCATCACACATGCCGAACTGCTCAACGGCAAAGAGATGTCCTTTAACAACTATGTTGACGCCGACGCCGCGTGGCAACTTGCGTGCGATTTTGACGAGCCTGTGTGCGCGATTATTAAGCACACGAACCCGGCGGGCGTTGCCGTTGGTGAAACGCCGGAAGAAGCGTATAGACGCGCGCTCGCCACCGATCCCGTTTCAGCTTTCGGCGGCATCGTCGCTTTCAATCACAAGATTGACGAAGCGGCGGCGCGCGCCGTCACGGAGATTTTCACGGAAGTAATCGTCGCGCCGGATTATGAAGAAGCGGCGATTGAAGTTTTACGTGCGAAGAAGAATCTGCGAGTGCTGCGCGCCTCACACTTGCCGCGCGGAGAGAGTTTAGACTTCCGCACGATCAGCGGCGGAATGCTCGTGCAAACACGCGACACACGACGCCTGACGCGCGACGATCTGACAGTCGTGACGAAACGCGCGCCATCCGACGAAGAGATACGCGCGCTGCTTTTCGCGTGGACTGTTTGCAAGCATACCAAGTCGAACGCGATTGTTTACGCGCGCGACAATCAAACAATCGGCGTCGGCGCAGGCCAGATGTCCAGAGTGGATTCGGTTAAGCTCGGCGCGATGCGCGCGCAATTAACAACCGCAGATTCCGTCATCGCCTCCGACGCTTTCTTTCCCTTCCGCGACGGCCTCGACGAAGCGGCGCGACACGGCATCACCGCCGTCATACAACCCGGCGGCTCCGTGCGCGACGCCGAAGTAATCGCTGCCGCTGACGAACACAACATCGCAATGGTCTTTACAGGCGTCCGCCACTTCAAACACTGAGCCGGGTGAAAGGGGAATTATTGATTCAGCGCGCCAATGGATCATCCGTGTAATACTGTTATACTTAGCAGCTAAACTTTCAGTCGCTAAGGCGCGGCGAGACAAATAGATTTGCAGTTTTAAGGAATTGAAATTTATGGCTGACACCGAACCGACACCCATTGATAAGAACAGCGACTCGATACGTTGCCGCTATTGCGGGCAGCGCAATCAAACGCGCCTCGAAACAAACGGGACGGCGAAATGCGGGCGTTGCCGCTTGCCTTTATCAGATAAGCCACACAAGAAATTTGCAGACCTAGACAAGCACGAATATGTGCATCCGTCAGACAGCCGCGCGCTCGGCGCGTTGCGCACGATTCCCGGCATTGATTCCGCGCTCAAGAAGCTTTTAGCTGTGACGGGCGAATCCGCCATCCGCGTTATTTTCACGGCGAGCGCCGTCAAAGTAACGCCGCAGCAGTGCCCGGACTTGCACGCCAAGCTTCAAATCGCCTGTACGACTCTCGGCGTGGATATGCCGGAACTCTTCGTGCAGCAGAATCCGATTGTCAATGCCTTCACAGGCGGCGTCGAACGCCCCGTGATTGTGCTCCATTCGTCTTTGATCGAACGCCTGACGGACGAAGAAGTGCTCGCGGTCGTCGCGCACGAAGTCGGACACATTCACGCCGAGCACGTACTATATTTAACGGCGGCGCGTTTGATCGAAGCGCTCACCAGCGCCGCGCTTGCCGCCGCGCCCGTCGCGGCAATCGTCACGCAATTGATTTCGGGTTCGATGCGCGCGGCCTTGCTCGCATGGGCGCGACGCGCGGAGCTTTCATGTGACCGCGCCGCGCTGCTTGTCACGCAGGACGCCGACGTGATCGGGCGCATGATGATGAAGCTCTGCGGCGGCACGTTCGCCTCGAAAGTTGACTACGAACAATTCCTTGCGCAGGCGCGCGACTTTCAAAAGAACTACGACGAAAAGGCGCTTGATCGCTTCTGGGCGGACATCATCTCTTCGGGGATGTCGCATCCCTTCCCTGTGTGGCGCGTCTCGGAAATTCTCAAATGGGTTGACAGCGGCGAGTACAAACGCCTGATGACGGGCGAAGCGCAAAGCGCGGCAGCCTAGCGAAATTCGCTTAACGCAAAGCACGCAGCCGAATATGGCGACAGCATTACCATTCAAACAGCACGGGCAAATAAAGCGGCTTGGATTCGTCGCATGGCTGGCGCTATTGCCCTTGCTGCTCGCGCTGCTGCTTCGTCCGGTCAGCACTAACCTGACGAGAGCGGGCACGCTGGCCGTCTTACTGGCTCTCTGGGTCAGTTCGCTATTGGTATTCTGGAAGATAAAAACCATTCGCGTCTTATGCTTAATTACTTCTTTGATCGCGTGCGCCTTCATAATCTTGCCCGGTAGAAACATTGACTCGATGTCGTTGCGCCGGGCTTATATTGATTCGCTTTCGCGTTATGAAGGAACAAAATATGTGTGGGGCGGCGAAAATAAGCTTGGCATTGACTGTTCCGGTCTGGTTCGGCGCGGTTTGATTGATGCGGATTTCAAGCGCGGGCTGCTAACGGTGAATCCCGCTTTAATGAGAGCGGGCGGCGCTCTGTGGTGGCATGATTGTCCGGCGAAAGGTTTACTGAATCAGGATTGCAGGCAAACCAGAGAGATACTTTCAGCTTCCAGCATCAATAATCTTGAACACTCTGCGATCCTGCCCGGTGACATTGCCGTGACCTCGGACGGCCTTCACACGCTGGCTTATATTGGCGATAAGATGTGGATTGAAGCCGATCCGAATCTAGGCGGCGTCGTCAAAGTTAAAGTTCCGGCAGTAGATAATTACTACTTCAACACGCCCGTTCATCTTATGCGGTGGAATCAATTCGAGCGCTAATGTTTCTCAATCAGAATTTCGTTTTTTTTTACTTTGGCTGAAGGATATTCGGTATGTTGCAAAATAAAAACGGCATCGTTTTCGGCGTCGCTAATAAACGCTCTATTGCGTGGGCGACGGCGCAGGCTTTGAGTGAAGCGGGCGCGCGGCTGGCTTTCACGTATCAAGGCGAGCGTTTGAAAGAGAACGTGGAGGATTTGACCAAAGACATGGCCGGATCAATCGTCTTGCCCTGCGAGGTGACGAAACCGGAAGAGGTCGAGCAAACTTTCGCGCGCGTCGGCGAGGAATTCGGGCGTCTGGATTTTCTCATTCACAGCATCGCCTACGCGCCGAAAGAAGAGTTGGAAGGCGAATACGTCAACACCACCCGCGACGGCTTTCTGCTCGCGCTTGAAGTGAGCGCGTATTCGCTCGCGTCTCTCACGCGCGCCGCGTTGCCTTTAATGACAGAAGGCGGCAGCATTGTTTCGATGTCGTATTACGGCGCGGAGAAGGTTGCGCCGAACTACAACGTGATGGGCATTGCGAAAGCCGCTTTGGAAGCGAGCACACGCTATCTGGCGGCGGATTTGGGCAAACGAAACATACGTGTTAACGCAATCAGCGCGGGGCCGATCAACACGCTTTCGGCGCGCGGTGTCCGCAATTTGAGTTTGATGTTAAAGACACACGCCGAACGCGCGCCACTTGGCCGCAATGTCGAAGCGCGCGAAGTCGGTAACACCGCGCTCTTTTTATGCAGCGAGCTTGCTTCCGGCATCACGGGCGAAGTGATACACGTGGATTGCGGCTATAACATCATGGCGATTTAGGAAAGCGGAAGTATGGCGGAAACCAATCCAGACAACGCACAAGGGCACACGGCTCCCCACGTCACGCAGGACGAGCAACTTCTAGAGACGCCGAATCAAGACGAGTTTACGCGCACGGACACATGGCGCGTCTTTCGCATTATGGGCGAGTTCGTCGAAGGCTTCGATGATCTCGCAACCATCACGCGCGGCGTCACCATCTTCGGTTCGGCACGCACGCCCGCCGGTCACACGCAGTACAAAGAGGCACAGGAGACCGCAGAGCTGCTCGCCAAAGCAGGCTTTGCAGTTATAACGGGCGGCGGCGGCGGCATTATGGAGGCGGCCAATCGCGGCGCATTCGAGGCGGGCGGCGTTTCCATCGGCTGTAACATAGAGTTGCCGTTCGAGCAAAGGCCGAACCCGTATCAGACGCGCTCGCTGACCTTCAAATACTTCTTCGTGCGCAAGACCATGTTCGTCAAATACAGCACGGCCTTCGTTATTTTTCCCGGCGGCTACGGCACGCTCGACGAGCTTTTCGAGTCTCTGACTTTGATTCAAACGCGCAAAATCAGAAACTTCCCCGTGGTTCTTTTCGGCAGCAGTTACTGGGGCGGAATGATGGCGTGGATCAGAGACACGATGCTACGCGACGGTAAAGTTTCGGATGCGGACATAAACCTTCTGCATATCACGGATTCGCCCGCCGAGGCCGTCGAGATCGTCGTCAGAAGCCAGGACTCGCTACGCAAACTGGATAGAACCATCTCAAACGAATACTGATTCAAACTGCGACCGGAGTTTGCGTTCAGCTTTTACGATTAAAGGTTTTTGGATTCCCGTTGGCATCAGGCGCGGCGTCGGTTACGCGCGTATGCGATTTGACGGTTGAAGTCAGCCATTCGAGATACGGCGCGAAAGCGGCGGTGACGGGCAGCGCAATTATCTCCGGCGTTTCGTAACTATGAAGCGCACAGACTTCGCGCTGCAACTCATCGAAATTCGCTTGAACCGTTTTGACCAACAGCAGCGTTTCGGGTTGCCGCTCCACCTTATCCTTCCAGAAATAAACGGACTCCATTTCCGGCAGTATCTGTACACACGCAGCGAGGCGCGAATTGACCAGCATCTCCGCCAGCCGTGCCGCCTCTTCGCGGCTTCCGGCGCTTATCAATACCACGATGGCATTGGGCGGTTGTTCGCTCATCGCAAGTTCTTTATCCATCTGACAAATTAAATCTTAGAACGAAGCGACATCAAGATTATTTCAATCTGAGTAAACTCTCGACTGATATATCTTCGTCTACTGCTTCCCAATGAATGCCGATTCCACCGCCGATTAACCGCCATCCCTTTCTTTCTTCAGGCGTGGCTTTCTGCAAACGCGGAAACCATACCAGCGGCACGGAGATCTCCCGCCCATCTGCCAGCACGACACGCAAACTGTCATCCGTGCAACTAACCTCTACGGCGAGCGGTTCGACATCAACGGCTAAAGTGCTCATGCCATTTCTCCACTAAATAATCCCGATTGTCCTCAACAATCTTTTGTATTTCCGATAACTCGCCGCTACGAAATCCGCGCGACTTCGCCAACGATACCGGGTCAAGCCAAAACTTCGCAAACCTTTCAGCCTGCTCAACATGAATATGCGGCGGCTCACTTCCTTCCAAGCTGAAAAAGAAAAGCCTGTAACCTTTGACTCTCAGAATCGTTGGCATGACACAGTTTATGCTGAATCACTTACTATAATCCTACGCTACTCATTATAGTCTCCGTGTAGTAATAATACTTATTCTTCACCTTCTCTCGTCTGCCCGTCCTCTTCCAACGTCGTGCCGGTGAGCGGCGTAGTGTCGTTGCCGAAGAAGGCTTGATAGAGTTCCTGCGCGCGGTCGAAGTCGCGTTCGTCAACGAGGACGACAGCGCCGGGCGAGGTGGATGAAAGAAGCGGCGAAAAGGCATCGAGGCCGCTTGATTGGACGACGGAGCGTATATCGTTTTGCGTAAAAATGTCGTTGACCATTTCGGCTTCGGCGGGCGAGCCTAAATTGCGCAGCGGCACAAAGCGCGCGTCGCTGTGATCGTGCGGGGAATTTTCACCGGTCAAGCGCGCGACCAACTCCGCGCCGTCGTCCGGGCATTGCGTGATGCCCTTTTCATACTCCGATTCGCAAACAGGACAGAACATAGTTTCTCCAGACGCTATTTAGGATTAGGAAGGCGTTAAGACACTTGTTAGTTTAGCGCGCACGTCGCACACGGCGCAATGAAACAGGCGCGCGAAGTTTCTTACAGGAAACAATCGCGCGCCCGTTTAATCAACTCGAGGTTTGCCGCTCACTGCGCGCTCGCGTTCACCGCGCGATCAAACGGAATCTCCTCGAAGTGCGTCATCTGTTTGAAGGTGCGGAAACGCTCGTTTATCTCCGCGTGTGTGAGACGCCGAACGCGATCCGTGCCGAACTCTTCGACATTGAAGGAAGCCATTACGGAGCCGAAGATCATCGCGCGCCGCATCGCCGCTTCGTCAATCTTTTCCTGACTCGCCAGATAACCCATGAAGCCGCCCGCGAAGGTGTCGCCCGCGCCCGTCGGGTCGAAGACGGATTCGAGCGGATAGGCGGGAATCGCAAAATAAGTATCATTTGTGAAGAGCGCCGCACCGTATTCGCCGCGTTTGACGACTAAAGCTTTTGGCCCCCACATGAGAATCTTGCGCGCGGCTTTAATCAAATTCGGTTCGGCGGTCAACTGTCTGGCTTCCGCGTCGTTAATAATCACGACATTGACGCCTTTGATAGTTTCAATCAGAGAATCGCGCGCAATATCTATCCATAGATTCATCGTGTCGAGCGCGACGAGTTCCGCGTCTTTCATTTGCTCGCGCACTTCGCGTTGCAGATCGGGTTGGATGTTGCCCAAGAAAAGAAGACGCGATTTTTTGGCATCCTCCGAGAGCTTCGGCTTGAAATCCGCGAACACGTTCAACTGCGTATCGAGCGTGTGCGCCGTGTTGAGATCGTAATCGTAGCGCCCGCGCCAGAAGAAAGTGCGCCCGCCCGCAACGCGCTCAAGGTCGCTGGTGTCTATGTTATGCTCCGCGAACACGCGCTCTTCTTCGTATCCGAAATCATCGCCGACGACGCCGACGATACGCACGTCCGTATAAAAACTGGCCGACAAAGAAAAGTGCGAGCCTGAGCCGCCCAACATTTTGTCGCGTTTGCCAAACGGCGTCTCCACCGCATCGAACGCTACCGATCCAACTACTAGCAAAGACATATCAATTATTGCTCCTGTATTTTAATGAAACTTATGAAAGGTTTGCCGTTAAAGCAAAAACAAGCGGCAAGCGCATCTCCCGCGAAGCGCGCCCGCCACTCGCCTGTTGCTTATAAATCTCGTTCTTCAACTTCCGGGCTATTGTTTTTTCGCCGTCGCTCCATCGAGCGCGCGTAAATCGCTTTGCGCCTGCTCGCGGAAAGAGCTGTCAGGATACTCTTTGACGATACGCGATAGATATTCGCGTGCGTCTTCGCGCAGTTTGTCAGACGGCGTTTTGGCCGTTTGCTTGCCGCGATTATCCGCCAGACGCAGGCTGCTTGATCCGGCGATGTAGAGCACTTCATCTATGCGCGAGAAATTTGGATGGCCCGCGATGATCTCTTCGCAACGCGCGATGGCAGCGCGATAGGCTTTCTTCGTCTTGAAATAATGGCGCGCGACTTCAAGGTTATGCAGCGAATCCTTTTCCAGATCGGGGTCGCGCGTGAGCGCCGCGTTCGGCCCCTGTTTGACAGCCCCCTGCGCAAACGCGGCGGGCACGCAGACCGCACCGAGAATCATTAGCGCGCAGATCGTTAAAGCAACTTTCTTCATTTTCTCTCCTCGCAGTAAACTAACACGCCAAGCGTCTCTATTTTCCGTCCGGCGATTGCGCCGTGTATTTTTTGATGATGGCTTCGAGCCGCTTCGTTGTTGGCGCAGGCCATAAATCCGGCGTGGTCAGAAAAGCGTGTTTGAGCGCCGAACCGCACTTACAAGTGCGCTCCGCCTTGCTCAACTCTTTGACGGCCTCGCGTATAATACGTTGCGCGTTGCGGACATTCTTGTTGAGATATTCGATGACGGTTTCGACGGAAACGGCGTCGTGCGCTTCGTGCCAGCAATCGTAATCGGTGACGAGCGCGAGCGTCGCGTAGCAAATTTCCGCTTCGCGCGCGAGCTTCGCTTCCTGCAAATTGGTCATGCCGATGATGTCCATGCCCCACTGCCGGTAAACATTCGATTCGGCCTTTGTCGAAAAAGCAGGCCCTTCCATGCACAGGTAAGTTCCGCCGCGATGCACGTTCACGTCCGCCGCACGACAGGCCGTTTCCAAAACGTCGCCCAAATCTTCGCACACCGGATGCGCGAAGGTAACGTGTGCGACAATACCTTCACCGAAGAAAGTTGATTCGTATGCGCGGGCGCGCGTGCGGTCAAAGAATTGATCCGGTATCACGATGTCGAGCGGCGCATACTGTTCCTGCAAAGAGCCGACCGCCGACGCGGAAAGGATGCGTTCGACGCCGAGAAGTTTCATGCCGTAGATGTTCGCTCTAAAGGGCAACTCCGTCGGCGTCAAACGATGCCCGCGCCCGTGACGCGGCAGAAAAGCGACGCGCACGCCGTCAAGCGTTCCGATGATAAATGCGTCCGAAGGCTCGCCGAACGGCGTCTCGACGCGCACCTCTTCAACGTCCTTCAATTCCGGCATTTGGTATAAACCGCTGCCGCCAATGATTCCGATCTGTGCTGTTGTCATGTTTCTGATTTTCTCTTATTGAAAACTTAATTGAACAAAAGGTTTCAAGTCTCGCTTTCTTCTAAGACTTTCCATTCCGGCTTTCGCTGATAACATCTATCAGCGCATTCAAGCGTTCATCCGTGTGCTGTTGCGAGTCGGCGATAACAGCGACGACTTCGTTGATATGCGCCTGCTGAATTGCGATGTGCGAAACCTGCTGCGCAAGCTGCGCAACGGTTGCGTCAGTCCGCGAAACTTGTTGGGCAAGCTGTGCAACGGTCGCATCGGTGCGCACCTGTGCTTCACGTAAAGCGTCAACTTGTTCGCGCATCAGTTCCATATTCACGCTGAACTGTGCCTGCTGCGCAATGATGAAATCCATCTGGCGTTGTCGTTCTTCTTCGCTCATAAAAAGGTCTCGCACAATTCCAATTATTACTCACCCGGAACAAATCCGTCCTGCGCATCTTCGTAACCGACGGCGCGCAGTTTGCCGTTCTCTTCGACGACGCGACAGAGCGGCGTGTCAGGGTCGTGATAAAAATAGCAGAGCCAATCTTCGCGCGCGGCCTGTGTCAATAACCTTTTTTTGCCTTCGAGGGTTTCAACCGGGTAAAGATCGTAGCCCATGATCCAAGCGAACGGCACGTGGGCGCGCGTCGGCACAAGGTCGGCGAAACTATAAAGCGTGCGGCCTCCGCGCTCCACTCTCAAACATTGCATGGAACGATTGTGTCCCGCCACCGTTTCCATACGAACGCCCGGCGCGATTTCATAATCGTCATCCTTCAATTCGAGTTGCCCGGCTTCCTTCAAAGGCCGCCAGTTCTCCGGCAGATAACTCGCCTGGTCGCGTTCGAGCGGGGCTTCGGCGTGCTCATATTCGGCGCGCGAGATGCAATAACGCGCGTTCGGAAAAGTCGGCACGGGCGTACCGGCTTCGTCAAACTTCGTGTTGCCGCCCGCGTGATCGAAATGCAGATGTGTATTAACGACGATGGTGATCTCTTCCGCCGCGACATTTGCGATGGCGCGCAACGAATCAATCAGCGAACGCTCGCGTTTGATGCCATAGATGCCTGCGAGCTTCGGCGTCCATTTCTCGCCGATGCCCGTTTCAACGAGAATGCGTTCGGTTGGCGTTTCGATGAACAGACAATTCATGTTCATGCGTATGCGATTGAATTCGTCGGGCGGGCATACCTTCGACCATAGCGTATGCGGAACAACGCCGAACATCGCTCCACCGTCAAGGCGAAATTCGGTGTCCGGCACAATCTCTACGCGATAATCTCCGAGCCGCATAAGCTTTTCACATCAAGATGCAGGCGCGGTTAAGGCTTGGCTTTCGGCGCAGGCGCTTGATTCGGATTACCTGACGGCGGAGCACCGGAGTCCACCGGCACAGGGCGGCCGCCCGGCATTCCCTGAGATTGCAGCGGCGTGGCCGGAGCTTTAACCTCGAAGTTCTCTGCAACCATCACGTGCGAGCGGGCGACGATCTCATCGAGAACTTTCTTCGCCTTCTCTTCTTCGACGGCGGCGCGTGCCTGTTCGCGCGGCGATTGCGGCGGAGCCATCGGATTGGCGGCCTGCGCTCCGCCGGAAGCGGCGATCAGAATATGCCGCGCGCGAACCTGTTCTTCGGGCTTGCCGTCCGTGCCGTTTTGCGTGCGACGGTCTTCGACCTTGATGATATGAAAGCCGAACTGGGTTTCGATAAGATCGCTGATTTCTCCGGGTTTGAGCGCAAAGGCGGCTTCTTCAAATTCTTTCACCATCTGCTTGCGCCCGAAATATCCCAGATCGCCGCCGTTCTGTTTGCTGCCCGGATCAGAGGAAAACTCTTTCGCAAGCGCCGTAAAATCTTCACCGGCACGGGCGCGCTTCAACACCTCTTCGGCTTTAGCGCGCGCCTGCGTGGAATCATATTCTGGATGGCTGGCAACATAAGCATCAACTTCCTGCTCGGTCGCTTTCGTTTTCGGCAAAATCTTATCTTGAAAATAGGTTGCGGCAAGCACGCGCCCCTGTTGCAGCTTGAGCTGTATCTGCGTCTTGCGGTCTTTGTCCAGGCCTGCGGCGACGCCTTTGCGTTCGATTATCAACAAGCGCGCCCAGTCTTTCTTTAACTCTTCGCGTTGCGACTCAGTGAGTTGCGCGGGTGCTTGCGGATTGGCCGTCTGCACTTTTTTCAGAAAAGAATCGAACTTTTGATCTTGTCCAGCCTCTTTGAGAAAAGCTTCAACCTCGGCAGGCGATGCCACTTGATCTATGGAAGTCAAACTGCCGCTCTGCCGTTGCTGCAACACATAGCTCTGCGCGATCACCTGTGAGCGCATCAAGTCGAGCTGGCTTTTAACGTCGGGTTTGTCGGCGATGCCGTTGGCCTTTGCTTCCTCCGCGATGGCGAGCAGCTCGCGTATGTTTTTCGCAAATTCTTTGCGCGCATCTTCGCTCGCGGCGAGTTGGCTGCTCAGGCGCGGTTGATCCGCCGCGATTAGCGCGAGGTCTTCGGCTGATAGATTGGCGCTTTCGACGTGCCTGAATTTTGTTTGCCAGACGATTAAGCCGAGCGCGAATAGAACGGCGACGCCGATGGCGATACCGGCTCTTACAGTTGAGGTCAAGATGTATGTACTTCCTTTCGATGATGGTGTGTAGCTTCTTCCTCGCGTGTGTGCTCGACGAGTTCCAGCAACACACCGCCGCCCGACGAGGGATGAACAAAGGCGACCAGACAATTATCCGCTCCGATGCGCGGCGTCTCGTCAATCAAACGCACGCCGCGCTTCTTCAAACTTGCGAGCGTCGCGCGTATATCATCAACGCGCACCGCGATGTGATGAATTCCCGCGCCGCGTTTTTCCAGAAACTTGGCAATCGGCGAATCGTCGCGCGTCGGCTCTAACAACTCGACGCGCGTTTCGCCAACCGGCAGCATCGCCACGCGCACGCCCTGATCCTCCACGTCCTCGAAATCTTTCACTTCGAGTCCGAGCGCGTCGCGCCAAAAGCCGAGCGATTCTTCAAGCCCGCGCGTCGCAATTCCGATATGCTCAATTTTCATAGCGAAACAGTCCAAAGTCAGGAGTCAAGAGTCTTAAGTCTAGAACCGAAAGCAAAAGAGATTCGCTGTTGTTTCTCTTCAGACTCCCGACTCCCGACTCTCGACTCCCGACTTCATCATCTCTTCGACGGCCGAGTACGGGTCGCGGCGTTTGGCGGCGACTTCGGTGGCGAGACGGTCAAGCTTTTGAGATGCAGAGTCGGCGCTTAAAGTTCGCGCGAGAAGGCGTTCACGCAGCAACTCCAGTATACGCCAGCGCGCGATCTGCTCGCGGCGTTCGAGATTGTTCGTGCCTTCCTTTTGCTGAAAAGCGCGATAGCTTTCAATCGCGTCGGCAAGCTCTTCGATTCCGCTGTTGGCGGTGGCGACGGTTTTGACAATCGGCGGCGACCAGAAATCCGTGCGCATCGCCAGCGAGAGCAACGCCTCTATCTCTTTCTCGGTGCGCAACACGCCGTCACGATCCGCTTTGTTAATGACAAAGACATCGCCGATCTCCATAATGCCCGCCTTAATCGCCTGCACGTCATCGCCCATGCCCGGCACAAGCACGACGACGGAGACATCCGCCGTCTTCACGATCTCAACTTCATCTTGGCCGACACCGACGGTTTCGACGATGATCTTATCGTATCCGGCAGCGTCCAGAATTGCGACGGCGTCAACGGTCGAGCGCGCAAGTCCGCCGAGATTCCCGCGTGTCGCCATCGAGCGGATAAAGACGCCGCTATCCAGCCCGAGCGTCTGCATACGTATGCGATCACCTAAGATTGCCCCGCCGGAAAACGGACTCGACGGATCAACGGCGATGATACCGACGCGCTCATCACGCTGCCTGTAAAGCAACGCAAGTTTGTCAACGAGCGAAGACTTTCCGGCTCCGGGGCTGCCCGTAATGCCTATCACAAGTCCGCGTCCGGTGCGCGAGAAAATCTCCTTCATCAATCCGGCGGCATCCTCCGCGCCATCTTCGACTTTGGAAATCGCACGCGCCACCGCGCGCATCTCGCCCGCCGCGATGCGTTCAATAAAGGTAGAACTTTCCGCTTCAGCTATATCAACATTCATCTAAGCTATCAATAGTTACACTTTGAGCAATTGACGCGCAATCACCATGCGTTGAATTTCGGATGTTCCTTCGCCGATAGTGCAGAGCTTGGAGTCGCGCCAGTATTTTTCGGGCGGGTAATCTTTCGTATAACCGTAACCGCCGTGTATCTGAATCGCTTCCTCGCAGACGCGCACGCTCATCTCCGAAGCGTACAGCTTCGCCATCGCGGATTCCTTTGTGACCTTTTTGCCCTGATCTTTCAGGTATGCGGCGCGGTACGTCAAAAGCCGCGCGGCCTCCAGCTGCGTCGCCATGTCCGCGAGTTTGAATTGAATCGCCTGAAACTCGGCGATGGGTTTGCCGAACTGCTCGCGCTGCTTCGCGTAACGAATCGCCGATTCGTATGCGCCCTGCGCGATGCCGACGGCTAACGCCGCAATCGAAATACGCCCGCCGTCCAAAATCTGCATCGCCTGTACAAACCCCAAGCCTTCATCGCCCAAACGATTCTCGTCCGGCACATGGCAATCTTCAAAGACGACGCTTGCCGTTTCCGATGCGCGCAGGCCGAGTTTATTCTCTTTCTTCGCGGGCGAGAATCCCTTCATACCCTTCTCGAAGATGAACGCGGTGATGCCCTTGTTACCTTTCGCGCGATCCGTAACGGCGACGGCGACGCACGTATCGCCGTGAATCGCGTGCGTAATAAAATTCTTCGAGCCGTTGACGAGCCACCCGCCGTTCTGCTTGACGGCCGTGGTGCGCGTGCCGGAAGCGTCCGAACCGGCGTTGGCTTCTGTCAGTCCCCACGCACCGAGATGCTTACCTTGCGCGAGCGGCACAAGAAATTTCTGTTTCTGCTCCGCCGTGCCAAACATATAAATGTGATTCGAGCAGAGGGAATTATGCGCCGCGATAGAGATACCAACGGAGCCGTCAACGCGCGAAAGCTCTTCGACAATCGTCGCGTATTCGACATAACCCATGCCTGCGCCGCCATACTCTTCCGGGAAGATCACGCCCATCAAGCCGAGTTCGGCGAGCTTCGGCACAAGTTCGACGGGGAAATGCTGCGCCTCGTCCCACTCCATCACGTGCGGCGCGATCTCCGCTTCGGCAAACTCGCGCACGCTCATTTTGACTTGCTGCTGTTCTTCGCTTAATTCAAATCGCATAACATACCTTTTATAAATAGCCCGCCGACCATCTACGTGAAGCGCGCATAGACATACGGCTTCGTTCTTCGCCGTTGACGATCTACTATGAATTATTGACGGCTTTATTGTACCGCAAACTTAGCGCACGCCCGAACCTGTGCGACGGGTTTTCGTCGCGGGACGCGGTTTCTTTGCGGTGTCCGGCTTCGTCTTCGATCTAGTTTTTTGATTGGATCGGAAAAAGCGCGAAACTTCCACGCTCGTGAGAAAGCGCCAGTGCTTTGGCGCGAGATGATCGTCCGTCAGGTGTCCGATACGCACGCGGCGCAGCTTCACGACCGAATGGCCGATAGCATCGAACATACGCCTGATCTGCTGGTTGCGCCCTTCATGTAAGATAACCTGAAACCATGCGTTCGTTTCGCCTTCATCAACGCGCTTAACTTCTGCGGGTGCGGTACGCACGCCGTCTTCAAGCGCAATGCCGCGACGCAGCCGCTCAATCGCCGGTTCAGGCGGCACGCCCTTAACTTTCACTTCGTAAACTTTCGCCACGCGATTGCGCGCCGACGTAATGAAGTTCGTTAACTCGCCGTCGTTCGTCAAAATCAACAGGCCTTCGGTATTGAAATCCAAACGGCCAATCGGATGCAGACGTCCGAGCGACGACGGAACGAGTTCCGAGACCAGCGGGCGATTCTCCGGGTCGGCGAGGCTCGTCAAATACCCGCGCGGCTTGTTGAGCAGCACGTAAATCTTCTCGCGCCCTTCGAGCAACGGATTGATAAGCCGCCCGCGCACCTTGATGTGATCGCGCGCCGGATCAGCCTTCGCGCCGAGCGTGCTCACGACCTCTCCGTTGACCGTCACCTCGCCCGCCGCAATCATCTCTTCGGCATGACGCCGCGACGCGATTCCCGCAGCCGCAATAATTTTTTGTAAACGCTCTTCCATATTTCGTAGAGACTTATGCCCCGTA
This sequence comes from Pyrinomonadaceae bacterium, assembly GCA_046262295.1. GTDB lineage: Bacteria > Acidobacteriota > Blastocatellia > Pyrinomonadales > Pyrinomonadaceae > JBHENC01. The sequence continues at coordinate 177,447 of JBHENC010000008.1, read as the reverse complement.
ACGATTAGAGATTCAGCGACTGTCGCACGACCTGACGAACATTCGCACACCACGCCAAGGCCTCACGCGCGTCCGCTTCGTCCGCAGAGTCGCCGGGATAGCGATACGCAACAGCGAAAGCCGTGAGAGACTGCAAATCCGTGCGCAAAGCTTCCCAAGCAGGCTCAACGATAATTACTGTATCAAGTAGGATGGAAAGATCATGTGTCCTTCCGAATGCAATATCTGCTTCTTGCAAGCGCGCCTTTAAGTATTTCTCCGCGCATTGCTGCGCGTGAAAGCACACTGCATCATAATTAAAGTTGCTGGTGGCGCATAGCTCCCGCTCCGCCGTAGCGAAGTCGCCTTCTGCTTTATCCACCCACTCGCGCGCGATCGGCCTCATAAAGCACACGCCCCTTCTCAAGGACATCACGCATAAACCAGTCGTTGGTGTCTATTCGCTCCTTGACTTGTTCTGGCGTGCGAACGAGCAAATCGACAGGGATTCTCGGTTCAATTTTATGCAAAATTTCCAGAGCTTTGCGAATCGGTTTCTCTTCAAAAGACATCACGATTAAGAGGTCTACATCTGAATCGGCGCGAGGATTTCCAGCAGCGTATGAGCCAAAAAGAATGATGCGCTCCGGCTGAAACTCCTGCGCGATTGAATTGCTCAGAGCTAGAATTTGATTCATCTCTACCATATGCTGCCTTTCGCAAAGCCGTGTGTTCATCTCTTCGGCATGACGCCGCGACGCGATTCCCGCAGCCGCAATGATTTTTTGTAAACGCTCTTCCATAAAAGTCCTGCGGCACAATTCGCTTATCGAAGCGTGCGATATTGATGGTTAGGCCCCGCCGCCCGCCAGGTCTTCAAAGTCTTCGATGCTCGGCAATTCCGTTAAATCCTTCAAGCCGAATTGCAGTAGAAACTCTTTCGATGTGCCGTACATCATCGGGCGTCCGATGGTTTCCTTGCGCCCTTTGGCGACGATCAGGCGTTTATCAAGCAGCGTCTTGATGGCCGAAGGCGATTGCACGCCGCGTATGTCCAATATTTCCGGGACGGTGATCGGTTGCTTGTAGGCGATAACGGCGAGCGTTTCGAGAGAGGCGAGCGAGAGCTTGGCGCTCGGCCTTGATTTGAGGAACGCGCGGACGTGCTCGTGATGTTCGGCGCGTGTGGCGAACTGCCAGCCTCCGGCGACTTCGCGCAGATACAGGCCGCCGTTGCGTTCGTTGAACTCGCGCGCCAACTCTTCGACAGCCGTTTCGATCCAGCCGCGATCTTCCTTGAGAACGTCGGCGAGTGCTTTGGTGGTCAAAGGTTCTTCGGCGACGAAGATAAGGGCTTCGATGATCGCCATCATCTCGGCCATGCCGCGCACACTGTGCGGCGCGTTGCCATCTTCCACATCGGATGCGGCGTTTGCGTTGGCCGCGCCGTTAGCGGTAGTCTGCGCGGCGAGTTGTTCGCGCGCATCTTCCGCGTCGGCATCGTAGATAACGACTTCCGAAGACTCATCGTCTATCGCGTTTGCTTCTACGGTGGCCTCGTCAATCTCTTCGATGCTGTCGGCATCGAGCGCCTGTTGTTCGGCGGCTTCGATGAGCTGTTCTTCGTTGTGATCCGTAGTTTCCATATTCACGTTGCAAATTCTTTAGCTGGCGGAGCGGGCAAAAATTTCGCCGAAGGTTTCGTGCTGAACCAGATATATTTCCGTTGTGCGGACGAGTTCGAGCACGGAGAGAAACGCGAGCACGAGTTCGCGGCGCGATGCGGCACGCTCGAAAAACGTGTAGAGATTCAATTCGCCCGCCGACATCACCATGTTGCGCAGCCGTGTTAGCATCTCCGTCATAGTGAATTCGTCGCGCTCTATTTCCAGCAGCACCTCTTCTTTGTGGCGCGCGAGAATTTTCTGGAAGACCTTGAAAAGATCGAAGACACCGGCGGAAATTTCCGGATTCTGCTTGTCCGTCTCAAGCTCGCCGCGCGTGAAAACCGCCTGCTCGACCGTCGCGCGTGACCAGAGCATTTCGGCGGCGGCCTTGAATTTCTGGTGCTCTAAAAGCTGCTCGACGAGTTCGCTGCGCGGATCAAGCGCATCAGCGTCTTCCGCATTGGCGGCGTTCGGGTCTGGCGGCAACAGCGTGCGCGATTTCAGTTCGATGAGCGTCGCAGCCATCACCAGAAAGTCGCCCGCGACGGAGATATCCATCTCCTGCATCAAACGCAAGTAGCGCAAGTATTCGTTTGTGATGCGCGCCACAGGAATGTCATAGATGCTGACCTGCTCCTGGCGTATCAAGTAAAGCAACAAATCGAGCGGCCCGGCAAACTCACCGAGCACAAGCTTCAACGCATCGCCGCTATCATCGGAAGATATTTCCGGCAGCGCGCCCGCCACACTTATCTGCGTGGACGGAGCTTGTGGTATCAAACCCGCTTCAACTGTTTCGCTCATCGTTGCTCCCATCAACTGCGCATCGCTCGCGTGCCGCCGATGCCCATGCGCGCCATCACTTCGGCGAGCGTCTTCTGCGCGACACCGCGCGCTCTCTCTCTGCCCGCCGCCAGCGTCTCGTTTAATTCATCGTCATCGATACTGCGTACGCGCTCCTGCAACGGCTTGAGAAATTCAATGGTTATTTCCGCAAGCTCGCTCTTTAAGTGCCCGTAACCTTTGCTTGCGAAATGCGTTTCAATCTCTTCCGGCTGCTTATTCGTCAGCAACTGATAAATCGTCAACAGATTCGTGATCGCCGGGCGCGATGCATCGAAGCGTATCTCGGTGCCGGAATCGGTGACAGCGCGTTTGAACTTGCGATTGATTGCATCCGCCTCATCTAACAAAAAGATGCTGCCGTTCGGATTCTCGTCGGACTTGGACATTTTCTTTGTCGGATCATCGAGCGCCATAATCCGCGCGCCGACTTTCGGGATAAACGGTTCGGGAATGCGAAACGTCTCGCCGTAGTCGCGGTTAAAACGAATCGCCGCGTCGCGCGTTAATTCGAGATGCTGTTTCTGGTCTTCGCCGACAGGCACTAAATCCGTCTGGTAAAGCAGTATGTCCGAAGCCATCAGCACAGGATAATCGAAGAGGCCGACGCTTGTGTTCTCGCGTTGCTTGCGCCCTTTGTCTTTGAACTGCGTCATGCGGTCAAGCTCCGACATACGCACGATACAGTTAAGAATCCACGCCAACTCCGCGTGTTCGGCCACGTCTGATTGCACGAAGATGGCGGAGATTTGCGAATCAATTCCAGCGGCTAGATAAAGGCGCGCGACTTCTCTTGTTTTCGCCGCAAGTTGCTGCGGCTCTTGCCGTATCGTAATCGCGTGCAGATTAACGACGCAGAAAAAGCTTTCATACTCGCGCTGCAACTCGATCCAGTTGCGCAGCGCGCCCAGATATGTTCCCAAATGCACGTTGCCCGTCGGCTGCACGCCGCTGAAGATTCTTTTCATCTTTAAGAAGCGCCCAGAAAGACCGCGCCCCACGCGAGCGGCATCACGAAGCGAAAGATTCCGCCCAGAACGCCTGTGAAGACCGCGATGAACAGCAGCATGAAACCGAAGCGTTCCAGCGACGCGAAGGCCGATTCAAAACTTGCGGGCAACAAGCTGCCCAGAATCTTGCTTCCATCGAGCGGCGGAATCGGCAGTAGATTAAAGATCGCAAGCGCGACGTTCAATGTAAAGAGCACTTGCAGAAGCTTGACTGCACCGGCGGCAAACGCCGAATCGGTGGTCGCGGGAAAGAGTCCCTGCCCCGCGTCAATAAGACCTCCTGAATATAGCGCGCGAATCGTAATGCCTGCGATGATGGCGATGATTGAATTGACGATCACGCCCGCCGCAGACACCCATATATTGGCGATGCGCGGATTGCGCCAACGCGCCGGATTAACTGGCGTCGGGCGTGCCCAGCCGAGCAGCGGCGCACCCGTAATAAAAGCCAGTGCGGGAAAAAGCAGCGTGCCGACAGGGTCAACGTGCGAAGCAGGATTGAGCGTGATGCGTCCTTGAAGCCGCGCCAGATCGTCGCCGAATCTGTCCGACATCCAAGCGTGCGCCGCTTCATGCGCCGACAGCGAAAAGACCAGCGCCACCATGTACAGAACAAACTGACCGACGTCGAAATTTCCCATTCAATCCTTCTCTGCGCCTGAAGCGAAGACCCGCGAAAATCGTGTTCGCCACACTACCACGCGCTTGAAAAGCCTGTCAAAAATCAGCCGTGCGGCTTTTACTCTGCGAAACAGAAGCGCATTGCTCGCCGTAAAATTCTTAACCCAGCAGCGTTCCTTTGATGCCGAGCGGCAGACTGTAAACGGCGTCGTTGGTGGCGACAACCATCTCGCCCGCATCGCTGAAAGCAAGCCCGACGACATTCATGCCCGCGACCGCCATCTCCGCATCGCTTCCGTCCGCCGCGATGCGCACGATGCCGCGCCGCCCGCGCAGCGATGCCGCCACGTACAGATTGCCCGCGCGATCAAACGCCATCCCCTGCGGTCGCCCCAGCCCTTTGTAAAAGACGCTCGCTTCGCCGCTTTCATCCACGCGCATCACTGCATCGAAGCTAGAGACGGTCGGCCCCGTTACATAGAGCGCATCGTCAGCCCCGAACGCCAGATGATACGCCGACACGGACGGTTCGAGCTGCGCCCACGCCTCTTCTTCGCCGATGCCGTTGACGCGATAGATAACGCCCGAACGATCTCCCACATACATTTGTCCCGCTCGATCAAAGGCGAGTCCCGTTGCGACGCCTAGATTCTTCGCAAACGGAATCGCTTCCTTAAACGGTGTGACGCGGTAAACCACTCCGTCCAGACGGCTCGTCACAAACATCTGTCCGGTCTTATCGAAGGCGATGCCCGTCGGGTTCGTGATGTCGCCGGAGAAATCTGCAATCTCGCCGTTCGCATCAATGCGAAAAATAGAGACGGAAAGCTGTTGCCCGCGCGAGCCGGAGCGCGTCACAAAGAGCGCGCCATCGTCCGGGTCAAAGGCCGGATTAGCGACCGGATGTAGATCATCCGCGAGTTTGACGCCAACGACGAAGCGCGCCGGGGCGCTGCGATCCATGCCGCTTTGTAAAGTCAGTTCGGCCTCGCCACCCGTCTCCGTATCCGGCACGATTGCCAGCACGCGCTGCGATGATGCGCCGACCAGCCGCCCGCGTGCCCCGTCAAAGTAAGCATAGCAATTGCCCGCCTGCCCTGCGTTGAACTCGGCACACTCGATGGCGATTTCGCCGCCTTCGATTCCCGCCGCCGGATCAATGCGCACAATTCTTCCCGCTTCATTCATTCAGCTTGCTTCTCCAACCGATTAATCCCAAAGTTGTAGCTCAAGCATGATACGACGCTGGCGCAGAGAGTGTCTATTAGCGACGCCCGCTTGAAGGCTTTCGCGCGTCTTTTGAAAGCGTTGCGCGCGCACGCTTTTAGTGCTTGCTAGTTGAACCTGTGTGGTATAATTCGGGCAGTTAAAGCTTGCTTCGCCGCTTTCAAACAGCCGTCTACGGGTCGGCCGGACGCGCGTGGCGGCTTGGCTCGTTAAATGGCAATGCTCAAGCAATCAGGCGAAACACTTTCGCCCAGCTGCATCCAAGATTTTCATCCAGCGTCCGCCATCAATCGCTCGCTTCCCTCTTTCTCTAATTTCTATACGACAACATACACAAGACACGCCACGCGGCTTTTTATGCGCGGGCGTTCGCCAATGCACGCGCCACACAAACGATACAGGCGGCATTGAAAGATACGGAAAGGATTAAAGCAATCAGCAACTTACACGGGAACACGCAAGGGTTGAAACCGAATCAACTGCGCCGCATAGAAAAGCTCTACTCGCGCCGCATCGCACCGCACGACATCGTCACGCCGGAATTCGCGCGCCAGATGTCCGAATTATCCCACGAAACGCGCAGGCAGATCGGCGCTTTGATTGATCGTAAAGGCTACGTCGAATACGTCATTATCGGCGACGCGCGACGCATCGAATTACCCGACTTGAAACGTACACGTGTCGCCGCCGACCGCTTTCGCGGGCTTCGCTGTGTGCACACGCATTTGCGCGGCGAGCATTTGACGCAGGACGATTTAACAGACCTTGCGCTGCTGCGTCTGGATTTAATGGTCGCGCTCGATGTGGATGAACGCACGGGATTACCCGGCGTCGTTCGCGCCGCACACCTGCTTCCAATGACCGCTGAAGAATTGGACGCAGATACGGCGGCTGCGCCTTACGCTTTTCTCGAACCGAAAATCCCCTCGCAGTTGGACGTAGATTTTCTCGCGCTCATCAATTCTTTAGAAGAAGAGATGGCGCGTAATCGCCGCGCCGCGCGCCGCGCCGATGTGCGCGAGCGCACGATTCTCGTCGGCGTCACCAGCGGCTCAATCAGCGAAGCCGAAGAATCTATGGCGGAGTTACGCGAGCTGGCGACTTCTGCGGGCATCGTCGTGCAGGACGAAATCATTCAGCGGCGCACGCAGATTGACCCGCGCACCGTGATGGGACGCGGTAAGCTGGAAGAACTGCTCGTGCGCGCGCTGCAACTCGGCGCGGATTTGATCGTCTTCGACCGCGAGTTGCAACCCGCGCAGGTGCGCTCTATCTCCGAAGCGACGGACTTGAAAGTGATTGACCGCGCGCAACTGATCTTGGATATTTTCGCCCAACGTGCGGAGACGCGCGAAGGCAAAATTCAGGTTGAGCTGGCGCAGTTAAAATATCTGCTGCCGCGCCTGATCGTCGGGCACGATTCGGCCTTCTCCAGACTCGCCGGCGGCATCGGCGGGCGCGGCCCCGGCGAAACCAAACTCGAAACAGACCGCCGCCGCGTGCGCGACCGCATTCATCGTCTCGAACGCGAAATCGAAACGCAGCGCCACCGGCGGCAGGAACGGCGCAAGGAACGCACGCGCAAAGAATTTCCGATCATCTCGATTGTCGGCTATACGAACGCGGGCAAATCAACTTTGCTCAACGCGCTGACGGCGAGCCACGTTCACGCCGAACAACGTATGTTTGCCACGCTCGATCCGACCTCCAGACGCTTACGGCTGCCGCGCGAACAGGAAGTCATCATCAACGATACGGTCGGCTTCATACGCGATCTGCCGCCCGGACTGCTCGCCGCTTTCCGCGCCACGCTCGAAGAGATTACCGATAGCGATCTGCTGCTTCATCTGATAGACGCCGCGAATCCGCGCTGGCAACAGCAACTCGAATCGGTTGATAGAATTCTCGGCGAGTTGGAATTAAATCAAATCCCGCGCCTGCTCGTCTTCAACAAAGCCGATCTCGTTGACGAAGAGACTTTGCGCGCAACGCTGCGGATGGCAACGGAAGGCGGCACGCGCGAGTGTATCGCGGTCTCCGCCACGCAACCGCAAACCCTGCGCCCGATGCTTGAGCGGGCGGGCGCGATGCTGGCGCGCAATCTTGTTGAAAGGCAAGACGAACAGCAGCGCAACACCGCAGCAGAAGAATATATCGGCCAATTGGCGGGATAATTCATCATGAGCAAACATCGCCCACGCTACATTTCCCCTTTGACGCAGGCGCGTGACACGCTGGTGCGTTTCCTGACGCGCCCGCTCGGTGTCTTCTCTCACACGACGCGCTTCTTCGTAGGCTTCGGGCTACTCGCAATTCTCACGACGCTGCTGCTCTCCAACGTGCGCATCAGTGCGCCCGCCGATAGCTACAAAGAGGGCGACATAGTGCGCCGCACCATTGTCTCGCCAGCGGATATTGACCACGTTGACGCGGCGGAAACTGAACAACGCCGCAGCGCAGCGGCGCAGGCCGTTCGTCCAATCCTTAGCTTTAATCCGCTACGCGCAGAAAAATCCGCGCAGGAATTTCGCGCCGCATGGATGGATTTGCAGAAACAGTTTGCTGCGCGCAGTTCGGTTGGCGGCGATTTCACATGGCGCGGAGAAAATATTGATCCGAACGCCATACGCGCCATCATCGCGCATCGCTTTACCGCAACCCAGCTCGACCGGCTGACAGAAATACTGCGCGAAACCTGCGCCGGATACATCTACGATGACGCTGATGCGGAAAACTTCAGGCCGGAGATTACGCTTGTCGAGACAGACAATGGAAACGCGGGCAGCGTAACGGTTATCGCAAATCCGCAGGAACGCATGACGGCGCTTTCAACGGCGCGCCAAACTCTGCGCACACGCATCGCACAGTTGGATGAGTGGAGCGATGAGCAAAAGACAGCGATAGCGAGCGCGATGCTGCCCTTTGTTAATCCGAGCGTCGTACTCAATCAAACCGCGACGGAGAAAGCCCGCGATGAAGCGTGGGCGACGGTAGCGCCCGTCGCCGTCTCGCTCAAGCGCAATCAGGTGGCGGCGCGCGAAGGCGATACCGTCACCGATCAAACGCTCGCGCAGCTCGCCGCGATTCAAGCCTACGGACACGACAAGCGACGTTTGAACCATTTCGTAGGACTCTTCTTAATCGTCAGCGCGCTGTTCTGGGCGGCTTGGAAATTCACAGAGCACCGCAGCACAACCGTCAGCCTCGCGCTCTCAAAAGAACGTGCGTTCGGGCTTGTCGGCTTATCTGTGTTTGTTGAAGTCGTGCTGATGCGCGTCGGCGTCACCATCGCCGATAGCATCAGCGCGCAAAGCCTCGACGCTCCGCTCAATGATCCGACGCTGTTGAGCTTTGCGATTCCGTTTGCCGCCGCCGCGCTGCTCGTCGTGATGCTCGTTGATACGCAACTCGCGCTGATTACGGGCTTCATCGTCACACTCTTCGCCGCGCTGCTTGCGCCGGAAGGCGTGCCCGTCGCCGTCTACGCAATGGTTTCATCATCGGCGGCCATCTACGGCATAGAGCGTTACCGCGAACGCCAATCCGTCACGCTCGCAGGACTTTTCACAGGCGGCGTCAATGCGCTGATGGCTCTCGCGCTTCTGGCTTATTCGCAACAGCCTTTGACGATCACGACCATCCTGCTGGCGCTCGGCTGCGGCGTGGCGAGCGGTTTATTGACGGCGATTTTTGCAGCGGGCGGATTGCCGATCAATGAATCGCTGTTCGGCATTCTGACGGACGTGAAACTGCTCGAACTCTCGAACGCAGACTTGCCCGTACTGAGTCATCTGGCGTTGCGTGCGCCCGGCACAAATCAGCATTCGCACGCCGTCGGCCAGCTTGCGGAAGACGCCGCACGCGCCGTCGGAGCCAACCCTTTGCTTGTGCGCATCGGCGCGCTTTATCACGACATAGGCAAACTGGCCGCGCCCGATATGTTCGTCGAAAACCAGCACGGCGATAATCCGCACGACCGCATACGCCCTTCCAACAGCGCACGCATCATCACCAGCCACGTTACCTATGGTCTCAAGCTGGCGAAAGAGATCGGGCTGCCGAAGAAGATCGCGGACTTTATCCCGGAACATCACGGCACGCGCACGCTCCATTATTTTTTGCGTAAAGCGCAGGCGCAGGCCGCCGACGGCGAAGAGGTAAACGAAGCGGAGTTTCGTTATCCAGGGCCGAAACCGCAGTTCAAAGAAACGGCCATCATGATGCTCGCGGATTCGTGCGAAGCGGCGGCGCGCTCACTGGCGCGTCCCGATCCTGAAAACATACGCGCTATCGTCAGTAAGATCGTTGACGCGATTATCAGCGACGGCCAACTCGACGAATGCGACATTACACTGCGCGAGCTAAAAACAATCCGCGAGACTTTGATCGCCGCGCTAATCGCCATTTACCACGCCCGCGTGGATTATCCGGGATTCAATCCGCCGCCGCTCACAGGCGCGCTTCCTCCTTTGCCGCTCGCCGAATTAGACACGGAAGAACGCGGCATGAGCTATACCAAAGCTTCTGAGATTCCGATTGATAAAGGCGGCGAAGTCGAAGACGAAGCGGTTACACGCAAAGCGGCGCGGCATTAAGCTTATCGGGAGACGAATTGCTTCAACGATAAATATTGGGCGCGGGAAATTTCAGGTTACTGGAGGGATTTCGGTTCGAGTCGCTCGATGCGATCTTCGGCGTCGCGCAAGTCGGCGCGGGTTTCGTGAACGACGGCTTCGATGCGATCCAGGCGCTTCGACAATTCGCGTCGCGTCTCGATAATCTCTTTCAGCGCCTGCTCCCAGATCGGTTTAGTATCGAAAGCACGTGCTTCCAGTCGCTGCAAGCGAATCTCCATATCATCAAAGCGAGCGTCAAGCGCATCGAAGCGGGCAAAGACCCGTTCCTCGAAAGAACGATTGTCTTCCATCTTTTGGGTGATGTCTTCGCTCATAAATTCACTCCCAAGCACTATTATGAGCCTTCCCGCGCTTGTGTTCAAGTGAAATCAGAAGTGCCCGCGCAGTTTGCCGTAGGTCGTGGCGAGGTCTTCGGGAATGACGCGCGACTCGCTGACGGTGGTCATAAAATTCGTGTCGCCGAACCAGCGCGGCATGATGTGCATATGTAGATGCTCGGCGACGCCCGCACCGGCGGCTGCGCCCAGATTCATACCTAGATTGAAACCTTGCGGGTGATAAACGTCGCGCAGGGCGGCTTGGCTGCGCTTGCTCAAGTCCATCAATTCGTCTGTCGCTTCCTTCGGCGCGAGAGCGAGTTCGGCGACGTGCGCGTAAGGGACGATCAACAGGTGGCCGCTGATATACGGGTAAAGGTTAAGGACGACGAAGTTGTGCGCGGCGCGATGCAGTATGAATTTGCATTCATCTTCACGCGGGTCTTGCAGCAACGCGCAGAAAACGCAAGGTGGCGGCTGTCTCTCTTTTTCGGCGGAGCCGGATTTGATATAATCGTATCGCCAGGGACTCCACAATCTATCCATCGGCGCGCGGTCTCTTGAGTTTGGAAGCGTTTACAAAATCGGCGGCGTGTTAGTGCCGGAGCGAGAGTCGCTGTCGGCTTCGCCGGACGGTTCGGAGGCTGAATCAATCGGTGCAGGTTCTTCGTTGATTAACTCTTTGAGTTCCTTACCGGCTTTGAAGTAAGGGACACGTTTAGCCGGGATGTCAACGGCGTCGCCGGTCTTCGGATTGCGCCCACGCCGCGCGCCGCGCTCCCGCACGCGAAACGAACCGAAGCCGCGCAGTTCGATCTTCTCGCCCTGATTCAAAGTATCCACGATGCTCTCGAAGACGAGTTCGACCAGCCGCTCGGCATCTTTTTTGGTCAACTCGGATGCTGCCGCGACGTCTTCAACCAGTTCTGCTTTCGTCATCTCGCTATCACCTCTAAGGTTTCAAGATAAAAAGAGACGCGCCCGTTTATCTTTCCAGCGAACTCAAGGCGCATTGTGTTATGGCTTTCAAATGAGTGAGGATAAAACTTACAGTAACAGAAATAGCGGATCGCCTGCAAGACTGAAAGCGGCGTGCGCTCAATATGTTACGGAAGACCGGCGGGCTTCGACGAAAAAGGCCTGACGCTTCTCTCTAAATCGAGATTTGGCGTCAGGCCGTTCGTATGCGCTTGGTGTTATGGAAACGGGTTTCAGCGTTCGCGGTCTTCGCCCGAACCGGAGTTGCCGAAGAAATCCGCAAGTTCGCCGAGCGAGGCCATGCCGCTGCCGACTTCGGACGAATAAGCCTTGGTGTCGGCAACATGGTCGTCGTGTTTCGCGGCACGCGCCGAAAGAGCGATTTTTTTGCCGTCGGGATCAATGCGGAGAATTCTGAAATCCAACTCCTGACCGAGCTGCACGACATCTTCCGGTTTATCCACGCGCTCGTCCGCCAGTTCCGAAATGTGGCACAAGCCTTCGAGTCCGTCTTCCAATTCGACGAAGACGCCGAATCCGGCGAAGCGCGCGATCTTGCCGCGCACGATATCGCCGGGATGATGCGCCGCCGTAAAGCGATCCCAAGCGTTCGGCTCAAGGTCTTTGATAGAGAGCGAGAGGCGACGATTATCCGCATCAATGCTGGTGATGACGGCTTCGATCTCCTGCCCTTTCTTCAAAATCTCGCCGGGATGCTTGATGCGCTTCGTCCACGAAATATCAGAGACGTGGACGAGGCCGTCAACGCCGTCTTCAACCTCTATGAACGCGCCGAAATCCGTCAGATTGCGCACGCGCCCCTGCACGCGCGAACCGATCTGGTAACGCTCTTTCAAAGTCTGCCAGGGATTGGACTGCACCTGTTTCATGCCGAGGCTGATGCGCCGCGCTTTCGGGTCAACGCTCAAGACTTCGACTTCGGCGATGTCGCCCGGATTGACGAGTTTGCTCGGGTGCTTGACGCGCTTCGACCAACTCATCTCGGAGACGTGGACGAGTCCTTCGACGCCGGGTTCGAGTTCGATGAATGCGCCGTAATCCGCGACGCTCGCCACCTTACCCGTCAACCGTTTGCCGAGCGGGAAACGCTCTTCGATGCTGCCCCAAGGATCGGGAAGAAGTTGCTTATAGCCGAGCGAGACGCGCTCGCGGTCGCGGTCGAATTTCAAAACCTTGACTTGTACGTTATCGCCGACCTTAAAGAGTTCGGCGGGATTCAACAGGCGTCCCCATGACATATCCGTGACGTGCAGCAGACCGTCAATGCCGCCCAGATCAACAAACGCGCCGTAGTCGGTCAGGTTCTTAATCTGACCTTCAATGATAATGTCCTCTTCGATATTGTCGAGCGTCTGGCCTTTTTTGCCTTCGTTCTGCTCTTCAAGCACGGCTTTGCGCGAGAGCACGACGTTGGATCGCTTGCGATTAAGCTTGATGACCTTGGCTTCGATCTCTTGATTGCGCAGGCTGTCTAAATTGCGTATCGGGCGCACGTCCACTTGCGAGCCGGGAAGAAACGCGGCGATGCCGTCTATGTCAACGCGCAAACCGCCTTTGATGCGATCCGTGATGCGTCCCTTGACGGGTGTGCCTTCGTTGTACGCTTTCTCAAGCTCGTCCCATGCCTTCATGCGAACGGCGTCGGCGCGCGAAAGCACCGGATAGCCTTCGTGGGTTTCCATGCTCTTGACGAGCACTTCGACTTCATCGCCCGCCTTGACCGTCAGTTCGCCGTTTTCGGTAAACTCCGCTTGATTGACGATGCCTTCGGACTTGTAGCCGAAATCAATGACGACGCCGCGCTCTGTGACGCCGACGACTGTGCCGCGCACGACTTCACCTTCCTGAAAGCCCGACTGCTCCTGCTCGAATTGATCGAGCATCGCGCCGAAATCCATATCGCCGCCAGAGCGTGTTTCGTCATCATCGTCATCGTCCGTCGAGGATGACGTAGCGGCGGCGAAACCGGTAGCGGAACGCGACGGTTGCGGCGATGCGGAGGCCGCACCATGCGGTTGTTCGACAGCGTCTGTGCTTGATGGCGGTTGGGCGGCAGTAGTAGCCGGTTCGCCGTTTTGTTGGTTATCTGTAACCTCGCCGCCAAACGGCTTTGGTTCTTCGGTGGACATGAAAACTCCTGTATGACTCTTTATTCGAACCGCGTTGCGTATCGAAGAGCTTTTCGCATCGCGCTATCCGATTCTCGTATCGCACGCACGCGCGTCGTCACTTGAGCGCGGGGCGTTTGCGATCAAAACATATCTGCTTAAAATTCGTGGCGATGAAGGTCGGTGCAGAAAGCCTGAGGTACGGCTGCGAGTTGTCTGGATGTAGGAAAGGGATTCTGTATTGTTTCAATTTTCCATTGCGCCCGTAGATCACCCGCATGATGACCCGACCAATCACCGGCCTCTTTTTATTAACCGGATAGAACGGCAAATGTACACGCCGGAATGATTGTGTGTCAAGGCGATAAAGACGTGAAAGCGAAAGCGCGTCGCTCGTGTGCGCAACGCGCTTTCGCTTTCTTTGAACTAAAAACACATTTCAGTTGTGGCTTTGGCTTCTACTTTTATTAGCGGCTTTCGGCGCTTGCGCCCGTCGCGCGCTCTGCAACATAGATTCCCGCCGAATGTGAGCCGACGAACAACTTGTTCTGCCCGCCTGAATTGAAGGCCAGAGACCAGATGCGCTGGCTCGGCAGACGCCCTTCGCGCGGATCAATGCGCTCCCAAGTCATGCCTGCATCCGCCGAACGATACACGCCGCCGTTCTGCTCAAAAGCACTGCCGACGAAGACTTCATCGCTGTTTTGCGGGTTGATGAGAATGCTTGTGTAATCGCCAATCGGCAGGTTGCCGCCGCGACGCATCCACTTCTCGCCGCCGTCGTGCGAGACATACAGCGTTTGCCGCGTACCGACATAGATAAAGGCCGAACGCTGGTTGTCCTGTTCGATGGAACTAACAGGCGCGTTCGCCGGGATGCCTTCAACCTGCTTCCATGTTGCGCCGCCGTCACGCGAGACGAGCACGCCGGAAATAGCCGTGCCGACGTAGATCGTTCGCGGATTCTGCGGACTCGTGGAGATGGTTGTCGTGCGCGTGTCAAATCCGCTTCCGAAAGAAAGCTTCTCCCATCCTCGCGCCAGATCATACGTGCGATAAAGGCCGACGTTGGTGGCGGCGAGCATTCCCGTGCGCCCGTCGCGTTCATCGTAAGCATAGGCGAGCGTGTTAACGGAATCAGAGAGCGCGGCAAGCGTCACGGAAGGAACGGAACCCGCCGAATCGGAAGTCACGCCGCCGTCTCCGAGTCCGAGCGCGGCAAGCGTTGCGCTGTCGAGTTTGCCGGAAACGGGAAGGTTTTTATCTGTTTGAAATTTCCTGATAGCAGCGACGGTTCGCGTGCCCGCTGCGCCGTCCGGCGTGCCGATATCATAACCGGCAGCGTTAAGAGCTTCCTGCGCGCGCTTGACGGTCGCCGTGTTGGAACGCGCGGGAGTGGCAGCAGTTAGCGAAGGGGTTTGCGCGCCTCCGCGTGAAGCAGTTCCCCGCCCTCGTCTTCTGCCCCTGGTGCGCTTTACCGGCTCGGCTTTCGGCGCGCCAATCGGAGACCACGATGCGCCACGATCAGGCGAGCGGTAAACGCCGTAGTTCGTGCCCAGATAAATTACATTGCCGTCTTTTTCATCCTGCAAAATCGAATAGCCGATCAAGCGATTCGGCATATTGCGCATGGACGGTTGCCACGTCGCGCCGTCGTCGTTACTGACGAAGAAGAAACCGCCGCCGGTCGCCGTGTTGATCGTCGTCGCGTAGATGCGTCCGGGCTTTTCGCGGTCGGCGACAATCGTGTTAGCGAAACGTCCGCTGTAACCGCCGTTGGTCGGGACGAAAGTTTTACCGTCATCCTTAGAGACCATCACACCGTAGTTGTTCGTGCCGATGTAGATCGTATGCGGGTTCTTCGGATGTACGGCGATGGAATTGATTTCCAGATCGCGGCGTGTCGCCAGCGTCCATGAACCATCGCCGCCGTTGTTAGTCGAACGCCAGAAGCCTTCCGTCGTTCCGGCGAAGACGAGACCGGGAATCGAAGGATGCTGAAGAATCGCCCGCGTGCGTCTGGACTGCGAAGGGATGCCCTGAATCTTGCGCCAGTTCGAGCCGCCGTTCAGCGTGCCGTAAATACCGCTGCACGCGCTGGCGATGATGTGATCCGGGTTGCGCGGGTCAATATCAATGGCGAAAAAATCCGAGTCGTCAATGATGCCGGTCTTGATGATGCGCCATGATTTGCCGCCGTCCGTCGTCTTATACGGCAAATGCCAAGTTCCCGCGTAGATGACATCCGTGCTGCGCGGGTCAATCGCCAGAGATTCGACGGCGGTCGTGCCGAAGGGCGCCGCCTGCGTCCACGTCTCGCCCGCATCTTCCGAGCGAAACACATTGCGATTAGTTCCGACGACGAGGATATCGGGGTTGGCGGATGATTGCGTCAGCGAATGAAGGGCTTCGCTCTTTAACTGCGCGGATTCGCGCCACGTTAAGCCGCCGTCCAAAGTTTTGTAGAAGCCGCCCGGCTCCGTGTGGCGATGCGTGGCGACATAGATCGTCTTCGAGTCGCGCGGGTCGACGATGATGTTGTCAACGAAAAGGCCGGGACGCCTGAAATTGTAAAGCAAACTCCACTGCTGCCCGCCATCGGTCGAAGTGTACATCTGCCCGTCGAGCGTGCCGAAATAGAAGCGTTGCGGATCGCTCGGATCAACGACCAGTGCGCGCACGTCGCCGCCCGTCGGCCCCGCGATGCGCCAATCCGCGACATAAGGAGCCGCAGGCTCTGGAGCAGCCGCGCTAACGGGCGACGCTGCGACAACCGCCGTGTCATTCGTTGTTTCAGCAATGGCGGGAGCATTGGCGTTGCCGGTGTTGGCATTATTAGCCGCGTTGGTAGTAGCGGATTCCTGTGTCGGAGACGCTGTCGGAGCGACATCCTGCGCCGTAACGACAAAGCCGTTTCGCACGAAGGGAGCGATAATAAGTGACAAAGCGAACAACAGCGCGAGGCTACGTTTCATAAGTTGGATCATTGATTTCATTCTCTGGCTCTCGTATTCGGGATGACGCAAACATTAGCGATGCGTCTGAAGATAACCGGAAGATTAAAAGCGAACGGTTTTACAGACTCGTATAGGATGCGCCGAGCGTCAAAAGCGGTTGTACGCGAGGGAGTTTCTCTGAGCAATCCACGTTCCTTTGGGTAATCCATAAAGCGAAGCGGGCGATGCTTCTCGAAAGAAACATCGCCCGCGTTCGGAAAGTGCTGCGCCTGTTTTAAGAGACGCGAGCGGTTCTGGTTTTAGCGACGACGGCGCGTGCCGCGACGTCTGGCCGGAGCGTTAGTGGTTTGCACATCGCCCGGTTGCAGTGTCGGCGAAGCGGTCGGAGGCGTTGCGCCTTGCGGCACGAGCCAGAGTTCAACCGCCAAGTCTTCACGGAAGCCGCCATCCACCGTCATAATACGTCCCGGATCAATGCCGCGCGTATTGACAAGGTAGTTCTTGGCGCGATCCGCGCGAGCCTGAGCCTCGCCTGTTCGGCCACGACGTCCGCCGTAAGCGATGATGTAGCCCTGCGTATTCGGATCGTTCTGCAACTGAATCGCGTAGTTGTCGAGACGCGCTTTTTCGTCGTTGAAATTGACGTTGCCGTACTCGTCGAACTTCGTCGGGCCGACAGCAGGCGGAGCAACCGACGACGTACATGAAGCAGAGGGCGCGCAGTTGGCTGCGAGTCCGCCGACGTTCACTGTCGCGGTGATTGATTGGCCTGCCAGACCGGTCGTATCAACGGTGATCGAGGGCGTGCCCTGACCGCTGCTGATCGTTCCGGCGGAAACCGTCCAGTTGTAAGTCGGCGTCGAGCCACCCGTATCGCCGCTCAAGTTGGCGGTGAAGGTGATCGGCGTACCCGGCGCTGTAATTTCCGTCGGGCAGTTGACCGTCACGGTCGGACACGGCGCAGGTGTCGGAGCAATGACGCACTCCGTAACCGTTGTGGTCGTCGAAGAGAAGGCGACGCAGCCGCAGCCGTCGTCAACTTCCACCGTCGCCGTATACGTGCCGGGTTGAACGCCCGACAAATCCCACTGCACGTTCGGGCCTTCGCCCACGATGCGGCCGCCCGTCACGGAGTACGTGTAGAGCAGCGTATCGCCGTCAGGGTCAGTCGCCGCCGCCGTTAACGCTACCTGCGAATTGGCGGGGCTGGCCTGCGACGCATCGGCAGGGCAAACGACAACTGAAGTCGGCGTGCCCGTCAGCGTCACGGTCGGCGGTTGATTCGGCAGGAATTGCGGCGCACGCGCATTGCGGTGGCCGATGAAGAACTGCCCGATAAAGCCATTGGCATCATCCGACGGCGTAAAGCCAGCCGGCACGCCGGTGGAATTTGCCGTGAATGTCGGGCCGCCGAAGCTACCGAAGCTTGCCGACGTAACATTATTGCGGGTACTTGCGCCATCAAAGCGTTGGGCGCTTTGCTGATTCAAGTGGCGGCGATAGGCCGCACTGAAACCAAAGTAGCGCTTCGGGAAGACGCGAATACCGAGAAGTCCTTCGACAGGGCTGTTCTCGAGCGCATTCGGCGTTCGACCACCGACGTACTGCGTGGTGCGCAGTTCGGCGATGGGCTGGAAGTACTTATTGACCGGAAAATCGAAGCCGATGCCGGTAATGAATTCATCCGGGCGATCAAGCAAGACAGCGTCACTGCCGCCGAACGCATCGCTTCTGATGCTGCTGTTGTAAATGTACCCTGCGTTGACGGATAAATTCACATGATCGGAGAGCCGTCCGTCAATAACACCGACAACGCCGAAATCACCGAAATTGCCGCCCGGACTGGCGCCGCGCTGCAATTGTCTGAAGCCACGCGCATCGTTAGCTCTATCATAGTAAAAGCGATAGAACGGAATGACGGCGAGACCGTAGGCGCTGTTCGGGTTGGTCAGACGAATTTTGCCGCCGACCACGAAAGTGCCGTAGCTTGATTCGCCATACAGACGACCGAGGAGCGGTGCATCAGGCAGATAGCTTGGCGCAACCGTAAACGTCGTCGGGAACGTAATTGGCTGCGATGTGGTGGTGGTGCCTGTGGCTCCCGTAGCGAGCACGATGCCCGGCAGAATGCCGCCGACAGGCGAGCCGATGCCCGGGAACTGGCTGGCAGAACCAAAGCTGCCGCCGCCGCCCGCCACCACGCCAAGCGAGGCAGCGAATCCGGGAAAGCCGAACAGCGATCCGCGACCGAAGGTTCTGGTTCTACCCGTCCCTGTAGACGTAAGAACCGACCCCGGCCCCTGCCCGAAAGTACCGGCCGAGCCGCCGACGAACGGGAACTGGACAAACGGTTGATTGAATGCCGGACGGAAAATCGCCCCGTTCGTGTTACCGGCGTTATCAATCGGAGCCAGGACGATTGCAGCACTACTGCCGGAGGGCAGAAGCGGGCTACCGGACTGGAACGCAATATTCGGCAAATAGAAGCCCGACAGATTATTCGGGCTGTTGGTCTTAATGCCGGTGTAGTGATCCGTGTTAAAGAACAGCTCCAGATAATCGTTAATGCCGACCTGGAAGCTGCTCGTGACCTTCACGATATCGGCGTTGCCGGGATCGCGGTCATAGTTAGAGTAAGAAAGATCAATGGTGAACTCTCCGCGACGCAAGGTCTGTCCATCATAGATGGTGAAGAGTCCGGTAGGGCCACCTACGGGGCCGCCTGTGCCGACGGTCGGAGCTATGTTTCTGGCATCATTCTCCGACCTTAAAGTTTGAGCTGATACTGCGGCACACAACATCAACGTAATAAGCGCGGCAACGAGCGCTCTTCTCGCGAGTCTCATCGCATTCCTCCTGCGAAATGAGTATGGAAAATTTCGGAAAGGGCGACCGGGCTCCATGAGGCAATGAATTTCGGCGGATGTCTTTTTGTTATTATTCATTTAGCTTTCTTCTGTGACATCACGCGCAGACTTCATTTTCTCAGCGGCGCGCGAACGCTCCAACTACAAGCGTGCAACGACAAAGTTAAAGTAGAACTGCTACCGCCCTCGACCAAATCGCTTTGTAGCTGGAGCGGAGCAGCGAGAGGAGCTGAGCGTAATGCGTGCTCTTTCAGGCGCTGGCTTCCAACCTTATTGGCGCGCCTCCCGACTGTTCTCTTGTTTTCTTCCTGTGAAATAAACTGCTATTGCTTATACGCAAAGAGCAGCATTATTGTCAATCTTCAGCGCGTGTTTTCTGATGGGCTAGTCGGTCAGACTTTCCCACACGTACTGAATTCCGGCAGACCATACCTTACATTGAAGCGGAAATCAAGACTTTTTCACGACTTACGGACATCAATCCATGTTTTTTTTATCACGCATAGATGCCGCGCATCCGCGTATCGTACGCAACGCGGTCAATTGCCAGCATATACGCGGCGGTGCGCGTATCCACCGAATGCGAGTCGGCGTATTTGCAAAGATCATTGAAACTTGCGACCATCGTATCCTGCAAACGCTCGTTGACAACGTCCTCTTTCCAGAAATAGCCCATGCGATCCTGCACCCACTCAAAGTAGGAAACAGTCACGCCGCCTGCATTGGCTAAAATGTCTGGAATAACAAAAACACCGTTTTCGTGGAGAATCTGATCGGCAGCGGCCGTCGTCGGCCCGTTTGCGCCTTCGGCCAGAACTTTACACTTAATTCTATTGGCGTTCTGCGAAGTAATCTGATTTTCCGTCGCGCACGGCGCAAGTACGTCACATTCGATTTCGAGTATTTCCTGATTGGAAACGCGCTCGACGCCCGCAAAGCCGTCGAATGAACGGGTCGTTTGCAGGTGCGTCAGGGCTTCGTGAACATCTATCCCGTTCGGGTTGTAGATGCCGCCGCGAATATCCGAGATCGCAATCACTTTGTAACCGGCTTCGTGCAGCAGCCGCGCGCCGATGCCGCCGACGTTGCCCGCACCCTGCACCACGACGCGCGTGGCGGGCGGCGACATCTTGAATTTTTTAATCGCTTCGTTAATGACGAAAAGCAGGCCGCGCCCCGTCGCTTCGCGCCTGCCGGAAGAACCTCCCAAGTCAACGGGCTTGCCCGTGACGACTGCCGTGACGGTATGGCGCGCGTGCATCGAATAGGTATCCATGATCCACGCCATCGTCTGCTCGTTGGTGTTCATGTCGGGCGCGGGCACATCTTTTTCCGGGCCGATGAAGTCGAGCAACTCGGCGGCATAGCGGCGCGTGAGGCGCTCCAACTCGCCGATGGACATTTGTGAAGGATCGCAGATCACGCCGCCCTTCGCGCCGCCGAACGGCACGTTGACGACCGCGCATTTCCACGTCATCCATGCGGCCAGAGCGCGCACTTCATCAAGGTTGACATCCGGCGAATAGCGTATGCCGCCCTTCGCCGGGCCACGCGCAAAGTTGTGCTGGACGCGGTAGCCTTCAAAGACTTCGATGCGCCCCGAATCCATGCGCACCGGAATATAAACTTTCAGCTCGCGGTTCGGCACGCGCATCACCGCATACAAATCCGGGTCTAGATCAAGCAACTGCGCCGCGCGATCAAAACGCGACATCATTGACTCGAACGGATTATCTTCCTTTATCTGCCGCGCATCATCCACCATCGGATTAGCCATAAGTGTCTCCACAAAAGGTAGTCAGTTATCAGTTTTAGTTATCAGCCACCAGTTATCAACAATCAGCCACCAAAAAAATATTTGAAGCTGAAGACAGATTGCCGACTACCGATTACTTTTAAGAACCTCATTCATTGCGCCCGTGCGATAGCCATGCAAATCGAGCGTGACATACTTGAATCCGAGTTTGCGAAAGCGCGCGGCGAGGTCGTCAACGACTTCGCGTCGAAGCGCGCGATCAAGCTCGGCGGGCGCAATCTCCAAACGCACCAACTCATCATGATGACGCACGCGAAACTCCCGAAAGCCGAATGCGCGCATGATCTCTTCGCCGCGCTCGACGGTTGACAGCCGCTCGATGGTCACGGGCGTGCCGTAAGCGATGCGCGAAGATAAACAAGGGCTGGCGGGTTTATCCCACGTCGGAAGCCCTGCGCGACGGCTCAACTCGCGCACTTCCGCTTTGTTCATCCCGACTTCGATGAGCGGGCTGCGAATGTTCTGTTCTTTCGCCGCCGCGCGTCCCGGCCTATAATCGCCCAGATCATCGAGCGTCGAACCGTCAACGACAAAAGCCAATCCGCGTTCACGCGCCAGCGGCACAAGCTTTCCGTATAATTCGCTTTTACAAAAATAGCAGCGGTTCGCGGCGTTCGCCTGATAGTGCGGGTCGGAGAGTTCAGCGGTTTCGATAAATTCGTGTTGAAAATTAAAGCGTGCGGCGAGCGCGAGCGTATCTTCGCGCTCGTGATGCGCGAGGCTCTGCGAATCTCCTGTGACGCACAGCGCGCGCGTTCCTAATTCGCGCGTTGCGATGAGCGCGACATAAGAGCTGTCAACGCCGCCCGAGAAGGCCACGAGCGCCGATTCCATCTCGCGGAAAAGTTTGCGCAAACGCTCCTCTTTGGCGAGCGTCTGCGGCGCACCATCGTTCGCGTCCAAACCATCCGCCCCAGACTCGTCAATCACACAACTGTTCACAAAGGTTCGCGCTCCAAGTTCAACGCGCAGGCTCAAAGGCGGCCTAGCGCCGATACCAGATTCTACAAATTGAAGTAGGATTAAAACTGCGTTGATGTTATCCCATGCTTTCGCTTCAGCGCAACTCACTTGCAAGCACATACCCGTGCGGCAACGAACGGCGCACGCGGCGGCGTGCGTCAAGCAAGTTGGACGCGGCGCGAAATCGCGTGCTAAGATATTTTCTTCAGCACGTAAGAAATCGTGTTTTCCCTGCACTGTTTTAATTTGCCAGAATCGAAGTTTCCACAATGCTTTGCCGCCCGCGCTCTATCGCTTTTCTCTTCCACGCGCTCGTTTCTCTAATTCTGTTTATCAACTGCGCTGCGAACGCCGCCTTCGCGCAAAACGATGCCGCCGCCGCATCTGTCAATATTAACGAGGAAGCGGGCAAACTATTCGAGCGCGGTCAGGAGGCGCACGCCAGAGGAGATTTGCAAACGGCGCTCGCGGCCTATGCGGAAGCCTTAAAGCTGCGCACGGAATTCCCGGAAGCGGAATATCAGCGCGGCGCGGCGCTCGTTTCGCTCAAGCGTTTGCCGGAAGCCGAGACAGCTTTTCGCCGTGCCATTGAATTGCGAAACAACTGGACGCTTCCGCTCGGCTCGCTCGGCGCAATGCTCGAACGCTCCGACCGTTTTGCGGAAGCCGAACCGCTCCTCAATCGCGCGCTGGAGTTGGATGAATCAAACACCCTTGCCTTGCTCGCGCTCACGGATTTACGACTTCGCAACAAGACGCCGCCCGACGGCTTGAAACTTTTGCTTACACGTTTGCGCAACGCAACGACCGCAACTCCTTCAGCTTCGTTGTGGGCGGCGCGCGGCTCAATCGAACAGGCGTTGAATGACGACAAGGCGGCGCTGGCGAGCTTTGACCGGGCGCTTGCTCTCGCACCCAACGATGCGCCGATACGTTTGCAACGCGCCAACCTGCGCGCCAACGGCGGCGACGACGCAGGCGCGCTCGAAGATATCGCTGCTGCCACGCAAAGCGATCCGCGCGGGCAGACTTCCGTTACGGCTTCCGCATTGCTCGATAAAATTTATGGGCGGGTAATCAACGACGCGAAAGGCCGCGCGACGCTGGAGAAACTCGCCGCTGGAAACCCACGCGATGCTTTGTGGCCCGCGCGTCTGGGAGAGTTTTACCGCACGAGCGATCCGGCGCGTGCGCTTCAATATTATCGCCGCGCCGCCGAAATCGAGCCGCGCAATGTGAACTACGCGACAGGTTACGGGGCGAGTCTGGTTCAAGCACGCCGCTTCGCTGAAGCGCGCGATGTGCTGCGGCGCATTATCGTTGTTGCGCCCGACAACTACGCGGCGCACGCCAATCTTGCGACCGCACTTTACGAACTGAAGAATTACGCCGAAGCGTTGCCGGAATACGAATGGATTGCGCGCACGAAACCCGATCTGGCCGTCACCTATTTTTTCATAGGCAGCGCGCACGACCTTCAGGGCGAACTGCCGGAGGCGCTCGCCGCCTACGAAACCTTTCTCGCGCGCGCCGACGCCGCGACGAACAAACTCGAGATTGATAAAGTTAATTTACGATTGCCGTCCTTACGCAATCAAATCAAGCATGGCGGAATAAAGAAACGCAAAGCGTGATTATCAAGTGTAAGCGGCGCGCACGCGCGTCAACACTTTCAACCGGCAACGAAGCACACGCGGGAGCAGTAACCAATGACCATCGCAAACTTCATAGCACATCGAAGCGCGGGCGCGAAAAGCGGCAGGCGTTTGCTGCCCGCCGCCTGTCTGGTGCTAATGCTCGCAGCTATCACTAACGCGCAGGATGCCGCGAGCGCGAATGCGCCGGAAACTGCTCCGCCGCCGATGAAGTTTGTCTCGCGCGACGAACGCAGCCAACTTTCCGCCGCGAAGGATTTGCGCGCACGCACGCGCGCGAGTCTGGACTTGGCCGAATCGCATTTACGTCGTGCCGAAGAGCTTTCGAGCGCGCAGCAATACGATATGGCGGCTTACGAACTCGGCAACTATCAGGGACTCATCGAAGAGGCGCTGCACTATCTGGATGGCAACGGAAAGGATAATGGCAAGACGCGCGACCTCTATAAGAGAATCGAACTCGCTTTACGCGCTCACGGCCCACGCATTGAAGCGATTCGCCGCACGACGCCCTACGAATACTCCGTCAACATCAAAGACATCGCCAAGTTTGCCCGCAATGCACGCTCCACCGCGCTCAACGCTTTTTACGGCGACACGGTGATGCACGACGAACAGACGGCAGAGATGGATTCGCCCGCAGACACTCCCGTTAAGGATTCCGGCACGGAAAAGAAAGCACCATGAATCGTCACATACCTCGCGCCGCACGCTGCGCCGCCGTGCTTATCTGCGCACTGCTCGCGCAAGTCCCGGTCTTCGCTCATCACAACCCGCGCGCAATCATTGACCGCGACCACCTGACGGCGGAGGAAGCGGAACTCGTGCGCGAAGAACAGGCGCTCAACCGTCGCACCGCCGTTTTCATCAAAGCGATTGAGCGCCGCCTGCTCGTCTTAACAGACGCGCACGCCGCCGCGTCGAAAGCCGTGCAAAAGGATTCGGAGAAATGGGGCGAACTGCCGAAGGGCACGCGCGCCGAACTTCTCCACGACATCGCCAAAATTCTCGACGAAGCCGCGACCAACATAGACGATGTTTCACAACGCGCAGCCAAAAACCCGCTGCTTCCCCAATCCCTGCGCAAGCTATCGGAAGCCTCCACAAAATTTATCGCGCAACTAAACGCCTTCCGCACCACTGCGAAAGATGAGGACGAACGCGCCGCCCTCGATCAAGCCATCGAAAACGCTCAAACCATCATTGCTGCGGCCAGCAAACTTCCGCCCGATGTCGTTAAAAGCAAAAAGGAGAAAGGCAAAAGCTAAGAAGACTTCTCTTTCGCTTTTGCCTCTTAAACCGGACTTTCCGGCAATTCTACTTTTTGCAAATTTCACAATTTTACTTCTTGCAAAGCAATCCGGCCTTTGTTTCTTATTCGCGGGCTTTCTTCAGCGTATCTGTCGCGCGGCGAATCGCTTCGGTAATGCGTTCGGCGGCTTCGCGCGCGTTGGATGGATTGCGGTCGTCAATGGCCTGACGTAAGTCCGGCAAGGGTTGTGCGGCGTAGCCCGTGTAGAAACCGGGCGCGTAGATTTGGTGCGTGTACCATGCGCGCCCGCGCAAGCCTCTGCTATCAATCAACGCTCGTTCGGCGGCAACTAAAGCTTCATTGATACGATTTAACTTTTGCGCGGCGGGCGGGTTCGCGTTCCCTTTTCCCGTTTGAAGCGAAGATTTGTCAAACTCTACGATTGACTCGCGGCGTCGCTTATCAACGCGCGCGGCCTCTTCCGCGAAATCATTAACGGCCTCGCGCAGAACTTTGGCGTCGAATGAATCGGAGAGCTTGCGCTTTGCCGCCGTCCGTTCCGTCTCCTTCAGAAATTCGCCGATCTGCGTCGCATAGTCCGTATAGTCAAACGGTAGGCCGCTCGCCATCGCTAACCGCAACGCAATCGTGCCCCACAGTTGCGCCGCCGCCGCGTGATACTCAAACGAAGGGTCGCCGAACTTCTCCATCCAGTGAAACGAATCGTAAGCCGAATGGTACACGCCGTAGTCGCCGCCGAAACCCATGTCGAGCGACGCGATGCCGAGATGTTGCAGAAACGGCGTGAAGTCGGAGCCGGAACCGAGCGCGCCGATTCTCGCTTCCGCGATCTTCGTATCCGTGCCTTTCGCCGGATCGGTCAATTCCGGTTCCGGCTGCGACTCGCGCGATTTGTCCTGCCACACCTGATAAATGCTTTTCCCTGTTTTCGGATCGCGCACATCGCGCGCCGCCCCGCGTATCAATTTCCACATCGAAGGAACCGACGATGCGCCGAAGTTTGCGCCCGACACGGCGACATCAACATTGAGATACGCGACGGCCTTTTTTTGCAGTTCATCCGCGTGCTGCTCCGCCCATTCCGTCGAACCGATCAGGCCATACTCTTCCGCGTCCCAACTGCATAACAGAATTGTGCGACGCGGACTCCAACCCGCTTTCAACATCTGCCCAAAACCGCGCGCGGCTTCGAGAAGCGCAGACGTGCCACTGTTCGGATCAACCGCGCCGAACGTCCATGCGTCGCGGTGATTTCCCATTATCACCCAGCTATCGGCTTCCGCCGCGCCGTTAATGCGCCCGACCACGTTCCAGATCGTTCGCACTTGATAATCCATGTCCGTCTTCAAATGAACGCGCACATCGCTTGCGCCGCCGCCCGTGTGATACGCGAACGGCAAGCCGCCCTGAAAACCATTCGGACGCACTGCGCCGCCGAGACTTTGCAGCAACACGCGCGCGTCGCCGTAAGAGATAGGCTGCACGGGAATGCGTGGAATGTTCGTCACGTCTTCCATCCTCAGACGCTGCGTGCCTTTGATGGACGGCGTGCCCGGCGTCAACGGATCGCCCGGGTACTGAAACAAATACTGCACGGAGCCGCGCTGCGCCGAACTGCTGGGACGCCAGGGGCCTTTCGGGTAAACGTCGCCCTTCACATAGCCGTCGTCCGCCGGATCGGAGTAGATCAAAATTCCAATCGCGCCGTTCTGTTCCGCGACCTTCGCCTTCACGCCGCGAAACGAATTGCCGTAACGCGCGATAACGATTTTGCCTTTCACGTCAACGCCGAGTTTCTTCACCGCGTCGTAATCTTCCGGCAAACCGTAGTTGACATAAACGAGCGGCGCGGTCACGTCGCCCGTCGCCGAATAACCGTTAAAGAGCGGCACGATTTTGCGGCTCGCGGATGTTGCGTCTTCCGCGATGACCTCCTCCTGCACCTTCAAACGCTCGCGGCGCGGCGCGACCATCTCCACCACGCTCGGCTGCTTCGGCAGCGGCAGCAACACTTGATACTCTTCCATTTCCGCCGCGATGCCATAGCCGCGCAATTGATCGCGCACGTAAACAGCCGTCTTGTAATCTTCCATTGATCCGGCGACGTGCGGCTCTGCCGTCAAACGACGCAAATGCTCGCGCGCGGAAGCGGGCTTCGGCACGGCACGAAACTGTTCCTCGAAACGCCGCTGCTGTGCGGCTTCGTTCGGCGCGAAGCCGTCTATCCCCTGCGTGTTTGTCGAACTGCTTTGCGCAAACAGCGTGTTGCTTGCGAAGACGAAGGCGATGGCGAGCGCGAGGCTCTGGCGTGCGAAGACTGTTTTCACTTGAGATACTCCTCTGGCGATACCGT
The DNA here is from genome assembly GCA_046262295.1 of Pyrinomonadaceae bacterium. Lineage (GTDB taxonomy): Bacteria > Acidobacteriota > Blastocatellia > Pyrinomonadales > Pyrinomonadaceae > JBHENC01. The sequence continues at coordinate 150,155 of JBHENC010000008.1, read as the reverse complement.
TTGAACTATCAAAGGCGTTGTCGCGTAGAATACACAAAGGGCACGGCATTAGGCTATGCTGGCGACATTAAAAGCGAAAGGAAATTTACATAAGATTATGGACAACCGATATTATCCCGGCGTCGAAGCGGACGTTGAACAACTGACCACGCAACTGCGCGCACTCTTCGACGAAGACTACGAAGTACAGACGATGCACGTCTCCGCGACGACGATTTTGCAGGCGAAGAAATCCAGCACACTGCGCGATTTAACCGGACTCTCTTCCGCACTAACCATCAAGATCACGCCCGAACAGGGCGGCACGCGCGTCGAGATAGGCTTGCAGAAGTGGTTCGACAAAGCCGCCATCGCCGCCGTCGCTGTGCTGTTAACATCCGGTCTCTTGCTCGCCCTGCCCGCACTCGGCGCTTACTGGCAATACAAGATCACCGAAGACGCATGGAAGATCATCGAAGCGCACATCGCGCAGAAAGCAGGCGGCTACGTTCCGCCTATGCCCGGACGCTGCGGCAATTGCGGAGCCGCCGGTCAAGCGGGCGCGGCCTTCTGCTCCGTCTGCGGCGCCAACCAACGCCTCGGCCTCACCTGCCCCTCCTGCGACGCCCCGCAAAAAGACCCCACCGCCCGCTTCTGCCACCGCTGCGGTAAACCCCTCGCCGGATAGAAATCTTATGGCTGAGGAATGCGCATAAAATCAAACACAAAGGCACTCATGCCCTTGTAATTAAGGAGGTCGTACCGAACAAATTGTTTGCTCCGCCCGATAGCGCTCTTTGCGGCGATAATCTTAGATGTCATTCGCGGGCGGCGGCTTCATGGCTCTTGACGTTGCGGGTAATACAGACATAATCTCCAGGTTATGGATTATCGAGATTACATCACTATTGATCCGAACAAACGCGGTGGAAAACCCTGCGTGCGCGGATTGCGGATTACGGTTTACGAGGTGCTGGAATATCTGGCTTCCGATATGACGCAAGAAGAGATTCTTGATGATTTCCCAGACCTCACCCGTGAAGATTTGAAGGCGTGCATCGCCTTTGCCGCCGACCGCGAGCGCAGGCTTGCGACCGTGCCAGCCGCATGAGATTGCTCTTTGATGAAAACCTATCCCACAAATTGGCGCGACTTCTGGCCGACATCTTTCCCGATTCGGCTCATGTGCGGGATGTCGGACTGAAGGCTGCCGATGATCCCCTTGTGTGGGAATATGCTAAAGACAATGATCTGGTGATTGTCTCAAAAGATTCGGATATGCATCAACGCAGTTTTGTGTTCGGGTATCCACCGAAAATCGTGTGGATACGGTTAGGTAATTGCTCGACTCCAGACGTTGAAAAGTTGCTCCGAAGAAACCTCCCCGTCATCAAAGCATTTTACGAAGACGATTACGCCTCGTTCCTCAGTTTATCTTAGCGGCGTAATGCTGAAATTTCGTAAGGCTTTTCGTGCTCAAGTGTTTCTCGTTGGAGAGTTCAAAATTATCAAGATGAAATTTATCAGGTGCGTCGCTCTCTTATTAGCCTTCATAACGGGCGGTGGGGCGGTTGAAGTTAAGGCGCAGGATTTGAGTTCCTTTTTCAGGGACACGAACGGCGCGTTTGTGCTTTACGATGGTCAGAACAATCGCTACATACGCTACAACGAGCGGCGTTGCCGTGAGCGGTTTGCGCCGAAATCTACTTTCAAGATTGCGAATTCGCTGATCGGGTTGGAGACGGGCGTGATACGCGACGCGGATTTCGTGATCGGTTGGAATCAACGTAAATATCCGCCGCAGGATAATTGGAATCAAGAGCCATTCAGCCACTGGGCGCAGGATCAAACGCTGCGCTCGGCGATTAAATATTCCGTCGTCTGGTACTACCGCGAGCTTGCCCTGCGTGTCGGCGCGGCGCGTATGAGAAAGTTTGTTGCGGCCTTTGATTACGGCAACGAAAACGTCTCCGGCAGGATTGACGACTTCTGGCTTAATGGCACGCTGAAGATATCCGCTGACGAACAAGTTGAATTCCTGAAAAAGTTTTATGCGGGACGCTTGCCCGTCTCCAAACGCTCGACGGAGATTGTCAAAGACATACTGGTGCTGGAACAGACACAGGATTACAGGTTAAGCGCCAAGACCGGCGGCGGCACGGTTGGCGTAGGAAAATATATCGGCTGGTTCGTCGGTTATCTGGAAACCAACGGCAATGTTTATTTCTTCGCCACTAACATCGAAGGCGCGAGCTATGCGGACATCCGCGACAAGCGCATCGAAGTAACGAAGCGAATACTGAAAAGTTTTGGCTATCTGCCGGGATAAGAAGAAGTCGCACGCTTTTATGAATCGGGCAACGCGCAGCTTGAATAAACGTCTCGATTAATCGTGCCGCAAAGCTCTGACGGGATCGATGCGTGCGGCGCGGGCGGCGGGGTAGAGCGCGGCGAGGATGGCGATGAAGATTGCGAAGAGGATTGCGCCGAGCCATAGATAAGGCGGCAGGGCGAAGAAGTTGACGAAGGATGCGCCGCGCGGTTTCAGTAGAAAACGGTAGGCCAGATTGTTCGACAGCGTATCAATCGCCCACGCCGCGAGCACGCCGAGCACACCGCCCGCAAACCCTATCACCGCCGCTTCGACGAAAAAGATCAACTTGATTTCGCGGTCTTCCGCGCCGATAGCCTTCATGATGCCAATCTCGCGCGTGCGTTCGAGGATGGACATAATCATCGTGTTGGCGATGCCGAAGGATGCGACGAGCAGCGAGATGCCGCCGAGCAAACCCAACGCGGAATTGACGATTAAAAAGAATGTGCGCAGTTGATCCAGTTGATTGAAAAGACCGAAGCTGGCGAAGCCAAGCTCCTTCAAACGGGCGCTCACATCGCGCACCGCGACGGGATCGTTCACGCGCACGGTAGCGGACGCATAAGCATCCGCCTGATTCTCTTCGAGCGCGCCCTTCGCACGCGCGAGTTGCAACGCGACTTCGTCCATCTGGCTGCGATGCTCACGCTTCCAGAGACGTGCGGCAGGCAACGGAATATAGAGGCTTGCGTTAGGCGTGAAGCCGCGAAAGCCACCGCCCGGTGAACCATTGTTCGTCTCTTTGCCCATCACGCCGACGATGCGAAAAGAGCGCGCGACGAGACTACCCGCCGCCGCCGATTCGTCCTTCGTGCCGTCGTCTTCGAGCGGCAAGCCGAAGAAACTTTCCGTAGCATCTTCATCTTTCGCGCGCGCGTCGTTTCTCTTCGTCGCGGGCGGCGCGAGAAAGTCTACCGTTTGGCCGACGGCGTCCGCTGGATTCGCATAACCGAAATCGCGCGTCCATTGTTCGCTGACGATAGCTTCAACGGCATTCGGCGCGGCGAGCATTTCCCCTGCGACGAAAGTCTTGAAGCGCGCGGACGCATTCGGAATCGCCGCACCGCCGACGGCTTGCGTCAGCACGCGGTTATTCGAGCGCAGGTAAACTTGAAAGAAGACGCTCGGCTCGACATAAGCGACTTCCGGGAGACGTGCGATTTCTCCCAGCGCCGCATCGTCCAGCACGCGCGTCGCTGCTTGCTCCGGCGGCCGTCTATTGCCGCGCCGCCCGCCCGCGCTTTCTTCATCGCCGCCCGTCGCCGTTCTATTCTGTACGGAAGACGCGAGGCTTGAGAGGCTACGCCCGTAGACCGTAATCTCGTTGAACAAATCCAAATCCTTGAAGCGCGAAACGGTGTTGCGCTGCAAGCCAAGCCCGAACGAAACCATTGTGACGATCACTGCCACACCGACGACGACGCCGATGGTGGTCAGCGTCGCGCGCAAAAGCGATTCACGCAGATTTCGCAGAGCGAGCCGTAAAATATCCAGAAAGCTCATGGCTTATAAAATTCTTAATTGAGTGTCGCGTGCTGCGTTTGCAGCTCTTTTAGTTGCGTGCGCACGGCCTCTTCGTCGGGCGCGTCCGGCACATTGCGTAAGTAACGCTTCAACTCATCCAACGCTTCCGCCGTGCGCCCCAACTGTGCGAGCAACGCGCCGCGATCACGCCGTTCATTCAAGCTGTCAGGGGCAAGCAGCAGGATGCGTTCGACAACCGAGAGCGCACGCTTTGGAAGTTTCCCGGCGGCGTAAACGCCTTTCAGGTTCGTCAATAGACGAACAAGAATTTGCCGGTCGGTTGCGGCGCGCAGGTGCGCTTGCGTGAGGGCGACGTGCCCGCCGTAGACCGTGTCCAGCAAGTCCTGACAATCAGTTGAAGTGAGCGTGCGCCTGTGAAACGGATCGACAAATGTTTGGGGCAACACATCTTGGCCGCCGCTGACGCGCACGATGAAATGGCCGGGCAAGCCTATGCCTTCGACTGCAAGCCCGGCACGGCGGCCGATCTCCATGTAGGCGATGGACAGTGTGATGGGTATCCCCGTGCGGCTTTCGAGGACTTCGTTTAAGAAACTGTTGCGCGCGTTGTAGTAGTCAACCTGATTGCCGTTGAATCCTAACTCTTCAAACATGAATTGATTGAACGTCTCAACCGGGTCATCGTCGGATTGGTTGATGCGAACACGCGCCGCGCCGCCCAATTCGTCGAGCAACGCAAGATAGTGTGCAACATCTGTGGGCGGTTCTTCTTCGGCGGCGATGAGCAAGGCGACGCGCGCCAGATCAATGCGAGTTTCCGTTGATTGAATCGCCGCCGCGAATTCTTGGCGCGCGCGGCCTGCAAGAAGTTTTCCGGCGGGAGTCATGCGTTGGCGGTCTGCTTCGTAAACTCGAAAACGTGTTGCACGGCGTCAATTGTCCAATCGGCAAGATTCGCCGTGACGACATCCGCGCCAGCCGCGCGCAACTCGTTCGCCGAAACCGTATTGGTCACGCCGAGCGTGCGCAGTCCGGCAGCGCGTGCCGCAAGGATTCCCGGCGGAGCATCTTCAATCGCCAGACAATCCTCCTGAACGAGCGAGTACATCTTCCGGCTATGGCGCGCGGCGTCCGCGAGTTGAAATCCGCGCTTGTAGCACATCGGATCAGGCTTGCACGCCGTCACGTCTTCCGCGCTCACGATCACATCAAACGCACTCTCTAGGCCGATGCGTTCGAGCACATAATCAATCTGCGTGCGGCGCGACATACTGACGAGGCCGATGGTGAAATGGCGCGCACACGCTTTGACGAACGTCACCGCGCCCGGAAACAGCGGCACATCTTTTTCAATCAACTTGCGATGCGCGGCGGTTTCGCGCTCGATGACGAGACGCATCTTTTCGTCGCTCAAATGATGCTGCGTCCGCGCGTAAGCGGCGCGCACGAAACTTTCATCATCCATGCCGAGCGAAGCGTAATAATCCTCATCCGTCAGCGCGATGCCTTCGGCTTGCAGCACCTCTTGGTACGCCTTTTTCTGCAACTCTTCATCGTCAATGATGATGCCGTTGAAATCGAACAGGATAGCTTTAATCATAAATTTGGGGTTTGATTTGAACTGTTAGAGCGAGCGCATCATTGTAAGCTTATGTGCGCTTGACGACAAAGCGCGAGCGGCACAGCGAACAAGCAAATGCCTGACGCTCTTTAACTCCTCGTTTCTTCTTTCGTTGCAAGCACGCGCCCGTCTTTCATGCGAATCGTGCGGTCTGCGAAGCGCGCGGCGAGGTCGTTGTCGTGGGTGACCATGATGATCGTCAGGCCGTCGCGCGCGATGATTTCGCGTAGTAGTTCGAGCAGTTCTGTGGCGCGCGTCGAGTCCAGATTCCCGGTCGGTTCGTCGGCGAGCAGGACGCGCGGGCGATTGGCGAGCGCGCGGGCGATGGCGACGCGCTGCTGTTCGCCGCCGGAGAGTTCCGTCGGCCTATGATCGAGCCGTTCGCCGAGGCCGACGCGCTCAAGCAACGCGCGTGTCGTTTCTTCCCGCTTCTTTCCTTTGTGCCCGTTGAAGGCCAGCGCGAGCGAAACATTTTCCGCCGCGCTCATCGTCGGAATCAAATTAAAATTTTGAAAGATCATGCCGACGGATGCGCGGCGATAGCGCGCCATCTCTTTTTTGCCGAAGGGCGCGATTAATTGATTGTCATAAAGTATTTCGCCGCGCGTCGGATGATCGAGGCCGCCGAGCATATTCAGCAGAGTGGATTTGCCGGAGCCGGACGTGCCCTGCAACGCAACGAACTCGCCCGCTTCAACCGCGATTGACACGTCGTCAAGCGCCACGACTTCGCTCGTCCCCATCCTGTAAATTTTTGAAACCTCGCGGGCTTCCAAAAGCGGCGACATAGAAAAGCAAGGATGAAGGCGAAAGGCGGAAGGATGAAGAAGAGATGCCCGATATTAGATGCTGGATATTAGTTGTAACTCTTAACTAGCATCTGACATCTGGCATCTAGCATCTGCTTTTACACTTCTTTATATTCCGAGTTTACGTCTTCGTCGGAAAAAGCGACGCGGTAGTTTTTCGATTGCACCTGCTTGGTGATGAGAAGATCGTCTTTGGTCTTCAGCAGATCGGCACGGCTATACACGGAAAGCTCGAAGTTGTAGCCGTGCGTGATCGCGTCTTTCGGGCACGCCTCGACGCAGTAGCCGCAGAAGATACACCGCCCGTAATCTATGTTGTAGACCTCCGCGAAACGCTCTTCGACGCCCGTGCGCTCGTCCTTTTGACGCGGATCATCTTTCGCCACGATGTAGATGCAATCCGAAGGGCACGCCGCCGCGCACAGGAAGCAGGCGACGCATTTTTCCTTGCCGTGCTCGTCAACGTGTAGCAGATGCTGGCCGCGATAGCGCGGCTGCATCGTCACGGGTTCGTCAGGGTATTGAACCGTCCACTTCTCTTTCGGAATATAAGAAAGCGTCACGCCCATCCCCTTGATGATCGCCTTCGTTGATTCGATAACGTCTGTAATGATTGACATAAGACCTCGATGGCAAATAGTTGTCAGTAATCAGTAGTCAGTTTTCAGCCTAATGCTTTTACTGATTGCTGAAAACTGACTACTGATTACTCTTTTCACACAAGTTCAAGTTGGCTAAAGAAATATGCGATTTCAATCGCCGCGTTCTCTTCGGAGTCCGAGCCATGCACAGCGTTTTCGCCTAAGCTTCCGCCGAACTCTTTACGCAGCGTGCCCGCGTCGGCCTTCGCCGGATCGGTCGCACCCATCAAATCACGCCACGCCTTGACCGCGCCGCCTTCTTTCTCAAGAGCCATCACAACGCACGGCGCGCTCGACATAAAACTCGTCAACTCGCCGAAGAACGGGCGTTCACGATGCACCGCGTAAAAGCCTTCCGCCTCGCGCTGCGTCATGTGCATCAACTTCAACGCACGAAGCTTGAAACCGCCTTCCGTGATGCGCTGAACAATTGCGCCCGTATGCCCTGCGCGCACCGCGTCGGGTTTGATAATGCCGAATGTAAGATTGTTTGTTTGTTCTGCTGCCATTTTGCTTCCTAAGTTTTCAAGATTTATAAAGAACGTGTCAAACTATTTGATATTCATTGCGGAGGCTGCGGAGATTCCAACGCATTCACGCGCTTATGCAATCCGCGTTGATGGCCGCGCAATTCGATGATATCAAGCGCGAGTTCATCAATCTTGTTATCAAACTCATCAAACTTCGACTCAAGCCTGACAACCCGTGCTTGCACGTCGCCGAGTTGTGATAGCACATCTCCGAGTTGTGTGTGGACATTGTTGAGTTGGGCTTGCATCGCTTCCCAAATCGGGCGCGTCTCCTGCAATCGCCGCTCAACTTTATCTTCGAGCGTCGTCAACCTCGCGCTCAATTGTTGAATCATGCTCAATAGTTGCGTATTGAACTCGCGTTGCGCGGCAAACTCATTAAATACACGTTCTTCAAAAGATGGCGCGTCCGGTAAATCTCTCGTTCGATCTTCACTCATCGCAAATCCCCTGCTAGGCGGTTGCGCGTGCGCCGAGCGCGTCCTTCATCGTCGTGCCGATGTCGGCGGGCGATTTGACGACGCGGATGCCAGCGGCTTCCAAGGCCTTCATCTTTTCGGCGGCTGTGCCGTGTCCGCCGGAAATAATCGCTCCGGCGTGTCCCATGCGGCGTCCGGGCGGGGCGGTCTGTCCGGCGATGAAGGCGACGATGGGCTTGCGCACGTTCTCTTTCGCAAACTCCGCAGCCTCTTCTTCCGCGCTGCCGCCGATCTCGCCGATCATCACGATGCCGTCCGTTTCATCGTCGTCCTGAAACATTGCGAGCGCGTGTAGATGCGTGGTGCCGACAATCGGATCGCCGCCGATGCCGATGGCAGTTGACTGTCCAAGCCCGAGCGACGTGAGTTGCCCGACGGCTTCATAGGTCAGCGTTCCCGAACGCGAGACGACGCCGATGCGCCCCTCTTTGTGTATGTGGCCGGGCATAATCCCGATCTTGCATTTGCCGGGCGAGATGACGCCGGGACAGTTCGGGCCAATTAAGCGCGTCGGCTTGTCCGCGAGATATTCCTTGACCTTCACCATGTCCGAAACGGGAATGCCTTCGGTGATGCAGACGACGAGCGGAAGCCCCGCGTCCGCCGCTTCCATGATCGCGTCGGCGGCAAACGGCGGCGGCACGTAGATCACGGAAGCGTTCGCGCCGGTTTGTTTGACGGCGTCGGCGACGGTGTCGAAGACGGGCACATTCTCGTGCGTCGTGCCGCCTTTGCCGGGCGTCACGCCGCCGACCAGTTTCGTGCCGTACTCGATCATTTGCTGCGTGTGAAACGTGCCTTCTTTGCCTGTGATTCCCTGCACAATCAGGCGCGTGTTTTTATCAACTAAGACGCTCAATGATGGCGCTCCTTATAGATTAAGATAAGCAATATCTTACCCGGCAATGTAACGACCCAATCGAGTAGCTCAAACATCATCTCTTATTATTACCGGGAATTATGCTATGCAACCGCTGCTCAAAGAATTATGTATTGTAACACAGGCACGGAGACGGGTTACTCAGGCGTTTCTCCGCCTACTATTGTCCGGCAAGCACGACGACCTTAGCGGCGGCGTCCTGCATTCCGTTGGCGACTGTAAAGTTCATGCCGGATTCTTTGATCACGCGCTGGCCTTCTTCGACGTTTGTGCCTTCGAGACGCACCACGACGGGCACGTTGATGCCCAAGTTTTGCACCGCGCCGACGACGCCGCGCGCCACCATATCGCAGCGCACGATGCCGCCGAAAATATTAATCAGCACGGCGCGCACGTTTTCGTCTCCGAGCAGAATCTTGAAGGCCGCTTCGACGCGCGCCTGCGATGCGCCGCCGCCGACATCCAAAAAGTTCGCCGGTTCGCCGCCCGCGAGTTTGATGATGTCCATCGTCGCCATCGCAAGGCCGGCGCCATTGACCATGCAGGCGATATTGCCGTCGAGCTTGATGTAGTTCAAATCGTGTTTCGAGGCTTCGATTTCCAGCGGTTCTTCTTCATTGAGGTCGCGCAAGTCTGAAAACTCTTTATGACGAAACATCGCGTTGTCGTCGAACGTCACTTTCGCATCGAGGGCGAACAGGCGTTTGTCTTTCGTCAATAGAAACGGGTTGATTTCCATCAGCGAAGCGTCCGACTGCTCGTAAGCGGTGTAGAGCGATTGCATAAACTTCGCCGCCTGATTGACGAGTTCGGCGGGAAGGCCGAGCGCGAAGGCGAGCTTGCGGGCTTGAAAGGCACGAAAACCAACCGCCGGATCAATCGTCTCGCGCACGATCTTTTCCGGTGTTTTCTCCGCGACTTCTTCGATGTCCATGCCGCCCGCCGTCGAAACCATAAAGGTGTCGCGCCCCGTCGTGCGGTCGAGCACGATGCCAAGGTAGAATTCTTTATCAATCGGCAAGCCTTCTTCGATGAGAAGCGCGCGGACTTCTCTTCCTTCCGGCCCCGTCTGGTGTGTGACAAGCGTCATGCCGAGCATTTCGCCTGCGATTTTCTGCGCTTCGTCCGCGCTCTTCGCCAACTTCACGCCGCCGCCTTTGCCACGCCCGCCCGCGTGAATCTGCGCTTTGACAACCACGACATCCGTTCCCAATTCTTTCGCCGCTTTGTAGGCCTCTTCGGGCGAATGCGCGACCATTCCGCGCGGAACCGCCACACCGTATTTCCGCAACAACTCTTTGCCCTGATACTCGTGAATCTTCATAACGCGCCCTCGCCTTCACTTGTTTTAATTTTGATTGATTTGATTTATGGAAAACGCTTGGAGTGTAGCCGCACGCACCGCGCGGCTGCAAGTTGTCGTGATCGACGCAGGGGAAAACCGACGTTTGTCGTATTTCTTCTGCGCCTATCGAAGTCATTCTAGGAAGGTCACGCAGGCTAAAGTTCGGGAATTGCTATTTGCGCGAAAATTCGTTCGACGCGGGCGGGTGCTGGCACTGCGATTGCAAAACCACGCGCGGAACAAACGTCCATTCCAACGCTATGGAACTCAACTCAAACAAAATGTCGATAAGCTTCGATTCGCACGCGCTTCCAGCCGTTCATGCACGCCAACACCGTGCGGAGTTTTCTCTTCGCGTGCGACAACTTTACAGAAAACTCTTCTGTGCTTTGTTCGGACACAGGGTAAATAACTACGTTTTTCAAACATCAGTCGATTCTCACAGGCATTGCGCGTGCGGCGTCGATTTTTTACAGGAGAACAAAGGTGAGACGCGCATCAGCCACACTGCTTCCTGCTTTTTCTTCGGCCACGATTACGAACGAATGTGCGCGCGCGACGGCCACATCGAATTTGTTTGCAAGCAATGTGGACACCCGCTGTTGTTCGAGGCCGCCGAGAGCAGTTACGCTGGACAAAACGCCTTTCATAAAAAGGTGCGCTACCTCTGCAATTTGTTCGGACACAAAGTCCACACCGTCGCGGAACGTGATGGCTTCACAGAGTACGCTTGCGCTTGCGGTCACACTTTTTTGAAACAAGAACAGTATCGCAGCTTTATCAAGCATCCGCCGGTCTGCCTCTTCGCAGGCCACTACGTTTCCTTTGTTACGCATCGCGCAGGCTACGCGGAATTCCTTTGCCGCAATTGCGGCCACACATTTTGTTTCACCACAAATAATTTCTTGCAAAAATAAAAGGCTTCCGACTGTTTAAGCCGAAAGCCTTCAGTAATCGGGACGGCGAGATTCGAACTCACGGCCTCTTCCACCCCAAGGAAGCGCGCTACCAGGCTGCGCCACGTCCCGTCAATAATTATTTAGTATCGCTGGAAAAGGTTTTTTGTCAAACGGCGCACGATGCCGCCGTCGCTTTCCGCCGAAGAAAACGTGCGGGATTAATTTTTGCGCGGCTTGGAGACGCTTGTGCCGCTCTCATCGAGGAGCATTAAAAGCTCGTGCAACTGTTCGGAGAGGCGACGGATTGCCGTCCGTTGCTCGCCACTCACGGGCGGCTCTGCGGTAGTCGTCGCCACCGAAGTTGAACGCGCTTCGACGCCGATTGATGGCGTGGCTAGTTCAGTTTGTGGCAACGGTTGTGGAAGAGGCGGCGCGGATTGCGGCACAGGCGGCGGCGGTGCGGCTAACTGCGGCTCATGCGGCTCGACAGCTGGCGGTGCGCTCATCTCCGGCGTCACCATCTTGAGCTTGCTTGCGCCACGCAGTTCGGAGGCAAGTCTTTTTTTTGCTCCCGCAATCGTGTACTGGTCGTCGTAAAGCAGTTCCTTAATACGCAATGCCATCTCGACATCGCGCTTGCGATACGTCCGCTGTCCGGCGCGATTTTTTTGCGGGGCGAGCATCGGAAACTCCGATTCCCAGTAGCGCAGAACGTGCGCCTGCACGCCTGTGATGTCGCAGACTTCGCCGATCTTAAAAAAGAGTTTTTCGGGAATTAAAACAGCCGCGCGATTAAGATTTATCATGATTCGGGAGACCTCAACCCCAGCGCGCCCTTTTCAGACAGGCACGATTACGACCGTAAAAATGCTTAGCGCATAATGATGAACCGACGGGACACCTTGCTGCTGCCTTATGTTACCACGCTGCGCAAGCGTGTCAATATTTCCCCGTCAGGATTTGGAGCGCGTCAATTCGCCGCCCGGACTGCGCAAAGTCCCGCACGGCAAAGCATTTGCCGTTGTAAGGTGTGCCTTGAGTAGACGCCGCTTGAAGCGACAAGCTATAATCCGCTATTCGTTTATGTCTAGTTTTCAGGAAGTTGAGCAGAGCCTTACGTGTCAACTCAGTCCACATCTTTCCGTCTTGCTTCGCGCCTAGATGAAGTAGGCTTCTCCGACATCGTTAAAGTCCGCAACAAAATCATGGAACTACGCGCGAAGGGCGCAAGCGTTTACCAGTTTGAAGGCGGTGAACCCTTCGGCAACACGCCGGACTACATCAAGGCGGCGATGGCGCGCGCCCTCGAAGAAAACAGAACCCGCTATGCGCCGTCATCCGGCATCATTGAACTGCGCACGGCGATTGCCGATAAACTGCGGGAACGAAACCGGATTCCGGCGCGCGATGAAGACGTGATTGTTCTAAACGGCGGAATGCAGGGACTCTTCGGCGCGTTTCAATCCGTGCTCGATCCCGGCGATGAGGTTTTAGTCTTCTCTCCGTATTGGACGCCGATCAAAGATTTAATCGCCCACTGTCAGGCCATACCCGTTCTTGTGCCGACGAAGGAAGCGCGCCGCGATGGATTCAATGCGACGCTGGCGCGCTATACAACAGATAAGACGCGCGCCGTTTATTACAACACACCGCAGAATCCGACCGGCGTCGTCTTCACACTCCCGGAAGCCGAAGCCGTCGCGCGCTTCACACAGGAACGCGATCTCGTCGTTATCGCCGATGAAGCTTACGAAGATTTGGTGTACGACGGCGAGCACGTTTCCATCGCCTCGCTCGACGGAATGTTCGAGCGCACGATCACATCCTTCACGCTCTCTAAATCTTATGCGATGACGGGCTGGCGCATAGGCTATGCTGTCGCAACGGAGCCTTGGATGACGGGCTTACGCAAGACGACGCTTTATTCGACCAACGGAGTTTCCACGCCGTCGCAGTGGGCTGCGCTCGCGGCCTTCACGACGCCATCCGATTTTCTGAAAGAATCGCGCGCCGCTTACCGCACACGCCGCGATCTGTTAGTCGCCGGACTAAACGAACTAGGCTTAACGTGCGACGCGCCCGCCGGAGCCTTTTATGTTTTCCCTGACGCCTCTCGCATTGACGCAGACAGCCGCCGCGCCGCCGAACTCCTTCTCGAACAAACGCAAGTCTCCACACTGCCCGGCGTCATCTTCGGCGCACACGGCGAATCACATTTGCGATTTTCCTTTTCCACTGCTATCGAAACCATCGAAGCCGGACTCGATTCGATGCGCCGCCGCCTCTGAAATTTCCACATGACGAGTGAGTTCGATTTTATTGAGCGCATATGCCGACAAACGCTCGTGCGGAAACGCCGCCCCGTCGGACTCACGCGCGGCATCGGTGACGACGCGGCGATTATCAAACAGCACGCCGAAGATGAGACACTCATCACCGCCGATCTGCTTGTTGAAGACGTAGATTTTCGACGCGAATGGATGCCGCCGCGCTTGCTCGGCCACAAAGCTCTCGCCGTTTCCCTCTCCGACATCGCCGCGATGGGCGCGCGCCCGCGCTTCGCGCTTCTCTCCATCGGCGTGCCGCACAGCATCTTTCGCACGACATTCTTAGATGAATTCTACGCAGGTTTCTTCGCGCTCGCAGATTATTACAAGATCGCGCTCATCGGCGGCGATGTTTCGCGCACGCCCGACCGCATCGTCGTTGATTCAATCGTTATCGGCGAAGCGAAACGCGGGCACAGCATCACACGCGCGGGCGCACGACCCGGTGATAAAATTTTCGTCACAGGCACACTCGGCGGCGCAAGCGGCGGCCTTCGTTTATTAATGAAAGGCGCGCGGCTCACGAAAAAAAGCGCGTCGCAACGATCATCTAGCCTGAACGATCTTCTGCTACGGCAGTTGCGCCCCGAACCGCGCGTCGCGTGGGGCGTGCAGCTTGGAATAAAAAAGCTGGCTTCGGCGATGATTGATGTGAGCGACGGATTGTCTTCCGATCTGGCGCATCTCTGCGAAGAAAGCGGCGTCGGCGCAGACGTGCAAGCCGCACGCATTCCCTTTGATCCACTCGTCATGCAAGTGTATGGACAAAGCGCGGCGTCGCCATCTCCAATTGACCTCGCACTCAACGGCGGCGAAGATTACGAACTGCTGTTTACGGTGCGCCCGCGCGATGTAGTTCGCTTGCCAAAGAGACTGAACGGCGTGCAGATAGCTCAAATCGGCGTCATCACGAAACAGCGCAGGCGGATTCGTTTAATGGAAAACTCGCGCGCAAGAGAATTAAAGCCGTGCGGATTCGCGCATTTCCGTTGACGCATACCGAAAAGTTTATAGCTTGACCGTCTGACCGCGCTCCGTGCTAGAGTATTTTTTCTATGAATAGCGAAGCAAAATTAGAAGTCGCACAGCCGTCGCCCGAAGCAGTAACCTCGACGCTGCCTGCCAACGAAGCGGAGCAATCGAAGAAGTTGCACAAAAGTGTCTGGCGCGAGTACTTCGAGTTTATCGCCGTCACGTTCATCATGTTTCTCTTCGGCATGACGTTCAACGTGCAGGCGGTGGAAATCCCGACCGGCTCGATGCAGAACACGATTCTCATCGGCGATCATCTGCTCGTCAACAAGTTCATCTTCGCGCCCGGAACGCACGTGCCGTTTCTGCCGCAGCGCGAGATACGGCGCGGCGACATCATCGTTTTCAAGTATCCGGGAAACCGCGAGCGGCCTGAATTAGATAGCCCGGACACGCCGCCGTACAAAACCTTTTTCGTCAAGCGCGTGATAGGTCTGCCCGGCGATCTCATCGAGACGCGCGGCACACAGGTCTTCGTTAACGGCCAACCGCTGCCCGAACATCTCATCATCGCCGTTGACCACAACGACAAAACGCCCGACGAGATTCTTGAAGACACGCCGCGCAAAAACGGCGAAGCTTACAACGTCTATTATAAACCGCGCGCCGCAGGGCAAACGTCGCCCGACGAATTTGACCGCACCTATTTTCGCTACGGCGTCGAAGGCCAGCCGACGCGCGTGCCCGATAATCAGTATTTTGCGATGGGCGATAACCGCGACAACAGCGCGGACAGCCGCGTGTGGGGACTTGTGCCGCGCGACCTGATCTTCGGGCGTCCGATGTTCGTGCTGTGGTCTTACGATAACAGCGCGCCGCCCGGCAACACCGGCATCACAGAGATTTTCAGACACATACGCTGGACACGCTCCGGCACGATGATTAAGTAAGCGCGCCTGACACGGAACAGTTCAAACGAATGCTCAAATTTTACAACTCGCTTTCCGGCCAGACGGAAGAATTTCGCCCGCTCAATGAGGGCGAAGTAAAAATGTATTTTTGCGGCCCGACCGTGTGGAGCTACGCGCAGATAGGCAACTTTCGCTCGAACATCTTCGTTGACATACTCTGCCGCTACCTGCGATTCAAAGGCTACAAAGTAACGCACGTGATGAACATCACGGATGTGGAAGACCGCATCATCGCGCGCTCTATGGAAGCGGGCGTTTCGATTGACGACTACACGGCGCAATACATCGAAGCTCTCTGGGAAGACTTCGACGCGCTTGGTTGTGCGCGCCCGGATATTGTTCCGCGCGCGACGCGCCACATACCGGAAATGGTCTCGCTCATCGAACAACTCGAAGCGCGCGGCCACGCTTACAAGTCCGATGATTCCGTTTATTACCGCATCAGTTCGTTTCCCGAATACGGCAAGCTCTCGAAAATAAATTTCGCGGGCAACATCGCGGGCGCGAGCGAACGCATTGACACGGACAAGTATGAAAAGGAAGACGCGCGGGACTTTGCGCTCTGGAAGGCGGCGGGCGCGGATGAGCCTGCGTGGGACACGAGCTTGGGGCGCGGGCGTCCCGGCTGGCACATCGAATGCTCCGCGATGTCCATGAAGTATCTAGGTGAGACGTTCGACATACACGCGGGCGGCATTGATCTTGTTTTCCCGCACCACGAAAACGAGATCGCGCAATCGGAAGGCGCTACCGGCAAGCCCTTCGTGAAATACTGGCTACACGCCGAACACCTCAAAGTCAACGGCGAAACGATGTCCAAATCCAAGGGCAACTATTATACGTTTCGTGACCTGCGCGAGCAGGGTTTCGCGCCCGTCGGCATACGGTATTTTCTATTGAGCGTGCCATATCGCAAGCAACTGAACTTCACGCTCGAAGCCCTGCGCGGCCACGAAAAATCCGTGATGGGCTTGCGCGATTTTCGCAGCCGTCTCGCCGAAGCGCGCGTGGAAGAAGGTAGCAATCCGCGCTTGCAGGAAGCAGCGGCAAACGCGCTCGCCGAGTTTACCGCCGGACTCGACGACGATCTCAATACATCCATTGCGCTCGCCGCTCTCCATAATCTCGCGCGCGAAGTCAATACCGCGCTCACACGTCAAGAGGTTTTAGCCGACAACAAACGCGAGTTGCTGGAACTACTCGAACGCTTCGACATGGTGCTCAATATTTTCGGCGACGGGCAGACCGAAATGCTCGACGCGGAGATACAGCAGTCCATAGACGAACGACAGGAAGCGCGCCGCCGCCGCGACTTCGCACGCGCCGACGAAATCCGCGACGCCCTCGCCGCACACGGCATCACACTCGAAGACACACGCGACGGCGTCCGCTGGAAACGCCGCTAAACTCGGTGCTATGATGTGTAGTTGATAATCGCCCAAACATTCGATAGAGCGATACGGTTGTTGAGGTGAAGCCATGAACGAAGACACCACACGCGATTTACCAACCAGATCATTCGAGGAGCGCGTTCTTGCCGAATTCGCCGCGTTGAATGTGCGCTTCGACAATATGGAAGCACGCCTCGATAAAGTAGAGATGCGGCTCGAAAATGTGGAGACGCGGCTCGAAAGTGTGGAAACGCGGCTCGACTCGATGGAGACGCGGTTAGATGCGGTAGAAACCCGCTTGTCTTCGCTCGAAGAAAGAGTTGACGCGCGATTGCGTGAGACACGCCCGATCTGGGAAGGAATGCAGGAACAGCTTCAGCGTCTCAACACAAAGCTCGACATCTTCTTTACAGACTTTAACGACCTGCGCACCGAGCAAGCCATACTGCTTCGCCGCGTCGATAAGCTGGAAACGGCTCCTTCGCAGTAGCCCGGTTTAAGCACGCCGCAACACATTGCGCCGCCCTCCGGTTTTACGAAGCCATTGAATTGACAGCTCTATTTTATGATTGAGTTACAAGGTTCATATCTCCTGCCGCAAGACATCCGCGCGAACATCTTCGCCGGTTAGCCCGCTCGTACATCGTTCTTTCGCCGCCCCTTATGTTCTTTTCAATTGCTTCCCCGCTTCTACGAAGGAGATGTATGTCTACTATCGCACCGCCCAAAAGACCTGAAATCAAAACCACTCTGCCCGGCCCCAAAGGTCAGGCTATCGTCAAAGCCGATCATCAATACGTTACGCCGTCTTACCCGCGCCCCGATTGGCAACTCGTCGCCGAACGCGCGCAGGGCGTCTGGGTCGAAGACGTTGATGGCAACATTTTTCTTGATTGCAACGCCGGAGTCGCCGTCTGCTCAACCGGCCATTGTCACCCGGAAGTCGTGCAGGCCATTCAAGATCAGGCCGCGCAACTGATACATATGTGCGGCACGGATTTTTACTACGATTTGATGCCGCGTCTCGCGCGCAAATTGGATGAGATAACGCCCGTCCCCAGCCCCACGCGCACGCACTTTGCCAACAGCGGCACGGAAGCCGTCGAGACTGCCTTGAAGCTTGCGATGTACGCGACGGGACGACAAAAGTTCATCGCCTTCTTCAACAGCTTTCACGGGCGCACGCTCGGTTCGTTGTCATTGACTTCATCCAGAGTCGCGCAACGCAAAGGCTTTCACCGTCAAGCTCTGGACGTAACGCACGTTCCTTATGCTTACTGTCTGCGCTGCCCGTTCAATCTTGGGAAATGCAATGATGGTTCATGCTGTTTGGGCGGGATTGACTGGATCGAGAATCGTTTATTCAATACGACGATTGCGCCGGAAGAGTGCGCCGGGATTGTCGTCGAATGCGTGCAGGGCGAAGGCGGCTATGTGCCCGCGCCGAAGGAATTTTTGCAGGGCTTGCGCCGCATCTGCGACGAACACGACATCATGCTGATCGTTGACGAAGTGCAGAGCGGCATGGGACGCACCGGCAAAATGTTTGCGAGCGAGTATTATGATTTGAAGCCTGACATACTGTGCATCGCTAAAGGCATCGCGTCCGGCCTTCCGATTGGCGCGTGTGTCGCCCGCGCCGACTTGATGACGTGGCAACCCGGCGCGCACGCTTCGACATTCGGCGGCAACCCCGTCGCCATCGCCGCCGCGCTCAAGACAATAGAACTTTTAGAACGCGAGCTTGTCAGCAACAGCGCGGAAGTCGGTGATTATTTACAGGAAGGCTTGCGCAAGTTGATGGGCAAGCATGAGTGCATCGGCGATGTGCGCGGATTCGGCATGATGATCGGCGTCGAGTTTGTGGAAGACAAGCAGTCTATGAAAACGGATGCCGCGATGCGCGATAAAGTCGAGCGCGCCGCCTTCGAGCGTGGATTGATTCTGCTCGGCGCAGGCGCAAACACGATTCGCTGGTCGCCGCCGCTTATCCTCACACGCGAGAACGCGGACGTTGCGCTGGAAATATTCGACGATGCGATTACGGCATCGTTGAATTAAAAGATGCTGTTCGAGTCTTATCAAAGAAACTCGCCGCCGCAAATGAAAGAACGAGGAGAACACATATCTTGAGTGATCTTCGATCTTTCGTCTGCGGCGGCGAACTGCTTATGCCGTCCGTCTTCGCTTCACATCTCTTCGTCAATCATTGAGGGTTTTGCCTTCGGCGGCGCAGGCGCGGTGGCGACGGCCTTCAGATTACCTTCACCGCTGAATCCATCGGCGACGTTCGTCGGCAAGGGCGCGAAGGTGAACGAGACGTTGCTCTCCGCGTCTATGAACATTCCTTTGACGGCAAGATTGCTGCTCGGATGCTCTGTGAACGAACCGGCGGCAAGCTGGGCAAGCGCAAGGCTTCCGTTAGCGGAAACCGTTCCGGTCAAAGCGCCGTTCAGAGCGCGCGGCTTTGTTCCTTCCATACTTTTCAAAGCAAAAACAATGGTCGCAAAGTTACGGTAACGCATGATGCGTAGCTCGCCGCCGAAACGAAATTGCTCGCGCCGCCCGGCGATGCCGCCAGACATCGTGAATTGACCTTCGCTCACGCGGTACGGGCGCAGACGCTGTTTCCAAATATCATCCATCTCAAGCGCGAGGTTCTCATCTGCGGCAAGCGGCACGGAGGCGATCTTGAACGGCGCGGAGATAACCTGTGCGGACAACTGTCCTTCGCCCGGCGAAGTGGTAGCGACGCGCACCGTGCCGCTCGCAGCATCGCGTGTGATTTGTGCAGTGTAGCCGCCTGTCCGCCGCGTTCCTAAAAAGGCGGCAACGACGGCGTTCGTTTTGAAAAAGTCCGCGCTTAATTCCGGCAGGCTGTTTGCCAGTCCGCTTCGCAACGCCGCGTAAGTTTCCGTATCGCGCGCGACGATCAAAACCGGCTCGCCGACGCGACCGTATCCGCCTTCGGCCAGAATTTTCACATCGCCGTTCACAGTATTCTCCTTGCCGTCCGGCGCGCGATTCTTGTTCATAGGGATGCCGCTCTTTTCTTGTGATGGTCGCTGCTTCTCTTTTGCGCCCGATGCTCTGCGCTTTTGTGCTGCATCGCACGCCGCGACGCTCGCCGCGTTGAAAATCAGCGGCAGCAACGCAAATATGATTACCGTTCTTAATTTCAGCATTGATTCACGCTCCTGAGTTTGTCAATCCAGACAGGCTAAGCTGTGATGCGGGAGAAAGGGAGAAAGCACGCTCGCAATTAATGAACGCACGGGGCGGCGCAAACTTGCGCGGGTAAATAGCAGTTCCCTTTTAATCGGAAGTCTGTGTATCGCTTAGCGTCTCTTATGCCTGAAGCTTGTGGGCGATCTCTTTGATACGCGCGCGCAGGCGGTCTTCGTCAACGGTCAGCACGCGCCCGTCGCGGTAGATTTCTTTGCCCGCGATCATCGTCAAACGCACGTCGCGTCCCGTCGAAGCGAAGACGAGCGAGGCCACAGGATCGAAGTTCGGAAGTTGATGGGCGCCACCTAATCCGACGATTGTCAAATCCGCCTGCATCCCGACACGAAGCGCGCCCGTTTCATTCTCCAATCCGAGCGCGCGTGCGCCGCCGCGTGTCGCCGTAGATAAAACGTCATCCACGCTCAACATATTTTCCTCGTCGGCTGAACCACGTATGGCGCGTGCGAGCAGCGCGGCGAAGCGCGCCTCTTCCAGCATATCGCAACTGTTGTTGCTGGCGACGGAATCGCTGCCGAGACCGACGGCCAGATTATTTTGCAGAAACTTTACGAACGGGGCGTAGCCGTGTCCGAGTTTAGCATTTGATTTCGGGCAATGTGCGATGCGCGCTTCGCTACTCCGCAAAGTTTCGATGTCGGCATCATCCACTGTAATGCAGTGCGCGAGCAGCGGCCTGACTTTTAAGATTCCAAGCTCATGTAAATATTGAACCGTCGAAACGCCGGGCGTGCGCCATTCTATGCCGCGTCGCGCGAGGCCGTCGGCGAAGAGGCCGCGCCCTTCACGCATTAAAAGAGTCTCCGCAGCAGACTCCGCCGCGTGCATCATCACGGGCAACTTTTCATCTGCGGCGTATTGCGCGATAAGTTGCAGAAGCGGCGCGCTGACAGTGTAAGGCGCGTGCGGGGAAACCCCTACGCGCGCCGTGCTGCTCTGATCCGCCCGCAAAGCTTCCGCTTTGTCTCGCAGCGTATTGAACTGCTCGCGCGCAAGCTCCGGGTCGGGGCCGAAGGCTTCCTGATACACAATGCCGCGCAAGCCCACATCGCGCAACGCGGCAAGGCTCGCCGCGCCGGAATCTGCCGCATCGCCGACGCAGGTGACGCCCGCACGCACGGCTTCCAACGCGCCCCATGTTGCAGAGACGCGCACATCGTCGGGCGTCAAGAGTTCGGCGCGCGTCACCGTCAGTTTTTTGAGCCATGCCGGAAAGTCGTTCTCTTCGCGTTCGAGAAAACCGCGAAACGCCGTCAACTCCAAATGCGTATGCGCATTAATTAAACCGGGAAGAACAACGGCTTCAGTGAAATCATGAACCATTGCGGCGGGGAACTTTTCTTTGAGCGAAGCAAGCGCATCACAACCCACGATGCGTGTGCCCGCGACCGCGACCGCGCTGTTTTCCAGCATGGTGGATGAGATAGGCAGCACGTATCGCGCCGCATATAGATTAATCGTCGAATCCCTTTTATTGATAGACTCGCTCACGCGGAAATCTTCTCCGAACCGGCGGCGCGCGAATTATCCAGTCGTCGCCCGCGCCGCTCAAGCACGAACCATGACAAGCCCGACAGCGCGATGACGATGCCGCCCGTCGCCGCGACAAAGCGTATGCCGTAAACGTCCGCCGCCGCGCCCGCTGCGAGCATCGAACCGACCATCATCAAGGTTGTCAGCGTTTCGTAGGACGCGAAGACGCGCCCGCGATAGCGGTCATCCGTGCGGCTCATCACGATGGTTTGCTGCGCCGTCCACCAGATCGCAAAGTTGGCTTCGCGTGCCGTTAGAACAAGCGCCGCCGTCCAGAGCGTCGGCATGAAACTGAAGAGCGCGAGACCGCACCCGTCGAATACCATCGAACGCCCCATACGCGCGCCAAGCCCTGCGCCTCCCGCTTTGTTGAAACGCACGGCAATCGGCGCACCCAGCACGCCGCCTAAACCCATCGCCACGAATAGCACGGAGATACCGAAATCAACGGGACGCGCCACCAGACCGCTCGCCGCTTGCACGCCGAGACGCGCGCCGAAGATGCTGTAAAGCGCACGCGCCACGCCGTTGCCCAATCCCCATCCGGCGGCGACCACAAAGAGGCTCGCCAACACGCGGCTGCCCCGCACATAGCGCAAGCCTTCTCGGAACTCTAGACCGGCGCGGCGCAACGAGCCGGTTAAAGAATTGAAGCGACGCGGCGCGGCGACCGTCGCAGCAAATTCGGGCGCGACGATTTCAACGGGTGCGACGACTTCAAGCGGCAGCATCAAGTCTTTATCAATTTGTCCGACGTTCGCCTCCGGTAAAATTGTTTGCTCTTTACGAAGATTGCCGGATGCGATGCTTTCGTCTTCCTTCGTGTCCGCGCGAATGCGCCGGATCATTTCGGCGGAGAGGAGAAAGGTCGCGGCGTTGAGCACAAATACAGCGTTGCGTCCCGCGAAGGTGGCAACGACGCCGCCGAGCGCCGAACCGACGGCAATCGTCGCGGCAGTGGTTGACGCCGATAACGCATTGGCACTTAAAAGTTCGTCATGGCTGCGTGTGATGTTTGGTATCGCCGCGCGCTTGGCGACGTTAAAGAACGCCGAAACGGAAAAGAGCGCCGCGCCGACAACATAGATAACTGATAATTTTCCAAGCGCGCCCGCGAGGATAAAGCAGGGCGCGAGCGCGGCACGTAGCACGTCCGCGACGATCATCACGCGGCGGCGATTGGCGCGATCAACGACGACGCCCGCAACCGGGCCGAAGAAAAAGAGCGGCAGGTGTCTGGAGAGCGCGTAAGCGGCGAGCGCCAATCCCTGACGATTCGCGCCCGCGAGTTCAAAGGCGAGCGCGAGCACTGCGATATTGTTAAGCCAGTCGCCGATCTCCGAAACGATCTGCCCCATCCACAAACGGCGAAAGTCCGCGTTCGCGGCGAGCAGTTGCCGGTACGTCACTGCGCTTCGGACTCCGCCCGTCGAGTGTCCGTTTGTGTGGAGGTAAGGCGATTATTAACGCTTGCGTTTCCAGAGGTGCGGCGCTCTTGCTTGAGCTTGCGATAGCGTTCAAGGATTTCCGTCACGTAAGCGCGTGTCGAAGGGATATCTATGCGCGCGATGAACTCTTCTGCCGTCAACTGCCGTTTATCCTGACCGGCGCGATTCCATTCGACGGCGCGACTCGGCCCCGCATTATAGCCCGCGATCATGCGCGCTTCGACGCCGGGCGTATCGCGGAAATCTTCGTAGAGTTTTTCGAGATACCAGCAACCGATGCCGATATTGCGTTCGGGATCGCGTAGCGCCTTGCGCGGATCGCGCGCCATCTGTCGCTCAAGATCGCGCATCCCTGTTTCCGCCGCCCACTCGCGCCCGACCGTCGGCGTCACCTGCATCAACCCGACTTCATCCGCGCCGCCGATTTTCCAGGGGCGAAAATAAGTTTCTTCGTAGATAACGCTCCACACCAGATCGGGATCGAGACGATAGACGTTGGCCTGTCGCCGGATCATTTCATCATAGCGATGGATCCAGAATTGATTGAAAAAATAGAGAGCGGGAGCGCCGAGTGCGAGAAGGAGAAGCGCGCCGAAGAAAAGACGTTTCATGTAGAACAGTTGCCGTGTGCCGTATGTTAAGCGCCATACTCATTTGAGCTTTCGCAGTTAACATCTTTCCCGATTCAATTGTTACGCTTCAAGTGATTCCAGAAAGCGATTGGCGCATATGCCGTGTCAACGCCTTCATAACGCAGACGCAGGGCGCGCTCGTCCAGCACGTGTCCCTGTAGCCAGACCTCTGCGGCGAGCAGCGAGCCGACACGTAATGCGCCGCCGCGCAATGCCCGCCGGTTAATCAACACTTCCAGCTTCAACTGTTCGAGGTCTAGGTAAACCCAGTAGAGTTCGCTGCCCGACAAAGGATTGCGCAGAGTCTTGAAGGCGATTACGCGCCCGCATAATCGCCAATCGTTTTCATGTGCGGCACGGGCAGGCGCAAACTTTTCGAGTGGCTGCCAGCACGCTTTCGCGGTGCGCGTGGGATCGCAAATGCGCGCGCGATATGCCAACCCGCAGAGGCCGACGTGCAACTCGTGCGCGCGAAAGCCGCGCGCGCCGACTTCCGTTAAGTTCTGCAACTCGAAGAGCACTTCCGTTTCCGTATTGTCGCAGTAGCCATGCACCACCGCTTCGCCTTCTTCATCGTATTCGGTGAGCGCCCAGGGGCTGATGCGTTGCGTATAGCGGGCGCGGAATCCGGGACGACAATCGGCATAGAAGATATCGCCCGTACCGGATTCGTAAAGCACCGTCCAGACTTCGAGTCCCTCGCCTAATTTCCAGCAGCGGCCATGCAGCACCGCACCGCGCCGCGTGAGCTGCGTCGCTTCGCCCTGATCGCCCGCGCGTTCGGCCAGATGATTGAAGGCCTTCTCGCTCGGCACTTCAAGGCCGATGGTTTCAAAAGTTATATCCATAAGAATTAAATCGAACGGCGGATATTAGATGCCAGATGCTTTTGAAAATCAAGAGACAGCGGGACGGTCGTCTCTTGTCTGACACTTGCTTCTGCGTTCGTCTCATCGTGCGGCGCGCTTGCGTCGGCCAATTTGCGGCGGCGTCGCTTCATCGCGTGTCGCGTTATCGCCTTCATCACGGGGTGCGCGACTTTTGAAGCCGCGTATGTTGCGTTCAGCGCCGTGCGTCGGACGCTCGCCGGAACGCACCATCTCGGCGAACAAATCCATATCGTAATCGGCTTCGCGCGACATCTCTTCACGAATCGCGTGCAATGCTTCCAGAAATCTTGGCTTGCGGTACATAGATGAAAAGTTTTGAGTTTTTAGTTTTCAGTGATTGGTTTTCAGTGCCCGGCAGCGAAGTTTCAACTGAATGCTGCCGACTCAAAACTGAAAACTAAAAACTGTCTACTGCTTCCTATTCTCCGTTGCTTCGGAAACTAAAAATTCGGGGGTGACGATCATCGGCACGAAGAAGCCCGCCGCCGCATTGAATAAGCGTATGCGTGCCTGCCGTCGCACGTTCGCCAGATGGCCGAAATTCCATGTCACCAGATAATCTATTTTATGCACGGAGGCGAGGGCGACGTGCAGCGCATCGGCCAGATACTTGCGGTGAAAGATACCGCGCGTCACGTAACCTTCGGCGAGAATCGCGGCCTCGTCCGTTAGCTCCACCTGTTCGAGAGTTTCCAGAAGTTTCAGGTATCCGGTGCGATGCGGCTCCGGCACGCGCTCCAATTCGCGCGCAACCAGCGGCGAGATGACGGCGCGATATTCCGGCAACTCATGCTCCCACCAACGGATCGTCAAGTCGCGGCGAAACGGCTCGCCGTTATCCAGATACGCGCCGACGATGGAAGTTTCCAGATAAAGGCTCTGCTTCATGGCGCGATGGTTCCGGTTCGCGGCGGTTGCGAATTTTGAGTTGCCGGTAAGCTCCCGATCAGCGGCTCAAAGCGCACGATGTTCCGGCGTAGATCGAACGTGACGCGAAAGTGGCGCAGGAAGTTGCCGCCGATAATGCCCGTTTGCTCGAACCCGGAGGTCTCGTTGATCGGCTCCAGATCGAGCACCACGACGGGCGTGCGCTTGCGCTCGAAAGAACCGAGCGTGAGTCGCGGGAGCAAGAGCGTTCTCACATTTTCGCTGACGCCGGCTGCGCCGTAAACGCGCAAGCGTGCGCCTTCTTCATAACGTCCGACTTCTTCTTCGCGCGCCACCAGCGACTCGGAAATCACGGACACGCTCGCGCCCGTATCCACCACGAAATTGAGCGGCTTGCTGACGCCGTCGAGCCGCACTTCGCTGCTCAGAAATCCGCTCGAAGTGGTACGCACGGGAATCTCTAACCCTCCTTGTACGGGGGCGAAAGCATCGTCGCTTGCGGCGTGCCCGCGCGTGAGCGTCAGAGTGCGCGCGCCGTAATCAACCGCAACGATAAAATCCTTGATTGCGGAGAGACCGATATAGCCGTCAATCGTTTCCTGATCGCTGAAGAAATGGCGTATGTAAACGGGCACGTTTTCGATTCGCGCTCTGTCCGCTTCGCCGATTTCGATTGATGACAGGAAACCGTAAACAATCTCGAAACGTCCGCCGCCGCCGACGGCACGCGCCTGACCGCCGCGCGCCGCAGGTCGCAGGTTCAAGCGCCGCGCCGCTTCTTCCGAAATGACGGACATACCCGATCCCGTGTCGAGCACAAACCGCAAAGGCTCTTTCGCGCCGTTGACGTAGACCTTAAAGATAGGGCGCTCGCCGCGTGATTCAAACGGCACGCTCGCGCGCTCATCGCCGCTCAATTGATAAAGCGGTTTCTGCGTGCCAAGGTAACGAAGGAAATCTATTAACCCGCGAATGCGCGCGCGCCTGTCGGCATCGGTGCGCGGCGCTATCGCCAGAAAACGCTCGTAAGCGTCGGCAGCCTCGCGGTAGTGTTGCCCGCGCGCCGCCGCCTGTCCGAGACTGAAAACATAATCGGGTTCATTCGGGTCTAGAGAATTGGCACGCCGCAAACCGCTCAGGCAATCGCTCAAACGGTTCTCGTAGAAATCAACCATTGCAAGACCGGCAATCGCCAGCGCCTCCGTCTCCTTAAAACTCAACGCGGTGCGAAACTCTTCGACGGCGAGACGAAAATCGCCGGAGGTAAGCAATGCGCTGCCGAGAATCGAATGGGCACGCGCCGAAAGCGGATCAATGGCGATAACGCGCGCCGCATGGTCGTAAGCGTCCAGTAAATTCCGTTGCTTGAGCAGCGCGAAACTAAGGCCGAGCCGCGCGCTCGTATCACGCGCATCTTTAGCGAGCAGCTCGCGGAAAAGTTTTTCCGCTTCGACGAACTCGCCTTCGCGCAAAAGCCGCTCGGCACGGGTGCGCGCCGAATCGCCCGCCAGCGCCTTCGCTTCGCCGCGCACTGCGCCGCAGATTGTGAGCGCCGCCAAAACTGCGACGGCGACCTTGATTCTGTATTTTGAAGAAAGCGACAGCATCGTCATGCGATATTACATCATAACTGTGAGCCACGCGCGCGTCGTTACTTTAATATCTCGCCGGTCTTCATAGACCACAGCACGAGATCGAGTTCGTCGAAATCAATTTGTGCGTCTTGGCTGAATCGCCTGAGCCGTTCTTCGGTCGCCAGATATTTGGCGCGCGTCGAAGGCGGCACGAAAGATTCTATCACGCCTAGTTCGTACAGGCTGCGTAGAATATGTTTATCCAGAATCGCGTAGCCGGGCAATCCTATGTTGCGCAGGAAGTGGCTCGCCTCTTTATAGCCAAGTCCCTTGATGCGGCGCTCTTTCGCCAGCCAGTCACGCCGCGCCAGCGGGTCTGTGAAACTTTCCAGCTTTTCGCGTAAACGCATATCGCAATGCTCGCGCAAAAAATCGCGCGTCACCACGATATAGCCGGGACGCGCCGCCGGATAACGATGCACGCCGATCAAAGCTTGCGTCAGTTCATCGTGTGTGCCTTCGCTTAATAAATGTCGCACGGCTTCGATTGATCGTAGCCCCATACGCGCCGAAGCTCCGGCAGTGAAGATGCAAAAGACGAGTTCTTCCCACAGGCGTTCATCTGTGCCTTCACGCCAGACGGCGCGAAACTCCGCGAGCCGCGCGTTTATCTCCGCGCGCCGACGGTGATGCGCAGCACGTATGCTTTCAATGGTCGCGGGAAGTTTCTCTTTTCGCATCAGCATTAACCGGCGGAATTTTATGAGCGCGGAGCAGAGAGTTACGGCAATCGTCCGGGCATTAACTTAGCACATTAAATTGTCGGCAATGGTGCTCAACGAATTTGCCGTGCATCTTTTAACGCAAATGCGAACATCTAAGACCAGCGTCGCGCTTTCCCGCAATATATTTTGCGGCGGGCGTCGTGGCAGATGGTTATAATGATCGTGTTTTTCGTAAATCCAAAATGGAACAGGCACTAATGAAATTAAATTCTTCACGTCGCATCGCTCCCGCGCTTCTATTATCGATATGGCTAACGGCAACGCTCTCCGGCGTGCGTGCGCAGGAAACCTACACGCCCGCACCGCAACAGTCGCCGACAGCGGTTCAGATAAATCCGCTTCCGCAGACTGCGACGCCCGCACCGCTTCCGACATCGACGCTTGAAGCGAACGATGACACAGAGATTGCAACAACGCAGGGTACGCTCATTGAAACGCTTGACGGGCGAAAAGTTTTGGAAGCGACGGCGGATCGCGCTTTCAACCCGGCTTCCGCTGTCAAGCTGGCGACGGCACTGACAGCCCTTCGCACCTTTGGCCCGCAGTATCGCTTCACCACTGCGTTGTGGACAAACGGCACTTTCGATCAAGCCAGCGGCACAATCAAAGGCGATCTTTTTATCTCCGGGCGCGACCCTTCGTTTCATTATGAACACGCCGTGATGCTCGCGCGCGAATTGAACCGTCAAGGCATCCGTACCGTGACGGGTGATTTGATCGTAGCCCCGCGCTTTACGATGAACTTCGATGCTTCTTCGCAGCGCTCCGGCGAAACGCTCTACGACACGCTGGATGCAACGCGCCGCAGCGCCGCCGCGATGCGCGCGTGGCAGGATAGCGCCGCCTTAGTTTCAGAGCGCGCGGCGACTGATACCGGAATCGCGGCGAGCAGTATGCCTTTCACCGCTACGGGCGTTCCGAGTGTCGCCGTGCTGGGCGCGGTCTATATTGATTCCGTACCGCCGGGCGCGCGTATGCTGCTCGTGCATCGTTCCAGCAAACTGGTGGACGTGTTGAAAGTTTTGCTCTGCTACTCAAACAATTTTATGGCCGAGCGCATCGGCGATACATTGGGCGGAGCACAGGGAGTGCGGCGCGCGGTGATAAGCGGCGCTCAAGTATCGCCTTGGGAAGTATCGCTGGCTTCGACGAGCGGGCTTGGCGTGAACCGCGTGACGCCGCGCGCGATGATGAAAGTGTTGCGCGCACTACGCGATGAACTCGCCAAAAACAATCTGGAATTGTCGGACATACTGCCGGTCGCGGGCATTGATCCGGGCACGCTTCGTAAACGCTATACAACGTACCCGTCGCGTGGCAGTGTAATCGCCAAGACCGGCACACTGACGCGTACCGACGGCGGCGTGAGCGCGCTGGTCGGCGAGATGCGTACGGCGACGAACGAAACACTGCTGTTCGTCATCTTCAATCAACGCGGCAACGTCTGGCGCTTTCGCGCAAATCAAGACCGGCTCGTGACGCAGATTCAGAACTCGCACGGCGGCCCCGCGCCCTTCGCTTATCGCCCGCTGGCGCTCGCCATGCGGCTCTCCGATACGGAAACCGGCGCAGTCAATTCGGCGCGCAAGGACGAATATGAACCGACATCAAATTAATTCGCGCCGCGTCTTTGAAAGAACTGCGGCGTCCTGAAAATATTTTGCGCCCCGACAGCCTGAGAGTCGCCGGGGCGCTTTTACGTCCCCGCTCACACGCAGTGTGCGGCACTACGCGCAAGACAAAGGACGATTTCATGGCGGACGCGATTATTGAGGACTCATTGTGGCTGGACTAAAGAGAGCTGGCGGCGGACAGGAAGCGCCGCACTCTCGACTTCCCGTCGCCATTTCTAAACGCTCTCACTCCAGAACCTTTCATTGCCCTCGCAATGCGCTATCTCACCAAAGGCAGGCGCAAGACAATTCCTGAACGCCCGCACGCCTTACTGCAACTCGTGCGCCGCTCGTGAAAGCAAACGGCGGCGCACACTCAAACTCAATTATCCGCGTGCGATAGTCGCAGAGAGTTCGCCACAGGCACGCATCGTTCCGGCTGGCAGGCACTTCAAGTTGTTTCCACAGGTAACACTCCTATGTAGCGCGCGTGCGTTCTCAATCAATAGTGAATTCGTTTGCATACTAGGAAACCGAATCCCCTTTCTGTTACAGAAGGTGACATCGGCGTGATGCGAGAATTATGCGTAAAACGATTCCGGCGGGCGTTTGCCTGAACAAATGGCGGTGGCACTGCTCTTGCTATTGATAAGGCGAGAATGCGCCTCTCCGAATTAAGCGCATAAGATTGTGATCGCCCTTGGAGTGGTAAATGAAAAGATTGGCCGCAGATGATTCAATGAGAAATGAAAAGCTGAAGGCGCGCGGCTTCAGTATGCTGGAGTTGCTAATTGTGATGGTGATTATCGCCATCGTCTCGGCGTTCGCCGTGATGGGCATCACCAGATCGCGCAACACGGCGCGGCTTCAGAATTCGGCGCGCATCTTTGCCGGCTATGTAGAGAAAGCGCGCCTCGACGCGATCCGTCGCCATGATGCAACGAACATAGACATCACAGGCCCCAGCACATACGCCGTGACGATGGATTTTGACGGCACAACTCCTCCGGGCACCGCGCTGCCAGTGCGTACTTTCCAGCTTGAGAAAGGCGTCGTCTTCACCGATTCAACCGGCGCGGCCTTTACGGTTAATGCCAGCGGCGATGTCGTCGGTTCAAGCACCAGCGAGATACCCCCATCTGCGGATTTCAACTGGCGCGGGCGCACAACTGAATGCTCCATGCTTTTTAGAATGAAGAACAGCAACAGCACGCAATCGGCGGTTCAGGTGGCGGGATCAGGCGATATTACGATTGACAGCGACGTGTCTACACCCGCCGCTTTGACCTATACGAATGTGAATTCGACAAGCGACATATCTAGTTCAGCGGTGGTAACCGGCGGTGGCACGCACCTCGGGGTTAATCCCTGCGGCACAGCGGGCGGCGGCGGCACTCCTCCATCCTCGACCGCTCCCTGCGGCACAATGTTTTCTGACCTGCCGGTACCGATCAGAAGAAACGGTGGCAGCACCACCACCGTCAACATCACCGTCAGCAGCATAGGCACTCTTACCGCGACGCCGAACTCTAATCTATCGGTCACGCCCGCGACCAGAAACGTGACCGCCAGCGGCACATACTCTTTCACCATTGCATCTATCACCAGAACGCGCGGTACGTTCCCGGTAGTGTTCAGCAATCCATGCACTTCCGTGACCGTCTACGTCAAAGTAGGTAACTAAAATGGAGCAAGCCGAAATGAACACGCTGGATGAAAAGCGGCAGGGTCTGAAAACAGCAGAGACCATGAGCGAGCAGGGTTTTACGCTGATTGAGACCGTGATCGCGCTTCTAATAATGATGATCGCCGGTCTCGGCATCGCGTCGCTCTTTGCGTTTTCGATTAACTACAATTCGGGCGCGAACGACCGCGCGCTGGCACAGGTTGTCGCACAGCAACAGATGGAGCGGCTGCGCCAGTCCGCCTTCAGCGATGCGAGCCTGATAACGCCTTCATCAACCGAAACAGTGGTGAGCGCCGGGCGCTCCTACACGGTTCTGACCACAATCTGCGCCGATGCCGCCGCCGGTTGCGGAGGCAGCGCGACGCTGAAGAAGCTCACCGTGCAGGTGACACCGCAGGGCGCAGGCGCAGCTTGGGTGCGCAGTTCCGTGCGCATCGAGACGTTGCGCGCCAACACCGCCACCGGTTCTTACTTTTAACGAAATGCTCGTGATACGCCTTCGATAGTTTAAGGAAGTGAGAGTGTTATGCACATAAAAGAATCTTCGCGGGAATTGAATACCGCGTGTTCGGCGGAGGCGGGCTTTTCGCTGTTCGAGTTGATGATCGCAATGACGATTACGCTGATCTTAATGGCGATGGCGAGTGCGCTGATGGCCGGTTCATTTAATATTCGCGGGCGCGAAGATCAAAAGACGTCTGCTCTCGCCGATTCGCAACGCGCGCTCAATTTGATGACACGCGAAATCGCCAATTCCGGTTTCGGCTTGACGAATAATGGAATCGTCCCTGCCGAGTCAACCGCCAGCTCAATACGCATTCGCGCCAACCTTAATGCCTTCGACAGGGAAAGCACCAGCAATGCTGTTGCCGATACGGACGAGGACATAATCTTCAAATTATATAATGACGGCGTGAGAAGCTACGTCGAGCGCATTGACGTGTATAGCGGAGCGAGAACGACGGTGCTCGCCAATCGCGTTGACTCGCTCGTGATTCACTACTACGCCGATAAAGTGAACTACACGGCAGGCAATTGCGACATCACGACAGCGGCCACCGATGTGACAGACAAGCGAACCGCGAAATACATTGTGATCGCCGCCTGCGTGCAGTTGCCCGCGCGCGGCACGCCCGGCTCCCCCGGCTACCAGCCGGTCTCCAGCGTGCAGCTTATCTCGGATGTGACTTTGCGCAACTCCTATCTCACCAGCTATTGATCCGGTCAAAATATTTGGCCGCGCGTTTTCAGTTATATGACAGAGGATTTCCGATGAAGACCTTTTCGACGATCAACCCCAAGACGCCGCGCTCAATAAAAGCGCACGCGAACGAACGCGGCGCGGCGCTGCTCATGGCGCTTCTCTTCTCTCTGCTGTTGCTCGCTATCGCGGGCGCTTTGATTATAACGACCGCGCTTTCAGCGACAAATGCCGTTGACGCAACCGCCGAATCGCAGGCTTACTATGCAGCGGAAGCCGGGATGCAGGCGACGCTCGCCGTGCTACGCGGAAACGTCGCGCCCAATCCTTTATTCGATACTTCATTGGCAACCGCAGCAGCAAATAAGATTAGTTTCCGCAAAGCCGTGACGCCTTCAATCTCGAACAAGTCCGGCGATACGGCCACCGATGCGCGTCTGTCCAGATGGCTAACTTACAATGCGCTAACTCCGGCAGGCCGCATCGAGCTTAGCTCGCCCTATACGGCCATGTCAGGCATGGCCTACGATACTAAAGTGACCGATCCTGATGGCACCGCAATAGTCACATTCGCCACGTCCGGGATTTTCCCCTCGTCCACCAGAAACCCGAAAACATCAATAGATTTCGGCAGTCCAGGTAATACGGCGACTATTGCCTATACGCCCCAATCGTCCACGACGATAACCAACAGCGGCAATAGTACGCTTGGCAGCTTTCAAGTCACTTCGGCGAACGGGTATGTTGCTATTCCGGCAGATACTCATTTTACATTAACCATCAACCAAACAGCGCCGGTGGCTGGGGTATTAAACATTGATTGCACGATTACGGGAAGCATCACTAAAACCGGCTCGACGATAACTAGTCTTTTGTACATCAACTTTGCTCCGATCCCGCCGCAGACGACGCCGCTCTTGACGAATAACTTTGGTGGAGTTCTCTACACTCGAACGGCTACGAGCTTTCTAATAAACGGCTCTGGATCAACGCCGATTCCTGTCACCGTCACGGCACCTGAGCCGTCCCGTCTAAAGGTGCAGGTTACCGGCTACGGGCCGCGCGGCGCGAGAAAACAGATGCAGATGATGGTTAGCAGGTACGCTTTTGATTACACGGCAAGCGGCGCTGTGACACTTCGCGGCTCTGACACCGCCGGTTCTTCAGTGAGCCTCAATGTTGGAAGCAGCTCGCAATACAGGTATTCGGGAAACGACTACTCGGGCGGCGCGCCGCTCCCGGCCTTCGTCGTAACAAACACCGCCGATTATTTAACTGCGACGACCGCGGTTCCGCCAACCAGCACGCAGGTAACAGGCAGCCAGCAGGTTCAACAAGCATCTTTGGCAAACTTGTCAACTTTACTCCAAACGGCTGACGGTGCGCGCCAAGCCTTGGACTCCCTCCGCCAGTACGCGATGAACCAGCAGACGCCCGGTTGTACGAGCCCTACTGATCCATCAGTATGTGATCGCTACTTCACTTCCAGCCCGCCCGACTTCGGTTCGGAGTCAAACATACTGACCACTTTCGTTGATGGCGATGCGGTGCTCCCACCCACTGGCGGTGCAGGACTTCTCGTGGTTACCGGCACGCTCGATATGCGCGGAAGTGCCAATTTCAAAGGACTGATACTCGTGCTCGGCGGCGGTACGGTGCTGCGCGATGGCGGCGGCAACGGCACTACTCTGGGATCAATCGTCGTCGCCAAGTTTGACACGACGCCGGGCGCTACCGGAGGATTTCTTGGGCCAACTTTTAATAGCAACGGCGGTGGCACCTCCGACGTGTTCTACGATTCCTCGTGGGTACAAAAAGCACTCTCGTCGGGAAGCCCGCGCGTGCTGGGCGTCAGCGAATACTAAGAGTTGCTAGTGTGAAGCCATTTGTCTACCAAGTTCCTTCATGAATGATTAAGGGCAAAAGAGACGCTTCGTTGAAAAACTACGCAGTAGGTTATACTGCGGCGCAATGACCGGAAGTTGCTACATCAAGGCGCGGTGCGGAGGCTTGAGGTGGGACTCTTAGACAAATTCAAAATCAACCAGCGGAAAGAGGATAGTCCGCCGGAGTCCGCGACTATTCACAACAATTCCGCCGAAGACCACTATCAAAATGGCTTGGAATTAACCCGGCGCGGTCTTTACGTGGAGGCGGCGGAAGAGTTCAAACGCGCCATTCGTAAAGATTCCTCTTATGCGGATGCACACTATGAGATGGGCGTCACCTACGATGCGTTGGGACGCTTCGCGGAAGCGATCAAGGCTTACCGGCAAGTCATCAGCATTGATCCCGAAGACCTCGACGCTTATAACAATCTGGGCGTCGCTTACAGCAATTCAGGGCAGAATCCCGACGCGATAAAGACTTTCGTGCAAGCGTTGCGCATCAAGTCCGACAATGTAGAGATACGCACCAATCTGGGCTTGGCCTATTTCAATATGGGCAGTTACACGGAGGCTTTGAAAGCCTGCCAGCAAGCCTTACAAATCGAACCGGACTACGCGAGCGCGCATTACACACTCGGATTGATCTACATTGATCTCGCGGATAAAGAAACGGCGCTCCAAGCTCACGACGCATTGAAGAGCATTGACCCGAATATGGCCCACGATTTATT
Organism: Pyrinomonadaceae bacterium; assembly: GCA_046262295.1. Classification (GTDB taxonomy): domain Bacteria; phylum Acidobacteriota; class Blastocatellia; order Pyrinomonadales; family Pyrinomonadaceae; genus JBHENC01. Next base: position 115,335 of record JBHENC010000008.1, on the reverse strand, counting down.
GAATCAGATTCACAGAAGATTCCTTCGATAACTTTTACGTTTTGCATAGCGGCTATATCTTCCTTTCATAGCGGCGTGTCTCCTTTAAGTGAGACGCGCCCTTCTCTTTTACGCTTTTTGGCAGGCTTGACATACCCGCCCGCCCGCCGCTACCATCCGCTTCAATCTTGTATTTCAACCGCTCCACATCTTTAACTTCGCCACTCAAGCCCGCTTTCCAGAGCGACTGCGATGCCTGACATACTGCTCGTCGAAGACAAAGACAGTTTGCGCCGTGTGCTGCGTTTGACGCTGGAGACGGCCGGCTACTCTGTGACGGAAAGCGCCGACGCGCGTGAGGCCGCACACGAGATTGCGCGCACCCCGCATCGCCTTGTGCTGACGGATTTGCGTATGCCGCACGGCAGCGGCCTGGACGTGCTGCGCGCCGCACGCGCCGCTGATGCGGATGTGCCCGTCATCGTGATGACTGCTTACGGCTCGATTGACGAAGCGGTGCAGGCGATGAAAGACGGCGCGCACGATTTTCTTCAAAAACCCGTTGACTCGAATCACCTTCTACTGCTCGTCGCACGCGCGCTCGAAGCGGCACGCCTGCGCACGGAAAATATTTTACTGCGCGAAGAGTGGTCACGCCATTATGGTTTCCCGCGCATCCTTGGCGAATCCGACGCGCTCAAACGCACCGTCGCGGAAACGCAGCGTGTCGCCCAAACCGAAGCGACCGTTCTGCTTCTGGGCGAATCCGGCACAGGCAAAGAACTCTTTGCGCGCGCCGTTCATCATCTCTCGGCGCGGCGTGATAAGCCGTTCGTCGCCATCAACTGTGCAGCGATTCCCGAAACCTTAATCGAAAACGAACTCTTCGGCCATGAAAAGGGCGCGTTCACCGGCGCGGGCGAACGCCGTCTGGGAAAATTCGAGCTGGCGACGGGCGGCACGATCTTTCTCGACGAAATCGGCGAAATGCCTTTAAGCGTTCAGGGAAAACTTTTGCGCGCCATCGAAGAGAAGATGATTGATCGCATCGGCGGGCGCGCGTCCATTCCGGTTGACGTGCGTATCGTCGCGGCGACCAACAGAGAGTTGCGCGCGGCGGCGGAAGTGGGCGAGTTTCGTCTAGACCTCTTTTTCCGTCTCGCAGTCTTTCCGATTGTAATTCCGCCTTTGCGCGAACGCGAAAATGACGCGACGCTTCTCGCCAACCATTTCGCCGCGCAACTCGGTAAAGAGCTACGCGGGCGCGCGATGAAGTTGAGCGAAGCGAGCCACGCCGCGCTGCAAGCTCACCCGTGGCCGGGCAACGTCCGCGAACTTCAGAACGCCATCGAGCGCGCCTGTATTCTCTCCGATACGACCACTATCGAGCCGCATGATTTAGGACTCGTCGCGCCGCATTCGAGCACAAGTGAGACCGATGCCTTCGCCGACGTTGATTTGTCGGGCACGCTGGCCGAAGCTGCGCTGCGTGCCGCGCAACTTGTCGAACGCCGCAAGATCGCGGACGCGCTCGCCGCTCATCAAGGCAACAAAACGCGCGCCGCCGAAACTTTGGGCGTCAGCTACAAAACGCTGCTAACCAAAATCAAAGACTACAATCTCGCCGCACTTCATGAAGACTAAGCCACACCATCAAGACGCCGCCGACGCCGTACGGGAAACAAAGGAAGCGGAGCCGCGACGACAGGACGCGGGCGAGATTGCCGGTGAAACCGAACTGCCCGTCGGGACCGCCGAAGGCGATTCAGTCGGCGAGCAAAAGACCGCCCAACGCGAACGCGACGCGAGCACCGGGCGACACGCTTTTCTAGTCGGCGCGGGCATTCTCTTGAGTCGTATCATCGGCCTCGTGCGCCAGCGCGTCTTCGCTTCTTACTTCGGCCTCTCCGAAGCGGGCGACGCTTTCACGGCGGCCTTCCGCATCCCGAATTTTCTTCAAAACGTCTTCGGCGAAGGCGCGCTCTCCGCTTCGTTCATTCCCGTCTACGCAAAACTGCTCGCGGGCAAAGATGAACGCGAAGCGGGGCGCGTCGTGGGCGCAGTCTTTGCCCTGCTCGCGCTCGTCACCTCTTTGCTCGTACTCGCGGGCGTACTCACGACACCATATTTAATCAACGCCATCGCACCCGGCTTTACGGGCGACAAACGCGAGTTGACGATCCGCCTTGTGAAGATACTTTTTCCGGGCGCGGGACTGCTGGTGCTCTCCGCGTGGTGTCTCGGCGTGCTTAACAGCCACAAGCGTTTCTTTCTTTCTTACACCGCGCCGGTCGTCTGGAATATCGCCATCATCGCCGCGCTGTTCGGTTTCGGCAGCCGCGCCGCTCAGTCTCCATTGGCCGAAAGGCTCGCGCAATTCAAGTTGGCGGAGGTAATCGCGTGGGGTTCCGTGATCGGAAGTTTTCTGCAATTCGGCGTGCAACTCCCGACCGTGCTGCGGCTCGTCAAACATTTGCATTTGACGTTGGATGTCGCGTCGGAGAGCGTGCGCACCGTCGTGCATAATTTCCTGCCGGTCTTCTTTAGTCGCGGCGTCGTGCAGATCAGCGCCTATGTTGATTCGCTGCTGGCGAGTCTGCTCGGCAACGGCCCCGTCGTCGCGCTTAGCTACACGCAGAGCCTTTACACGTTGCCCGTCAGTCTCTTCGGTATGTCAATCTCGGCGGCGGAACTACCTGCGATGTCCGGCGTGCGCGGCAGCGAAGCGGAGATTGCCGAACACTTGCGCGGGCGTCTGGACAAAGGATTACGGCAGATCGCTTTTTACGTCGTGCCTTCGTCAATGGCGTTTCTGGCGCTCGGCGACGTGATTACGGCGGCGCTTTACCAGAGCGGAAAATTTAATCGCGGCGATTCGTTTTACGTGTGGGGCATTCTCGCCGGTTCAGCCGTCGGCCTACTCGCCTCGACGCTCGGACGCCTTTACTCTTCAACCTACTATGCGCTGCGCAACACGCGCACGCCGCTTCTGTTCGCCGTCGTGCGCGTCACGCTGACGATTGTGCTCGGCTATCTGTTTGCGCTACCGCTGCCACGTCTTCTGGGGCTTGATATCAAGTGGGGAGCCGCCGGGTTGACAGCTTCGGCAGGAATCGCCGGATGGGTCGAATTTACGCTGCTGCGCCGCTCGCTCAATCGCCGCATAGGGCAGACGGGACTGCCTTTGCCGTATACCGCAAAGCTATGGTCGGCGGCGGTCGTGAGCGCGGGAATCGGCTGGGCAGTGAAGCTTTTGGTGGGCAATCGTCATCCGATAATCGTCGCTTTTTTAGTGCTCGGCTCTTACGGCATGGCCTACTTCGCTTTGACTTACGCCTTCAAACTGCCGGAAGCCTCTGTAATTATCGGTAAATTCACACGCATTTTACGTCGCCGTCCGTAGTATGACGCCGCTGGCGGCTGTCATGCATTTTGCACCAAACATTTACTCACTGCTAAAAGATTTCAACTTTCCGCATGAGGTTTTGGAACAGAAGAGTAGTTATCACTTTCTTTCCAGTACGGAACAATTAAAATGTTCTTTACAAACTGTTCTTACTTAGGCCTTTACGAAAAGATTAGCGTCCCGTAGAGGCAAATTGCCACCAAATGCACGACAAGGAAGGTTTTGTATGAAAAAGATATTCTCGACCATCGCCCTCGGCTTCGGAGCCTTAGTTTTCCTTAGCTTTTCGGGAACCAGCGCCCGTGCCGACGCCATCGTTTTCTCCGGCTCCGCACCGATTCAACCTGCCGGTTTCGGCACACAACCCTATATTCTGGGGATTCAACATCATGGCGGTGCGACCACAGAATCCGGCGGCGTAATGTACACCGCCAGCGGCGATAAAACTTTCGGCGATGCGCTAACCGGCGCGCAAACGCAAACGCGCACGCTCGGCAGCCTCGGCATTACGCAAGCCAGCGATCTGCGGCTCTACTTTAATATCAACGAACCGAACGCCGCAGGCAAAACCACCGTTACGATTCAGAGCTTGACCTTAACGGCCTATGATTCAAACGGCACGGCGGTCTTCAGCGCGTCACTGGCCGGAACGCCCACAACTTTAACCGAAATCGGCGCGGGACAGGGCACTTCGGATTATGTCTTCCAACTCGACCAGGCCGCAATTGATAGATTCGCCAGCGTCTTTAGCGCCGACTTGCGAATCGGCCTCGCGGCAACTATCACCAATGCTCAGGGCGGCCCTGAAAGCTTCTTCCTGCGCGCGGCGGCAGCCAGCCCGTCTCCCCAGCCCGGCCCGGTGCCCGAACCGGCGACGATGATCCTACTCGGCACAGGCCTTGCCGGTGTCGCCGCTAAAATGCGCAAACGCCGCCAAGCCACGCCGCACGTGTAAGCGACGGGTTCGGATAAAAGCAGCACCTTTCCCCCTTTAGCCAACGCGCATTTCGCTCTTCTGTGGCAAATCGAGCTGATCACGAAGCAGGCCGCCAAAATATGGCGGCCTGTTCTCATAGAATAGTACGGTTAGCGGCTATGAGGCGCTTTTGAATCAGATATTTACGCGCCGGATGAATTTTTTTGGCGCACGCTTTTGGAAATGAGTGGCGATTCTCACTTTTCCCTATGTAGAACAAACAAATAAAGCTCTTTTTGCCCTGTCTTTCGACGACGCTTAGGCGAACGAAAGGCAAAACCACCAACAGGCTCTCGGAGGAACAAGGAATGATCCGCAAATTACTTTTGACAACCGCTGCCGCCATGATGCTGATGGCCGTTAGCGCCGTTAGCTACGCTGACACCGTGACGCTCACAGGACGCGCCGGAACCGGCGTGACCGCACAGATTTCTAACTTCACGCTGACCGGCAACCAGTTCACTTTTACCATTACCAATACATCTACTGCGCCCGGCACGACCGGCACGATCACGAATATCGGCTTCGATTTGCCGGGTAACCGCACCGCCACCAGTTTTGTCGCAACGGGCGACGGCAACTACTCGCTGGTAAACGGCGTGCAAGCCAATGCCACCGGCCTCAACGCGACATTCGATTTTGCGCTTGAGACGACCAAGCTCAACGGCAGCGTCTCCAGAAACTTCAACGGCGGGTTTGTGCAAAGCGGCATTGATCCGGGATTGAGCGCGACATTCACCGTGACCGGTAATTTCACCGGCTTGAACGCACAAACAATCGCGTCGTCCATTTTCGCACGCTTCCAGAATGTCAATAATGGCGGTAGCGATGTGGCAGGCTCCGGTGGCGGCGGTGGCGGAACAGCGCCCGTGCCCGAACCGGCGACGATGATCCTACTCGGCACAGGCCTTGCCGGTGTCGCCGCTAAAATGCGCAAACGCCGCCAAGCCACGCCGCACGTATAAGCGACGGGTTCGGATAAAAGCAGCACCTTTCCCCCTTTAGCCAACGCGCATTTCGCTCTTCTGTGGCAAATCGAGCTGATCACGAAGCAGGCCGCCAAAATATGGCGGCCTGCTTCGTTATCTCTTTGAGACTCAACGGTTTCCATCAGTCCGAAAAATATTTCAAATACGGCGTGGATTTTTCTGGAGAACAATTAAGGTTCGGAATATACTTTAGATACCGAAGAGGAAACGGGAAGGTTAGAGCGGAAGCGGCAGGCAGGCTAAGAGGGAGCAATCCCTTTTTTTGTGTATATTCGTCGCCTTACGCGCAAACCGTAATTTTAAGAGAGCCGCACGCGAAGACATTGACCCGCGTGCGGCTCTCTCTTTATTATCCACACCTATGCGCAAAATCGTTTCAGCCGCAGAGATGCGCGAAATTGATCGCTTTACCACAGAGCGTTATGCCACGCCCTCGCTGCTTTTAATGGAGCAGGCGGCGGCAGCGGCGGCACACGCGATAGCGACGCACTTCGACGGCGATCTTTCACAAAAAAAGATTCTAATCCTATGCGGACGCGGCAATAACGGCGGCGACGGTGCGGCGCTTGCCCGCGCATTAGCCAACGCGGGCGCGCGTGCACACGTCTGTTTAGACGGCCGCGTTGAAGATACCAAAGGCGACGCGCGCGTAAATTTTGAAATTGTTCGCAGCCTCGGCGGTCTGGCTGATAGCTCACAGCCGCCTTTATATCCGCTGACTTTTGTAGAGATTGACGATCCGGCGCAATGGGAAGATTTCAAGCGTGTTCGCTCACACGACGTTGATGTTATTGTGGATGCCCTATTCGGCACAGGACTCACGCGCCCGCTCGAAGGGCTGCCACTTGCAGTCGTCGAATACTTAAACGATTTACGCGCGCAATCCGGCAAACAGGACGCTGATTCTACGTTAATTGTTTCGCTGGATGTACCCTCCGGCCTTGATGCAGACAGCGCGAAGATTTCGGGCGCAGCCGTTCGTGCCGATGTAACCGTGACGTTTACCGCGCCTAAAGTTGCTAACGTCCTGCCGCCCGCGCTCGCACATAATGGCCAACTCCTTATCGCAGATATCGGTTCGCCCGCGCAATTAATCAACGAAGCGACATCAAAATTTTTTCTCACCGAAGCCGCTGACGCGCGCCGCTTTCTGGTGCAGACGCGCTATACGCCCGATTCTTATAAAAATACGCACGGCCACGCGCTAATTATCGCCGGATCGCGTGAATACACAGGCGCAGCGGTGCTCTGCGGCGATGCGGCGATGCGCGCCGGAACAGGACTCGTCACACTTGCCACATCCGCCTCCGCGCACCGGATTGTCAGCGCGCAAGCGATGCCCGAAATCATCACGGCGGCGCTGGCTGAAACAGCGGGCGGCGCGGTGAGCAGCGAAGCCTTTGAACGCATAAATGAACTAACGATGCGCGCGAGCGTCGTCGCCATCGGCCCCGGCCTATCATCGAAAGACGAGGCGACGCGCCACCTTGTGCGCCGCGTCGTTGAAGAACGCCAAACGCCAATCGTGATTGATGCCGACGCCTTGAATGCGCTCGCGCCCTGGCCTGCGAATATGCGCGGCTCGAAAAAGTTTCCGCTAATCCTGACGCCACATCTCGGCGAGATGCGCCGCTTGATCGGCGTTGATAATGAAGACGCCCTGAAAGACCGCGTCGCCATCGCACGGGAATTTGCCGCCGCGCACGGAGTTATCTTGGTGCTCAAAGGCTCGCGCACGTTGATCGCCGCGCCGGATGGCAGCGTCTACGTTAATCCGACGGGCAACGCGGGACTCGGCACGGCGGGCGCGGGCGATACGCTGACGGGCATCATCACAGGCTTTAACGCGCAGGCGTTTGCAACCTTGAAAGAAAACGCGAGCGCATTGGAAGCGACCATCGCGGCGGTTTACGTCGGCGGACTGGCGGGCGACATTGCGGCGCGTGAGCGCGGAATGCGCACGCTCGTCGCCTCCGATTTGCGCGAACATTTCGGCGCAGCGATACGCTCGCTCGATGTCGTAGGCGAAATGCCGTAATACGCGGCGCGCAGGATTTTATTTCAAGCGATGACTTTTCAAACAGGCGCATGGACGTGTCGCAACGCCGCAGAGACTTTCGCGCTCGGCGAACGATTCGGCGCGCAACTCGCGGGCGGCGAAATCGTGTTGCTGAATGGCGCGCTCGGTGCGGGCAAAACCGTCTTTGCCAAAGGCATCGCGCAATCTCTTGGCATTGACGCGGAAGAAGTCACCAGCCCCTCATTCACGCTCGTTAATCGTTACGCCGGAAGCCACTTCACGCTCTATCATTTAGACCTTTACCGCCTGCCCGAAGGCGCAAGGGCGGCGCACGCCGTTGATCTGGACGAATTGCTGGCGGAAGAGAAGACCGTCATCGTCATCGAATGGGCGGAACGACTCGGACGCAACTATCCGCTACCCGAACCTTTGTGGCGCATCAGCTTCACCGGCGACGGCGATGCGCCACGTGAGATAACTGTCAGCAGTAGCCAGTAACCAGTTGTCAGTAGTCAGTTGGTAATAGTCAGTAGTCCGTTATCAGTTACCGTTTGTCAGTTATGAGTTATCGGTATTCGGTTTATGCTTCGACGCCTTGACTACGGGCGACTTAAAACTGAATACTATTAACTGACAATTGAATACTGATAACTGATTACTTTATACAAGGAGAGAAATATGCCATATCCTGATTTTATGATTGCCCCGATGCGGGAAGAGTTGACGCGCATCGGCGTTGAGGAATTAAGAACGCCGGAGCAGGTTGACGCGGCACTCGCCGATTCCAAAGGCACTGTGATGGTGATCGTTAATTCCGTGTGCGGTTGCGCCGCCGGAAAAGCGCGTCCCGGCATCGCATTGGCGTTGCAGCATAAGGTGCGCCCGGACAAAGTGACGACCGTATTTGCCGGAGGCGACATCGAAGCGACCGACAAAGCGCGCGAGTATTTCACAGGCTACGCGCCGTCTTCGCCCGCCGTCGCCATTCTGAAAGACGGCCAACTCGTGTATATGCTGGAACGCCGCCAGATCGAAGGCAGCGGCCCGCAACAGATCGCGCAGGAATTAACCAGAGCCTTCGACCAACACTGCGCCGCTACCACTACTACTACTGCGGCGACGAACTAAGCGACAAAATAATAAGCCTGTAAAAGCAAAGGCTGCGGCGTACCGATTATATAACGGTACGCCGCAGCTTTTTCTTCGCCTTCTTGCTTTTTATCTTTACTCGTAGCGCGTCGTGTTTGCAGTGCGGATTCTTAGTTGCTGTCCGCGCGGCAAATAAATGTCCTGACCGCGCGAGGCCAGCACGCCGCCCGTGCCCGCCGCGCCGCCGACTACTGCGCCGATAGCCGCGCCTTTGCCGCCGCCCGTAATCGCGCCGATAATCGCGCCCAAGCCTGCGCCCGCGCCGACCTTCGCCGCATCGTCTTTGCCGGTTCCCTTGCCCTGCACCCCGCCTTCGCGGTCAACTTTGCCGACGCCCGCACTGCTTCCCGCAATAACCTCTATGACCTGTGCCCCGAATGGCGCGGTGCGGTTATCTGCGAAGCGGATTTCATCAAAAGAGAGTTGCAGTTCGCCGCTGCCGCGCACTTTGCCCGGACGCTTGACGAGCGAGACATGACCGTTAATCGTCGCGCCCTGAAACTGTTGCGGTTCGACGACGCGCGCCTCGAAAGAATCGCCGCGCTGACTCGCCTGCGTCGAGACGTTGCTCAAAAGCTCTATGCGAAAGACGCTGTTGGCGGGAATTCTTGTATCGCTCTGCGGAATGCTAGAACCGTTCGCCGCCGTAGTAGCGGTGTTGTCGTTTGAGTCCGCAGGCCGCGTGTCGTTTGAATTTGTAGTTGGCGTGTCGGAGGCGGCGCGGCTGCCGAGTCCGGTTGGCACGTTTGAATCGAAGGTGCGACGATCATAGCCCGCGCCGTAGCCGATCTCGAACCCTTGCCGGTAGCCGTCGCTGTATTCGGCGAGCGTTCCGTAAGCGGCATCGTAAGCGCGATTGGCGCGCGCGTAATCTTCTTTGTTGCGAAAGTCGCGCGCGGCGCGTTGCGTGGTGTCGCTGTAACCGGCCATGTAGCCGTCGGAATAGCCCGTGCGATAGCCACGCTGCAAAGCGTTGGCATTGCTCGTTTGATTGAGCGTTAACCCGAAAGCTGTTGACGCAGCCGTGAATACCGGAAACGTCGTGAGCGCGAACACTAGCAAAAGCGCCGAAACTCTTCTCGAAATGCCTGTCATTGTCTCCTCCAGAATTAAAAGGAACACCGATTCAAAGATTGATGTTATCACTTGGACGCAAGGTCAACAAATTTCGTTGCGCTTGCGTCTTCGCCCTGCGCAATCTAGACTCACTAAAAGCGTAACGCTTCGTGCAAACGCAAAGGATTACGCAAGGCATCTTTAATCATGACCATGCTACGCAGAGTTTATCTGGATCACAGCGCGACCACTCCGGTTGATTCGCGCGTCGTCGCCGCGATGCTTCCCTTTCTGATTGAAAAGTACGGCAACGCTTCGAGCGTGCATTTCTTCGGACAGGAAGCGCGCGCTGCCGTTGACAAAGCGCGCCGCGAAGTTGCCGCGCTCATCAACGCGCGCCCGAACGAAATCATCTTTCTCTCCGGCGGCACGGAGGCCAACAATCTTGCGATACGCGGCATCGCGGAGGCCGCCGAAACTTTTACAGGGCGACACATCATCACTTCGCAGATAGAGCATTCGGCGGTGCGCGGCGTCTGCGATGCGCTGGAGAAAAAAGGCTGGGAGATTACGCGGTTGCCCGTTTACGAAAACGGCATCGTCCGCGTTGAAGACGTCATCGCCGCGCTTCGTGAAGACACGGTGCTTATCACGTTGATGCTCGCCAATAACGAGATCGGCACGATTCAACCCGTCGCGGAAATCGGTGCGCTGGTGCGCGAGCGGCGCGCGGGCGGGCATCGCCATTTGTGGCTGCATACGGACGCGGTGCAGGCCGCCGGGCGAATGCCGCTGGATGTCGAAACGCTCGGCTGCGATTTGCTCTCTTTGTCCGCGCATAAACTTTACGCGCCGAAAGGCGTCGGAGCATTGTACGCGCGGCGCGGCGTGCGTTTTGTGGCGCAGAACGTCGGCGGACATCAGGAACGTGAACGGCGCGCGGGCACGGAATCCGTCGCAAACATCGTCGCCTTCGGCACAGCCGCGAAGCTTGCGCGCGAAGAATTAACGGAACGCATCGAAGGCGTCAGGCGGCTGCGCGATAAGTTTGAAGCAGGAGTCGCAGAGCGCGTTTCGGACATTGTTTTCAATGGCGACAGGACACAGCGTCTGCCGCATCTCTCAAATATCTCTTTTCGCTTTATCGAAGGCGAAGGCTTGCTGATAAATCTGGATTTGCAGGGCGTCGCCGTTTCGACAGGTTCGGCGTGTTCTTCGGGTTCGCTGGAGCCGTCGCCCGTGATTCGCGCAATCGGGCGCAACGACGAACTCGCGCGCGGTTCGATTCGTTTCAGTCTGGGCAAAGATACCGGCGAGGAAGATATAGACTACGTGCTGGAAGCTTTGCCGCGCGCCGTCCAGAACCTGCGCCAACTCTCGCCGCTTTACCGGAAAGCGTTGGGCGAACAAACGCACGCCGCAGACGAAGCCATTCATGCCGCCCTTAAAATCAACTAACGTGGCACGCGGCAAGATCATTTATTGATACCGTTCGATCAAACCGTGTGCTGATTCCAAGTCTTGCCTTATTCAGAAATCCTTAAAGACCATCTGGCACATCCGCGTTGCGGCGGAACTCTGCCGGACGCCAATGCGCTGGCCGAAGAAAGCAATCCGGTGTGCGGTGATCGCCTGCGTCTGTCATTGCGCATACGCGAAGGACGCATTGAAGCCGCACGCTTTCTCGCCTACGGCTGCCCGCCGACGCTCGCCTGCGGTTCTGCGCTCGCGGCGATGCTCGAAGGCATGGGCATCGAAGAGGCCGCGCGCCTTTCGCGCCGCGAACTCGCGCACGAACTCGGAGGCTTGCCCGCACGCAAGCAACACGCGGCGGCGCTCGCCATTGAAACACTGCAAGCCGCGCTGCTATCTTATCCCGCGACCATCAAGGAGCACTCGTAAAAGTTTTGCACGCTTCGGAAAACTTCATTACTACTGCGCGGCTCGTGCCGGAACGATTCGCCGCACAGAGTCTTCGTTTCAATCCGAGTCGCACGTTTCTGATTTACGCTCTGGCGTTGATTGTGCTCGTTGGCTTCGGCTTTCGCGTTGTTCAACTGGGAGCGGAGAGTTTTGGCGAAGACGAGTTGAATAAGCTTCGCGCCGTTGAAGATTATCGCGCGCACGGATTGACGGCCGCCAACGGCGAACACCCGATGCTGATGAAAGCCTTAATGACGGCGAGCGTGATCGGCGCAGAGCGTTGGAACGCAACTAGCTTTGCCGCACATGAGGCATCACGGCAAATCCCTGCGGAAGCTGCGCTCCGCTTCCCTGCCGCGCTGCTCGGCGCATTCACATCGCTGCTTCTATTCTTCATCGCACGCGAATTGTTCGGCATAGAGGTCGGGCTTCTTGCCGCCGCGTTGTGGGCGCTCGATCCGTCGGCGATTGGCTTTAATCGCATTGCGAAGGAAGACACATTCTTTCTCTTCTTTTTTGCGCTCGGAAATGTTTTCTGGCTACGCGGCCAGACCATCGCGGAGAGCACGCGGCGCAAGTTTTACCCTTGGGCGTGGGCAACCGCCGCGTGCTTCGGCGCGATGATGGCCTCCAAATATCTGCCGCACTTTCTCGCCATCAGCACCGGCTATTATCACATTTTCCAGCGCGTTGAGGCGGCGCGCTGGCGCATGGGAAAAGTTCGCTGGCTGGTGTTTTTCGCAATAATGGGCGCGGCGTTTCTGCTGTTTAATCCGCCTATTTTGCTGCCCGCCACGTGGCACGAGATGAGCGTCTTCGCAGGCGAGAAGCGCGTTGGCCATGACTCTTACGAATTTATAGGCACGCTTTATAATCACCGCATGACGGAATGGCTGAATGGCGTGCCCGTCTATTTCTACTTTGTGTTTATGGGCGTGAAGCTTTCCGTGCCGGTGCTCGCTGCGTTTCCTGTGGGGCTTGCGTTGCTGTTCCGCAAGCGGCTCGGCGACGGGCGTTTCTTTGTGCTGTTCTGGCTGATGCTCTGGTTCTTGCCCTTCTCGCTGATGGGCGGAAAATTCACGCGCTATTTCACGCTGGCACTGCCCGCCGTATTAATCGCAGCGGCCATCGGCATACAATTCATCGCACAACACGCGGCGCGCATCTTCGCTTCACTAACGAAAAGCGCGATGCTCAGGACGCGCGCGTGCGAAGCGACGGCGTTGGCGTTTTTAATTTTTCCGGCGCTGGCGGCGGCGAGTGCCGCGCCGCATTATCGTCTTTATACGAACGCGATTGGCGGCGGCTCGTCGCGCGCTGGAAGTTATTTTCCGCAGGACGAGTTTTATGATTCGGGAACGCGCGAGGCATTGGCCGAAGTTGCGAAGCAAGCGTGCGAAGGAGCGCGCGTGGCGACAGAGACGCCGGAGCTTTCCACCTATTATGCGCAGATTGCGAATCGCGCTGACTTAATTTTCGTCTCGCTCTCAAACGACGTGGCGTTGCGACAACTCACGGCGGGCGATTTCATCATCGCGGCACGCGGGCGGCGTTATCGCAGCAACGACGCTCGTCTCGCCAAACTACGCGAGACAGCCGAGCCGTCGGCACTGATTCGAGTCGGCGATATTCCGGCGATAGAGATTTATGCGTTGGATTCGCAATCGTCTGTGGCAATCATCGAGACGCGCCGGTAAAATTTCCTTTGCACCGCGACAACGATTTATCTAACCAACGCCATCAGAAAGCCTTTAGTAAAGTTCTGTGCGAGAGTGTTTGTCGCAGGCCGTGAATTTTCTTTTAGTTGCGGCAGTCGAAACTACAACTATAAAGGCACGCCGCTTGCCGGGTCTGGAAATATCCGTTGCGGTCACGCGAGGGGCAAGTTGAAAGGTTTGATTCCAGCCGCCGCGATGCCGTAATTTTGCGCCAACAGCAGTATTTCGATCCGGGCAAAGGTTTATAAAATATGTCGAGCGTTTCCCGAAACCAGAACGCACAGCGAATATTTTTGATCTTGCTCGCTCTCCTTTTCGCCTCGTCGCACGCCCGTCCGGTCTCCTGCCAGACTCAAGCGATTGACACTTCGCCTATCAACGAACTGACCGCCCCCGCCGATACGCTCAATGAGGAATTCCGCATCGAGCGCCTGAAGGTGGCAAACGGCGGCGAGTTGATTACCATCTTCGGCAATCTGCGCGGGCTGCCGTCGGCTGCTGCGCAAGCGGGCGCGCAACACGATGTGCCGCTCGTCAGCGTGCTGCGCGATACGCTCGGCGACGATGATCCTGAAAACGACAAACTGCGCTACGTCTGGATGCTGACTTACACGAAGCCGACCGTGCCGCAAAAATTGAGCGCCGCCATTCCCTTTCTCTATACGCGCCTCGTCAAAGAAAAACGTGAAGGCACGAAAACTCCGGTAAGCGGCCATGTTGTGCCGCCGCCCGTTATTGATCTGGCCGCGCCCGATCATCAAGTGTGGGGAAACTTTTTCTGGACGGCATTGGAAAACATCTTCATTGATCCTGTCAGCATTCCCGTCAAAGCTTCGGCGCGCGCTTACCGCCGCAACATTGACGATTACCGCAAGGCGCATATCACGCGCGCACGGGCGATCCTCTCGCTTTATGAAGCGACGACACCGAAAGCGGAACAACCTTTTTCCGTGCCGGAGTCGCGCGACATTCAAGCGCGCTTGGCACTAACCGAAAAACCCTTCGGTGGCATTGTTAGCGACACGTATTTGCAGAGAGTTTACGGCAAGCGTATTGCCGAAACGCGCGATGTGCGCGGCCATAACTGGGAACTTTTGCGTCAACGCGCGGAAGCCGAATCGCTTTACTTCGAGCCGCTCGAACTGCCCGATAAAAGCGCGACGCACGCGCTGCTCTGGGTCTCACGCGCCGATCTCGAACGAGATCAGAACCGCCTCTTTAACAAACGCTTTCTCAACATCGCCAGTCCATGGCAAGACCGGCGATTGCGCTCTTGGAGCGGTTACACGAAGACGGTTTATTTCGACGCCGAAAACAGGCGCGCCGCGAAGGACACACCGGGCGCGCACCCCGTCGACATGATTCCGCTCGCACTCTACGGCCTAGACCATCCGAAGATTCCGATTCTGCTGGTAGACTTTCGTGACCGCTTCAATCCGAAGAAACGCGAGATGTCACGCCGCGCGGTTCAAGACGTGGCGCGCGATGTGCTGTCGCTTTCGCGTTTCGGCGATGTCCCGTACTTTTTCGGGCGCACGATCTATAACTTTGTGGCGGCGCGGCGCGGCATGGACATCAATCAGCCTTCCAGATTACGCGCCGCCTCTGAACTCAAACTTCTGCTGTCGCTCGACGCGACGCTCGATCCGCAACTGCGCGACGAGATAGCGCATCGGCTGGAGAGCGTTTCGCTCAATCCTATCGGCGACGATTACGAAGCGGAAGCGCAGCTCGCGCGCCTTCAATACGCGGCGCTCGTCGCGTATGCGAAACGCCCGGACGGATTGCCAGCACGCCTTGACGCGGATCGTCGCGTCGAAGCCGTGTCGCTCAAACACGGGCGCGGCGCACAAACTCTTTTTCGCGTCGCCAACATCTTGAGTTTCGATGTTTACACGCACAGAGAGAAACCCGCGCCGACGCTTGATGCGCAACTCGCTTTGCAACGCAGCCTTGCGTATCATGAAAGGTTTCTGCGCGAAGTATCAAAGAACGATTCGCAAATTGAAGTGGCATGGAACATCGAAGACGTGCGGCGCAGTCTGCGCTTTATCTCCGATCACGGCGCGCCCATCGGCAAGGAGACCGCGAAGGCTACCGCGCGTATTTTCACGCACACGGAAGATGAAGAAACGCGCCGTCTCTGCGTGGACGGCCTTTACCGCATCAATAATGAAACGGCCAAGAAAGAGCTTTTGCGCTTGTATCAGGATCAGCGCATTCAACCCGCATGGCGCGCTCTGACCGCAGAGTATTTGCGCAAGGCGATGCAGGAAGAGCAACGCATCGCGCCGAATGATGCCAAAACAATCGTCAGCGTAGTCGGACAGTGAGGTTCAACTTTTCAAGTCCAATTTATCCGTCATCGGGGAAGCGGCGCGCAATCTGTTTTGCCGCGCTTCTGCTGGTGCTGCTTATCACGCGCGCGGCAATCATCGAAGCCGAAACAAAGCGCGTCGTAGTGCTCAAGGTTGACGGTTTGCCGCACGACATGGTTGACCGCTTCGTGCGCGAGCATGATGCACGCACCGGCAAAAGTGTGCTGCCCTGGATCGAACACGTTTTTTACGAACGCGGCACGCGCGTCGCAAATTTCTACGTGCGCGGCATGAGTCTGTCCGGCCCCTCTTGGTCAATGCTCGATACGGGGCAGCACTTGCAGATCAAAGGCAACGTGGAGTTTGATCGCTACACTTTGCGCTCTTACGATTATCTGAATTTCATTCCGCTTTATCTGAACAATTCCCTCGCGCGCCGTGTGGATATGCTCGGCCCCGAAATCTTGGACGAACTCGGCGTGCCGCTTTTGATTGATTCTTACCCTTATGATGAGCGTCACCAGGGTTTTCAGCTTCACCAACGCGGCGTGCGCTGGACGACGCTCGAACGCGGTTTGAAAAATAGCTTCAACGCTTTAAGCCCACGCGACTTGCTCGACGAATGGACAACCGGATACGAAACGCGCAACATCGTGCTCGGCCAACTGGAGCGAGAATTAATCGAGAAGCTCGACGATCCGCGCATACGTTATCTGGATTTTTACACAACGCAGTTTGACCATGCGGCACATCACAACCGCGACCGCGAAACTCACCTGCTTGCCTTGCAGGACATAGATGCGATCATCGGGCGCATCTGGACGGCGATCCGAAAGTCCGGTCAGGCCGCCGAAACCGCGCTGATACTCATCTCCGATCACGGCATCAATACGGACGAGCGCGTTTACAGTCAGGGTTACAATCTCGTCAAGCTGCTCGGCAGCAGCGCAGGCGGCGGCCACCACGTCATCACCAAACGTCGCCTGCTCAACGACTACGCCGTGAAGGGCATCAATCCGCTCGTCCCGCTGATTACGACGACGACCACAGACTCTTTTTACCTGAAGAAGCAGAGCACCGATTATCCGACAGCGCTGCTGGATTTCGACGGCAACGAACGCGCCGCGATTCATCTCAGAGACAGCGACCTCAACGTGCTCCACATACTTTTGCAGCAACTCCGGCGCAAAGAACTTTCCGGCGATGTGCGACGCGCGTTGACGGAAGCTTTCTTCAAAACGCTTGAACGCCGCCATGCCGGTTGGAAAGAAGAGTTGGCCGGATTAAACGGAGAACTCGCTGGCCTGCATCGCATCATCGAAAGAACGCGCGCGTTGGCCGATGCGCAGCCGAAGAAATGGACGAAAGCCGATGCGGACGCCGGGCGCGATAAAGAGTCGCAACGCATTTCCGCGCATTTAAGTTTAATGCTTGAAGACGAGCGCAGTTATACAGAGTACGCGCACACGCTCACGAACCTTTTGACACTGCGGCGTGAAGGCTTCGATCCGCTGCGTCTCAGGATTGAAGAGGTGATTCCAAAGGGCGCGATGGGCGATCATAATTCCGTCTATCAATTGCAGAACTACGTGGCGGGCATTGCGCCGGATGGCTTTGTCCTGAATAATGACGGTTCGCTCGATATGAAACGAAGCTTTACGCGCATTGATTATTTCGCGTTGCTGCATGATGCGGCGGTGCGCAACAACGTCCAGCCCGGCATTGCCAGCCATCCCGTTGATTTCGTCGCTACGCGCGTCTTGCCCGCGCAGTTAGACGGGCTGACGCAAGAGGATGCGCGCAACGCCACAGATGCGATCTGGCTTAACAACGGTTCGGAGAACCAAGCGTTGATTCTTGCGCGCGAAGACAAGCGCGGACAACTGAGCGCACGCTATGTGCCGATTAAGAATCTCTCGCAAAACGAAGACGGCGTAGTTCACTTCGAGCGCGCAGAATGGCACGTGGGCTTGCCGCTAAAAGTTTGGGAAGACACACAACTGCGCATACCGGCTGGCAACGCCCGCGACGCATGGTTAAGCGCATGGCACACGGACGCAGAATGGTTGCAGGCTCTCTATCAGACGAAATACTCCAATGGTTTGATCGGTTTGTGCGAACAAATGATGTTTCACGATTTCGACGCGCTTGACGAGCACAATCAAACGCTCTCTGCCGATGAAAAGTTGCTGCACGAGTTGCGGCAACGGCAGCGGCAGATTGCGGCGAGCGATATGTTAGTGCTCGCCAACGATCACTGGAATTTCGATGTACGCGGCTTTAATCCGGGCGGTAATCACGGCTCGTTCTTTCGCGCTTCCGCCCATTCAACGCTGATGTTCGCGGGTGGTGAACAAACCGGCATTCAGCGCGGCCACATCGTCACCGAACCGTATGACAGCCTGAGTTTTGTGCCGACGGTGCTGGCGCTCACGGGCGCGTTGCGTGCGGACAATCGCACGCCGGTTTCCGCGCTTTCGCAGCGGGGCTTTAGACCTTTTCCCGGTCGCGTCATAGAGGAAGTGGTAAGCGGGACAAATCGCCACGTCGTTTCCCCGCTCGCGCAGACGCCGAAAGAATTGCATTGATGATAACGGACGAAGAATTGACGGACACGCGCGCACCGGAATCCGGCGAAGCGGCGCAACCCGATTCGCCCGACGGGGAGAAGGGCGGCGGTTCAACGGCGGCGCGCCGTTCCATTTTAGGGTTGCAGGGCGCGGCGTTTCTGCTCGGTCTAGCGCTGCTCGTGTTCGTTATCAATCGCGTCGGCGTGCAACCTATTTTCGACGCGCTCGGGCGTATCGGTTTCTGGTTCTTCGCCTTGCTCGCAATCAGCGGCGCACGGCATAGTCTTCGCGCGCTGGCGATGAGTCGCGCGGTTGCGCCGGAGCATCGTCGCTTCAACTTTTTTCAGGCGCTGACGGCGCGGCTCGGCGGCGAAGCGATCAGCTTTCTCACCTTCACAGGGCCACTGCTCGGCGAGGCGACGAAGGTGGCGCTGCTACGCAAGCGCGTGCCGCTTAACTACGGCGTCCCGGCGCTCGTCGTTGACAATCTGCTTTATAATCTCTCCGTCGGCGTGTTTGTTTTAAGCGGCGCGTGCGTGATGCTCGCGTCGTACAGTTTGCCGACGCCGGTAAGCTATACGCTCTTTTTGATTGCGTCGGTTTCGGCGCTCGGCATCTTCGCCGTCGCGTTAGCCGCCAGCCGCCGCGTGATGCCGCTGACGTGGATCATCGAACGGCTCGCGCGGTTTCGCCTGTTGCGTAAGCGTGTGCTCGCGCAACGCGCACAGGTCAACCGTCTTGAAACGGATGTTTACGATTTCTATCAAGATCGGCGCGGCGCGTTCTTCGCCATGCTCGGCTTCGATTTTCTTTCTCATGCCACGAGCGTGCTGGAAGTTTACGTCACTTTGCGTATGCTCGGCTTGCAGCCGGACGCACATGGCGCGCTGGTCATCGAATCCTTAACGAAGGTCATTAACTTTGTGTTCGGCTTTGTGCCTGCGACAATCGGAGTTTATGAAGGAGGCACAGAGGTCATCCTGCGAACACTCGGTTTTCCGGCGGCGGCGGGCGTGACGCTCGCGCTCGTGCGCAAGGCCGGAGCAGTCTTCTGGGCGGCGCTCGGTCTGCTAATACTCGTCTGGCGCGGCCTGCCCGGTGCAGCGCGTCGCTTAATGGACAAAAGTCCTCGCTTACGAAAAATTATGGACAGCTTGGTTTTCTCAAACATCGCTCACAGACCGGCGCGCACGCTCGTCAGCGTCTTCGGCATCGCGCTCGGCGTGCTCTTAATCGTCTTCACCGTCGGCCTCGCGCACGGCGTGCTGCGCGAACGGGCGCGACGCGACGGTAACATCAATGCGGAGATTAGAATCAGCGCCTCCGGCACAATCGGACTCATCAGTTCGCAACCTTTCGCGCTGCCGCTCTCGCGCGCGACAGAGATTGCGGGCATAGAGGGTGTGCGCGCCGCCGTTCCGCTCGGCCAGAGTTTCGACAAAAGCGATAGCGGATTCGGCAGCCGCCTGCTCGACGCCATCAATTACGATGAGTACGCGCAACTCGCTAACCTGACGATTAAAGAAGGCGTGAAGCTGCCGGAAAGCGGCGATGTGGCGATTGTTGACACCGTCTGGCAGCATGAGCACAAAACCGTCGGAGTCGGTTCGTCGGTCACTTTATACGAACGCCCATTTCGCATCGTCGGCGTTTACGAACCGCCGGGAGGCTCGCGCATCAAAATCCCTATGCGAACGATGCAGGAGCAACTGGGCGGCGAAGGCCGTTGCGCGGCGGTGCTGGTGGCGTGCAACGATCCGGCACAGCAGGACGCGGTGGCCGCACGCATCAGAGAGCGTTTTCCCGACGACCAGATTATCTTCACGCGCGATTTGCCGGAGCTTTATTCGTCGGGCGTGCCCGCGCTCAATATCTTTATCAACGTCGTCGTCGCCGTCGCCTCCGCGATTAGCACGCTCGTTATTCTGCTGGCAATGTACACGACCGTTACGGAACGCACGCGGCAGATCGGCATTCTCAAATCACTCGGAATGTCGAAGGCTTCCATCGCGTGGGTCATCGAACAGGAAGCGATTCTCGTCTCTGTTTTAGGAGTCGGGACGGGGCTACTGCTCACGCTGCTGGCGCGCTTTGCGCTGACGCGCGCGACATCCTTGACCGTCGAGCTTGAACCGAAGTGGATCGCCATCGCGCTCGGCGTAGGACTCGCAGGCGGCACGCTCGGCGCGCTTTATCCGGCCATGCGCGCCGCCCGGCAAGACGCGGTTGATGCGTTGAGCTACGAATAAGTATTGACAGTTATGATGAAAGCAGATATATAACTTCCACCACATCGCTCTCTAGCTAACGGGAGCCTCACTTCTCAACAAGTCCTTCTCCTGTTGATGTGCAATCAGCGTTCGATTCAACAAAAGACCAGTGTGCCGCAGCGATTGTGACGACGCATCTTTTTACCGGTAGCAGTGTAATTTTTGGTATGCGGTATATGTGAGTGCGTATGGTTGCCTTTCTTGGAGGTGAGAATGACTAATAAACGAATCCTGACAGCCTTCTGTATTTTAACCTTAGCCATAGGAGCATTGGCTTTCAGCCGAAGAACACGACCGACCATAGCGGCTGCTTCCCAAACTCCCCAGCCTGCGAGTATCCCGGATCACGTAGCTTACGGACGGGTCTTTCACCATTTTGTCGTTCTCAAGAAAAATGCCGAAGAAGCCGCATTGAAGGGCAAAATTAAAGAGGCGGCGTCATTTCGATCAGTACATAAGCGTCAGGCCGATCTCAGCGACGACCAAGACCGAACTCTTGATGAGATTGCCTCTGACTGTGAACGCGAAGTCGCCGGGCAGGACGCCAAAGCGAAGCTCATCATTGACGCCGTAAGAGCACTCTACCCGAACGGCAAAGTCCCACACGGCGAGAAACCGCCGCCACCGCCAGCAGACCTAAAGGCGATGCAGGAAGAGCGTAATGCCATGATCTTGAAAGCACGCGACCGTTTGCGTGTCGCTTTCGGCGAGCAGGAGTTCAATCGCTTCGATGATTTCGTCAAGCGTCGTATCGTGCCTGACATTAAGCCCACAACGGTTAATCAACCATAACCTGCGCCTTGAGGCTGGCTAAAGAGCATCTTCACCGGTTTTGAGTAAAAGAGAGAAAAGAGATGAAAACTTCGACTATCTTTGCTGTATTGGCGATGATCGGGTGCTGCCTATTTTTCACGCAGACGGCGCAGGCACAGAATGTCTAGGGGTACACTTCGATTGATTACGATAGTTCGGCAAACCTTATTAACGTCTATGCGGAAACTTCCGGCGATTACGTTGCCCAAGCTTATTACGAGGCGAAGGTTTCATGCTCGGTCTATGACGATAACTATGGCTGGATTACCGGCGGTACGGTGCAGGATCGCTATTCCACAAACGGCTATGCCGCGCTTACACTGCAAGCGCAGGCTGATCCGGGCCGTACTTATACGGCAAACAGCAGTCATGAGGTGGTGATTTATTATTACGACTATGAGCTGCCGTATACCTACTACGATTATTACAATTTCGATTATTTCTCATACACGAGCATCAACGAGCCTTTCTACTACAATTTCTTCGGCCCCGGCCCACTTGTGGTGCGCAATCGTTCGGACGTATATCTCGGCGCGACTTATGACTCCGCTTCCGTCACCACGCCTAAAGAAGCCGATCATTTGCAAATCGTAGATGATGAATTCAATACCCTGCCGTGTGATCGCCTTGAAAGGAGCATCACTTACAGAATAGTAGACATAAAGAACAACCCAGTCTTTAACGCGAACCCGGGCAATTTTATTAGAGAGAGTGATAGCAGCGTGGTTGATAGTTGCAGTGGTCAGATTCCCCAGTATGATAGCTCATGCGGTGGACACCCCGGCAGCATTTTTGTTGATCATCTTTCAGCAGCTTGCCCTGCAAATGGAGATTACGATTGCGGCTTTGACATCCCAGATGAGCAATGGCTTTCGTGCCGTGCCAATGGCGCGTTAGTACCGTTAGCAACGCTTGACTACAACATTCGTCATGCCAGAATTATTGTTAGTGGATATAGCGGAAAATTGCCGAAAGGTTACTTCGTTCGCCGTAACCGCTCAATACTTCCCAATTAGTTAAGGAGTTCTCACGATGCGCAAACAAGTATTAATTGGCTTAATTACGATGGTACTGCTCACTTTGATTGGGGCTGGTTCCTTCTATCCTGTTAAATCAGATCAAGACAAGTCTCAGCAAAACAATACTACTCAAGGTGGAGTGATCATGGGCAGTGTTATTAACGCTGAAGGGCGTCCGGTAGCTCATGCTAATGTCAGGGCTAAAAGCTTCAGAGGGTCTAGAGGCAGACAGCCCGAAACTCGAACAGACCAGCAGGGGAAGTTCACCCTGACGAATTTGAGTCCTGACACCTATCTTGTAGTAGTTAGAAAAGATGAAGACGGCTATCTACGAACTGATTCTACCTTTCATGCAGATGGCGTAACGACCCCGCCACAAATTACCGTAGGTGATAATCAGACCATACAAGATGTCATCTTGCATATAGGTCAAAAAGGCGGAAAGTTGACAGGGCAAGTTATAGATGCTGTAACGAGTGAGCCTATCCGTAATGCTGATATAAGTTTCCGCCGCACGGATAATCCGAAAGCTTTCTACTCTACAGGTGTGGACTTTCTAGAGGGTAAAGGGAGATTCAAGATTATTGTTCCGACTGAACCCTTCACAATGGAAGTGAGCGCGCCCGGCTATGAAGATTGGACGTACAGCAGCGACGGCTCAGGCAAACACAAAGACCCGCTCAAACTAGCGAAAGAAGAAACCAGGAATCTAAAGATTGCGCTACGTCCGGTGAAATAACTTTAGTGTGTGCAGGGTTATTGTCATCGTGCGACAGCAATTCGCGGAATATGACTCTGCACACACGCCGGACGTTATAACTTATCGTTCGTCAGCGATGTGAGGATGTGATCCTGCCAGGCGTTGGCGATAAACAGATAATCCCGCGCGTAGCCTTCGACGGTGAATCCCAGACGCCGTAGCAATTTGCCGCTGCGTTCGTTGACGGGCATATAGTTTGCCATGATGCGGTGCAGCTTTTGCTCGTCGAACATGAAGGTGATCGCCGCCGTGAGCGCCTCGAACATCAGATTCTCGCCGACAAAACGATGATCCAGTTGATAGCCGAGATAGCAGGCTTGAAACGGCCCGCGAAATATTTGCGAGAAGCTGCAGAAACCGACAACGGCTTTCTCCGGCGCTTGCTTTTGCAATAGCACGAACCGCACGGCGCTGCCCGCCGCATATTCTTCGCGCGCTTCTCGCAGATGCTCCGACCAGTAAACTTCCGTGAAATAGTGTTCGGGATGCGGCGACGACCAGCGCGCCAGATGTTCGTCATTCTCAAGTGCGAAGTCGAGCAGGCGCGGTGCGGCATCCATGTCCGGCAACGTGAGCAAGAGCCGCTTCGTTTCAATCAGCGGGATTCCTTCAGATGTTTGTTTCATCACACAAGCGCGCCTTATCTTAAATGAGTTAATCGGCGTTCGGAGGCGGCTCATTGTGCCTGCGGACTGGGTTTGAACGCAAACTCTTATTGAGTGCGAAGCCTGTTCGCAGTATGCTGTAAGGCATGAACCAGAGACCCGTGCCGGTAGATTTCGACGGTGAAGTGATTGACGTGGGAACGAGGCCGCCGCGCCGCTCTTGGCGACGCTGGGTGATTCTCGCGGCAATCGTCACGCTCTTTACTCTATCGCGCTTCGTTTACGTCTACGTCGAATGGCTGTGGTTCGACTCGCTCGGCTATGCCTCGATCTACTCGTACACCTTGCGGCTTCAGCTCGCGCTCTTCGCCGTCTTCGCGCTCCTGACGGCGATTATCCTGCGCGCGTCGCTATGGCTGCTGGAAAAAGCTTTCGCGTCCACCGCGCTCAAACGCCGCGTCTTCAACATCAATAATCAGCCTGTAAGCGTTCAACCGGCGCGCGTGCTGCGCCCGGCGGCGTGGGGATTGTCAGTTGTGCTCGGCATCGGCTACGGCCTTGCGATGAGCGGCGAGTGGCAACAGTGGATGCTTTATCTGAATGCGGCGGCGACAAACGCAACTGATCCGATCTTCGGCAAGCCGGTCGGCTTTTATCTGTTCACGCTTCCGATTCATCAGGAACTCGCGGCATGGCTGACGACGCTCGCGTTAATCGTGCTGTGCGCCGCAGTCCTTTATGCGCTGCTCGCCTCGACGCAAAGCTCCGCGATTCGCACCGTCGAACCGAACGCGCCGCCCGCGATTATTTTTTCCAAGAGTTTTACGGGGTTGCCCGTCGCCGTCGTGTCGTGCGCGCTCGCGCCGCTTTTGCTGATGCTGGCGTGGCGCGTTTACCTCTCGCGCTTTCCTTACCTGTGGCGGGATCATCAAACATTTTCCGGCGTCACGTACACGGAAGCGAATTATCTGCTGCCCGGCCTGCTCATCGTCGCGGTTGCTCTAGTTATCGCCGCTGCCGTTGCGCTGCTGAACGCGGTCACGATGCGCAAGCTGCGCGTGCTGATACTCGCGCTCGCACTGCCGGTTCCGGTGGCGGTCATCGCGTTAATTATCGTGCCGGGTTACGTCGCAAGCTTTATCGTGAAGCCGAACGAGCTTGGCCGCGAGACGCCATACATCGAACACAACATCGCTTGGACGCGCCGCGCTTTCAAGCTCGAAAACATAGAGACGCGCGACTTTACGGCGGAGCCTTCGACGGCGGCATTCGATCTCGCCAACAATCAAACAACGCTCGACAATATACGCCTGTGGGATTGGAAAGCTCTGCGCGATACGCTGCGGCAGATTCAGGAGATTCGCACTTATTATGATTTCAGCGACGTTGACGTTGATCGTTATCGCATTAACGGACAACTACGCCAGATGATGCTCGCCGCGCGCGAAATGAATACTGAAAAACTGCCCGCCGCTTCGAGCAACTGGATTAACGAGAAACTTATCTACACGCACGGCTACGGCGTCACGATGAATCCTGTGGGCGGCTTCACGAGTGAAGGAATGCCGCGCTTTGTGCTCTCAAATATGCCGGTTGAATCCGCCGCGCCGGAGATTAAGGTGACGCGCCCGGAAATCTATTTCGGGCAATTAACGAACACGGACGTTTACGTTAAGACGCGCGAAAAAGAGTTCAACTATCCGCAGGGCGAAGCCAACAACTATTCGACTTACGAAGGCACGGGCGGCATTCCGCTCGGCAATGCCTTGCGCCGTTTTCTGCTGGCATGGACGCTCGACGATCTCTCGAAGCTTCCCTTCTCCGATCAGATCACGCCGGACAGCCGCGTGTTGATGCGCCGCAACATCATAGACCGCGTGCGCTCACTCGCCCCGTTTCTCGCTTTCGACAACGACCCGTACATCGTTGTCAGCGACAGCGGGCGACTCTTCTGGATGATTGATGCCTTCACCACAACCGACAGTTACCCGTACTCGCGTCATTACGCTTACGACAAATCCGGCATCGCCGCCAACTATATTCGCAACAGCGTGAAGATTGCGATTGACGCTTACGACGGCTCCGTTAATTTCTATGTGTTCGACGCGGACGATCCGTTGATCCAGACTTACCGCAAAGCGTTTCCCGCGCTTTTCCGCGACGCCCGCGAGATGCCAGCAGACTTGCGCGCACACGTTCGTTATCCTGAAACATTAATCGGCGTACAGGGCGAAGCCTTCGGCCTTTATCACACGCAGAATGCGAAAGTCTTTTTCCAGCGCGAAGACGTGTGGAGCGTCGCGCGGCAAATCAGCTTAAGCGAAAACAAACGGCAGGAAGCCGAACCGCTCGATCCCTATTACGTGCTGATGCAATTGCCGGGCGAGCAAGCGGCCGCGAGCGAATTCGCCGAGATACTTCCGTTTACGCCCGCCAACCGCAATAACATGATCGGCTGGATGGCCGGACGCAGCGACGGCGAGGCTTACGGCAATCTGCTCGTTTACAACTTCCCTAAATCTCGTCTCATTGACGGCCCGCTGCAAATCGAAGCGCGCATAGACCAGAACGCCCAGCTTTCGTCGCAACTCACACTCTGGAATCAACAAGGCTCACACGTTCTGCGCGGCAATTTGCTCGTCATTCCCATCGGGCGCGGTCTGCTCTACGTCGAACCGATCTACTTGCAAGCCGAACGCAGCCCGATGCCCGAACTGCGCCTCGTCGTCCTCGCCACCGCCGAACGCCTTGCCTACGGCGCAAACTTCGACGAAGCGATGACCAGTCTCTTCGGCCAGACCAACGCAACAGCGCAAGCTACATCATCACAAGACGCCGCTCAAAACACCTCGTCGCCTCAACAGGCCAACGCTGCGGACGCGCAAACGATTGTGCCGCAGAACACGCGCCAGCTCATCGAACGCGCCTTTCAAGAGTTCGCAGATTATCAGAAACTTACCGCCGAAGGACGCCTACGCGAAGCCGGAGAAAAGCTCGAAGCACACAAACACACGCTCGAAGAATTGAAACGAACGCAACGCTAGCGCAACCACTTGAAACAAAACGCCCGCGAAAGCGGAACTATGTTGCATACCACATAACAATTCACACTTGAGAGCGTGCTATATGCGCTTATGTAATATAATCAGTAGTTATGTGTTTTCTTGTGGAAATCGAGAATCCCAATCGGCAAACCATTATTGACCCATTAGGACGGTTCGAGTTCGGCGATGATTAAATTTATGCCGTTCCCTGTCGTAAATCAGATTTCAGCTTTGACAAAGCGCGGCAAGGTGCGCAGCAATTGCACGTCTGCGGCGGCTCGTTTGTTCGCAAGTACAAATATCTCTAATCGCGTCTGAATGCGCGACGGTTAGAGACATAAAACAATTAGGAGATTAGTGATGATTGATGACATTCCTGATTTTATTCTACGACCAGTTATGGCTGTAGCAAATAAATGGACGTGGTTCGGCAGAAAGCTCAATAAGGTTGCGATAAACAGCGTCATTAATGTTAGCAGGCGCCGACCTCATCCATGGAGTACGGCACATGATTATACTTCATGGATATCTCTAACAGATCAACGTTTTAGTGCCCGTCATCTGCCGGCAAAACGAATTTCGAATCTACCTGACATCGAGGAATTAGTCGGATTTTTTAAACGACCATCCGAAGGGCAGATTTTATCTGATAAGTCAACGTGCCTGTTCCCGGCGTTCGCGCAATATCTGACTGACGGTTTTATACGTACGCGAATGCCGGACACTAGTATCGGCGAAACAGAGAATGTCCGCCGGCAAAATACATCCAATCACCAAATTGATTTGTGCCCGCTCTACGGGCGGTTGCCGAAACAAACCTACGTCCTTCGCTTAAAGAGTGAAGTGTTAGGAGAACGGGGGCGGCTCAAATCACAATTAGTTAACGGTGAGGAATACGCGCCCTTCCTTTTTGATAATGGACAGATCAAACAGGAATTTCTCGACCTCGACAAACCACTTGGGTTGGAAAAAATTTTAGATGTAATGCCCGACCCGGCAGGATTACGCGCCCGGATTTTTGCCTTTGGTGGAGACCGCTCCAATGCCTCGCCGCAAGTTGCTATGATAAATACGCTCTTTCTGCGAGAACACAATCGTCTTGCCAGTAAAATTGAGCAGGCTTACCCTAGTTGGGATGATGAGCGCGTTTTTCAAACAGCAAGAAATACAACAATTGTTCTTTTCATCAAAATCGTCGTTGATGAGTATATCAACCACATTTCACCTTCATTTCAATTTCGTACGGATCCATCTATCGCTTGGAAAGCACCTTGGAACAAACCTAATTGGATGACAACGGAATTTAGCTTGTTATACCGCTGGCATCCACTTGTTCCTAATACGATTATTTGGAATACTCATTCCTACCCGCTTATGATGACCGTGATGAACAATCGTCTGTTACTTGATGCAGGATTGTTGAGTGCTTTTGCTGATATGAGTTCTCAGGCTGCGGGAAGGCTTGGAGCATTCAATACAGCGGACGCTCTTTTGCATTTAGAAAAAGATGCGATCAGGCAAGGTCGTTTATGTGATTTGGCATCTTACAGTGACTACCGCGAGTATGTATCGTTGCCGCGTCCCAAAAAATTCGAGGATATATCCCCGAATCAGCAGGTCGTTGACTTTTTGAAGAGCGCGTATAAGAAAGTGGATGACGTCGAGTTTTACGTTGGTTTATTCGCAGAGGATACGGTCAAAAATTCGCCACTGCCTGCGTTATTGCTTCGGTTGGTGGCAGTTGACGCTTTTTCTCAGGCTTTAACTAATCCTTTACTCTCTGAATATGTGTTTAATCCCGAAACATTTTCAAAACCGGGATGGGAAACGATTAGCGATACAAAAACGTTGCGTGACATTCTGGATCGAAATATTCCATTAGTAAATGGTAATGTACGAATAAGCATGACCTTGAGCAATTGGAAATATAACTAAGATGGCTTTTGAACCTGTAATCGGATATGGTTGATAATTTTCCGCAAAATATTTTTCGTATCTGTTATCGGCATGTTCAAATCTTATGCGACAGCAGAATTCGTGCCAGTTTTCGGGGTATTTGTTTTTATAGGCTATGGGCATATTTTTTATAACGACACACATAACAAGCGCTTGCACCTGACCGCGAATAGCGCGGCTTTCATTCGACAGCTTGCGTGGTTGGTTCGTTGTGTGCGCGGCAGGTGAATCGCAGCGTTATGCCGCTTTGAGCTAACAGTCTCGATTAGACAAAAAATGGTTTTGAAAATTTATTGAGTGAATTATTGTAGGTAAATTATGGATAATGTTCCTATACTTGACGTAATAGCAATTCTCGTAAGTGTGTCTGTCTTTTCCACAGGCTTTTTGTCAGTTCGCTTACACGCCCAACGAGATCGAGCTATATCAAGAGCGCAAGAGATAAAAGGTTTTCTTGTCACATCAGAAAATATAGAACCAAAAAAACTATTGAGTTGGCTCGCTGATGAACACAACCAATATGAGCAGGCATACAAATTGGACCCAGTAGCTAAGTACACAGGGTACATGAATGTTGTAGTTTTGATTTTAGTTGTTTTTTTAGCAATCCTGATAGGTATTAAAGAGAATTGGCAGTGGGCACGAAACATTAGCGAGATTGCTTTTGGATTTTATGCACTAGCAGCATTGGTGATTATAGAAGCTGGTGTTGTAATACTGGGATTGAGGGATGCGTGGAATATGCAAATAGATGTGTCGCGTCGGCGTGTAGCAACACCATATTTTACCATTGACCAGGCTTTTAAATGGATGGAAGGAAAACACTATGATCTTGCAGCATCATGGCTTGATGATCTTATTGAGAGAGAGCCCGAATTGCCAATTCCAAGAATGCTTCGAGGAAATGCTTTTTTTGAAAAGGCTAAGGAATTAAAGGAGCAGGGTGAAGAAAGTAGTGCCAAAGAGTATTACAAGAAATTTTATGAGGATTCGAAACAAATTGACGGACTTGTAAATCATTATGGCGTCTTGTTAAGAATGGGGATAGCTTTAATAGCACTTGGAGACTATGGTGAGGCAGTGTCACACCTTACAAATGCTATTAAGATCAATCCTAAAGCAAAGAGCTTATATTTATTGCGTGGAGAGGCGTATGAACAGCTTGGGGAAAATAACGAAGCTCAACAAGATTACATTAAAGCTAAACAACTAAATAATCAGAACGATTTTTGATACTACAGACACATTCATATCAAATCAAATTTGTGTGTTGCAGGCGGCATAACAAGTCATTGGACGTGAGGGCGAAACAGCTACTCTTTAAAATCTTGCGTAGTAAATTTTACGTTGTGCGTATTCGGTTTCGCCCCACCTCATCTCAAGCGTTATGCTGCTTCGCCATATTAGAAGTATATAATCGTTCCTAAATATTGGAGGTGACACATGACAAACCAACTACCATCTGTTTTTATTGGCTCTTCTTCAGAGGGACTTGATATTGCGAGAGAGGTAGAACTTCAGTTATTGAATGTTGCGCTGGTCAATCTCTGGACGAATGGCATCTTTGTTCTTGGTGAAGGAACACTAGAGTCATTAGTGAGCGCACTTGATAATTTCGATTTTGCTATTATGGTTTTATCTCCCGATGACTTGCTTGAAACGCGGGGACAAAATTTTGCTTCTCCTAGAGATAATGTGCTTTTCGAGTTGGGTCTATTTATGGGGCGTTTAGGAAGAAGGCGAACCATTATACTTAGTGAAGAAGGTGCGGACTTGAAGCTGCCTTCAGACTTGGCTGGTATAACACGCGCAACTTATCGTAAACATAACAATCAGCCTCTTTCTGTCGCAGTATCTCCTGCTTGCACAAGAATAATCCAAGCAATTCGTTCTCAAGGAAAGTTGGAACGAAAAGAGGACGATCAGACGAACCCAGATGTTGAATTTGAAAGAATGGCTAAACACATTAACAACTATCTCATCGCTAAACAGTTTTCTATGGTTACCTTTGAACGTATAAGGCAGAACATAAATCCAAAATATAGTGATGAAATGTTGCTAGAGATGATTGACAGACTTCCAGACAAATTCAGACGCGTTCGCATGAAAGAAGGTAAGCCCGGTGTTGGATTCGTTTAATCTCAAATTGAGTGTTGCTTGCCACGCGCAGCATAACAACTCATTTAACCGGAGCGCGAATAGCGCGTCCTCCATCCGCAAGATTGAAGGCTTGAGACAATTCTTCCCGGCGGATCGATTTGGGCGTGCGGCGGCTTCGTCGTGTTGGTAATCAAAGTGACGGATTATGAAGCAGGCGTCCGGCGAAATATTCGACGGTGCGTTCGAGACCTTCGCGTAAGGGAATAGTCGGCGTCCAGTTCAGCAATTCCTGTGCGCGCGTGATGTCGGGCTTGCGTTGTTTCGGATCGTCCTGCGGCAGCGGGCAAAATTTAAGGCGCACCTTTTTGCCGCAAATGCGCGCGACTTCGTCGGCCAACTCCTTGATTGTAAACTCGCCCGGATTGCCCAGATTAACCGGATCGTGAACGCCGTCGCAATTCATCAACCGGATCAATCCTTCAACCAGATCGTCCACGTAACAGAAGGAGCGCGTCTGCTCGCCCGCGCCGTAGATCGTCAACTCTTCGC
This sequence comes from Pyrinomonadaceae bacterium, assembly GCA_046262295.1. GTDB lineage: Bacteria > Acidobacteriota > Blastocatellia > Pyrinomonadales > Pyrinomonadaceae > JBHENC01. The sequence continues at coordinate 84,115 of JBHENC010000008.1, read as the reverse complement.
CTTTGAGCGTCTGCATTATAAAATTCGAGACCACGCGCCCGTCCGATTCCAGCATTCGCGTGCCATAGGTGTTGAAGATACGCGCGATGCGTATGTCCACTTTGTTTTGCCTGTGATAATCCATCATCAGGGTTTCGGCGAGACGCTTGCCTTCGTCGTAGCATGAACGAATCCCAATCGGATTGACGTTTCCCCAGTACTCTTCCGGCTGCGGGTGGATTTGCGGGTCGCCGTAGACTTCCGAGGTCGAGGCTTGCAGGATGCGCGCGCGCACACGTTTGGCGAGGCCGAGCATATTAATCATGCCCATCACGTTCGTCTTAACGGTCTTGACAGGATTGTATTGGTAATGAATCGGCGAGGCGGGGCACGCCATATTGTAAATCTGATCCACTTCCAGAAGAATCGGCTCGATCACGTCATGGCGCACGAGTTCAAAGCGGCGGTTATCGAGCAGTTGAAAGACATTTTCGCGCCGCCCCGTAAAAAAGTTATCGAGGCAAATTACATCATGGCCTTCACGCACGAGGCGTTCGCATAAATGCGAGCCGATGAAGCCCGCGCCGCCCGTCACAAGTATTCTCATTCGTTCTCCCGAATTGTTTTCCTGCAAATTCTTTGCCGCTTCGTCATCGCCAATTCCGGCGTAGCGCGATGCGCGGAAAAATCAACGCATGATTTTCAAGAATATCTCCCACCGGCGTTTTGCAGCCTCTGCAAATCTGCTTCGACCATCAAATGAACCAGCTCGCGGAAATTGGTGCGCGGTTGCCAGCCCAGCACGCGGCGCGCTTTGGCGGCGTCGCCAATCACCACGTCGGCTTCAGCCGGACGCAAGTATTTTTCGCTTGTCACAACGTAACGCTTCCAATCGAGATCGAGATAGCCGAACGCTTCGTCCAGGAATTCGCGCACCGAATGCGCTTCACCTGTCGCTATCACAAAATCGTCCGGCTGCGGTTGCTGCAACATCAGCCAGACGGCCTCCATGTAATCGCGCGCGTAGCCCCAATCGCGGCGCGCGTCCAGATTACCGAGCGTTAATTTGTCCTGCAATCCGAGTTTGATGCGCGCGGCGGCGAGCGTAATCTTGCGCGTCACAAAATTTTCGCTGCGGCGCGGCGATTCATGATTGAACAGGATTCCGTTGGCCGCATATATCCTGTAGGATTCACGATAATTAACTGTCATCCAGTAGGCGAAGAGCTTTGCGACGGCATAGGGCGAGCGCGGGCGAAAGGGGCTTGTCTCCGTGTGCGGCGTAAGAAGCTCTGCCTTGCCGAACTGCTCCGAACTCGACGCTTGATAGAATCGCGTTTCGAGTTTCAATTCGCGTATCGCTTCAAGCAGTCGCAGCGTGCCGAAAGCGTTAACGTCGGAAGTTTGTTCGGGCGTGTCAAAGCTGACGCGCACGTGGCTCTGGCTCGCCAGATTATAAAGCTCGTCGGGCGCAACATCGCGCACGATACGGCGCAGCGAAGAGCCGTCGTTCATATCGCCGTAGAGCAAATGAACGCGCCCGCTTTGCGATGCTGCGTCGGAATCGCTTGTGCCGTTTGCCCGCGTCAAATGATCCAAGCGTTCGCGGTTAAGCGAACTCGAACGCCGCACAAGGCCGAACACCTCGTAGCCTTTGCCGAGCAGCAGCTCTGTCAGATAAGAGCCGTCCTGCCCGGCAACGCCTGTAATCAATGCGCGCTTTGCCATTCGATCTTAAAAGCTATGCTGAAGCAGCATTCCGGTGACGGCAGCAAGGGTGATGCGCGATGAACTTGCGTGCATGGTTTAGTCGGAATATTTGCGGGGTTGATCGTTGCGCCCGGTCGCCGGAACGAGGAGCTTTTCAGCTTAACGCTTGCCGGAGATGCCCAAGCGACGCGCATCCAGAGCTTCGCGCAAATGTATGGGGTGTGCCAGATTAAGCACCGTATTGCTCAACGTGACGAGGGATTCCTCATGCTCGCGCGAGAAATTTCCGGTGAGCGGATTATCCGCCGTTTTGACGACCACGCCGTCCCTGACCCACTGCCAGAACTGCGCCTGCGTCGTCCAGAATTGCTTGCGGTCGCGGCAGACGACGAGCGCCGTTCGCTTTCGTTTCTTTTTCTCTTTTTTCGTGCTCAATGTTTTAACTCGAATCGAAGGCCAAATATTTTGTGCGGGAGATAAGCGGCTCGCGGATTAACTTACGCCTCTTGATGGCGTGAAATTATCATCATCCGCGTTGAGCTTTGTCAAGCATGACATTTGAATGCCGCGTTGATGTTCAAACATCACGAAGCGTTTAATTAAGCCGTTTGATATGTGGCGACGCTCGTCGGCGTTTCAAAGCAGCGAACTTTATAGACCTGCACGCGCTCGTCGCCGACGCGCCCGGCGATGCGTTCGAGTATGTACCGCGCAAGGTTTTCCGCAGACGGATTCAATTCTTCATCGAAGGGCGGCAACTCGTTGATGTTGCGGTGATCCAGATATTGCACGACTTCGTCCGCCGCCTCTTTCAGCTCGCCGAAATCAACGAGCAAGCCGATGTTATTCAATTCCTGCCCGCGCGCGTAAATCTCTATCTTGTAATTGTGCCCGTGCAGATTCTCGCACTTCCCCTTGTAGCCGCGCAATTGATGCGCGCTTGAAAAGTGGCGTTCGATCATCACTTCAAATTGTCCGGCCATAATATCAATCAAACCCAAGTTCTTTAATATCAACAAATCCAAGTTTTTTGAGTCATGCGGCGATGATAGTTAGAGCGTGGTAAATATTAAGCGGCGGCATTAGTTTCACTGAAGAGATCATTAAGAAACTCATTAACACCGGCAACTTGATACTCCACCGCCGTAACCAAGTCGGCGAGAGCATCTACGTGCGGGAATTTCCACAGCGGCGCGCCTTCATTATTAACAAACTCTAAGACTCCAACTCGCCGAAAAAGCGGTTTTGATTTTATTGAAGGAGCATATGCTACTAGCCCAGTCCCAAGGGATTTAACCCGCACTTTTTTATGATAAACCCTTAACCCCTTGCCATTGTAAATTGTTTGAAAGACCGGTGATATTCTATTTTCGTCTTGAGCTAATGCACCTTGCGGCTCTACTGTATCCCAACGCATCTTGCCTTGCTGTGTAAGCTCTATCATGCGTGTGACAGCGTCAACCCAACGATTTTTGTCTTTCTTCTCTTCGCTCATGGTTTACTCCAAGTCAAGGTCTTCCTGATACTCTTTAACTTCTTCAATCACCCGCTGCATCTTACGATACACGACGCGGAATTTAGGCTCATCATCCGGCGCTTGCTCGTAAGCTTTAATGAGTTTGCGTAACTGCTTAACGGCCTGTCTGGACTCACCGCGCATTCGTCCCTGCATCGCTCTTAGTTTAACATCCGCTCTTTCTAATTCATCACCGATCTCTTGTATGGAATTGGTGAAATCATTGCCGTAATTGGTCAATGCCGCTGTGTGCTTTCTCAATGCACGCTCAAACTTTGGCGCTCTGACCCTGAAAATGTAGCTATTCTTAATTCTTCCGACACTCAGCGCCACATAAATCGTTAGAACCAAACTAACTATCGAGGCATAACTTGCGATGATGCCGAGCAAGTCACCGGCAAGCAGGCTTTTTAAGAACTTAACGGTCTCTTCGTACGTCATCTAATCGTAAGGTACTGAGGTATTACCATCGTCGGCAGTGTCAAAAGACACGTTGAGATGAAAGGTCGTAATTTGGAACGATGTTTTTGTCGAACACGCTTGCCACGTCTTCAATATTAGAGGTTATGCGGCACGGCGGCAAACTCTCCAGAAACAATCGCCCGTAGCCTTTCGTGCGCAGGCGCGGATCGAGCACCGCAAGCACGCCTCTATCCGTCGCACTACGGATAAGCCGCCCCAAGCCCTGTTTGAGACTGATGATCGCCTGCGGCACGCTGTATTCATAAAAGCTGGAGCCGCCGTTGTCGTCTATAAAACGCTGGCGCGCGGCCACCACCGGATCGCTCGGCACAGCGAACGGCAGCTTATCGATAATCACGCATGAGAGCTGTTCGCCGCGCACATCAACACCCTGCCAGAAACTCGAAGTGGCGAACAAGACCGCATTCGGTGTCGCGCGAAACTTTTCCAACAGCCCCGCCTTCGATGCGCTGCCCTGCACGAAGCACGGGTAATCAACGAGCGGCGAGACTTTTTCATAGAGCGCGTTCATGCCCGCGAAGCTCGTCGAAAGCACAAAGGCACGTCCATCCGTCGCGTTCAGAATTTTAACGACTTCGGCGGCGGCTTCGTCCGTCCACTGCGGAGCGCGCGGGTCTGGCATATGCGCGGGCAGATATAGCACCGCCTGATTTTCGTAATCGTAGCCGGACGCCGCGATCAAAGTATCGGCTTCCGGCAATCCAAGCCGCTCGCGCACAAAATCGAAACGTCCCGCGCTCGCCAGCGTCGCCGAAGTTAGGACGACCGTCTCGACGCGCTCGAAAAGTTTATCCTGCAACAGGCCGGAAACATCAATCGGCGAGGCGCGCAGAAACACGCCGCGCCCGCGACGCTCCAACCAGTAAACGAAACTCTTATCATCGCCCGCGACGATAAACTGCAAATCGAAACGAAGTTGCCGCGCGCGTCGCGTCAGTGTTTCCACTTCCGGCGGCTGCTCCGCGAGCGCGTCGAGCGTCGTCTCCATTCTCTGGAGCGCGCCATCCAATCCTAAATAAGCATCGCCGAGCGCGGTGGCTTCGATATCGCCGTTCGTCTTCTTGCGGGCGAACGTGCCCGGCACAAGCGGAAAGCGTCCTTCCGCCCCGCGCCCGTCACGGAAACCCATCCAGAAAGCATCCGCAAAACGCGCGATGCGTCCGGCAATTTTCGTTAATTCACGATTCGCATCAACGCTCGTGATGGCTAAGTTGGACAAATCGCGCAACAAATCTTCGATCTGGTAACTAGAAACCTGCGCGCCAAAATATTCCGCCGCGACATCCTCGATCAAATGTGCTTCGTCGAAAATCACTGCCGAGTAGTCCGGCAACACTTGCCCGTACTCGCTATTGCGCAACGCCAAGTCCGCGAAGAACAGATGATGATTGACGACGACGATGTCCGCGTCCATCGCGCGCTGCCGCATTCGCGTGATAAAACAGGGATCAAAGTCGGGGCATTTTTGTCCGGTGCAAATCTCCGAGCGCGCATCAACGTGTCGCCAGAACGGTAGATATTCGGGCAGCCCCAAGAGTTCCGCGCGATCACCCGTTCCCGATTCCCGCGCCCACTGCCGTACCTCGTCGAAGTAATCGAGTTCATCCAAGCCTTCGAGCACAGGAGAATTCTCGGCGCGCTTGATGCGTTGCAGGCAAGCGTAGTTCGAGCGCCCCTTCATGTACGCGGCGGAGAATTTTCGCGGCAGCACGTTTTGCAGAAACGGCACGTCCTTCTCCATTAACTGCTCCTGCAAATTCTTTGTGCCCGTCGAGATGACGACGCGCCCGCCACTCCCCGTCGCCGCAGCAATCGCGGGCACAAGATAGGCGAGCGTCTTTCCCGTGCCTGTGCCCGCCTCGACAATCAAATGCCGCTTCTCCGCAAACGCGCACAGCACCGCCTCGGCCATCTCGATCTGGCCGGGACGATATTCATAATCAGGATGCGCCCGCGCGATCAATCCATCGTGCCCGAAAATTTCTTCCATGTTGCCTTACTCAAAAAGATCATCAACCGGCATTGACCAACCCGGCACGGCTGGTTCGGCTTCGGCCATATCGCCGCGCCGGTAAATCACCGGATGTTCAGGATCGCTCGCGCGATACACACGCACCACATCATCGCTCTGCAAATCCACATCCCAGACGACGTGTGTTCCGGCGGCGAAGTAATCGGCGCGCTTGGCGATTATCGCGCGTTCGGCTTTCGCGCCGTAGTCGCCTTCGCTTCTGACTTCAACGGCGAAGACGGGCGCGCCCTCGAAAAATTTCATGCCGCCCGGTTCGCCTGTGTGAAATGCGGCGTCGGGGCTGAAGGATTGACGGCGCGGCAGGTTAACGTGAAAGCCTGCGTTGTCCGTCACGGCGCGTCCCCGTCCGGTGCGACGCGCGTACTCGCGCAGGCTCACGAAGATTTCAGAAGCGGCGTAGTTGGGCGCGTCTCCGGTTGGCGACATGAGGATTATATCTCCATCGACGAGTTCGGCTTTGCCCGGCACGCGGTATAAATCGTCAATCGTCGCTCGTGTCTTGGTGCTCATCAGCGGCCTCATAAAATCATGGCATCTCTCGCTCGGAGAGTTTTAGTCTGCGCCCATCGCTTCTATTTCCGGTGCGTGATGTTTGAGTCGTTTCGCGTAGAGCGGAAAGCGCACGGCGAGTTCGCTGACGGATTGTTTGACTTGGCGGCGCACGTCTTCGGATTCCGGCTCACGTAGAACGCGAGCGATGAGGCGCGCAATCTCCGTCATCTCGGCTTCACCCATCCCGCGTGTGGTCAGCGCGGGCGTGCCGAGGCGTATGCCGGAGGTGACGAAGGGCGAGTTGACATCGAAGGGAATAGTGTTTTTGTTGACGGTGATGCCCGCCGCTTCGAGAGATTTTTCGGCGACTTTGCCGGTGATGCCCTTTCCTTCATTGAACACGTCAACGAGCACCAGATGATTGTCCGTGCCGCCACTGATAAGGCGAAAGCCCTGTGCTTGCAGTTCGCTTGAGAGCGCCTGCGCGTTACGCAAAATGTTTTGCTGATACGCTTTGAAATCATCGCGCAGGGCTTCGCCGAAGGCGACGGCTTTGGCGGCGATGATGTGTACGAGAGGGCCGCCCTGCACGCCCGGAAACAAACGCTTATCTATGTCTTTAGCATATTCGGCGCGGCAGAGAATCAAGCCACCGCGTGGGCCGCGCAGAGTTTTGTGCGTCGTGGTCGTGACGTAATCGGCGTGTGGCACGGGCGACGGATGAAGCCCGGCGGCGACGAGTCCGGCGATGTGTGCGATGTCTGCGAACAGTTTAGCATTAACGCTTTTAGCGATTTCACCAAGACGCTCGAAGTTAATCGTGCGCGGGTAGGCGGACGCGCCGCAGATGATGAGTCTCGGTTTGTGTTCTTCGGCGATGCGTTGCAGCTCTTCATAGTCAATCTGTTCCGTATCGCGCGACACACCGTAGTCCGCGACTTTGTAGCTGATGCCGGAAAAGTTGAGCGGGTGGCCGTGCGTTAAGTGTCCGCCGTGCGAAAGATTCATGCCGAGAATCTGTTCGCCGTAATTGATTGCGGCGAGATAGACGGCCATGTTCGCCTGCGCGCCGCTGTGCGGTTGGACGTTGGCGTGATCCGCGCCGAAGATTTGTTTGGCGCGATCAATCGCCGCCTGTTCGACGACATCCGCGAATTCGCAACCGCCGTAGTAACGCTTGCCCGGATAACCTTCGGCGTACTTGTTCGTAAAGACCGAACCCATCGCTTCGAGAACGGCTTCGCTAACGAAATTCTCCGAAGCGATTAATTCGAGGCCGCCGGATTGTCTGGCAACTTCGCTGTCAATCGCGCCGCCGATCAAAGGGTCAACGTCGGCAAGTGGCGCGTTAAATTGATTGTTCATTTTTAAGAATCCTTATTTTCGCCCGGAGCCTTGCAGCTTGGCGAGAAGCCATGCGCCGAAGACGACGGCAACTTTCCTGGCGCTCAAGCCTTGACCGTCCGCGCTGTGATTCGTTGACTGATTCGCGCTAACAGGCGTTCGGCTGGCAGTTGCGGTGTCGCGCTGTTTGCCGTTTGGTTGAGTGGCGCGGCTCGCCTGCTTCGCCTCTTGTTTGTCGTCGCGCGGACTCTTCTCGCCTTTTTCTTTGGCGTCGGGCGCGCCTGCCTGTGCCGTCGCATTTTCTATTTCCGAGTTAATCTCGCCGCCAACGAGAATGGCCGTGCCCGTAAAATAGAACCACAGCATCAGCACGATTACCGCGCCGAGCGAGCCGTAGGTCGCGCTATAGGAATCGAAGTAACTTAGATAAAGCTTAAAGCCGAAGGAGACGAGCAGCCACAGCGCGACGGCGATAACCGTGCCGGGCGTCACATAAGTCCATTTCCGTTCTTTTATGTCCGGCGCAAAATAATAGATAAGCGCGAAAGCCAGCAGCACAAAGGCGAGCACAATCGGCCACTGCAAGATTTTCCACGCCGTCGTAAAAACATCACCGAGTCCGAAATGCGCCGCGACGCTTTCAGCGATCTTGCCTCCGTAAAGCACCAGCACCAGCGCCGAAATTATCAGCACCGCGATGGCAATCGTCAGCCCGACGGCAACGAGGCGCGTCTTCCACCACGAACGCGATTCCTTGACGTCATACGCCACATTGAGCGATTGGCAGATTGCGCCCATGCCGTTCGAGGCCGCCCACAATGCCGCGAGAATTCCGAACGAGATTTTGCTGCCGCTGCTCGCTTCGCTTACTTCCCGCATCGTCGAACTAATCAATTCGGCGGAAGAGCCGGGCAACACCTGCCCCAGATAATTGAACAAACTATGGCGCAAGCCTGTTCCCGAACCGAGCAGGATGCCGATGATGGAGGTCAGGAAAAGCAGCAGCGGGAAAAGCGCGAGCAGGAAATAGTAAGCCAACTGCGCGGCACGCCCGAAGACATCGTCTTCATTTATTTCCGACCAGACGCGCGTTCCCAAATCCTTCCACGTCAGCCCGCCGAGCTTCCACATTGATTCAGCCGCCATGTCGCCTCCTTGATCTTCAAATAGGATGCAAGCATCTTTTACTTGACCATCGTGCCGGTGCGATTCCAGCGCGTGTTTCGGAAAAAATCCAATAGAAAATTACCGCTCGAATCGGCGCTCTTATCGTAAGACCAGTAGACGAACATCGCGCGCCCGATGATTAGATTGCGCGGCACAAAGCCCCAGAAGCGGCTGTCGTCACTATTGTCGCGGTTATCGCCCATCACGAAATAGGAATCGGCGGGCACAGTCAAACTTTTGCCGTTCCCTTCTTTTTCAAAAGTAGGGTAATTCTCAAAAGCGATATGCGGCCCTGAATTGTAGTAAACATTATAAGCGTTGCCATCGGCTGAAGATGCCGGTTTACCGACGATGTTGAGCGGCGCGTTGTGGCAAGGGTCGTCGCCAAGCGCGCCGGGGCAGGCATCGTTGGCGACGATGTGACGTTCGCGCAACGGTTGCCCGTTGACGATGACACGTTCGCCATTGATCTCTATGCGGTCGCCGGGAATACCGATTACGCGCTTGACGAAATTCGTGCTGAAGGGCGGTGATGGCGGATCGCGCTCGTAGTCGCTTCTCGGATTGTATTTATTGCCGGGATATTTGAAGACGATGATATCGCCGCGTTTGATCGGGCGTTGCGGCAACAAAGGCAGCGACGGGCCGGGCGCAAAGATAAACTTATTAACGAGCAGATGGTCGCCGATAAGAATCGTGTTCAGCATTGAGCCGGTCGGCACAACCACCGCCTGTACGATGAACGCCATCCCGAAGAGCGCCATAATCACGGTCACAGCGGCAGATTCAAAATACTCGCGCCAGATTGTTTTCGGCGGCCCCGCCGGTTTCGCTTTCACGTCGGCGGAGGCGTTCGAGTCGGATGGACGCGACGCGACCGTAGAGGCGCGCGAAGAATCCTGTGTGCTTGTCGGGTTGACGGGCGAAGGCCTCTGTGTTGCGGGCGGCTCGGCGACGCCGGTGTTAGTGTGATCGTCATTCATAAAAAGTATCGTAGATAAGGCTTACATCAACGGTCAAGCGGCGGCTTCAACGTGAGACGGTTACAAGAAGAATTCAGCTGGCGCTGGCCGGGCGGCTGTTCTCCTGCGGCGGCGCGCCAAGGCTTTCAAGGGCGCGGCGAGCGGCCACCGTTTCAGCAGCTTTAATGCTGCGTCCGGTTCCCTGCTCACGACCTCCGTCCCAACTGACTTCGACGTGAAAAGTACGGCGATGCGGCGGCCCCAAGGTCTTCGTGACAGTGTATTGGGGCGCGACGCCAAGCTCGGCCTGCAAACGCTCCTGCAACATGGTTTTGAAATCGGCGGCGGCAGCACCTTCCGGGTCAACATCTTCAAGTTGGCGTTCGAGTGCCTGACGCACAAAGCGCGTTGCCGGTTCCATTCCGCCGTCAAGAAATATCGCGGCGAGCACGGCTTCAAAAGCATCCGCAAGGAGCGCGCATTTACGGCGGCCTCCGGTCTTCTCTTCGCCGTGCCCGACGCGCAGATATGTTCCGAGCGTCAATTCTACAGCGGCCTTGGCAAGCGTCGTCGCGCTCACCAAACGATGCTTCATCTGCGAGAGTTCGCCTTCGGTAACATTCGGATGCGATTTGAAAAGATAATCGGCAACGGCGAGGCCGAGCACCGAGTCGCCCAGAAATTCAAAGGCCTCGTTATGCAGACGACGCGCCGCCTCTTCCTCGCCCGGCGCAACCTGCTCGTGCGCCCAAGAGCGATGTGTAACGGCGCGTTCAAGCAACGCCGGGTCGCGGAAACTGTATCCGAGCAATTTTTCGAGTTCGGCGAAATCGGGCGCGACGGGTTTTGATCTTTTCACGATGAGCTTGATTGTAACAAAAGGCCGTGCGCCGCGTCGAAATAAATTGAACGCGGCGCACGGCCTTGATATTTTAAGCGCGATTGTTGCGGAAAAACTCTACGGGCGCTTGGTAGTCGTTGTCGTGGTTTTGGTCTTTGCGCCCGTTGCCGGGGCGACCGTCGTTTTGGTTGTTGCCGACGGAGCAACAGATGGCTTAGCGGTCGTTGTGGTGACGGTGGCTTTGGTCGTCGTGGAGGTCGTCGCGGGCTTTGCCTCTACGCTTGTCCCGACTGTTGCATTCGCAGTACCGCTGCTGCTCGCCGGTTGTACAGTAGAAGAACTTGCGGCGGGAGCCGTCGAAGTCACGGGCTGTCCGGGTTGCGGCAACGGCTTGCCAGTCACACTGGCGATTAATTGGTCGAGGCCGGTCGTTGAATTGTCATGGCGGAATTTGTAGAAGTCTGTCAATTGTTTCGTCCAATCGGCTTTCTTCGCGGCATACCTCGGCTCGGTTCCGCTGTAAGCGACGGCGCGCGCGTAGGCGTCAATGATGCGATCAATCGAATCGTTTATTCGCTCGGTCGCGGCCTTGCCTTCCGGCGTGGCGCGCGACTCTTCGGTAGAAAAGCGCGTCTTGTAGTCTTCAGCGAGCTTGGTGTATTCGGTCGCCTGATAGACAACCGCAAGGCGCTCGTAAAGCGTCGGGTCTTTCTTGGCAAAACCCTCGAACTGCGCGGCCTTGATAAAGAAGCCTGCGGCGTCGGGCGACGTAGAAGCCAGCGCGTACGTGCCGAGCGCGTAGTTGAGCCAGCCGAGCGTTTCATCTTTCGCGGTGAAAGCCTGTCCTTCAACCGGCGTCTTGCCTGCTTCGATTAACTGTATGGCTTTGCGCGCATAGTTACCGGCTTCGGCATTGGTTGAAGCGTTGTCTTTGAACGAAAGTTGCCAGCCAGACCACGCGGTGTTAAGCGTCGTCGCCAGATCGTCTGGATGACCGGCGAGAAACTGCCTGCCCTTCGCGTAAGCTTGATCGTACTTTTTATCTTTCACTAACTGCGCGATATCGCTTTTCTCTTTGCCTGTTTCAGCCGCCTTCTGGTCGCTTTCGTAAGCGGCGATATACTTTTTGATGTAGGCCGCTTGCGGGCTGTTATCGTTCGGATATTTTTCAACATACTCTTTGCCGTCCTGATATGCGCCGGGACGGTCTTTCTTAATCTTGCCGGTAAAACGCACATAAAGATCGCGTTTAGCGTCTTCATCGCTCTGTCCGGCGGCTGCGGTTTGCGATCCGGTGGTCTGCGCAAACGCGCCGGGAGCGAGCATGGCGACCATCATTACGGTCAGCGTCAATAATCGAATCATCTGTTTCATTTGTCCTTAGTCCTCCGAACGATGTCCGTTTCCAAGATTCCAAAAAATTTATTAAGGGGACGAGTGAATCTGCTTACTCAAGCCTCACGTGCAGTAAATAAGATGCGCGCGATACGAGAGACGGTTGCCGCCACAGCGCGTATGCAAAGGCGCTGCGGCTTGCTGCCTATGAACGGGGGAGTCACACAAGCATTCCGCGTTAATCAAAAATTGTATAGCGATGCTCGACAATCCTGCAACATTGAATAAAGCGTGTCAAGCCTCGCGGCAGCTGCGCGGCAAAATACAATCAGAATGTAATCAAACAAAAATCTCTGCCGGACTCGCGTATATTGAGAGCGCAAGTCCGGCAGAGATCGGTTTGAAGCGAACAGGCCGCTTTCTTCCTTAAGGCTGGTTGCTCAAAACGCGGCGCGCCCGGCCATCATACGTTTGCTGCGACGTAATTTGTTTAGCGCGCGGGGCGGCGGGTTGAATGGTAATTTCAGACGGCCTACGTGTGACAGGCATCGCCACGCTTTTGACGGTGCTGCGCGCATTGCCCGTCACGGAATCGGTTGTCAAAACACCTGCGGAATCCGCCTCGCCGTTCGCATCTCTATCTTCATCCGCGATGGCGGCGGCAGTTCGCGGATCAACTTTCGGGCGCGGCACGAGCGTGCTCGGTGTTGTCGCAATTTGCCCGCCGTTTGTTGCGCCCGTGCCGAAGCGTCCTTCGAGCGCGCGGTAGATTCTGCCCGCAACGGCGACAGGAAAATGTGCGCGCCCGTCCGAGCCACGCGAAACAACGACGACGGCGAGGCGCGGATCAACGACCGGCGCATACGATGTGAACAAACCGACCCAGTTGCCGTCTTCGATGCACGTGCCGGTTTTTCCGGCGATGGTTTGAACGGGGCTGTAAGCGTATTTCGCCGTACCGTAATTGACCGCACCGATCATGCCGGGAATCATGCGGCGAAAGTTTTCCGAAGAGATATTGACGTGGCGGCGCACTTCCGTTTGAAACTGTGTGTTTTCCTGCGGCGTGCGCGGCAGATGCGGCGCGACGAGATTTCCGCCGTTGGCAATCACGGAGACGAGCGCGCCGAGTTGCAGGGGCGTGACATCGAAATCGTCGCCGTGCGAAGACATATGGTTGACGGCGTAGCCGCTCTTGAAGACAGGCACGCGCCCGGCATATTCATTCGGATGGTTGACGCCCGTGCGCTCGCCCAAACCGAGTTGGCGCGCGTAAGAGACCATGCGATCAAAGCCGACGCGCCCGCCGACGTTCTGAAAATATCCGTTGTTTGAAAAAGCGAGCGAGTCCGTCAAATCGAGGCGATAGCTGGAAACGCCGATAACCTGCTCCGGCCCGATGACGTTCTCGGTCAAGCCCGCGAGTCCCGTCACGAGTTTTATCGTCGAGCACGGTTTGAAGCCGCGACGCACTCCCCATTCCTGATTGACGATTGTGTAGATGCGTCCCGTTTTCGGGTCTAAGACGACGACCGAACCGGCATGATTGCCGAGCGCGGCGACGGCGGCGCGACGCACTTCCAAATCTTCGCCCGTCGTGTCGTCGTTCAAAATATTCGCGGCGGTTTCGTTGCGCCACGCTTGATCGGCGGCACGCTGGCGGGCGATGGCGGCGAGGCGCGCGAGTTCGGCGCGGCGGGCAGCCTCCGCACGGCGCGCGGCCTCTTCGCGTTCACGTCGTCGCTCCTCTGCAATCCGGCGTGCTTCTGCCACACGGTCGCGCCGCGAAGAGGCCGCACGGCGTACGCCTCTGCGATCACTGTCCGCGTCTCTCGATGCACGCGCATTTTTGCTTGTCTTCGCAACGGATGCCGAAACTTTACCGGCGCGGGCGTGCGATTGTTTGGCCGATGCAGCTAAAGCGTCGCTGGAGGGCAACGCAATGAAAAGCATCAGGCCGAGCACGACGGTTGACAGGGACGCGACGAAACTTCGTGGAGTGTGCTTCATTAAAAACCTCGCTCTTGATGATTCGAGTAGGAGCAGCAGCGCCTTGCGTCGCCAAAATTGAAGTGCAGCGGCGTATGGCGTGCGAGCGGATTCTTTTGGATGCGCGATAATGCGCGGCGCGGCGGCCTCAATGAATTGAATCGAATTGAATCTTTATGCAAACGCAATGCTCTTTAGCAGCTCCTGAACTCTGTGTGTCTTATGGCTTCTGTTTCGGTGAACGGGAAGAATTCCCCTTTGACGGTCTCTGGGAAAGTTGCTTTAGAGACCATTGCGACTATACCATTTACGTTAGTGGAGCGGCAACAAAATAATTTAAGAACCAATTAACATCGCGCCTGGCAAAAGCTCCGTGCCTTAACTCGCACGCAGCTATCTGATAAGACGGCGGTTTCGTATAGATTCAATCCGACGATGAAGGTGCTCGATTTAATCAACAGTTTTCGCGGGCGGCTGCTGCTGGTGCTGGCCGCCTTGCTCGTCGTGACGCTCGGCGTGCAGTACTTTCTCAACGTGCGTGCGGAACAGCGCGTCGCCCGCGTGATCGCAGAACAGGAGCAGGCGCTGGCGGCGGCGCTGGCGATGGGATCGGAAGGCGTCTCATCCAACGAGTATCTCAGCGAACTGCAAAAACAGGCGCGGCTTCCCTTCTTTAATAAAGAGACGGGGCCGGTTCTCAACATCCTGATCGTCAATGCGCAGGGGCTGGTCACAGACAGCCTCGACTCGGAATACTTCCCGCCGATTGGCGACGACAATAAACTAAAGCCTTACCCGTTGTCGGATATACGCGAAGCGTTGCCGCCGCTCGTCAATGCCGGGCAGTTAAACGGCGAAGCGCCGCTCTCGCAAAATGCCATCGCGTTGCAAACAAAAGCCGGAGAGCCGCGCGCTTTGACGTTTCCTTTAGAGACAGATCAAGGCCGCTGGTACGTCATCGTCGTGCTCGGTTCGGCGCGGGCGTCGAGCAGTTGGTGGAGTCGTCAGGCCGCGCGCCCGCTGCTTTACACTTTTATTATTCTGCTCGTCGCAATGCTGGCGGCGAGTATTCTCGTCTGGCGTTTCACGCGCCCGATTAAGGAGTTGTCGGACGCTGCGTTTAGAGTCGCCGCCGGGGATTTCGATTTTCGCGTGCCTGCCGCAGACCGCCGTGACGAGATGGGCGCACTCGCCGCACGCTTCAACGAAATGATCGCCGGACTCGGTCGCACGCGCGATCTCGAAGCGCGTCTCAATCAAGCCGAACGCTCGGCAGTCGTCGGGCGTCTTGCTTCGGCCATCGCGCATGAAATCAGAAATCCGCTCAACTATATCAATCTCACGCTCGATCATTTGCGCACCGCCTTTGCGCCCGTTGACGAAGCAAAACGAGAGACGTTCGGACGGCTCGCCGATCAATTGAAAGCGGAGGTCGCGCGCATCAATACGCGCATCAGCGAATTCTTGAACTACACGCGCCCGCCCAAACTTGAGCTGCGCCCGCTCGATCTGCGCGCCGTCGCCGAAGACGCGCTGCGAATGGTTGAAGTGACGGCCACCGAGAACGGCATCGAAACGCGCGTCGAAGCTGTTGGCGCAGTGCCGCAGGTCTTGGGCGATGCGGAATCCTTGCGCTCCGTCTTCACCAATCTCGTCATCAACGGCTTGCAAGCGATTGACGGCAAGGGCGGCACGCTTTCCATCAAGCTCGCGCCGGACGACGGCGGCGAACGCGCCCGCATAGACATCACGGACACAGGGCGCGGCATCCCCCCCGAGCATATCTCGCAAGTCTTCGAGCCTTACTTTTCCACAAAAGAGACGGGCACGGGACTCGGCCTCGCCATCGTCAAAAAAGCCGTCACGGATCACGGCGGCACAATCTACGTTATTTCAAAGCCGGAACACGGCACGACGTTTACGATTACGCTTCCCGCAACACAGGAGACTGGAGTTTGAAGTCAAAGAGTCCAATGCTATGAATCTATCACTAAAGAAACAAGCTACTATTCTTGAGCGTTGGCAGATTACCGCCGAAGAACTTACCGAAATTGTAGATAAAAACCCAAGTATGCGCGGCAATATGTTCGGCTATGTTGCCGAAATGAAGCTTCATAAGCTCTGGTTTTCTTCTGCGCGAATCACGCACGCCACCAAATACGATGACCATGATAGAAAGAAGAAAGGCGATCTTGTCGTAACTTACAAAGGACAGAGCTTTATTGTTGAATCGAAGTCGCTTCAAACAAATAGCATACGGGAAGCGGGCGGACGCTACATCGGAACGGCGCAATGCGATGCCAGCGATAGACGTATTATCGAACTTCCAGACGGTTCATCGGTAAATACGACATGCTTGTTAGTAGGCGAGTTTGATTTATTAGCCATTAATATTTTCGCTTTTACAAACGAGTGGCGTTTTCTGTTTGTCAAAAATCAGGACTTACCGCGTAGCCGATTCAGGAAATACACACCGACGCAACAAGAGCATCTATTAGCTTCGCTCGTCCCGGTTGTTTATCCACCGGAGCCGCCGCTTAGAGATGAGCCTTTTACCTTGCTCGATGAGATTATTGAAGAACGAAAGCGCACAGCCGCTAAACCGATTGTAATTGAAGGCGACGACGATAAACTTATCGTGAGCGAGTAGTTTCGCGTTTCGTTCCTTCCGGCATTTTCACAAAAACCAGAAAGTAAGAATGATTTTTGCGGGCATGAACCTGTTTCTTTAACCTGCTAATGCCCGGCTTATTTTGCCGCACGACGACGAATAAATCTTTCGTATAGAAGTGTATCCGTTCATATTCGTTGATGATTTCGACGTGCGTTAAGTTCTGCCGGTTGGCGCTCACCTCATCCTGACATTTAACAATCAGAACGCCACCGTTACGCAGCACACGCCGGGCTTCCCGTCCCGCTTTGAAATACAAATCCAACACCGCCGCGTGCCATTTCGGAGAACCTTCTTCAGCACTATCACCGTTTGAATAATGTTCACGAAACGCGGCGTGCGTTCCCGCTCCGGCCAAGTGGTCTTTTGATTTTCTAAACAGACCTTCCATGTACGGCGGGTCTAACACGACGCAATCAATTGAAGCGTCTTCATACGGAAGTTTGCGACAATCCACACCTGTTTTGAGGTCTGTTCCTTTAACGGTATAAACGCCTTCTGGAATACTTTTCCAGAACACACCTTTGCCCCACGTCACATCGGCAATCGTAGAGCCTTCCGGCACGTGCAGAGCCAACACTTGCGGAAAGACTTCGGCGTTACCGCTTACATAAGCAGACATAACGACATCGGTTGTCGCAATGCCGCCTTGAACTCGCTTCGCCGGAGCTGTTTCGACGCCATCAACTAAAGGGATTTGCGCTGACATTTACCGCGTCTCCTTACGTCCGCTTTTTTCTTCTCGACTCTAACGAATAATTCGCCAGCCTCAACATCGAGAACCGTACAAAGCTTGTCCATCGTCTCTATTGAAATTTGCTTAAACTCGCCGTTAAAAAGTCTCGCGGCCACAGACGGCGCAATATTCAAAGCCTTTTGTAACTTGTATGCCGTATTAATCCCTTGCGCTTCCGCAACTTCCCTGATTTTAACTTCGATCATATTCGAGCTGATTCCAATTAATTCGGACTGCTGACAAAACATAAGCACAGTGTATCACATAAGGAATATTATCTTAACGGTAATACCTTGCAGGTAATGAATTAATTTTATCTTTCGGCGCAGGTAGCATTGAGCCATATTTTCAAGTTGAACCGCAATGCCTTTTGTATATTGTATAGTAGTCGGCGTGACTCATGGACTTTGTGAACTTTAGACTCCAGATTTTCAAGTAGTAGTCTATAATCCGTTAACATCCAAATTTAACATTTGAGGCTTTCAATATGGCACGTAAAAGCATACTTGTAGTTGACGACGAGAAATCGCAGCGCGAAATTCTCGAGATGATTTTGTCCGGCGAGGGTTACAACGTGACGACCGCATCGAGCGGCGAAGCGGCTTTGAAGTTTGCCCGCGAGCATCGTTTCGATCTGGTGCTGACCGATTTCAAGATGACGGGCATGGACGGCATAGAGCTTTTGCAGCAACTGCTCGTATATGATTCATCTATTATCGTTATTCTGTTGACGGCGCATGGCTCGATTGATTCGGCGAAGGAAGCCCTGCGGCGCGGCGCGTTCGATTACCTGCAAAAGCCTTACGACCGCGAGACGTTGCTTGAGACGATCAACCGCGCGCTTTTGCGTTTGGACGCGCTCGATGTTGAGATCATCTCCGCCTCGCCCGAAATGGAAGCCGTCAAAAAGATGATTCTGAAAGTCGCGCGCTCAAGTTCGACCGTCCTTATTCGCGGCGAATCCGGCACAGGCAAAGAATTGATTGCACGCGCGATTCACAATCAAAGCCCGCGCGTGACGGAAATGTTTCAGGCCGTCAACTGCGCCGCGATTAACGAAAACCTTCTCGAATCGGAACTCTTCGGCCACGAGAAAGGTTCTTTCACAGGCGCGCACGCCGAGAAGAAAGGTTTGTTTGAAGTCGCGGATCGCGGCACGCTTTTTCTTGATGAAATCGGCGAGCTGGACATCACGATGCAGGCCAAGCTTTTGCGCGCCTTGCAGGAGCGTGAGATACGCCGCGTCGGTGGCACACGTGCCATCAAAATTGACGTGCGCGTTGTCGCCGCAACAAACAGAGACTTGCGCGCGATGGTCGCCGACGGACGTTTCCGCGACGATCTTTACTATCGCATCAACGTGCTCTCGGTTGACGTTCCGCCGCTACGCGAACGGCGCGACGACATCCCGGTTCTCATAGATTTCTTTTTGAAGAAACACACGCGCAATACTTCGCGTCTGGTGCGCGGGTTGACGCCGGAAACGCGCCGGATGCTGGTTGATTACGGTTGGCCGGGCAACGTGCGGCAATTGGAATCGGCCATCGAGCGCGCCATTTTGTTGTGCGAGGGCGATCAAATCACGATTGACGATCTGCCGCTCGAAGTTCGTCAGGAATCGCGTCCCGTATCCGAAACCGCCTTTAAGCTGCCCGCCGAAGGCATTTCGTTTGAAGATGTCGAACGCGGATTGATTATGCAGGCGATGGAGCAGACGGATTACAACATCACGAAATCCGCGAAGCTGCTCGGCCTCACTTTCCGCACGTTACAATATCGTCTGGACAAGTTCGGCATCAAGCGCCCCGACACGCATAAGAAGGAGGAAGAATGAACTTAATTCAAATCCTCGGCCTTGCGCTCGGTTCGGCGTGGACGTCCGGCATCAATCTGTATGCGACGGTGGCGACGTTAGGTTTGCTCGAACATTACAAGCTCGCGGAGCTTCCCGGAAGCCTACACGTTCTGAGCAATCCCTTCGTGATCGGCATCGCGCTTTTTCTTTACTGCATAGAGTTCGTCGCCGACAAGATTCCGTATGTTGATACGGTGTGGGACGCCGTGCATACCTTCATACGTGTTCCGGCGGGCGCGGCGTTGGCGGCGGCGGCAACCACCCAACTGAATCCGGCGGTGCAGGTCGCCGCGCTGCTTCTCGGCGGCGGCCTCGCGCTCTCAACTCACGGCACAAAGGCAACCGTGCGCGCGGCGGCCAACACAAGCCCGGAGCCTTTTACCAATTGGGCGCTCTCGCTTATCGAAGATATCTTGACAATCGGCGCGGCCGTCTTCGCCGTGTTGCATCCGTTGGGAATTCTCATCATCATCGCCATTTTCCTGCTCGTCCTCGTGTGGGTTCTGCCGAAGGTCGTGCGCCGCATACGTGGAATGCTCGCGTCCGTGCGCAACTTTTTCAAAGGCCAACGAACCGCCGCGTCAACTCGTTTATAAACTTCTCAACGCTTAACTGCCCGGAGACGCTTACTTATGAAACCCGCCATCATCGCGTGCTGCCTGTCGCTTCTCGTGCTCGTTGCAGCATCGTGCGCTAAGACTGACAACGCGCCAACGCAAAGCGCGCCCGTTGCTTCGACGGAGACGCCCGCAACGCAGGCAACGCCGCGCAAAGAGATTGTGCGGGCGGAAGCGCAGGCGATTGAGGCGACGGCGGGCAATCCGGCGGAAGCGACGGTGCGCGTTTTGATCGCGGAGAATTACCACATCAACGCCAATCCGCCGTCGCTGCCGCATCTGATTCCGACGGAATTGAAGATTGAAGCGGAGGGCGGCATCAGTGCGGCGGGCGCACCCGTTTATCCGTCTTCGGTGACAAAAAAGTTTGCGTTCGCGGAACAGCCGATCAAGGTGTATGAGGGCGTTGCGATTATCAAGCTGCCTTTGCGCATTGATGCCTCGGCGACGAAGGGCGCGCACCAACTTCACGGCAAACTACGCGCGCAGCCCTGCGACAATCAAGCTTGCTATCCGCCGCGCACTGTCGAAACAATGATTCCCGTTAATGTCAGATAAAGAAGAAGCACCGCGCGTGAACGAAAGCAGCGCGTAGTGAAGAAAGAAACAACTGATGGAGCGTGCGTGGATTATCGTTTCGGTTCTTTGTTTAATGGCCGCCGTTCTTTTCTGGGCGCTGCGAGACAATCTGGACGCGACGTTTGTCGCGGCGGCACTCGGCGCAGTCGCCTGGTTTCTCAGCCTGCGCAACCGCCTACGCCGTTCCGTCATCGAACACGACGATACAAATTTCGATCATGAAAGCGATACGGATCAAGATGAAGATTAACAAACTCGCGGTGACACTCATCGCATTGCTTATCTGTGCGGCTTCTGCACTGCCGGTGCTTGCGGCGGGCGAAGAAGGGGCGGTGCGGGCGGCGATGGAGCGCGCTTTCGGCCAACTGCGCGCGGGCGATTACGCGGCGCTTTACGAATCGTTGCCGAATGCTTCACGCCAACGCATCACGCGCGAGCGTTTTGCGAACGGTCTGCAAAGAGCGCGCGACTCTTACGGCATGGAGATAGACCGTTTGGAGATGGGCGCGGTTCATGTCGGCGGCGATGTCGCAACAGTTGACACGGTGATGTATGGGCACATCGCGCAGCCTATCGCGGGCGCGGGTAAAGTCGTCGCGCGGCAATACCTCGTGCGCGAAAACGGTCAATGGCGTATCGCAACGACGGGCAGCAATTCAGGCGTCGTGCCGCTGCTTGCGCGTAATCCGAAATTTGCGCGGCAATATCCTCCACGCGAGCCGCGCATCTACTTGGAACGTAACGGGCGCTGGATTGATGTCGGATCGCTCAACGCAATGCGGCGGCGCGCGGCGACAAGATGAATCTCAAACTGTAAACTTTTATGCGCGGCGGCGTGCCCGATACTTGGCTTTAGAGCAAATCGCTGAAAGATAGTTGCGGATTTTCGTCGGAGTTTTCCGCCGCTTTCGAGGTGTGGCGCGGGCGCGATGCGGGAACGCCGTTAAGCGCATTACGAACGGATTGAAGATGAAAGCGTGTCAGGCGCGGCGTAAGACGTATGCAGGGGATGCGCCCCTTGTGTGCGAGGCGGCGGACGGTCGTTTCGCTCACTTGCAGAATAGTTGCAAGCTGGCGCGCGGTTAAGAATTCGTCGCGCGGCTGGGATTCTTGATGCTCTGCGTCATCCTTCATCGCAAGCGGTATTGACTTAATCGGCGTTCGTTTTTACTTATCATTTGCGGGCTGCAACGAGAGGGCGATGCGATAAATGGCCGCCCCCTCAACTTCCACATCCTTCATCGCCGGTGCTGCGCCTTTGGCCTTCACCGTCACACGATACCTAGCTTTATCGGGCGGGAGCCGGAACACGAATTCCCCGCTTTCGCCCGTCGGTCGCTCATCAACTCTTTTAGCCATGCCGTCCGCCGCCAGACGCGCGAGTTCGACACGCACGCCGGGCACGCTGCGTCCCTGCCCGTCGAAGACGCTGCCGCGCACATACGCGATGGAGCCTGCATCAACGGTTAATACAAGACGGTCGTTGAGCGTGCGCGTTTTTCCGGCCTGCACCTCGATGTTTTCAATCGAACCGACGCTCAAACCCGTACGGCGAAACATCAGTTCGTAAACTCCCGGCGCGAGTCCGTTAAGCGTGAAATTTCCTTTGCGATCCGTTTCCGCACGCGCGATCTCCTGCTCTTTCTGGCGCGCGATAACGGCGACGCCCGCCGCACCCGCGCCGCTCTCGACACGCACCTTGCCTTTAACGCTTCCGGTCTGCTGCGCGAGACACGGCACGGCAAACAACAGAGAGATGAACAAAAGGCTGGTTGATTTACACAGGATCATGGCTTTAGAGTTGAAATCTTTATCATTCATACGACGTTTCAAATAATCTTCGGGCGGGCATTGTATCATGCGCGCCGCACATTATAACGAGAGACGCAAAAGGGAAAGCAAAGGGTTGATGCACCGACAGCCACCCTGTGTTGCCCGGCGAGGTAAAGCAAGCATCTGGCGCGTGAACGGAATCGTCCTGTATAATTTCGAGCAGGCAGTAGGATTTGGTTCACAACTAACCGGCGCGGACTGTGACGGGCGCGCAATTAACAAGTCCGGTCAATCTTTCGTTCAAATATTCCTCCGCTATGTTCGATCTCTTCGGCTCGCAAATTACGATGAACTTTAACGCAAAGCGCGGGCGGAGGCTACGCGGCGCGTTGCGGTGTCTCACGTTTGCGCTTGTGCTTTCACAGCACGTCGCGCAGTGCCAGCAAACAAACGTACCGATTGATCAACAACAGCGCCCGCGCCGCGTCTCAACGCCGATTGAAGCGCCGCCGAATAATACCAGCGAAGCCGAAGATATTCTGCGCATTGACACAGACCTTGTACTGGTTGATGCGACGGTAACGGACGCGAACGGAAACATCGTGCGCAATTTACGCCCGACCGATTTTAAGCTTTACGAAGACGGTGTGCAGCGACCCATCTCTTTCTTTAATGTCGAGCGGCGCGGGGGCAGCAGCGGCGCATCGCGTCCTGCCGCGATTGTGTTCGCGCTGGATGTTTCGGGCAGTATGTCCGCCGAAGAGTTGGAACGGCTCGGCAACGCGATGCGTGTCTTCTCGAAGCGATTATCCAACAGCTCATCCGTTATCGCCGTGACGACGTTCGGGATGAAGGTCAAGGTATTGCAGCCGTTCACAAGCGATCCGAATAAGCTCGAACGCACCTTTGAGCGCCTTGCACACGAACCGAACGGACTCTCAACGCACACTTACGATGCGGTTGACGATGCGATCCGGCTGCTCGTCAAAAACGCACCACGCACGCGCGAGCGGCGTCTCTTAAAGCGCGCGGTGATCGTCGTTACGGACGGCTTCCCGGTCGGCGATACGGTTGCGCCACTCACGGTGATCGAGCGCGCCAACGCCGCCGAGACAAGCGTCTATACCGTCACGTTGCCGTCTTACTCGCGCCTGCTGGTGTCAACCGAACGCGCGCCGTTGCCGACGCCTCTGGATGTCAGCGGGCTGGCGGAAAAGACGGGCGGCACAAGCGTCTATGCGACGGATAAAAACTTCGATCCGCTTTTTCTAAAGCTCGCCGAAGAGGTTACTTCAACTTATGTGCTGGCTTTTTATCCGAGTGAAGAGAAACGACGTGACGGGCGCGCGCATTCGATTCGCATCGAAGCGCCGCCGGGATTGCGTGTGCGGCAGAATCGCCCGACCTATCAGAGCGCGGCGCGCTAACGCTCTACCGCAATAAAGAAGGGCGCGGATTTAACAATGTGCGGTGAGGTAGACAAAGCAATAGCGGCGCAGGAAGCGAGATATTCCGAAATCTTTTCTTCAACGAAGGTGTGTGTTTCGCTTCGTCGTTTGATTTCCGGAACATGGCCGCTTCGCCTGCGCCGCTCATTGTTGTGTTTCGTGTTTTAACTGTCTTCGTCTTCCTCCTCGTCGTCCAAGTCATCTTCCTCCACCACATCTAGTTCGACGGGATCGAGGCCGACGAGTTCAAGTTCCGTTCCGCACTCTTCGCACGACATTACATCGCCCTTGTCGGCGTCCGTATCAACGTGAACGTCCGCTTCACATTCCGGGCAGGTTCCGGTCGGCACTATATTTTACCTCCAACGATTGCTGGTTGTTAAAGAGGCGCACCCGTTTGTTCTTCGGGGAGACCTCCACTTTAGTTTCGAGATCAACGCGGACAATCTAACCGCACGCGCCGGATTTTGCAACAACCATTTCGCAATGCGGTTCGGATATTTTCAGCGCCGCGAAACACTTTGCAGCGAAGCGAGACGCGCCCGCGCTTGTTCCGCTTCGGGGCTACGCGGATAGCGCCGCAAAATCTCACGCCAGCTTGCGCCGTCATAATGAAACTGCTTCGCCGTCCGGTCGAAAACAAAATTGATTCCGTTGCGTTGATAGCGGTCTAGTTCGTTGAAATTCAGATAGTAACTGAAGCCGGGCGCACCGCCCGCGACTACTTCGCGTTCGTCGAGCCGTTTGCCCGCGTCGCGCGAAAGCTTCGCGGCGGCATCCTCCGCCGCATCTCCGTATAACAACAAGATTGCAGGGCGCACAGTTGATTTCGGAAATACATCGAGAAAGATACGCGCCCGCGCCAGCCGATCAAAACTCTCCGAGCCGTTGATTAACCGCGCGAGCCGCGCATCTTCTCCAGCGCGCGCGGGCACAACGACGCTATCGCTCTGCAACCAGCCGCGCGTGCGGCGCGTGACGGCGACGCGGTAGAACAAAAGACCGTCGGGCGTGCGCCGCACACCGGAGATAAAGACGACACGCCCGCGACTCAAACGCTGTACCAGCGGCGCGGAAATATCCGGTGCGCCGCGCAGCACCGCCAACCTTTCGTCTACGACGACCGCCCGCGCACCGCCCCCATCGAACGTGCGCCGTTTCTGCGCGAAGACTTGCGGGCATACGCTTAATAAACAAAGAATCGCCGTCATCGTTATCGCGGCAGCATTTAGCGCGAAGCTGTTAATTGAAAAAGCCGGTTGGGTTGAGACACGAAAAGGCATGGCTTGAGACTCCTTCGGCAAGGTGAGAGTGAGAGAGGCGACATACTCGCGCGCCGCTTCGGTGAAGCGTTAGCGAAGAACGCGGCGGCGAGTCGCAGGCGAAACTTTCGATGCAAGTTTCACGCGGGCGTCTGCGGCAAGAATGCGTTGCCGGCTGCCCGCGTGATGAAAATGGCAGATGGCGATGGCGAGCGCGTCAGCTGCGTCGTGCGGTTGCGGCGCGCTCGTGAGCGAGAGAAGCACGCGCACCATCTCCTGCACCTGTTGCTTTTCGGCGTTGCCGTAGCCGACGACTGTTTGCTTAATCAATCGCGGCGAGTATTCGTGAATCTCTAATCCGGCGCGTTCCGCCGCGAGCAGCGCGACGCCGCGCACCTGTCCGAGTTTGATTGCGACCTGCACATTCTTCGCGTAAAAGGCTTCTTCAATCGAAAACACATCCGGCTTGAGCCGTTCGATGATGGCTTCAATTCCGTTGCTGATAAGCAACAGGCGCGCGGAAAACCGCTCACGCGGCGAAGCTTTAACCGTGCCGTATTCGATCAGTTGATAACGATTGCCGCTGCCCTCGACGACGCCCCAGCCCGTCGTCTCGCTGCCAGGATCAATCCCTAAAATTCGCACAGTGTTTCGATTCTCAAAATGTTTGACGGGCGCTAACAAAGTCATCCGCGAACGAGTAATTTTCTGCCAGAGGCTTTTAGCGGACGGCTAAATTTCGTTTCACGCTCCGGCCATATCCTCATCGCTGATGTCGAAGTTGGCGGAGACTTTCTGCACGTCTTCGTGGTCTTCGAGGACTTCCATCAGCTTGAGCATCTGCTTGGCTTCCTGCCCTTCGAGCTTGATGTAAGTTTGCGGAATCATTTCGACTTCGGCGACTTCCGGCTCGATGCCCGCGCCTTTGACGGCGGTCAGCACGGCGTCGAAACTGTCCGGCGCGGTGATGATCTCGAAATTATCTTCGTCGTCACGCAAATCTTCCGCGCCTGCTTCGGTGACGATCTCGAATAGTTCATCTTCCGGCTTCGTTTCTTTGTTGACGACGATGTAGCCCTTCTTGTCAAACATCCAGCCGACCGAACCGGACTCGCCCATATTGCCGCCGTTCTTCGAGAACATATGCCTGATCTCGGCGACGGTGCGATTACGATTGTCGGTCACGGATTCGATCATCACGGCGACTCCGCCGGGGCCGTAGCCTTCGTAAGTTATTTCTTCGTAGTTGACGCCTTCGAGTTCGCCTGTACCGCGTTTGATGGCGCGGTCAATCGTGTCGTTCGGCATATTTCCCGCTTTGGCGTCGGAGACGGCTTTGCGTAGACGCGCGTTGGCATCGGCATCACCGCCGCCGGTACGCGCCGCGACCGTGATTTCTTTAATGAGCTTCGTAAACAACTTGCCGCGCTTGGCATCAAGCGCGCCCTTCTTGTGCTTGATAGTATGCCACTTGGAATGTCCAGACATTAATGATGATCCCTTTATATGAAAGTATGAAAAGCACGGCGGAAAGGCAATATAGCACGCGATTTTCGCGCGCGGCAACCGCCCGCTTACATGCCGTTCGTGAAAGATTCGAGCGTCTCGCGCGAGGCTCCGTAAATGCGCAGCGTCTTGCTTTTCGCGTTATGGCCGGAAGCGGTTTCGATGTTTCGCTGCGGCACTTTGAAGAGGCGCGCAAGATAACGTATCAACTCTTTGTTCGCCGCGCCTTCGACCGGCGGCGCAGTGACGTGCACGCGCAAGGCTCCATCACGTTCGCCGACCACGCCGCTACGCGAAGCGTTCGGCACAACACGCACATCGAAGATCAGCGCGCCGTCTCGTTCCGTGCAGCGAATCATCGAAATAATTTCATCGCTTGAAACAGTTCGCGGCTAACTCGCTGTTAAAGAAGCGTTCCGGCGATGGCTCCCTGAAACAGTTGCAGCATAAAGATAACGATGATCGGCGAAATATCCATCATGCCAATCGGCGGAATAATACGCCGCGCCGGAATGAGTATGGGGTCTGTCGCGCGCGTTAAGAAGCGCATCACGGGATTGCTGTAACTGACGACCCACGAGAAAATCACGCGCATAATAATCAGCAACGAATAGACGGCGAGCAGGCCGTAAAGCAAGTAGCCGATGAGCATCAGCGGTCTGCCTGCGAGCAAACTCTTTACGATTCCGTCAAGCGTGAACAGTACGTTTCCGGCGAGTTGCAGAAAAAAGTAACCGACCAGAATCGTCACCAGAATCGTCACCAGCGGCGCGAATTTCGGATCGAAGCCGAAGCCCATCAGCTTGCCGCGCACCGGATTGACGAGCGGATCGGAGAAACGCCTGATGAAGAGCGCCGTCCGGCTAAACGGATTGATGTCCGCATAGTTGATGGCGTAACGCAGCAACATCAGCGCGATGACCGCGACGATTAAAGTAACCACCGCGTACCAGAGCAGAATACCGATAGATTGAAAGGGCGACATAATTTTTCTTCAAACCGATGAGAGCATAACGTGCTGAAGGCGCAAGGTGTTAACTTGCAAAAATAATCAATCTGAAGACAGCTCACTCGTCAAGGTTAATCATTAAATTATGGGGTGTATGGCTGCTTTCCGCGTGTGCCGAAGATCGCTGTGCCGACACGCACCATCGTCGCGCCTTCTTCTATCGCTGCTTCGTAATCGTGGCTCATCCCCATCGAGAGTTCGCCGACGCGCGTACCGAAGTCTCCGCGCGAACCAAGTTCGTCACGCAACGCGCGCAGACGACGAAAGTACGGGCGCGCATCCTCCGGGTTCTCGAAAAAAGGCGGCAGCGTCATCAAGCCTGTTAAGTGCAAACGCTCGCAAGCCGTCAAAGCGCGCACGAGTTCCGGCAGTTCATCTTCGCTGACGCCCGATTTCGTCGCTTCCCCGCCGAGATCAACTTGAATCAAAACCGGCAGCGCCTCGCGCCCCTCTTCCCCGCACAAACGATCAAGCCTTCGTGCCAGCGCCACCGAATCCACCGAATGAATCAGATCAAAGAGTGTCACGGCGCGGCGCGCTTTGTTCGCCTGAAGATGCCCGATCAAATGCCAGCGCGCACTTTCGCGCCCGACCATCTCTATTTTATCCGCCGCTTCCTGCACACGGTTCTCGCCGAAGTCCTGCGCCCCCGCATTGATGGCTTGCTGCAAAAGCTCCGGCGGATGCGTCTTGCTGACCGCGATCAAGGTCACGGACTCCGGCGTGCGTCGGCTGCGCACGGCGGCTGCGTCTATTTGCTGCCGCACGTTTCGCAGGCGTTCGTGCAGAGTTTGATGATGGCTTAACGCGGCGTCCGACATAGTTGTTTCCGGCAATGATTTTCAGAGCGGCAACTATAACAACCACGCGCGCTTGCCCGCAACTCCGTAAGGTCTTCTCATACAACCTAAAGCCACACGCCCGAAAACCGCTTATCGCAAGCCGATAATGTCGAAGGATATCCTTTTTCGTGCATTCCCGTCTTCGCTGTTATCTTCTGTTTACTGCCTTTGAACGACTTAGCGGCGCGCGACTTTTGGCATAGTGATTGTTAGGAAGCATGATTGCCACATAAATCTTGGCTCGAATCGAAACACATAACTGAACGCTTTTAGGCTTCTCAGGAGGACGATATGACAAATTTGAGAAATAAAAATTTCACCTTGAAGGCGGCGATTTTCGCGCTGGTGATTGCCACCGCGCTGCCCGTCGTCTCGCTTGCACAGGGACGCGGACACGGCAAACGCGACAAAAGGGACGTTTTCGTAAACGGCCACGATGCGCGCGACGGGCGCAGAGACGGACGCGGCCCAAGAGGTGATCGCAGAGATCGTGATGACCGCGACGATGATCGCGGCGACCGCGACCGCGATAGAGACCGTGACAATGACAGAGACAGAGATCGGGATCGCAACAACGGTTCTTACAGCCGTTCGGAAGTTAGACGAATTGCGATTGACAACGGCTACCGCGAAGGTTATCGCGCCGGACAGAACGACCGCGCTTCGGGTAGAAATGCCGATTATCGTGATGAGAACGCTTACCGCGATGCGACGATTGGCTACCGCGATGCTTACGGCGACCGCTCGACCTATGAGCGAAGTTTTCAGGACGGTTTCCGTCGCGGCTATAACGACGGCTACGATAATCGCTCGACGCGCAGAAGCAACGGCGTGGGCGGCATTCTCGGCGGCATACTCGGACGCCCGTAACATATCGGTGGAAGAGTGCGCTTGACACCTGCGCGTGCCTGTCCGTAATATTCGTAGTCCGAAAAGTTTTTACGCGGATGTGGCGGAATTGGCAGACGCGCAGGTCTCAGAAGCCTGTGATGGTGACATCGTGGTGGTTCGATCCCACTCATCCGCATTAGCTAATAGAAAAAGGCGAACCGATAAAACGGCTCGCCTTTTCGCTTCTCAGCCTCGCTCTTTTCTTTTCAGCGTTACCTCTTTTCCGTGTGTCCGCTAATGAACTACTTCGGATGAGTTGTCCGTCGTTTGCGCGGCGCGGGCGTCGGCGACGGTGAGCGGTTGCTCGTCGAAGAGCGTTGAATTAATCAAGGTCTGCACCCAGTATTGTCCGGCAGCCGGAAAACTCACGTTGACGAAGAAACTGATGTTGTCGGCGAATCCGCCCGGCGTGACTTCAAAGCGCGTCGGCTGCGAAACGACGATGGGTTGTTGACGGTCAGGCGTCAGGATTCTCACTTCCGAAAGATGCGCGCCCTGCCCGCGCCAGTGATTGACGACCGCGAATTTGATAAGCGACACGGGCAACTGCTGCACCATGATGTTCTGAAACACGCCCATCAACGAAAGCTTATTGCCGACCTCAAGCCTCACGTCGTCGCAAAAAAGTGTGTACACGAGTTCTAATTCTTCGGTTGGTTTGCTCACTGAAATTCATTCGCTCCATTAGCTTGCCCGTTAATCTGCGGGCGAGAGGTGATGTGTTAATTGACTTCGCTTGCAGCTCTAAGCCAGTAGCGATTTAAGCTCCGCTTCGTCTATCACGCGCAGGCCGAGCGCGTTTGCTTTGTCTAACTTTGAACCGGCCTCTTCGCCCGCCACGACGTAATCGGTTTTCTTGCTGACGGTAGATGTCACGCGCCCGCCGCATGCTTCGATAAGCGCGCGTGCTTCGTCGCGCGTCATTGTTTCAAGCCTGCCCGTCAGCACAAACTGCTTGCCCGCGAAAGCCTCTGACTGTGTCACACTCGCCGCACTTTGTTCAAGCTCCGTGCGCACACCGGCGGCGCGCAAGCGTTCGCATAACTGTCTGTTGCCATCATCGCCAAACCAATCGCGCACGCTCTCGGCCACCGTCAAACCGATCTCATGCACCGCATCCAACTCTTCGACGCTCGCCACGCTCAATCTCTCTAAGGAACTGAAATTGCGCGCGAGAATTCCGGCGGTTCTTTCGCCGACGTGCCGTATGCCCAGCCCGTAAATCAAGTGCGGCAAATCCCGCGTCTTGCTCGCTTCGATCTGCGCCATGAGATTCGACGCAGATTTTTCGGCCTTGCGTTCGAGCGCCGTGACTTCTTCGAGCTTCAGCGCGTAGATGTCCGCAACATCGCGCACCATCTTTTTCTCGACAAGCTGTTCGACCAGTGCTTCGCCCAAGCCTTCGATGCGCATCGCCCGCCGCGAAGCGAAATGCAAAAGCCGCGCCTTCAATTGCGCCGGGCAGTCTGCGGCGACACAGCGCGCGACCACTTCTCCCTCTGGGCGCGAGATGAGGCCACCGCACACTGGACACTTCGGGGGCATCCGAAAAGGTTTTTCCGAGCCGGTGCGCCGCGACTCGACGACCTTGATTACTTTCGGAATAATCTCGCCGCTTTTTTCAATCAACACATAATCGCCTTCGCGCACATCCAGACGTTCGATCTCATCCGCATTGTGCAGCGTCGCGCGTGCAACGGTTGTGCCCGCGAGTTGCACAGGTTCGAGGTTGGCGACGGGCGTGAGCGCGCCGGTTCTGCCGACTTGCACAACGATGGAGAGCACCTGCGTCGTCGCCTGCCGCGCCGGATATTTATAAGCGATAGCCCAGCGCGGCGCTTTCGTCGTCGCGCCGAACTCTTCCTGCAAGGCCGTCGAATTCACCTTCACCACAACGCCGTCAATCTCGTAACCTAATTCATCGCGCTTGAATTCCATCTGCTCGCAAAACTGAATCACTTCGTCAATCGAAGCACACAGCGCGCGGTTCGGGTTGACGTGAAAGCCCATTTGTTCGGCGGCGGCGAGCGCGTCCCAGTGCGTCGCAAAAGGCTTGCGTTCGCCCGCGAGCACATCGTAAGCGAACAGGTCAAGACGTCTTTTGGCGACGACTTGCGGATCGAGTTGGCGAAGCGTTCCGGCGGCGGCGTTGCGTGGATTAGCGAAGCGCGCCGTCCCTTCTTCTTCACGCTCGGCGTTGATGCGCTCGAAGATTTTGCGCGACAAGTAAGCTTCGCCGCGCACTTCTATGTTGAGAAGTTCTTTGCTCGAAGCGCGTTTATCGCTTCTCAAACGAAGCGGAATGGTGCGAATCGTGCGCGCGTTTTGCGTGACGTCTTCGCCGCGTCGCCCGTCGCCGCGCGTGACGCCGCGCACCAGCAAGCCGTCTTCGTAATGCAGCGAAATTGAAAGTCCGTCTATCTTCAACTCCGCGACGTACTCGAAGGCACGCCCATCGGCGAGACGGCGGCAGCGTTCATCGAAAGCGCGCAAATCTTCGATGTTGTAGCTGTTTTCCAGCGAGAGCATCGGGACGCGATGCACGTATTCCGTGAAGCCTTCAAGGGCGCGCCCGCCGACGCGCTGCGTCGGGCTATCCGGCGCGGCAAACTCTGGATGCTTCTCTTCCAACACGCGCAGGCGCGAGAGCAGCGCGTCATATTCCACGTCCGAAATTTCCGGGTTGTCGTAAACGTAGTAAAGCTCTTCGTGGCGACGCACTTCATCGCGCAAAGATTCTATCTCGCGTTCGATAGAGCGGTTGGCAGCCGTCAACTTTCCTTCACCCCTTTGCAAATAATTCAGCTTTGTTCGTGCGCCTTCATCATACGGAAATGTGCGTCATTGGCAAGCGGGTTCAGTGCTGGCTAACGCTTGCCGGATAATCTTTCGATTTAGACAAGCCTGGCCGTAACTATAAGTGCGATTGAACGACACACGACAAGGCACGAAGGCGCAGGTCATGCGTCATCACGTCACGGCCACAGATAAATCAGCCGTGATATTTATGGCGATGAGTTGCGTGAAAATTACAGAGAATTCGGCAGCGATGCAGGCATCGGAGAGCTGCAGGTAGCCCGCTATTTTTGCGAAGAAAGTTTCGTTTGCTGCCCGGTGGGGCTATCCGGCAAGTAGTAGCCGCGCCGCGCGTTCACCACAAGCTGCCGTTGCTTGTTTTGTTCGTCGCGTGCGCGAACGCGCACTTCCAGATTGTGCATTCGCCCATCATCGCGCTCTTGTTCAGCAAGCGTGAATCCAAGACTATAGCGCGCAGAGAGGCGGCTGATGATCTCTTCGAGCGCAGCCGCATAGTTTTTAGGATCGGGCACGCTCAATGCTTCGCCGCCGGTTCGTTGAGCAAAGTAATTTGCGCTGCCCGACATGCTTCCACCGGCTACAAACACAAACGGCTTGAAGATTGAAGCCAGCACTTTCATTAACTTATCGCTCTGGCAGGTCATCGCGTCATACATCACATTCGCGCGATTGAGTTTCGCGGCAAGTTGGCGACGCTCCTTGAAAGAGATGACGAGTACAGGGCCTGTTATATGGACGATGACGACTTGCGAGTTCGGGCGCTCCCGTGTCGCAAGTCGTGTGACCTCTTCGAGAGCGATGTGTGGAGTGACTTTTAGGAGGCTATCATCTCCCTTGATTTTTCCTTGCCCGAGAGCAACAAGCTTCGGCACATTTGTGAGCGCTTCAGCCACTTGCGCGCGGTCGCGTGTGAAGCCGGAGATGGGTTCATATTCCATGCCGAAGAAATCTCCGACCACCGCAACTTCGTCTTCCGGGCGCAACTTCGCCAGCACAGCGTTGAGCGATTGAAGAACTTCCGGCTGTTGCAGATATCTTCCCGCGCCGAACTGCTCTAAATCGAGAAGCAGCACCAGCGCGAGCGGGCGTTTGCGCGTATCGCCTTCGCGGGCAAAGTAAGTGAGCGTGCGCGGCTTTCCATTATCGAGCACATGGAAATTGTCCTGCGTCAGGTCGCGGATGGGCGTCCCGGTTTTTTTGTCTTGGACAAGCGTATCAACGAACACGACGCGCGTTCGGATGCGCACGGTTTCATCGGCGGCGTTCTGCGCCCGCACAGGGAGAACGCTGTAAACCGCACAGAAGCACACCAGCAAACACAATTTATTCTTCAACATAATCTGCCTCCTGATTCAAATGTTTTCTCATGTTCGCGGGCGGACTAAACTCGCTTGCGGAGTTGCTACCTTACTTTCCGTTTCACACAAACAGTAGCCCTGCCGCGCGGACACGACGAGTTTTCGCGCTTTGCCGCGCTCGTCGCGCGCTTTAACACTCACCTGTAAACGGTGCAGGCGTTTATCGGCTATCTCGTTTTCGTTGAGCGTAAAGCCGAGGCTGTAGCTGGCGTTGAGGCCGCCGATGATTTCGTCAAACGCTTTGTCGAAGTCTTCAGCATTGCCAACGTTTGCCGTGATGCCGCCCGTTTGCTTGCTGAGATACGACGATAAATGAAACTGCGCGCGAAACATGGGCGACGTCACAGTGCCTAACACATTTATCATTTTACCCATCAACGTTCGCTCGACGTTTACGCTGCTGACGATTACTCCCGTTCCGATCAAACTCCGCGCGCTTTCCCTGCTTTTCTTCAGTGTATCGCCGTCCAGATCATCTGAAATCTCTGCGATGGCGATTTGCGAACCGGGTCGTTCGAGCGTTGCCCGAAACGGCGCGCTCCGTAGAGCGTCCACAAAGTCGGGCGCTGTCGTGAAAATTGGCGGCGGCGTCGGATCATTCATCATGACGGTTGTTTCCAGCGGATGCTTTAACTCCTCTTTCCACATCTCCTTGAATGAAAAAATCTTTTTCACTTGCGGCCAGTTTTGCGCCGCAAACTTCTGCGCGCCTCTGAGCGCCGCATTGGTCTTCGCGCGGTCGCGTGTTAAGGGTTCGATTATTTTCGAGTTAATTTGAAAAGTGAAAAATCCCGGCTGCGGCTCGTACCATCTCTGCATGATTGCCACTTCATCAGCGGGCTGAAGTTTCCCCAGACTTGTAATGATGCTTTCGATAACCTCCGGCTTCTGCAAATAAATTATGGCGTCGGACGACATATCAAGCACCACGACGAGCGCGAGCGGCCGCTTGCGCCGGTTGGCGTCGGTGGCGAAGTAAGAGAGCGTGCGGGGCTTGCCGTCGTCGAGCACCTGAAAGTTCTCACGCGCAAGATTCTTGACGGGCTGATTCGTCTTTTTATCCTTGACGAGCGCATCCACGAACACGACGCGCGTAGTGATGCGCACGGTGTCTTCGGTTTGTTGCGCCCTCGCTTGAACGGCCGCGCCAAGCAGCGCCGCCGCGCTCAGTAGGATAGTTAAGAATTTCTTTGTAAACATTTTTATCCCTTCTATTTCTCGCACCGTCGCTCGCCTCCGCTTGCGGCGATTCAGTGCGACGATTCGTCTGTGGCCTCGTCCGTCAAAGAGGTGCTCAGCGTGTCCGGCTGCTCAAGTAGTTTGAGCAAATCCTGCGGCGCGATGTCTACCTGAATTACCGCTGCGCGGCGTCGTCCGACATTAACGAGCAACAGCCTGACGTTCTCGCTGTTCGTGTTTCTGAGGTACGTGTAGACCTGCTCGCCGTCGCGCGTTGATTGCAAGAGCACCAGCGGCTGCCACTCTTTATCGAACGCTTTGCCGATTAGCGCCGCGAACTCCGTGTTATCGCCGCGCCCGACGAAGTCTTGATTCTCGAAGATTGCGAACTTGAATTTTTTGGCCGTCTTCACTCCCGCCACCCGCGCGCCGAGCTTCGCAAGTCCCATCAAGCGGAGGCGTTTCTGCTTGACGCGGTAAAACGATTCGACGAGCTTGACGATTGGGCTAAACGGCTCGACCTCTCCGGCTTTAGCAGTTGGCGCAAGCAGTAGCAGTGGCGTCCAAGATGTCAGGAAAGCCAGCGCCACCGGCAAGATAGTCTGTTTAGTGAAACTTTTTTTGCGCATCCACATCATCAACGCTCATTTGTGCGGCGGTTTGCTCGTCTTCTGAAGTTCAAGCAGCGGCACGCCGAAATTGCCTTCCAGTTGACTGAGCTTATCCAGATCAACCGCTCCGACGATGTTGACGATGGTTAAGTTTTTCAAATCGGTTCCAATCACGGCAAGCCCTGTGACGCTCTCTCCGTCCTTCTTGACATAAACCTCCACGTTGAGATCATCGCGCTTGCTGCGCACCTCTATAATGCTCGTCCAGCCGGGTTCTCGTTGTATCTGGGAGCGAATCGCCTGCACGTCGGCTTCTGTGTATGTTCCGGCTTCGTCAAACTCAAAGCTCTTGACGTAGATTCCCTTTATTCCGGCGATCATGTCTTTCACTTTGGCTTCTTCCGGGTCTTTGCCGGAGAGAAACTTCGCGGCCTGCTGCAACAGCGAGCCGTCAATATTGACGTTCACGCTGGTGGCGGCTTTGGCGGCGAGGCGATCCAGATCGTTGATTCTCAAACGAGCGTCCTGTGCGCGTGCTGGAAAGAATGTTGCCGCAAAGATGCACGCCAGCAGAACGAAGCGGTGCGGTCTTGGGAAAGTAGGTGTCATTCGTTTCATATTCGCTATCTCATTTCCCGGTTCGGTTCGCTAACCGGTGTGGAAGGCAGCGTGCGCCGCTGACCTTCCTGAAGTTTTCGCTGCGCAACGTAAAGTTGCGTGCTTGTAATCCGCAGTGCCAGCATTAATTGTTCCTTCGCGTTTTGGCCTGCATTGCGATCTGCAATCTCCGGTGCGGGAATCGTAAACCGGGCGGGTTGATTAAATGCACTGAAGCGCAAGCGACTTTTTCCAGTGCGCTTCTCCAATAACGCAACCCGAATCTTAGTAACCTTTTTATTAGGGTTGTCTGCCGGATAACTATCGTGGGTGGCGTTCCGTGTAGCATGACTATCTTTATCGGATGCTTTACCGGATGCTTTATCGGATGGAGGCTCTTCTGCATTGACACCGACGCTCTTTCGGGAAGCGCTAACAGCGTCATTCTTGGGCGCGTTGTCGAATGTTTTATATTTAGCCATGCCGATGAAGACTCCGATTGCGATCAGCGCAAAGGCGGCGATGTGCGCCGGACGAAGGTGTAGCGCACCGAAAGCATTCGTCATCCGATTGTGTATGCGCGACAGAAGAGGCAAGGCGCGAACGCTTTTCTCGTCTTCAATTCTCGCTTGCAGGTTGTTCCACAAAGCGGGCGTTGCTTCAACACCCAGCAGATACTGTGCATACGCACTTTGTTCACGCGCCGACGCTCGATAGCGACGCGCGCAACCGGTACAGGCAGTCAAATGCGCCGCCACTTGTTCGGTATCCTGTGCGTTAAGCTCACGCTCGACGTAGTCATCAAGCACTACCAAGCATTCCTCACACCTCATCGCTTACCTCCAGATAAGGCCGGATCAGCCGTCGCATCTCGGCCTTCGCGCGGTGTAGATCGGTCTTGAGCTTCGGGATCGAAGCGCCGGTTATCGCCGCCACCTCTTCATAGCTTTTCTGCTGAAGAACTTTTAGCGTGAACACCAACCGCTTGTCCTCGCCGAGTTTGGAAAGAGCATCGCGGATGACGCCCTTTAATTCGACGCTGAGCAGTAGGGCGTCGGGCAAAGGCTCGTCGCTGCTTAACTCCGCTGCGTTCTCGCCGTCAATTTCAATCGCGTGGGCTTCTCTGCGCCGCGAGCGGAGCGCGTTGCTGGCGACGTTTTTAGCGATGCCGCAGAGCCA
Source organism: Pyrinomonadaceae bacterium (assembly GCA_046262295.1). Classification (GTDB taxonomy): domain Bacteria; phylum Acidobacteriota; class Blastocatellia; order Pyrinomonadales; family Pyrinomonadaceae; genus JBHENC01. Next base: position 47,335 of record JBHENC010000008.1, on the reverse strand, counting down.
CGTCGAAAGTCTCGCTTCATCGCGCAGGCTATTGATGTTTCGGTATGCGCGCATAAATGTTTCCTGTGTAAGTTCCTCAGCCAAACCGTGCTCGCCGACCATGCCGTACAAAAATCTGAGAACAAGCCGGTGATGCTGCTCGAAGATCAAACGAAAGGCGGCATCATCGCCGCGACGAACGCGCGCGATCAAATCTGCGGAACTGTCCATCAGGACTCCAGCGTATGCGTCTCGTATACTCGCCACCATACGACGTATCTCTTAATTCCGACTTTCTACGGGGCGCTGCCGTTCTCTCAAAAAACTTGGCTCCAAGGGCTTTCGCTTTACCGGATGCGGCGGGCGATTGATAGCCGAAGATTTCTTCGTCATAGAATTTGAGCCTCTCTGGTATCCGGCATGGCTGGAATACTTCTCGACAGTCTTACGTAAATTTCCGTTAAAGCAATAGGCAAGCCTGCATCATCGTTCAGATCATTAGTACCTTATCGGAGCAAAAGGTTTCAGTTGTCGCGCTAAATTTTCAAGAGCGACTTTCCCTTTGCCTCCATGTCAGATCGCAAAGGGTGTTCTTGATGAAGGTAGTTAAGAAGGAAGGAAGCGTTAAAGGGTAACTCAAGAACAGCCAATTTCCGAATCGAACGCGCCTTTAATCGTTCTGCTATTTTGAACTGATACCCACGCGCCCTAGATGATGAATGACGCGCCCGAAGAATTTGATATTTTGCAGAAAGTCTGCGAGCCGTATGTTCTCGTTGGGAGCGTGCGGGTTCGATGCCGCGTAAGCAGTGCCGAAGGAGACGACCGGCAGGGGCGGCGTTTTGACACCGCAGATGACTCCGACCGGGCCGCTTGAGGGATCAATCGGATAGACGAGCGGCGGTGCGCCGTAGACGGCTTCAGCGGATTCGATGGCGGCGCGCGCGACCATTGATTGCGCGGAAGCTTTGATGGCGGGCGCGCTGCCGAGTTCGATGATCTCTATGTCCTGAAAGCCGCGTGTGTCCAGATGCGCGCGCAGGAGTTGATGGACAAGCTCCGGCGTCAAATCCGGCACGAGGCGAAAATCCAGCCGCGCCATCGCCGTGCCGGGCAACACGGTTTTAGGCCCCGCTTCGGTGTGTCCAGTGCGAATACCGCAGATCGTACAGGTCGCGCCGAAGATGTGCTCTTTGACGAGCGCGTGGCCGCGCATTCCGCTCATCCAGCCGCTGATGCGAAACTCTTTTTTGAGTCCGGCTTCGTCCAGTTCGATAGCCTTCAGCGCGCTTGCATCTTCCGCCGCGAGCGACGCGATGTGCGACGAAAAGCCATCAATCGTCACCACACCTTTGGGCGAAGTAATCGTGGCGAGCGCCTGCACCAGACGCCACGCGGGGTTGGGCACGATGCCGCCCCACTTTGAATGCAAATCGGTGCGCGCACCGTGAACGCGCAACTCTATAAAAGCGATTCCCTTAAAGCCCAGACTGATGACGGGACGCTCGCGCGTGTCCTTCCCGCCTTCATCCCAGATACAACCTTCGGCGCATAACAGATCGGCGTGCTCTCGGGCAAAGCGGTAGAGGCTCGCGCTCCCGATTCCCTCTTCGCCTTCGATTACGAAACGCAAACACACGGGCAGCTTCCCGAAAGTTTTCTGGTATGCCTCAACCGCCGCCAACCGCGCGACCAAATTGCCTTTACTGTTGGCCGCACCGCGCGCGTAGAGCTTGCCGTCTGTGATGTTCGCAGCGAACGGCCCCGAAGACCAATCGGTTAAATGGCCGACAGCCGCGACATCATAATGGCCGTAGACGATAAAGCAACGCTCGTGCGCGCCGCATTCGCCGTAGATAATCGGATAGCCGCTGCCGCCCATCCTGAACGAGCGCGTGCCTGCGCCCGTGCGTTGCAATAACTGCTCGACGGCCTCCGCCATCGCACGCATCCCCGTCCCGCGCGCCGCCACCGAAGGCATACGGCATAGCGACTGAAGGCGCTCCGTAAACGAGCGCGCATGGCGATCCACATAACGATCAAAACGCGCGAAGGGCATATTCAGAAAGAGGCTTAGTGAAAAGATGCTGAAAGAAGTCTAACGACCAAATTAATTCGCGCCAAGCAAGTCGCACACAGCATAAGCCGGATTGCGCACGGATGAAAGCCATACTTTCGAGACGCCTGGCTAATGAGTTGTTGTACGGCGGCTTCGATTCAGGACATTCCCATCGTGAACTTTACGCAACTTTCGATTGATGAAATCGTCGCCGGATTTATTGTGCCCAGCTTTCGCATCAATCGCCTTTTATCCAGCACTCTCAACTGGTGACATAGCGCAACGGAATCGCTCGCCAATCCGCCTTCGCCTTTCGAGATTTGTACGCAAGACGGCAATAATGCGCGGCGTAAATTCGTCGTTAACGGAACGGCAAGAACGGTCGTCGTGTACTTGTTGATGATGCTGTTCTGAAAGATAAGAACCGGACGAGTTCCGGCCTGCTCAGAACCGCGTGTGGGATCAAGGTCTGCCAGCCAAATTTCGCCTCGCTTAACCGTCACTCGGCATCCTCTTTCATCAAACCTTCGGCGTAGCCTGTCATGCCTTTTTCGGCTAGAGTGCGATCTTCTTCGGCGAATTCGGCATATAAAGATGCTAAGTGCGCCTCATCAACGACGGATGGTCGGACTTGAGAGCGATGTTTTAGAAACGCCAAATACTCCGCAACTTCTCTGATTTCCGCCTCACTCAAGGTTTTGATTTCTTCCATGACTTGTTCTTTTGTTGACATAAGCCACCTCCAAGCTCAGCCCTAATCTTATGCCGAGATAGAATTAAGAATCCGACTCTCTTTTATCATTTAGCAGAGCGGCAATTCTTTCTGCAATTACTAATCTACATCTCGCGCATCTATTACATCTTCGGCACGATACAACAGATAACGCGGGGCGGTGTTCGTCGCAGGGGCGCCGCTGATGAAGCCTGCGCAAATCAGTTTGGCGGCGAAGGCTTCGGCAAATTCCGCGCGGACTCTGTGTTGCTCGCGTTGCGCCGCCTGCGGGTCGGATTTCACGAGTGCGCTCCAATCGAACGGAATCGCAATGCTCGCAACCGGCGCGGCGGAAATCTTTGCGGCTTCCCCGCGCGCGAGCCGTGCGACGCGAGATGAACGTAGAGGCCAGTCGGCAAACAAACGATCACTATCAATGCCGTGCCGTGCGGCGACATCCGGCGCGAGTCCGTCATAGTCCGTGCCGTAAAAGTTTGCGCCGTAAGAAGCAACGACGACGCCCAGACGATTGATATTGAAATGGGCGTTGCGCGCCTGCAAAGGATTCCAAGTCCAAGTGATAAATTCGCGCCCTTCGGCGAGCGCGCGTTCGCGTTGCGCCCACTTGAGACGCGCCCCGACGCCTCTGTTTTGATAACGCACGGCGACGGCCATCATGTGCGAATAACCGATAATCTCCGTTCGATTACGCACGGCGGCGAGATGATGCACGAAGCCAACCAGTTCTTTCTCGATGAAAGCGCCGAGCGTGAATCCGCCTGCTTTCTTCGAGACGATGAGATGGCGACGCGGCGATAGTTCGATATCCGGCAGCTTGAAGGCTTCGCGCTGCAAACGCACGCACCCGTCGAGTTCGTCAATCGTCGCGCATTCGCGTATCTCTATCGCTGTTTCAGGCATTTGATTAGGGAGAAGCTGTTTCAGGCGCGCTCTTTTAGATTACGAGAAGAATAATATCACGCAGAGCGGTGGGATAACGACGAAGATTTCCAGAGGGCTTTGTGCGCGATTGATTTTCAGTTTACTTCAACCGGAGAGGATGGAAGCTCGATCAGAATTTTAAGCCCGCCCGCCGCCGACTTTTCGAGCGCGATTGTGCCGCCGAGCGCGTCAACCAAGCGCCGTGCGATGGTGAGGCCGAGTTCGTTCATACTCGTCGCGTGCTCGGTCGGAGCCTCTATATCAACCGGATCGAAGAGCCGAGACATATCCGCAAGTTCTTCGCCTTCGTCCTCGATGGCAACCCTGAAGCGGGTAGTTTCGCCCGTGCGTATGGTTTCGGCGCTTACTGCAAGACTTTTACCTTCGGGGCTGCGGCTGATCGCAAACGCGAAAAAATTGTAGAGCACCTGCCGTAGCTTTCCTTCGTCGGAAACAATCGGCGGAAGGTTAGGGACGGGCACGCAATCAATCTCGACTCCTTGCTTTTGCGCAAGACGCGAGACCGCCGCGCATGATTCCCGCAATGTCTCGCGCAAAGAGAATTCGTGAACGAAAAGCTCCGTATGACCCGCTTCAAGCCTCGATAAATCTACGAGTTGGTTAAGGCTGGTTTGCAGTTGACGGCCTGACGATTGAATTTTTTCGCAGAAGCGGTGTTGCGCGTCCGTTAATTTTTCCTGATCCAGCAGAATCTCGGAGAAGCCCAGAATAGAAGTCAGCGGCGTGCGCAGTTCGTGCGACATACGCGCCAGAAACAATGAACGATAATGCGCAACACGTTGCAATTCGCGGTTGGCTTCTTCGAGCGCATCCGTTCTATGCTGCAACTCTTCGACGAGTTGTTCGATGCGCTGGTGTTGTTCGCGCATCGCGGCGATGCGTTGCGCGTTGCCGACGGCGATGACAATCGGGGCGGCGATAAACCGTATGCCGTTGAGCGCCGCATGCAGGTAAGCCGGAAAACTCGTGATGGCGACGAGCGCGCCGACCTGCTTGCCGCCCGCATGAATCGGCACACACACACCGGCGCGCAATCTCGCATCCTTCATCGCGCGCCGCAGCGCCGCTTCGTCTTCGCCCGAATTCGCATCTTCTTTTTGATCCGCCCACACCTGCACTTCACGATCCTGACGCTCAAGGCTGGCGGCGAACAACATTCCGACGGCGCGCGCCTTCATTTCGTCAAGATGCTCGTCCGTATGAATCGCGCTTTCGCGCAGCCGCCCGTCTTCGTCCCGCAGATACGTGATAATGCAGCACAGTTCCCAGTGACGCAGCAAAATATCGGAAAAGGCGGCACAAACGCTCGCCGCCGTGCTCACACTGTCGGGCGAGTAAGTCTGCGTGTAGAAGAAATCCACGATCTCATTGCTCAGTGCATTGAGTTCGCGCAGACGTTTTTCAAGCGCGTGCTCCTGTTGATCGGCAACCGCTGAATCCGGCTTGGCCTGCTTGTTCATAAGGCTCTCTGCGTCCCGTAAGTAGAATAATCTGGATGTTGACCTTAAGCTTTTGACAGTATTTGATGGCGAAGGTGTGTAGCCCGTTTCGCGGAAGTGTCAACATCAGCTCTCCGCGCAGATTCATGGTTCTCAAATTGCCGGAACGTGCGTTATGATGCTTGATGCGCCGCTCGCCGGATTGCATGGAGGAGACAGGCAGCGACGCGGGCGGATTCTTCCGAATTTTTACTTTGCATGAATGGCCGAATTGACGAGCATCCGCTCGTCGAACTCACACGCGAGATTGCTGCGGCACGTTTATCGGGCGCATTGCGTCTTGAACGCGAGCGCGTCAAGGTGGCGCTCTATTTCGACGCGGGCGAGGTGGCTTATGTCGCCTCGAATCTTCGTGCGCATCGTCTCAGCGAAATCGTGCGTCGCGCCGGAGCGGTCACAGGGCAGCGACTCGCGCAGGTCGGAGCCGATAACCTGACGGATGCCAAACTCGGCGCAGCTCTCGTTGCGGCAAACGCTTTGAGCGCCGAAACATTGGAAGGGCTGCTGATGCGGCAGGCAATGGAGGCTTTGCGCCCGGCACTTTTATGGACAAGCGGCGCATGGAGCTTCGAGCCGCGCGCGCGACTCGTCGAAGACACGCGCATCAAGCTGGAAATGCAAACTCTTTTGATCGAAGCGGCGCGGCGTTTGCCAGTTGAGTTTGCCGCAAAAAGATTTGCCAGCTCTAACGAACTACTTTCGCCGGAGGCCACCACGCCGCCCGATTTTAGCTTCCTGCCAAAGGAAATCTTTGTGCTGACGCGCGTGGACAGCCCTGTGCGTGTTTATGAACTCGTTGCGATTAGCGGGATTCCAGAACCGGAAGCCTTGAGCGTCATTTACGCGCTCGTGTGCGGCGGCTTTCTGCGCCGCGAGAATCCGCCGCGCGCCTTCAAGCCTGAAGTACTCAAGGAAGTGCTGGCCGCCCAGTCCGCGCGTGAGGCCGCGACAACAGAGACACCTGCGCCCACCACAAACGGGCACGTCCCGGACGAAGCCCAAGCGGAACTCACGCCGGAAGAAGATGAACGCCGTGCGCTTGACGAGCTGTTTGCGAGACTCGACAGGGCGACGAGTCATTACGGCGTGCTGGGCATCACACGCCGTGCCGCGCCCGGTGACATCAAACGCGCGTATCTTGCCCATGCACGCCGCTTTCACCCGGATCGTTTTCATAGCGACGCGGACAAAATGCTTCACTCGCGTCTTGAAGCGGCTTTCGCGCGCGTCACGCAAGCTTACGAAACGCTCAAGGATAAAAGTGCGCGCGCCAGCTACGATCTTAAACTCGGCGCGCAACTCAACGCCGAACGCAATGCTCCTTCGCCTGTCGCTTCGCCGCAACGCGACAACGCGAAGATAAGCGAACGCCCGACGGCAGAACGTCCCGGCGTTAAAACGGAGGCGACCGGCGGCGCATCGTCCACGCCCGACAAGAGTGCGCCACCGTCATCCTTTGCTGAAAAGTTTTCCGCCACCAATCAAGCCGAAGATTGCTTTAAACAAGGTATGGCGGCATTGGAGCAAGGCAATTATGTGCTCGCGTCGGCGCGGCTCGGCGAAGCGGCACGGCTTGCGCCGCAGCAACCGCGTTATCGCGCTTATTACGGGCGGGCGCTCGCGGGCCGTGAGCAAACGCGCCGCCAAGCCGAAGCGGAATTATTGGCCGCGATATCGCTGGATGCGCGCGCCGCTTCTTATCGCGTGATGCTTGCGGAATTTTATTGCAGCGTCGGCTTGCAACGGCGCGCCGAAGGCGAACTGGAACGCGCCCTCGCCGTTGACCCGCGAAACGCAAGCGCGTTGCGCCTTTTGAAGGAACTGCGCGCGTCGGTAAAAATACCTCGATAAGTTTATGAATAGCGAGCCGCACGAATTTTTGGGAATTTCAACCGCGACTTCCGCGCCCGGAGATACGATCTTTTAGTTTGAAGTTGTATACACAATTTTTCTCAACGCATGACATCCACGTACACCGATACACCTACGCACGAACGCAAACGCCTCGAACCTTTCGATCATCTGGCCGCCGCCGTCGACGATTTTGAAGGCTACGACACGCCGCACGCCGCTCGCGTCGCACAGCTCTGTGACCAAATAGCGGCGCTCTTTTCCCTCGCTTCACATGATCGCGCTTCGTTGCGCGTGGCGGCGCTCGCGCATGATCTCGGTGAAGCGGCGATGCGGCGCGACTATATCAAACGCGCCGGTGCGCTTTCCGAAGAAGAGCGGCAAGACCTCGCGCGCCATCCCGTGATAGGCGAGCAGGAGGCGGCGCACGCCGGAGCGGAACGGGCGGCGCAACTCTTAGTTCGCTGGCATCATGAATGGTGGAACGGGGCGGGCTATCCCGATGCTTTGCGTGCCGATCAAATCCCGCTGGCGGCGCGTATTCTGCGTGTCGCGGACGTTTATGCGTCGCTGACCAAAGCGCGCCCGTTTCGTTCCGCACGCACGGCGGAAGAAGCGCACCGCCATTTAACCGAAGGGGCTGGCCTTGAATTCGACCCGAAAGTAGTGCGCGCTTTTCTCTCGTTGAATTTAAGCGACGAACGTGAGCCGAACGCTTTGCCGGAAGAAGAATTCACCACGCCATCCGCGTCGCGCGCTCTTATGTCGCACGTCGCCTTCGCTAACAATTCCGCTCCCAGCTCTTTTTTACAGGAACAGTCGGGTACTTTCAGCCCGCTCGCCGATAAGTGGCTCGCTTTTGATTTGAGCGTGTTGCGGCGTTTGAAGTTTCGTTCCGTCGCGTTGCCGTTTGCGGACGAACCGCACTTAGGCGTCGCGCTTAGGGACATGGGCGCGCGTGTGGCCGCTAATTCTACGGCGCAGTCGTCCGCGATCAAAAACGCCGCCAATCTGGTTTACCACGAGGCGAAGCTTTCGGAAGCAGAGGTTGAAACGACACTCGCAGACGCCTACGTGCCGGGCTACGCGCTGCATAATCAGGATTTGAGCAAGTGGTTTCGGGAGGTTGATGCGTGGTGGTTCGATAACGTGCGGGCGAACATCAATCGGCTCGAGACGGAAGCGGCGCGCACGCAGGCGCTCTCCATCGGGTTGATGGTCGGAGACTACGTGCGTTCTTTCGACGCCGAAACGCGCGTTCTTCGTCAACCGTTATCGAAAGTCTTTCAACGCTTATGGAGCGCGCAGCAGGCACACGCCGCAAACCGCGCGCCGTCAGGCTCGAGCCATCACCGCGAGGCGCGCGACTTTATCGCCGAACAACACAATTCGGACTTGCTCTTTCTGCGTTTGCCGCGTGCGCAAAACGTTTGGGAGGCGCAGCGTGATCCGCATTGCGCGTGGCGCGAAAGTTGGGTAAGCGGTGAAAACGAAATCAAAGAGAAGGCGGCGATTAAGGGCGCGACACCGTCAAGCCTACGCATCGAATCGAAAGGCCAATACCTGCGCTTTGTCGAAGAGATATTAGGAACAGCCCTGCACATAGAGAGATGGGCGATTGCGCACGTCGAAGACGGTTTCGTGTCCACCGCCGAGATGGTCGAAACAATCAGCCGCCTGCGCAAAGTCGAAACCATCTACACCAAAGACTTTTCCGAATTGATGGGCGCACGCGCCACCATCATCGCCGCGTAAAGGTCTCATCGCGCTTCATTCAGCGTCTTTGCTGTGTTACTGCCTATTTTAATCTCGCGTTGCGAGGCTGGTGCGTTGCGGCGCGCCGCCTCTTTCGTTTGCGCGCCAGAGGGCGATGCGCGCGCCCGGCAAAGATGTTTGCAATTCTAAAGTGCGCGCATCGAGCCACGATTTAACCGCGCGATCAGACGCCTCCGGCGGCACTTGTTGAAATGCTTCCGAAAGCGCGCGGGCGCTTGCCAGCGATTGCTTTTCGGTGGTCGCCGTCTCAACTGCGACGAGGCGCGACATTGCTTGTCCGGCTCCGATCAGCGCGGCGATAAAGCCAAGCGAAGCGAGCAGCACAATCGGCGTCAAACCGATGAATAGATACGTGATGATGAGCCGCCTGCGCACACGCCAGAGCAACCGCCGCTCGGCATAACGAAAGCCCTTCACGCCGTAATAAAAAACTGTGAGCAGAATGGCAAGCGAGCTGAGGAGTTCCAGCGTTATGTCGAGCGTGTTTTCGCCGAACAGGAACGTGTCGCGCAACAGCAGGCGCGCGACGAGCAAAACGGCGGCCGTCACCGCGACGCGCGGCATGGCGCGTCGCAGCCATTGTCCCGCGCCGCATAGCAAGGTTGATTCTGTTAATCGGTGTGGGCTGCGCCTCAGTAGGTCTCATGATGTTTATTTTGAGCGGCGCGCGGCAGGAACGAAGACGAAGCGAATTTTCCGTCGAACGCGAAAGAACTTGTGGACACTTTTAAGCCCGCCGTTCGGACGTGTGTACGAAAGCGGCGGGCTGTAAGTTTCGGCGCGAAGGGGAACAGTCTTGAGGTTCAGGCGCGGCTCGCGCTGAAACACTCGCCACACAACACGGGTCTGCCCGCCGACGGCTTGAAGGGCACGTTGTCCGTCTTGCCGCATTGATCACAGGTAATCTCGAAGCGTTGGCGTTCGCCGCCCGCGTTTCGTGATCCTCCGGCTCCGCCGAAGTTGTTGCGGCGCGCATCGCGGCACGGCTTGCAACGCTTCGGTTCGCTCAAATTGCGCTCGGTGTAATACTCCTGCTCGCGCTCGGTGAATGGAAACGGCGTGTTGCATTCGGCACACATGATTTCACGATCTGGCATGGTCTGTTTCTCCCTTTACATAGCAGAGAGGGCTTGTGCAGCCGCTCCCGCTCTCTTTTAATCGGCGGCGATTTCCTTCCGCCCTGTTTTAATCGAACGCGCACTTCGTTGCTCATGCGCAAAGGTTACTTAAGAGACGTTTCGTCGTGCAGCCTTCGCTTTCCGAAGCTCTCAAAAGCGCGGCACGGAGTTTACCGCAACGCGCGCGCCTGTGTACAGCAATTACACTTCGAGCGCGGCGATGTGTGCGCGCACTGTGCCCGGTAGCGTGCGCAGATTGTAGCCGCCTTCGAGACACGACACGACGCGCCCACGGCACGCGCTCGCCGCCCATTCTTTGACTGCATACGTCATCTGCACGAAGTCTTCATCGCGTAATAACAATTGTCCGAGCGGATCGTCGGCGTGCGCGTCGAAGCCCGCCGAAATAATAATCAAGTCGGGATGAAACTTCGCCCCGATCTCTTCGAGTGCGGCGTCGAACATACGGCGTTGTTCGGCGGCGGCGGTGTGCGCGCGTACCGGCACGTTGAGCGTCGCGCCGACTCCTCTGCCGCGCCCCGTCTCGCCACGCGCGCCCGTTCCCGGATACCAGGGATACTGGTGCATCGAAAAAAAGAAGACCGACGGATCGTCGAAAAAAATCCCCTGCGTGCCGTTGCCGTGATGCACGTCCCAATCAACGATGGCGACGCGCTCGATCTCTTTATATTCGGATTGCGCATAACGCGCGGCAATCGCGGCGTTATTGAAAAGGCAGAAGCCCATCGCACGCTCCGGCGTCGCATGGTGTCCGGGCGGGCGCACGCAGACGAAAGCGTTTTGCGCTTCATCGCGCATCACCATGTCAACCGCCAGACACGCCCCGCCCGCGCCATAGAGAGCGGCATCGAAAGAGCGCAACGAAACCATCGTGTCGGCGTCCAAGTAGCCGCCGCCTTCGCTGACCATGCGCTCAAGACGCTTGTAGTGCTGCGCGGTGTGGCAGGCGAGAACGTGCCCGCGCGCGGCCTTTCTCGCTTCGCGCTCGAGCAGCTTCGGCCACAGCAACGCATCGCCGCGCAGAGCCTCCATCGTGCGCGTGTATCGTTCGGGGCACTCCGGGTGTTGCGCGCTTGTTTCGTGTTCTTTGAAGATCGGGTGATGCACAATCGCAGTCGTCATGCCGCGAATTATGCGAGAGTGTGCGGGTAGAAATCAAATCCACTGTTTTCAGCGTCCGCCGCAACCATTAAAGTTCCATCTGCTTCGTTGCATAATAACTTTAACTCCATACCCTGATAGCATCGAATCAATACACTGCATTAAAAGACTGGAATGGGGTTAATTATTCGTTATCCGGTTAGTTTGACCGTAAAGCTTAAAGAAATTTGCGTCTTTACGCTCGGCAAGCAGATATTTCTCTTTACGGAATAGTATTTGCAGAAGATTATACAGTTGTTAAGAGCTCTCCCTTTAATACGTTGCGCTTTTGGCGCAGGATAAAATAACGGAGGAGACCCTAATGAAGAAAGTAATTCTATCAATTTTGTGTTTAGTGCTGCTGGCGACGGCGATTGTGCCGGACACTTACGGGCAAGACCGCAGACGTTCGCGTTTCGGGCGTAAGTCGCGCACCGCCGCGATTATCGGCGGCGGCACAATAGCGGGCGCGCTCATCGGCGGCAAAAAAGGCGCAGCCATCGGCGCGGGCGGAAGCAGCGTTTACGCCTTGAACAGAGGCGCGGCGCGTAGACATTTCAAGCAACGCAATCGCCGCATCGGAACAGTTGCAGGCGGGACGCTGGCGGGCGGGGGTCTCGGTGCAGCCGTCGGCGGCGGCAAAGGCGCAGCCATCGGTGCAGCGGCAGGCGCGGGAAGCTCTTACCTCTATACCAAACGCAGCCGACGCTACACCAATCGCAGACGCTATTAACTTTGATTCAAGCGCGGGACGTCGCAGAGAGAGATTGGCTATCAACTTTCTGCGGCGTCTCTCGTTTAACTTTTACTTATGTCTTGAGCAACCTCGCGTGTAAGCCATCATCGAAGCGATCAGGAGAAGATAGAAGATGTCATACGACGAAGAACAACAAAAACGCAGCCGTGTAGTGGTTGATACGCCGACATCGCGGCGCGAGGTAGTGCAAACCGAAACATCCCGCACACCGGAACGAAGCGGTATATCAACCGGCACAGTGGCGGCGCTGGTTATCGGCGCGATTGCGCTGGCGACGATTCTCTTTCTTTTTTTGAGAACCAGCCCGACGGATAACGCCAACACGACGGCAACGACTACCACGACGACTACCGCCGCGACGACTGCGCCAACCGCGCCGCCGCCGACCATCATTCAGCAGGCCGCGCCGCCGCAACAAGCGCCCGTGATAATTCAGGCTCCGGGTCAGGCCGCCGCGCCGCCGACAACCGTCGTCGTGCCGCCATCAAGCTCCAGCTCGACTTCGACGACGACTTCGCCAACCGGCGACACGACGGCCACACGGTCTATCACAGGCCCGGCTGACGATCTATCTATTCAAGCGAGCGTGGATAGGAAGTTACAGGACGATTCGACGCTCTCTTCCTTAGGCATCACGGCCAGCGTCAGCGCAGGCAAAGCTACGTTGACCGGCACGGTTGATTCGCCGACCATGAAACGGCAAGCCGAAAGAGTTGTGCGCGCCGTCAAAGGCGTGCGTAGCATAGACAATCAAATCGTGGTGTCCGGCAGCGGCACAGGTAACTCAAACTTAACGCCCTACTAAAAACACCCACGCATAAACGATAAAGAGCGACGCGCCATAATCATTCGGATTACGGCGCGTCGCTCTATCTTTGTTTCGGCAAGAATTAAATTTGCCGGGGCGCGGTCTACGTTTTTCCGTGCAATCTTTAATAGCCTTCCGTGTGCTGGCGTAGCCAATCGTTTAGCTCCGTCTCCGTCGGCTCGCGTTTCAATTCATCGCGCAGGCGTTGGCGCAAGTAATCCTGCTCGTGTTGCGCCGCGTCTTCGAGCGTTGCATCGGATTCCTGCTCCGGCGACGTATTTTCCGAAACAAATTTCAATTTATCAGATTGACCGGCGAGATCGTTTGCAGGTTGAAGGCCGGATTTATTTTTTATTAACATCAAAGCCATTCTCCAGATTGGATTAAAACTATCAGTCAGAGCGCGCGTACTCGACAACCTGCTCCACCATGCTTCGCTCCAGCTCCGACAAAGCGTCGAAGCGCAGGCCGAATCCTACATTCGGATGTTGATAGACCACTTCGCCGCGCAACGCGAGCCAGCGTCCGGTCGGCGAGCGCACTTCCAGCTCGACGCTTTCGCCAGTGGTGACCCGCGCCAGCGATTCAACGTAGCACCCGCTCAGGCTGATGTCGCTGATGCGCGCCGAAGTGTGCATTCCCGACAAACTTTCCCAGCGCACTTCCAGCGACAATGGTACGCGCTCCTCGCGCCGCCGCTCGTCCGTCATCTTTCACATCTTTATACTTATGCCTTCAAAGCTTTCAGGCAATGAACACCCGCGCGTCAAAAGATGAAACAAAGATCGTATTTTTCGCCGGGCAAATCTAAGTACAACTTGTGCTCGTCCGCGTCAATCTTAATCACGTCCTGACAAATCAGCACGAAAACGCGCTTGCAGCCGCGTAGCGCCGCGCCCTCCGCAAACTTCAACGTCAAGGACGTAGAGGTAGTAACGTATTCGCCTGCAAGTTTCGCGGGCACGACCATCGTCAACCCTTCACCCGTTTCGATCTGCAACTCATCGCCCGCGTTAACGAAGCTGCCGAGCGCGTCCGCCTGCGGGCTGAAGTTTACTTCTCCGCGCCCTTGCAACTTGCTCCATTCGGAAGCTTCGAGCGTGAGACCGAACGTCTTGAAGATATCCGCGAGCGCCATTTTGAACGCGCCGCCAGCGTGCGATTTCGACACTCCGGCGATTAAGCCCAGCACGGGCGCTTTCAGTTCGGGACGTTCAATACATTCAATGGGCATCACAAGTTCTCTTCGATTCGAGTTTGATTCAGGAAAATATTCGATCCCGGATAGTACACGCTCGCTCAACGCAGATGCAAGAAAAAGCTTCGCGCACGTGTTGAGTTAAAGGCATGAGTTCGCCGTCAAGAATTTGCACGGACGCTCAACGCGCCGCCGGTACGCCCGCCGCGCTGCCGTAATGTAAAAGATGCTTTGCCGTTAACGCCGCGACGACGACGGCGACGAGACAGCCGATGCCGCCCGTTATGACTGAAAGCTGCACGCCGATGAGCGCCGCCGCCGTGCCCGCTTCGAGTTCGCCCAACTGCGGCCCTCCCATAAAGAACATCATGTTGACGGAGGTCATGCGCCCGCGCAGATTGTTCGGCGTCACAAGCTGGCGAATTGTTTGCCGTAGCACCGTGCTGACGGTATCCGCTGCGCCTGTCAAAGCGAGCATCACAAACGACACCCAGAAAATCTTCGAGAGGCCGAAACCAATCGTCGCCGCCCCGTAGACGGCGATTGAGCCGAGCACCATCGCGCCCGGCTTGCGTAGTGCGCCGATGCGTGCCATCACCAACGCCGCCAACACTGCGCCCATTGCAGGCGACGCCGCCAGCACACCCAAACCTTGCGCGCCGACGTGCAAAATCCTGTCCGCGAAAATCGGCAGCAGCGCCGTCGCCGAAGCGAAGAACGTAGCGACGAAATCCAGCGTCATCGTCTGAACGATGATCGGCGTTCGCCACACGAACCGCAAACCTTCGCGCAGAGCATCAAAACTAATCTTCGAGGCCTTCTCTTCTACGCCCCCGACGCGCCCGTTCGTCTTCATCAGCAAGACCGCAAAGATCACGGCGAGAAACGACGCGGCGTTGGCAGCATAGATAATCGCCGGACTGTACTTCGCAAGCAGAAGTCCGGCCAGCGCAGGCCCCAACACGGTGGCGACTTGAAAGACGACGAGGCCTAAACTCACCGCGTTCGGAAAATCTTCCGCCGGAACAAGCGCGGGCAGAAGCGCCTGCCGCGCCGGATTATCAAAGGCCACCGCCGCCGACGCTATCGCCGTTAAAACGTAGATCGGCCACACACTTTGCAGCCCCGCAGCAGTCACGACGGCGAGAAGGCTCGCGCTGACGAGCATCACAGCCTGCGTCACGAGCAGCAGACGCTTGCGGTCAATCGCATCCGCCACAACGCCGCCCATTAACGAGCACAGGATAATCGGCACAACCCGCACCAGCCCGACGAGTCCGAGCGCGAACGCCGATTTCGTCAACAGGTAAACGTGCCAGTTGATCGCCAGAAGCTGCATCTGCGAGCCTGTGACGGAGACGAACTGCCCTATCCACAAAAGACGAAAATCCCTGTGGCGCAATGCCGCGAAAGAACTGCGGCGTGTCGGCGGCGTTGATCCCGAAGGTGTAGCAGTCGGAATTAGTTGCGGAGCGGACATTTAAGTAATTACGGACACTGAATAATTACGGCAACAATCATCGCCGGAACAATCTTAACAAAGGCGAACGCAAAGATTCTCTGGCGCTCAAATAGCGAACCGCCCGCATCTCACGCGAAGTGCCGATGCGGGCGAGTCAATTGATGCTAAGGATTCTATCGCGGCTTATTCGTTTTCACAAATCCCTTAAACTCCCGAACCGTGCAGTCCGGCGACGCCGCTTATTTGCATTTTGAGTAGCCGCAATCCCGGCAGGAATCGCAGCCGCTTGCGTGCTCCAACTGGCCGCGACATTCCGGGCACGTCGAGATCATGTTGCTCATTTTCCCTGTGCCCGGTTTCGTGGCAGCAAACTGCGCGTGGTCAGTTGAACTTACAGCAGCGGCGGCGGCGCGCGCCGAATCGGGTTCATTCACAAGCCTGCGGCTCGTCAGCATAATACATTCGGCCACCGCCTGCTCCGGCGAAGTCAACAGGCGTTCGTTGAACCAGACGGAGTGCGTGCCGGTCACTTTGTTCAGACTGTGCGCCACTTCCGCGACGTCGAAACCGCCGCGCAGCATCTTCGAGGCGAGCAGTCCGACGCCGCCCGAAATAGGCCCCGTCGCAAACACTTCCTGCACAATCTTGCCATCGTGATTAACGGTCACGTAAAGGTTCTGCCCGTCAAATGGTATCTGCCATGTCGCGCCGCGCAATTCACGCGGACGTTCGATGCGCGCCGTCAGAGCATTCGCGCCAGCGGCAGCAAACGAAGCAGCGGCGGGAGCGACGTTTGTTTCAATTATCCGCGCCGTCTCACTCGTTGAAGCTGATCGTTCCTCCGCAACGGGAACATCGGCGGCTTCCGTATTGCAAGCGGTTTCGCCCTTCTCCTCCGTCTTCATGGAGGTCAGAACCTGCGATTCGCGCGAGCCGTCGCGGTAATAGCTGACGGCCTTGCAGCCAAGTTGCCGCGCCAGCTTGTAAAGCTCGTCAACGGATTCCAGCGTATCGTCCGCCGCGCCGTTGCAAGTCTTCGACACGCCGTTATCAACGTGGCGCTGCGAAGCTGCAAGAACGTGTACGTGCTGATGCGCGCTGATGGACATCGCGGAGATAAAATAGTCCGGCAACTCTTGCTCGTGTTCGACGACGTAAGCCGCCGCGCGATCAATCGAATCCTGATCCGTCTGGTCAACATCTATGCCGAGTGCTTGCGCGGCGAGCGTATGAACGTAAGTGCGTTTGCCCAACGTGTCTTCGCGCACATACGCCCAAGAGAAATTCGGTTCGACGCCGGACGAAGTTTCGGCGACGAGCGAGATCGTGCCGGTCGGCGCAATGGTCGTCACTTCGTAGTTGCGAAGGGTGAGCGGAATATCGCGCGAGATACCGAGTTCGTTATAGATAAAATGCGCGTAAGCTTCCTTGTTCGGTTCGAGTTCCGGGAACGTGCCCTTCAACGCGCCGAGCCGCAAGCTCTCCGTCCATGCTTCCCTGCGTATAAAGGACATCACTTCATCCATAAAATCAATTGAAGCGGTCGAGCCGTAGGAGATTTTCAGATTGAGGCACAAGTCCGCGAAGCCCATGATGCCCAGGCCGACGGGACGTGTACGCTTCACCACGCTGTCAATCTCCGGCAGCGGCCACGCGCACGTGTCAATCACGTTATCAAGGAAATGCACGCAGAGATGCACCGTCTCGCGCAGCCGTTCCCAGTCAACGCGCGTCTCCGCATTGTAAAACTTATTAAGGTCAATCGAACCCAGATTGCAGGAGTTGTTAAAGTGCAAGGCCTGTTCCGCGCAGGGGTTGGTCGCGTAGATCGGCCCCATCGAATTCATCATGTGATTATGACGATTAACTTCGTCAATAAAGATCACGCCCGGCTCCGCATAGCGATGCGCGCTGGCGACGATGCGATTCCAGATGTCCGGCGCATAGATCATGCCGGGACGCGGCGGTTCTTCGCGCGTCAATTGCGAAAGATCGGCTTGCACAAACGCCGCCTTATCGCGGAACGTAACAGTGGAGCCGTCCGCCTTACGATATACGGCGTAATCGCTTTCCGGCAACGGATCGTAAATAGGATCAGTCCAGGGCTTGCCGTCAAACTCCAGTTGAAACCATTCGCCGCGATCCGCCGCATCCAAAAATTTATCCGTGATAGTGACGGAGATATTAAAGTTGGTCAAACTGTGCTGGTCGTTCTTCGCGTGGATAAAACGCAGCAAGTCCGGGTGCGTGACGGACATGATGCCCATGTTCGCGCCGCGCCGGACACCGCCCTGCTTGACCGTATCGGTCGTCGTATTGAAGATATTCATAAACGAGACGGGGCCGCTGGCGACGCCATACGTCGAACGCACCATCGCACCGGCGGGGCGCAGCTTCTCGAACGTGAAGCCCGTGCCGCCGCCCGTCTGATGAATAATCGCAGCATCGGTCGCCGTCTTCATAATGCCCGCAATCGAATCGGGCACGTCGAGCACAAAGCAGGCGGCGAGCTGGCCGTTCGGCTTGCCCGCATTGACGAGGCACGGCGTGTTCGGCACAAACTCGCGCTTGAGCATCACGTCCGACATCGCTGCGTAAAATTCGTCGCGCTTGCTCGACTCCGTTTCGGCTTGGCTGACATGGCCGACGACGCGGCGCACAATATCCGGCCATTCCTCTATCGCGTTCCCCTGTGCGTCCTTGAGCGAGTAACGCTTGCTGATGACGCGCCCGGCGTTTAGGCCGAGCACCGGCGTGCTGCTGCGCGGCGCGGTCAAGGGGGCAGCGGAAGCAGGCGCGATCTTCCGCGAGGATTTCGGCTCGATTGCTGTGCTCATCTCGTCTTCCTTCTGTTTTTCCCGCGTCCATCGAAGATGCGGGCATTGGTATTAAAGGGCTAAAAAGGGTGGCTCACGCTGGTTCGACGGAGCGCACCGCGTCGTTCGTTTTAATGTGGATCGGGTATTGCGGTTGGCTTGTTTTGGAGCGACGGAAATCTCTGTGGAATACGCGATAGTCGCCCGCCGCCGCTCCACTTTCTCCGTCCCGTTTCAAGCGAAGCGGACTATACCTAAGCCGCTTGGGTTTGTCAAGACCCTGACCCAACATATTGTGGCATTCTTTTTTTTCAGTGCAATGGAGTGGATAAGCTAATAGAATACATTAACAACCTGAAAACATTTTTCAGTGGTCTTAAGGCACAGTGAGCGAGTAGAATTCAAGCGACGTAAGTGTATGAATAAAAGCCGCATGAAGCGCAGACATTGGCTGTCAAAGGGGAAGCGAAAAGCGACGTGACGGGCGCTACCATGTGGATAATTTTTGCATCAAAGCAGGAGTCAGAAAATTTTGATCGAACGAAGAGGGCAATAGGGTGACGGAGAAACAGGAAACGCAGGTTGATACATTGGCGCACGGAACGGCGGCGGGCGGCGAAGTGCGCTGCATGGCGGCGGTGACGACGAATCTGGTGGCGGAAGCCGCGCGCAGACATGAAACATCGCCGACGGTTGCCGCCGCTTTAGGGCGCACGCTGACGGGCACGCTGCTGCTCGGTGCAAGCTTGAAAGAGTTTGACCGCTTAACGGTGCAGATCACAGGCGACGGCGCTCTGGAAGGCATCACCGCCGAAGCCAACGCGAAGGGTGGCGTGCGCGGTTACGTGCGTAATCCGCAGGCGGACGCGCCGCTTAACCAATACGGCAAATTGGATGTCCGCGCCGTCGTCGGCGAAGGAATGTTTTATGTGACGCGCGAATCCGGTTACGACGTAGGACTCTACCGCGAACCGTACAGAGGCTCTGTGCCGATTGTGTCGGGCGAGATCGCCGAAGACTTCGCGTATTACTTAACCAAATCGGAACAGATACCTTCCGCCGTGATGCTTGGCGTGCTGATGCGCGCGAATGAAACTGACGGGGCGGCGTATGTCGCGGCGGCAGGCGGGCTGATGATTCAGATGATGCCCGGCGCGGATGAAAAAACGCTGGCGGCAGTCGAAGCGAGCGTAAGCCGAATGCCGCAGATTACAAAGTTGATTGTAGAAGGCGCGCGCCCCGTAGATTTATTGCGTATGGCGCTTGGCACAACGGAGTTTGAGCTACTCGACGAAAGACCCGTCGGTTTCGCGTGCTCGTGTTCGACTGAACGAGTCGTGTCGCTCATCTCTTCGATTGACCGCACGGAGTTGGAAGCGATGCTGCGCGAAGACAAGGGCGCGGTGATGAGCTGCCATTTCTGTAATGAGACTTACAGGCTGGACGAAGCGGCGCTCGAGCGAATCCTAAAAGAGCAGATGTCGGATGTTAGATAACGGCCGGAGCTTAAAAACCGACATCTAGTATCTAACATCCAACATCTTTTTTATTTCGGCGAATTCGATGCGAGCAGATCGTAGTTGCCGAGTTCGCGGTTGTGTATGTCGAGCGTGCTGGTGATGTCGGAAGTTTCTTCGAGCATCTGCTTGGTCATCTGAATCGAATCGCTTAACTGCTCGAAGTCGAGCGCGGAGACCCTTTCGGGCGTCGGCAGCGTAACCACCTGATCGTTGACGAGGCCGAAGAAATTTTCGATGGACTGTAATTGCCCTTCGACGAGTTTGACGGAGCGTTCGAGATCATTGAAGGCGGCGGTGCGGCGTTTCAGTATTTCGACGTTGGCCTGCTGCACACGTTTGGCGCGTTCGTCCGTCGCGCTTTCGACAGCGCGCTCGGCCTGCGTCAATTGATTCTGCACGGCCTGACGATTAATCGTACGCAAATGATTTTTGCGGCGGCGGTAAACATCCAACAGGTCTACGAAATCTTCCCAACGCTGGTCGAGGCTCTGAATATTCGAAGGGATTTCGCCCGCGCCGGTGAATTTCTGATAGTTCTCGTAAATCGTTTTCTTCAGGTACTTCAAATAATTGACGGCCTCTTTTTCGCGCGGGTCAAAACTATCAATCAACTTGTTGCGCTGGCCTTCGCGCACCTTGCGCAGATGATCCTTCCGGCGCTTGTCAACGAGTTTGCGATAAAGCGCCGTCGCGGGCACGGTCGCAAGATACAGTCCTTCGGCGGCGAGCGCCGCACCGAGCGGAATCGGCGACTGCGTGTACGCGGCGGCGACGGCGAATCCCGCCATGCCCCAGAAGTTGACAGGCTCTTTGAGCGCCTCTTTCAAATACTGAAAATCGATTTTCGATAGATCAGCCATGACCTTGAACTTCACTTAAAATGACAATCAAACTCAAATGCTAATGCGACGAAACAAACTATCACGACGGCGACAAACTGTCCGAGCGCCGCGCGTTCGCTTTACTCTTTGAGCAAAGCGCGATTCCCTTCGCTCGTTTCGTTGCCCGCCGGAAGCGCGTTGCGTTGCTCGCCTGTCGAACCCGGCAGAAGACCCATCTCGCGTTTGTACTCAAGCAGTTTGTCCTGCAACTGCATACTCGAGGCTTCGCGTTCGATCTCCTGCATCTGCGCGTCAACCGACGAAGTGCCGAGTTGCATTTTGGCTTCGGCGGTCGCCGAGCGGCGATCAATCTTGTCGCGCATCTCGCTGAAGGTCGAAGCGTCATCGCCGACTTGAAAACTCTCCATCGTCTGCGCGAGCTGTTCCTGCAACTTCGCTTGCTTCGATTGATTTATCAACTGCATCGCTTCGGCGGTGCGCTTCTGCATCTGCAACATATAGTTGTCGCGCGCCTTGAGCGCCTGCTTGGATGCCGCGCCCGCTTGATCGAGTTGCTGGGAAGTCTTCTGCAAATCGAGTTGCGCTTGCTGGAGTTGCCCGATGTAGGAGGTGGCGATGTCGTCGCGCCCGAGTTTGACGCTGGCTTTAATCTTCGAGTCCAGATCAACGACCTGTGATTCAAGCCGCTCTTTGTTTTTGGCGAGCAGTTTTTCCGTCGCCATCACCTGCGCGACCGAGTTGTTGAGTTCCGGCACGCGGTCGCGCATATCGCGTATGGTCTGCTGAAGAATGAGTTCGGGGTCTTCGGTTTTCTCGATAATGCCGCCGAACAGCGCCCGCATGGATCGCTTCATTCTAGTCCAAACTCCCATCTTCTCCTCCTACCGGCCACCTGAAACTGAAAAAGCTTGCCTCGTCTTCACGCGCAGCAAAGCGCCAATCGCATCTTTGTTGTACGCAAAAACATCACGCGCGGTTGCACTTCCGCCAGCCGCGTTTCGCAAACGAAAGTATACCAGCAGACGCGCGTGCGCTGCCAGAGCCAGCGAAACGCCGCCGTTAATTCCACTGTACCGTTTCCGCATTGATAAAGAATAATCGAAGGTAAAGGCTTCTACGGATTCTACGTCAAATAAGCAAGAACGCGAGATGTTCATTTGAATCTTCCGATGTCGCGCCGAAAGTGCATACCGTCCCAGTGGATTTCGTTGACCGCCGCATAGCAACGCGCAAGCGATTCGTCGAGCGTGCTGGCGTGAGATGCGACGTTGAGAACGCGCCCGCCTGCGGTGAGCCACCCGCCATCCTCTGCGCGCTTCGTTCCGGCGTGAAAGATTTCGACTGACGGCACGCGCGCCGCTTTTTCCAAGCCTTCGATGCGCGCTCCCGTCTCCGGCTGTGAAGGATAACCGCGCGCGGCCAAGACGACGACGGCGCTCGCTTCGTCGCTCCATTCAACAGACGTTTCGCCAAGTTTCCCACGCGCCACCGCCTCGAAGATGTTTGTTAAATCAGATTGCAAGCGCACAAGAATCGCCTGCGCTTCCGGGTCGCCGAAACGCACGTTGTACTCGAGCACGCGCGCGCCTTCAGCGGTCAGCATCAGTCCGACGAACAGCACACCGCGAAACGGAAAGCCTTCGTCGCGTGCTCCCATGAGCGTCGGCTCGACGACTTCCCGCACGACCCGCGCGAGGCCTTCACTATCCAACACATCCGGCGCGGTGATTGCGCCCATCCCGCCCGTATTCGGCCCCGTATCATTTTCGCCGACGCGCTTATGATCGCGCGCGGCAGGCATCAATTTGTAATCGCGCCCGTCCGCAAATAAAAGGAGCGAGGCTTCGCGGCCTTCCAACGCTTCTTCGATGAGCACGCGCGGCGGCGATATTCCCTTCGAGTCGGGAGCAGCGTCGTTCAGCAGTTCAACAGCGGCCTGTTCCGCTTCGGCGTGCGAGCGCGCGACCGTCACGCCTTTGCCGCCCGCGAGTCCGTCCGCTTTCACGACCACCGGATTATCCGCCGCGCCGAATTCTCCGCTGCGCAGAATCTCACGCGCGCCTGCCACCGAATCCGCGACGCGAAAGCGCGCCGTCGGCACATTGTGCCGCGCCATAAAATTCTTCGCAAAAACTTTGCTCGACTCTAGCCGCGCCGCCGCCGCACGCGGCCCTGCGATAAGCAAACCACGTTGCTCGAATTCATCAACGATTCCAGCCGCGAGCGATGTTTCTCCGCCGACAATTGTTAAATCAATATTCATTTCGGCGGCGAAGTCTGCGAGCGCGTGTATGCCGGTGACGCTTATCGCCGCGCATTGTGCGTGCGGCGCGATGCCGTCGTTGCCGGGTGCGCAGAAGAGTTGCAAACGCCGCCCCGCGCTGTTGTTGCGTGCCAGCGTTTTCACGAGCGCGTGCTCGCGTCCGCCCGAACCGATCACAAGTATATTCATTACGCCTCACATCTTTCTTTTCGCTCCTGTTAACAACGCAAGCGCGCGGATGCTGGCACGCGCGCCGCGAGTATGTCAAGACCAAGGGTTGCAGCTGCGACAAAGCTTGACACAGTTTCATCAAAGATATATTTTTCAGTACCAGCAGGCCGCTACACGCACGCGATAGGCGCCTCCCGCAACGGCTGTACGCAGGGTGAACTCGCTTCGCAACGATTCATTTTGAACAATTGATAATAGCCTTTGTCGAAGTGGGAATAATTATAAACGTAACTTAGGATTTCCTTCGCCAAGCGATCCAGACGCGACAAAGAGCATTCGGTGAAAGGCAGTTATGCCACAGACTCAAACAGGCGAATCGAACGGCAAGTGGCAAAACGCGGATACGGACTTTCAAGATCGCGTGCTGAAGTGCTCCGACTGCGGAACGGATTTCGTTTGGACGGCGGGCGAACAGGCGTTCTTTCACGATAAAAACCTGAAGAACGAGCCGAAGCGTTGCAAGCCCTGCAAGCAGGCGAAGAACGAACGGCTCTCGGCGATTGCCAACGCGCAGGCTTCGGGCGTGCGCCAGCGCATCGAAGTCTCCGTGCATTGCGAGCAGTGCGGGCAACAAACGACCGTCCCTTTTTATCCATCGCAGGGGCGTCCCGTTTACTGCCGCTCATGCTTTCTCGCCGGGCGCGCGTCCGCCACAGGGAACGAAAATATTTAGCCGGTGCAATCGCCTCCCTGCCGGGCGAAAGCGATAATATTGCCCTCGGGTTTTCGGTTTGATCTTTCAAAATTAAAGTAGAGGCGCGATCTCCAAGAGTAGCCGCACGTATGAAACACTCGTGAAGGGTAATTAAGCAGTGCGGCGAAAGGGGCGGGTCGCCGAAGCTCGCATTTCAAAGCCCATCCTTCAGGGCTTACGGCGGGCTGGTCGCTGCGGCTAAATCCGCAGGACTGTCATCGGTAAGATGCCGGTGAAGAGCTACGACATATACCGGCACGACGCGCCGCAGTTTGTTTGGCGCGCTCGCGCCATCAAGATTTCTTAAAGGTTGGTCGTGTGCATTCCGCGATCAACCTTTTTCATTTTACGAATAGCATGGACTCATATCGGAAAAGGCACAGGCTATTTAAGCGGAGAAGTTTTGCAGGCAATGTTTGATCGTCCCACAATTATGAAATTCGGCGGCACGTCGGTGGAAGACGCGCAGGCTTTCGCGCGCGTCGCACGCATCGTGCTCGCGCAGAAAGAAGCGCGTCCGGTCGTCGTCGTCTCCGCGATGAGCCGCGTCACGAATGGGCTTCTCGCGGCGACCGAACAGGCCGCACAGGGCGATGCGGCGGGCGCGCTCGATGCGATTAACGAACACCTTGCGCGCCACTTGAAGGTGGCGGAAGAATTATTGAAGACACCATCGTTCAGCGTGGTTGTCTCCCAAGCGATTGACAGCGCACGCGCGGAACTTGCCGAACTGCTGCGCTCCGTCGCCGCGCAGCGGATGCCGCTGGCCTTTCTGCAAGACGTGATTGTTTCTTACGGCGAACGGCTCGCGGCCATCACGCTCGCGCAGGTGCTTCAAGCACACGATTTGCCCGCTCGCTATGCGGATGCGCGCCGCTGCATTGTGACAAACGATGAACATACCGGCGCGACGCCGCTCGCAACTGAAACCGTGCGCAACACACAGAGAGAACTCGCGCCCCTGCTCGAAGCATCTATTATTCCGGTGCTCGGCGGCTTTATCGCGGCCACTAAAGATGGCGCGACGACGACGCTCGGGCGCGGCGGCTCGGACTATACGGCGGCGCTCATCGGCGCGGCGCTCGACGCACGCGAGATTCAGATTTGGACTGACGTGGCGGGCGTGCTAACGGCCGATCCGCGCGTCGTCCCTGAAGCGCGCACCATTCGCCGCCTCTCTTACAGCGAAGCGGCGGAACTCGCTTACTTCGGTGCGAAGGTGCTGCATCCGAAAACCATTCAACCGGCGGTTGATGCCTCCATCCCTGTCCGCATCTGCAACTCGCGCGCGCCGGGAGAAGCAGGGACAATCGTCACCTCTGAAAGCGAAAGCTCGCCGCATACCGTCAAGGCGCTCGCGCACAAAACAGGCGTCACGCTTGTGCAAATCGCGTCCGCGCGGATGCTCGGTGCATATGGTTTCCTTCATAGACTCTTTGAAGTCTTCGACCGTCATCGCATCGTCGTTGACGTGGTCACGACATCGGAAGTAAGCGTGTCCTTGTCTGTGGAAGACACGCGCGGGCTGTTTGCCGCGATCAAAGATTTAGAGGAGTTCGGGACAATTAAAGTAGAAGAGAGACAGGCGATCATCTGCGTTGTCGGCGAAGGGTTACGCTACACGCCGGGCATCGCCGCGCGCATCTTCAGCGCCATCAGCGACATCAACATCGCGCTCATCTCGCAGGGCGCGTCCAGCATCAATCTGACTTTCGCCGTCGAAGAAGAAAGCGCGCGCGAAGTAATTCAAAGGCTGCACCAATCACTTTTCGAGCACGAAAAAGTAGAAGAGCAAGTGACAAAACTTTGAACGAGCAAGGAGCCGGGAATTAACGCACATGAATCCTTTTGAATTAACACGCAAACTCATAGACATTCCTTCCATCAGCGGCGACGAAGCCGGGATCGGGCGTTTTCTCGTAACCTATCTCGAATCTCTCGACTACCGCGTCGAGAGGCAGGAAATGTCGAACGGGCGCGCCAATATCATTGCCACGACAGGGATTTCGCCACACGTCGTGTTCTCAACGCACATGGACACAGTGCCGCCGCATATCGCTTCGAGCGAAGACGCGGACAACATTTACGGGCGCGGCGCGTGTGATACGAAAGGTATCATCGCCGCGCAGATCGCCGCCGCCGAAACCTTGCGCGCCGCAGGCTTAACAAACATCGGCTTGCTCTTTACCGTCGAAGAAGAAACGAACAGCGCCGGAGCGCGACTCGCCAACACGCATCCGCTTGCCTCCGAATGTCTTTATATGATTAACGGCGAGCCGACCGAAAACAAACTCGCCACCGGCTCTAAAGGTTCGCTGCGGCTCGTTCTCAAAACCGAAGGCCGTGCCGCCCATTCCGCTTATCCAGAACAAGGCGAATCGGCGATTGAAAAGCTTTTGGACATACTTGCGGATGTGCGAGCAATTCATTGGCCGCGCGACGAGTTTTTCGGTGACACAACCTGCAACATCGGCGTGATTCGCGGCGGCACGCGCTCCAACATCGTCCCGCCGGACGCCGAGGCAGACTTGCACATACGCCTTGTCGCAAACTCCGCACAGGTCAAAGAGATGCTGGATAGCGTTGTCGGCCAGCGCGCCCGCATCGAACATCTTTCCGTTGCCGAACCCGTGCGAATGCTCGCCGTCGAAGACTTCGCACAGGAAGTTGTTCGCTTTACGACAGACATCCCGCACTTAACGAACTGGGGCACGCCGCTGCTTCTCGGCCCCGGTTCGATTCTCAACGCGCACACCCCGCATGAATACATCGGCAAGCACGAAATCACAAAAGCGATTGAGCTATATACACGACTCGCACGAACATTGCTGGCGCGTGCCAACGATAAAGCGCCGCGCGCGGAAAATACGCCGGAAGAAACGCTCGACACTGCTGCTTCTCAAACGAAAGGAGCACGGCATTGAAGCTGGCATTGCTCGGCTACGGAGTGATGAATCGCCTTGTCGAAGCGAGCGCGCGGGAGCAGGGGCATGAAGTTACGCTCAAGATTGCATCACGCTCACTTACGACTCCGGCGTGCGAGACAGAAGCGGCACGCAATCCAGATGAGCTAATAAAGCTTTTGCGCGACGTTGATGCGGCGATTGATTTTTCCGTTGCCGAAGCGGTGCTCACGCATACAAAAGCCTGCGCGCTCGCAGGCGTCCCGCTCGTCGTCGGCACAACCGGCTGGAACGCGCAACGCGAAGACGTGCAACGCATAATTGATGAACATAATGGCGCGCTCGTTTACGGCGCAAACTTTTCCATCGGCGTTAATCTATTTTATCGCGTAGCCGCACGCGCCGCCGAACTTTTCGCTACTATCGAAGCCTACGCACCGTTTATCGAAGAAGCGCACCACTCGCGCAAGAAGGACGCGCCTTCCGGCACGGCGCTTAAACTACGCGACATTCTTTTCGAAAGTTACGAGCAGCGGGACGTGCCTGTGACGAGTTTGCGCGCCGGATACATTCCGGGCACGCACGTCGTCGGCTTTGATTCGGCGGCAGATCAAATAACGCTGACACACGCGGCGCGCTCACGCGAAGGTTTCGCGGCGGGCGCGCTCACTGCCACACAATGGATCATCGGGCGCAAAGGCGTTTATGAATTCTCCGAAGTGATGGACGAAATCTTGAAAGGATCGGGCGAAAGATGACGATGCAAATTGATTGGCTGCGTGGCTGCGCGACGGCGCTTGTGACGCCATTTACGGCGAAGGGCGGCGGCGAGCTTGATGAAGAACGAATGCGTGCGCTCGTCGGAAGACAGATTACGAACGGCGTGCGCTTGCTTGTCCCCTGCGGCACGACAGGCGAATCCGCGACGATGACCGAAGAAGAAGACCGGCGCGTAATCAAAATCACTATCGAAGTAGCACACGGGCGCGCACAGGTTATCGCCGGAACGGGCAGCAATTCCACCGCCGACGCTATCGCTTATTCACAGGCCGCGCAGAAACTCGGGGCGGACGCGGTGCTCGTCGTCGCGCCCTATTATAACAAGCCTACGCAGACAGGTCTCTACGCACACTTTCGCGCCGTTGCCGAAGCCGTCAATCCGCTCCCTGTTGTGCTCTACAACGTGCCGGGCAGAACCGCATCGAACATCACCGCGCAAACTACATTACGGCTCGCACGCGATGTCGAGAACATTGTGGCGATCAAAGAAGCGTCCGGCGATCTGGCGCAGATCATGGCGATATTGCGTGAACGCCCCACAAACTTCCGCGTTTTATCCGGCGACGATGCGGTAACGCTTCCGCTGATAGCTCTCGGCGCAGACGGCGTCATCTCCGTCGTTTCCAACGAAGCGCCTGAACAGATGTCGCGCCTTGTCGAACTGTGTCTCGTGGGCGAATGGGAGCGCGCGCGAGAACTTCATTATCAACTGTTGCCGCTGATGGAGGCGAACTTTATCGAATCGAGTCCCGGCCCTGTGAAGGCAGCGCTTGCGCTCATGAATTTGCTCGAAGAGAATTACCGTTTGCCGCTCGCCCCCGTCGAAGAGAAAACGCGGGCGCGTTTGCGCGAACTGCTCATCGAACTCAAGCTCTTAAAGGATGTCTCCTATGTCGCTGCGTGAAGATATTTTAGAACTGGATGCCCGCAGCAACAGCGACGGCGAAGCTGTGTGGACGCAGGCTGACAGAAAGGTCTTCGATGCTTTCAAAGCCGCGCTTAATCGCGGCGAAGTGCGCGCCGCCGAACGGGATGAAAACAAAGTATGGCGCGTCAACTCGTGGGTCAAGCGCGGCATCCTTTTAGGCTTTCGCATGGGCACGCTCGCAGATATGTCCGACGGAAAAGCTCTGCGCTTCTTCGATAAAGACACATATCCGACGCGCGCCTTGAGCGTCGCCGACAACGTGCGCGTTGTGCCGGGCGGTTCAAGCATACGCGACGGCGTGTATGTTGCGTCGGGCGTCGTGTGTATGCCGCCGATGTACGCCAATGTCGGTGCGTACATTGATGAAGGAACAATGATTGACAGCCATGCTCTCGTCGGATCGTGCGCGCAGATTGGCAAGCGCGTGCATCTTTCGGCGGCGGCACAGGTAGGCGGCGTGCTCGAACCCATCGGCGCAGTGCCCGTTATTATCGAAGACGATGTCCTTGTTGGTGGAGGCTGTGGCGTTTACGAGGGCACGATTATAAGAGAGCGTGCGGTGCTTGCACCGGGCACAATCCTTACAGGCTCTACGCCTGTCTACGATCTGGTACGCGAACAAATTTATCGCCGCACGGAAACTTTCCAACTCGAAATCCCGGAGGGCGCAGTGGTTGTCCCCGGAACGCGCGCCGTTGAAAGCAGACAGGGACGCGAATGGAATCTTTCGCTGTATGCGCCCGTAATCGTCAAATACCGCGACGCAAAGACAGACCGCGCGGCGCAACTGGAGGATTATCTACGTTGAGCGAATTTCAACCCGCGATGCGTTTGCGCGGTATCAAGAAAAGTCCGATTCGTCAATTATTTGATCGTGCTCGTCCGAACAGCATCAACTTAGGGCTAGGCGAGCCGGACTTGCCGACACCCGATGTAATCCGTCGCGCTGCCGTCCGCGTCATCACCGAAGAGCAAAACGGCTACACAACTCACGCGGGGCTTCCGGCCTTGCGCGAGCGTGTTGCAGCGGATTATCCCTATCTCGAAGCGAAACAGGAGCGCGTGATTATCACGGCAGGTTCACAGGAAGCTCTGTATCTAGCCTTGATGACACTCGTTGATGAAGGCGATGAAGTGCTGCTGCCCGATCCGGGTTTTGTCGCGTATCCGACGATAGTACGCATGGCGGGCGGCGTGCCTGTCTTTTATAACTTACCGGCGAAGACTGATTTTCAATTCGATGCGGAAGATTTCCGGCGCAAGATTAGCAGCCGCACAAAAATTGTGGTCTGCATCAGCCCGTCGAATCCAACAGGGCGCGCTCTTTCAAACGAAGATTTAGCGTCGATGGCGAAAGCCCTACGCGCAGCCGGTTCCCCTTATGTTCTTAGCGACGAAATCTACCGCGAACTTTATTACACGGCGGAACGTCCGCCTTCCCTCTCAGAGCATTACGCGAAGACGCTGGTGATTAACGGTCTCTCGAAATCAATGAGCATGACGGGCTGGCGTATTGGCTGGCTCTGCGGCGATGAAGAGGTTATAGACAGCGCGCTTGTGCTACACGGCTACGTCACGACCTGCGCTTCGACCGTCTCGCAAAAGGCCGCGCTCGCCGCATGGACGGAAGAAGCAGCACAAGCGCGCGAGCGTGCGCGTCAGATTTTTCAAGAGCGGCGCGATTATCTGCTCTCTTTAATTGAGAGCGAATTGAATTTGCGTGCTGTCGCGCCCGATGGAGCGTTCTACACAATGATAGACACGAGCGCGCACGGCACTTCAATGCAAGTCGCTGAAGCGATGCTCGAAGCGGGTGTCATCACAGTTCCCGGCGCGGCCTTCGGTACGGAATGCGCAAACTTTCTGCGTGTCTCTCTCTGTGCAGACAAGCCCACGCTCCTTGAAGGCGTGCGGCGTATGAAAGAAGCACTAAAGCAGATGTCCGATGTTAGATTCTAGATGCTAGTAATGCTCAAGTACTACTCTGTACAGGTAGAGCATTCTTTTGTAACGGGCGTGGATCAATTGGTAACGGGTAGCTATAACTCCGTAGCGCGTACTTATTACAAAGTAATATATATCCGTTATTTGAGTGTGTGCAGGCAATACAATGAACTGTATAGCTATTACAAGATAACGGATAGGCGTCAATGAGTATGTATTATGTGGTGCGCTTGGCTCTAATCTACGGAGGCTTTGATGAATAAGAAATATCGCGTCGGAATCTTGGGCGCGACGGGCACTGTGGGACAGCGTTTCGTTCAATTGCTGGAGAATCACCCACAGTTCGAGATAACGTCGCTGGCGGCTTCGGATCGTTCTGAGGGCAAAACCTTTGCGGAGGCGTGCGTGTGGCGTTTGCCGGGAGAGATGCCCGCGTATGTCAAATCGCTCATCCTTCAGCCTGTGCGCCCGCCGCTCGATTGCGATTTCGTTTTCTCGAGCTTGCCCGGCGACATCGCACGCGATGTGGAAGCAGAGTTCGCACGCGAAGGCTATCCGGTCATCAGCAACTCCGCCGCCTTTCGCATGGACGCGGATGTTCCGCTCCTTATCCCGGAAGTCAATCACGAACATCTGCAACTGCTCGACGCGAAACACGCAAACGGCATGATCGTCACCAATCCGAATTGCTCGACGATAATGCTGGCGATGGCTCTCGCGCCGCTTCATCAACGCTTCGGCATAGAGGCCGTGGTTGCGACAACGATGCAGGCCATCTCCGGCGCAGGCTATCCGGGCGTTTCGGCGATGGACATTACAGACAACGTGCTGCCATACATCGCCAGTGAAGAAGAAAAGATCGAACGCGAAACACTGAAGATACTCGGCACTGTAAACAACTCGCGCAGCGAAGCCGCGACCTTTCCGATCAGCGCGCAATGTCACCGCGTCAACGTCCTCGAAGGCCATCTGGCAGCCGTTCGCGTCAAACTCGCGCGCAAAACCAACCTCGCAGAAGTGCGCGAGAGCCTTGCGTCATGGACATCCTTACCGCAGGAACTGCGTCTTCACTCCGCGCCCCCGCAACCCCTCATCGTCCGCGACGAACCGGATCGCCCGCAACCCCGACTAGACCGCGGCGCAGGCGACGGCATGAGCATCACCATCGGACGCCTACATCAAGACCGCGTCCTCGACTACCGCTTCGTCGCCCTCAGCCACAACACCATACGCGGCGCAGCAGGCGCAGCAATCCTCAACGCGGAGCTTTTGATTGCGAAAGGATATTTCAATAACGATTAAGGATTGATGAGGATTGTGCTATCCGGCGGGCGGTAATCTGCGCTCAAACTTCAACAATTCATTCTCTAAACGCAACGCCAACTTTTCCCGCTCGTGCGCTTCGTTTTCGCCCGCGCGATCTACCTTCTCGCTGATCCGATGCACTTCATAAGCTAAACGCTCCAACGCGGATGCCATCTCCCGAATCTGCTGCCGCAACTCCTTGATCTCTCCGCGATTCTGCTCCGTCTGGTGAGTCAAGAGCAGGATTTGCTTCACGGCTTCATAAAACTGCTTCCACATAACATCAGGCCGCTTTCAATCTCTCTAAAATTTCTCGCGTCTCCGCCTTCAGCCGGTCAATCTCCTCTTGGTCAAGACTCATCTTTTCATTTGCCTGCTTCATTTCAACAAACATTTGATTAATAGCCTCCTCATAATTGACGGACTCGTTCGCCGCTGTGTCAGGCACTATCGTTTTACTCATAATTATCTCCAATCACATTTTAGCATCCTATTATTTATAACCACCCGACAGTACATCACAGTCCACGCCAACACGAATGAAAGCGGTACTATCGGATGACACTCTATTGACCTGTTAAATTTCAGGTTGAGACTCACTACTCTCCGTATCGCTAGATAAAGTCTCAACTTGGCTCTTGTGCTCGCTGGCTTGTTTTACCGTTTTAGCGCGTAGCAACTTGCTAGACGACTTACTAATTTTCTTTCTCGCTTCATCAGCCTTTTCGCCTTCGACCACTTCTCTTTTCAATACATCTTGCACCAAAACAGATTTGATTTGTTCAATGTCTATTCTCACGTCAGGAGAGAGCCGCCGAAGTTCGCGCCTTATTACTTCAAGAACAGGATTACTTAACACCATTGCGCCCAAGAAGAAACGGCTCAAGGCCTGCTGCTGCGTGTGGAATTCGCCAAGAGCCGACTTCAACCATCCTTCTCTAGTCAAATTATACAGAAGCTCTATGTCAGAAGATTTCTTAGAATTGAGTTGCGAGAAATTGATTTCAAGAACAAGCTCATGGTCAATTGGTTTCGCAAAAGTGACTTTGTATATTCGCCAGATTTCTGCGTTTGTGAGAATGACCCAATCCGTACCCTGATTGGCTGAATAATCTACAGCCTGCTTGGTATGCGAATCTTTTAACTCCAAGCCGATAGCCTTTACTTCGATTAGGAACTCAATCGCTCCATCGAGCTTTATAGCAAGGTCACACCACGTTCCACGAATTGAGGTTTCAGACGTGATTTCGGAATACTTATCATAGCCGAACACTTCCGACAGCATATCCGTCACAATGATGACCGTATCAGATTCGCCGACATCACGAGATTTTGCCGAGGCAATGATAGGTTGGAAACGCTTGATACCAGCCGCGAGTCTGTCTGCTACTTTGTTTGCTACTTGAACCATAATGAGGTCTCCTTTTGAGATATGCACTCTGATAGCACTAAACTTTGACTTTAGCAACGACCAAGAAATCAACACTATTTAGACAGCTAACCGCAAAGCACAGCGCAGTCTGGCTATGAAGGGGAAGCTATTCAACGATCTAATCAAATAATTCATCCACAGGTATTGTCCAACCCGGGACGGCAGGTTCTGCTTCGGCGAGTGCGCCGCGACGATAAATCTGTGGAGTAGCCGGATCAGCGGCGCGATAGACTTTGACGACATCATCGCTCAATAGATCAACATCCCAGACGACCTGTGTTCCGGCGGCAAAGTAGTCGTGGCGCTTCGCGGCTATCTCTAGCTCGGCTTCTCTGCCGTAATCGTTTTCGCTTCGGATTTCGGCGGCGAAGATTGGCGCGCCCTCAAGGAACTTCATGCCCGAAGGTTTGCCGGTATAAAAAGCGGCGTCGGGACTAAAGGATTTGCGATTCGGTAGATTTACACGGAAGCCTACGTTATCGGGATAGGCGCGTCCGCCCGCCTGACGCTCAAAGCGGCGAAGGCTTGCGTAAATCGCTCCGCCCGCGCGTCCGGGCATATCGCCGGTGGGACTCATCACGATAATGCCTCCATTAACAATTTCGGCCTTCCCCTTATCAGGAATGCGATATAAATCTTCGACGGTCGCATGGCTTTTGGTAGTCATAACATTACCTCGCTGCTCGTGCCTTATTATACGCATCGAGGAGCGGCGAATGCTATTTTGGAAAACCAGCCGCAGAGCACCGAGCAGCGAAGCTGCTGATAGAGAATTATTTAACAGCGAACTCCGGCACGTGGTCGGCTTCATAGTTTTCGATGAGTACGCCGATGATTTCCATGAGCGAGGCTAGTGGGTGTGATTCATCTTCGCCGACTTCGTCAATCAAGCCGTCCAGCATTGCCACGAGCCGCCGGTATTCTTCTTCGGTGTGAGGAACAAACACCTTTCCGGCTAAAGCAGACCACGCGGTTGTGGTTTTGTTTACATCAATGTTCTGCATCGGTTATTCCTTCCACTTGCCTTCGTCATATTCGGCGTGAGTCAGCACGGCGCGAATATAAATTCTCTTACGATTATAGTGGATTGCCGCGATCAAGCGAACTTTGTTTCCGCCGATGTTGAAAACTGTCAGTTTACCAACCCGATCAGCAGTCGGGAATATCGCCCGTAATTCGCTGAAAGAGGAGAAATCATGACGCTTCGCCGAGTCGCACCAATCAGCCAGAGCCGCCTTTGTTTCGGGATATTTCCCGGCAAATTCATTGAGCCGCTTGCGAGTAATGACGTGCATACTACGATAGTAAGATTCTCACATTTGAGGCACAACGGGCGAAGCATCCGCACGCTATTTAGCTAGCTAACCGCAGAGCACGGAGCCGCCGTTGACGTTGAGGATTTCGCCGGTGATGTGGCGCGCCCAATCGGAGGCGAGGAAGACGATTGCGAGCGCGATGTCGTCGGCGGCGGCGATGCGTTGCAAAGGAATCGCCTCGATAACTTTTCGCTCGTACTCTTTATCGCCGAAAGCATCTGTGTTCATTTCCGTTTCAACCCAGCCGGGCGCGACGCTGTTGACGCGAATGTGCGGCGCAAGTTCGGAGGCGAGAGCCTTAGTGAAACTAATCTGGCCGCCTTTGGATGCGGCATAGTTTGAGTAATTCGCTTCGCCGCGCTGCCCTGCCGTCGAGCTGACGATGACGATTGCGCCACGCCCCGCTTGCTTCATCGCGGGCACGGCGGCGCGGCAGACGCTCCACGTTCCCTTGAGGTTCGCGTCAATGACACGATCCCAGAGGTCTTCGCTCATCTCTTCGATGGGCGCGCCTTCCCAGATTCCGGCGTTCGCAACGAGGGCGTCAATGCGCCCGAAGCGTTCGATGGCCGCCTCAATGAGCACGGTGCTTTCGTTTGCGCTGGCGACATCGGCGCGAACGATTAAAGCTTCGACGTGATGCGCGCGGACTTCGCGTGCGACTGATTCGGCGGCCTCTTCGTTCTGTAAATAATTGACGACGACGTGCGTGCCCGCTTCGGCGAAGCGAAGGGCTGCGGCGCGCCCTATGCCGCGCGAACCGCCCGTGATGATCGCCACTTGATCGCGCAGCAACTCGCGCGGCAGAGTTTGCGCAACACGCTCATTTTTATCGGTCATAAGTTTTCTTCCCTGTTCGTAAAATTAAAGTTTCAGTCGGCGGCTTGCGTTGCCGTCATATTGCGTTGATCGCGCGTCGCGTCTAAGGCGGCTCGAACGAGCGGCGCGAGTAGTTGCGCATCTGCGAGAAAAGCGTCGTGCCCGTGCGATGAAACGAGTTCGGCGTAGCGAACGTTGATATGAACCGCGCGCATTCTTTCGGCGAGGGCGGAAACGTCCCCTGCCGGAAACAGCCAATCGGTTGAGATACCGACGAGCATGACGCGCGCTGTGATACGCCGTAGCGCGTCTTCTTCCGATTCGTAGCCGCGCGCGAGATCGAAGGTGTCCATCGCTTTCGAAAGCACTAAATACGAGTTTGCGTCAAAGCGGCGTGTGAAGTTTTCGCCCTGATAATCAAGGTAGCCAGCGATGTCGAAACGCTCGTCCATCGCACGATGCGGGTCTTCGTTCGTGCGTGTATTCGGCTGGCGATGATACCGTTCCGTGAAAAGCTCTGCGGACTTGTAAGAGCACATCGCCAGCGCACGCGCGAGCGCCAGACCTTTCGCGGGCGGCGCGTCTTTCGCATAGTTGCCGCCGCGCCATAACGGATCGTTGCGAATCGCCTGACGTTGCAGATGATTGAGCGCGAGGCTCATCGCCGAAAGATGCGTCGCGCCCGCCGCCACGCATCGCGCGACTCTTCCGGGAAAATCCGTAGCCCACTGCAACGCCTGCATTCCGCCGATAGAACCGCCGACCACCGCATGAAGACGTGCGATGCCCAGATGATCCATTAGCACGCTTTGCGCGCGAACCATGTCGGCGATGGTGATGAGCGGAAAGTCTGCGCCGTAAGATTGATTCGTGCGCTGGTTAATGGAAGACGGCCCGGTTGAGCCGTAGCAAGAGCCTATGGCGTTTGTGCCGATGATGCAGTAGCGCGAAGTGTCGAAAGCGGAATCCGCGCCGAACATCTGCGGCCACCATTCGCCGACGCGCGCCGAGCCTGAAAGCGCGTGGCACGCGAGAATGGCATTGTCGCGGCGTTCGTTGAGTTCGCTGTAGAGAGTGTAGCGAAGCGTAACGGGCTGGAGTTCGCCGCCGTTGAGCAAACGAAAAGGCTCAACGGCAGCGAAGGTATAATCACCCTCGAAGCTTGGTTCAAGCATCGCGCTCATCTATCCTTAGACTCCGCCCGCTCCAGCGGCGGCTTTCTGCGGCTCGTTCGTTAATTCTACATTTGCTTCGGGCAAGCTTGTACCGCGTTTCGATAATGCTTGGTCGAGGTCGGCGATGATGTCTTTGACGTTTTCGATGCCGATGGAGAGGCGTATGAGATCGGGCGTGACGCCCGTCGCGCGTTGCTCTTCTACGGTCAACTGCTGATGCGTCGTCGAGGCCGGATGAATGACGAGGGATTTAACGTCGCCGATGTTGGCAACGAGGCTGAAGAGTTTGAGTGAATTAATAAACTCGCGTCCCACCTGTTGCCCGCCGCGTATGCCGAAAGTGAGCAACGCGCCCGCGCCGTCCGGTAAATATTTCTGCGCGAGTTTGTAGTACGCGCTGCTTTCAAGGCCGGGATAGTTGACCCATTCGATTTGCGTATGAGCTTCGAGAAACTTTGCGACTTCGAGCGCGTTCTCCGAATGGCGTTGCATACGCAGGTGCAGAGTTTCCGCGCCCTGCAAAAGCAGAAACGAATTGAAGGGCGAAAGGCTCGCGCCCGTGTCACGCAAACCGACGACACGCGCTTTGATGATGAAAGCGAGCGCGCCGAAGGCTTCCGTATAACTGACGCCGTGATATGAAGGATCGGGCGCGGTCAAATCGGGAAACCTGCCGGAAGCTTTCCAGTCAAAACGTCCGGCGTCAACTATCACGCCGCCGATGCTTGTGCCGTGCCCGCCGATAAACTTCGTCGCGGAGTTAATCACGATGTCCGCGCCGTGTTCGATAGGACGGCAGAGCGCGGGCGAAGGCGTCGTATTATCAATAATCAAAGGCAAACCGTTTTCGTGCGCGATCTCCGCAAGGCGCGCGATGTCGAGCACGTCCATTTTCGGATTGCCGACGCTCTCGGAATAGACGGCTTTCGTCTTATCGTTGATGGCGGCGCGGAGGCCGTCGTAGTCTGCTGCGTCAACGAAGCGAACATTGATGCCCAGCTTCGGCAGCGTGTAATGAAAGAGATTGTATGTTCCGCCGTAAAGCGAAGTGGTCGAGATGATTTCGTCGCCCGCACGTGCGAGCGTGAGGATAGAGAGCGTTTCGGCGGCTTGGCCGGAAGCGGTGGCGAGCGCGGCGACGCCGCCTTCGAGCGCGGCGATGCGCTTTTCCAGCACGTCCGTCGTCGGGTTCATGATGCGCGTATAGATGTTGCCGAACTCTTCGAGGGCGAAGAGACGCGCGGCATGATCCGTGTCGTTGAAAGTGTAGGAAGTGGTCTGGTAGATAGGGACGGCGCGCGCGTTGGTCGCGGGGTCAGGCTCTTGCCCGCCGTGAATGGCGAGCGTCTCGAAGTGCAATGCAGGCGCACCGCCGTTCGTGTTGTGGCTATTGTCTTCGGCCATTGATGTTCTCCTTAATTGTTATGTGTCGAATGGGTTTTGCGGCGAAGAGCAGCGAGCGGCGCGCGTTGTAAAATAAAAACGCGAGACTCCCGCGCTAAAGTGTTGCGCGGGAGTCTCGCGGAAATTTCTTTTCGAGAGAACACATCCGGCCCTTTAGCAGTTTTTTACGTGGAGCAAGTCGCCCTAAATCGCCACGCTCTGATTATCAAATCAACGAAATGGCACTCTAATTCACAACGGGCGCATCTGTCAAAGGGTGCACGAAAGATTGCCATAAGCCTTCGTGCTGCGCGAGAATGTGCGCTCACTACCGTTTTATCTTCGATTGAGGAGCTTAACAAAAACTTTTATGCGCTGGTCACAATTCTTTATCCCGACGCTTCGAGAAGTCCCGGCGGATGCGGAAGTCGTGTCGCACCGTTTGCTATTGCGCGCAGGTCTCGTGCGCCAACTCGCCGCTGGCATCTATTCTTACCTGCCGCTTGCGCAGCGCGTCTCTCTGAAGATCATGAAAATTTTGCGCGAAGAGATGAACCGCATCGGCGGGCAGGAGTTCTTTTTGCCTGCGCTCAACCCGCGCGAGATATGGGATGAGTCCGGGCGTTGGGATGTGATGGGCGACAATATGTTTCGCCTGAAGGATCGCAAGGGCGCGGATTTGTGTCTCGGCATGACGCATGAAGAACTCTTCACGGGCATCGCGCGCAACGAGCTGCGTTCTTACAAGCAACTGCCGCAAGTCTGGTATCAGATACAAACGAAGTTTCGTGATGAGCCGCGCCCGAAGTCGGGACTTTTGCGCGTGCGCCAATTCATCATGAAGGACGCTTACTCGTTCGATGTGGATCAAGCCGGACTCGACAAATCTTTCGAGGATCAGCGCGAAGCTTACAAGAGAATCTTTGATCGTTGCGGTTTGAAGTATTCAATCGTCGAAGCGTCATCGGGCGCGATGGGCGGTTCAGCCTCGAATGAATTTATGGTCAAGACGGATGCGGGCGAAGATTCAATCGCATCGTGCAGCAATTGCGATTACGCTGCGAATCTCGAAAAGGCCACGTCGCGCCTTCCCGAAATCAAAGACGGCATCGGTCTTGATGCGCCCGTCGAATT
Organism: Pyrinomonadaceae bacterium; assembly: GCA_046262295.1. Classification (GTDB taxonomy): domain Bacteria; phylum Acidobacteriota; class Blastocatellia; order Pyrinomonadales; family Pyrinomonadaceae; genus JBHENC01. The sequence continues at coordinate 8,507 of JBHENC010000008.1, read as the reverse complement.
TCCCACGCCCGGCGTCCGCACGATAGAAGATTTGACGACGTTTCCCGGCGGCGCGCCCGCCGAAAGCCAGATCAAAACTCTTGTCATCGTCGCCACGACGCAAGGCGGCGATCCGCAAATGGCGCTCGCTCTTCTGCGCGGCGATCATCAATTGCAGGAAACGAAATTGTCCGACGCGCTTGCCGGAGCCGAAGTGCGTCCCGCGCATCCAGAAGAGATCGTTGACTTGCTAGGCGCAAGCGCGGGCAGTCTCGGCGGCGTCGGCGCAAAAGCTCTGGCACGCGAGAAGGGGCGCGAGATACGCATTCTCGCAGACACTGCGCTACGCGGTCGCCGTAACATGACGACGGGCGCGAACAAGGACGAACATCACCTGCGCGGCGTCAATATCTCGCGCGACATTGTGGTTGATAGCTGGGTTGACCTGCGCACCGTCACAAACGGCGAAGCCTGCCCACATTGCGAAGGCGGCACGCTCGAAGTTTTCAAAGCTCTTGAGGTCGGCCATATCTTTAAGCTCGGCACGAAATATTCCGAGTCAATGAACGCGCGCGTGCTCACGCAGGACGGCAAGGAAACGCCGATCATCATGGGCAGCTACGGCATCGGCGTCGAACGCATCCTCGCCGCCGCTATCGAATTGCACTCGGACGCGGACGGCATCATCTGGCCGCAAGCAATCGCGCCCTTCGATGCCGTCGTGACCATCACCAACATCAAGCAACCGGAATTACGCGACGCGGGCGAAAAGCTCTACAAAGATTTACAACGCGCCGGATTGGACGTTCTGCTCGATGACCGCGACGAACGCGCGGGCGTCAAATTCAAAGACGCAGACTTGATAGGCATTCCCTACCGCATCACCATCGGCAAAAAGATAGCGGACGGCTTCGTTGAACTCTTTGACCGTCGCGCAAAGCAATCGGAAGATATCGCGCTTGCCGATGTTGCCGCGAAAGTCCAGAAACTCGCGCTCGCCGGATTGTAAACTACCGGCTTATTTGGTCGCTTCGCCAATGAGCAGCGTGATGGCGTTGTCTTGCAGGTTTTTGTTGCTTTGCAGATCGCCGTGCAGATCGCAGGCGAAGACGGCGTAGGTGAGCGGGGGCGATGAAGGAAAGAGTGCGTTGGTGCGGCGGCGTTCGTTCGTGAGGGTTTCGGCGAGCAGCGAGCGGCGCGTGACGCGGCCATCGCCCGGCACGTACATCGCGCGGACGGCTTCGGCGCGCGAGATGCGGCGTCCATCCGCAGCGCGAAAGGATTGCGGCGCAACCAATGTGCGCCAGCGATTGCGTTTCTCATCGCGCAGCAACACGGGTGCATCGAGTGTTTCTTCGCAGTCGCCGCCGAAGGCAAAGAGCGCAACGGGCGTATCTGTCTCCGTTGTCGCATCGAGTGCTTCATGAAAATGTTTGGCGCGCTTCAGTACCGCTACAAAATAGGCATCCAGATTATCGAGCGAACCGGCGGTGAAAGGCGCGTCGTCGCCGCCTGTTTTGCCGCTCGCATATTTCCGACGAAAAGTTTCGTCCGTGACGGCAGACCAGTTGTAACGCCGCCACGTCGCCGGATCATATAGATCGACGGCAACCGGCTTGAGATTCGCATCCAGAAAATGCGTGGCCGAGGCGTGCGGCAGCAACTCGAAGATGGCGGGCAGCGTGAGCGCACCTTCGCGCGTTAGTTTATTGAGCAGAGGAATGCGCGTGCGTAAGCCCGCCGTCACGGAATAGCCTTCCAGCAGCGCGCTGAAAGAATCGGCGGAGCCTTCGTTCGGCGTCCCCAGCATAATGATTTTGTTGATGTGTTTTGCGCCCGCCCACGAAGGATGCGGCGCAGTGCCGTCGGCTGGCAAATCCGCGTCGCCGTACATCGCGGCGTAACGCGCGACGAGGCCGCCCATCGAGTGCGCGACGATGTTAAAGCGCAGATCGGGCTGGTTCAACTTTTGTTTGAGAGCTTCGATGCGCCGGTAGAGTTCGCGCGCGCTCTCGACATTATCGCGCCGCCAATCATATGCGAAGACATAAAATGTATCGCGGTCGCCGCCTTCGGCAGGATTCTTCCAGTCGCCTTCCCGGTAGCCGCCGTAGTCACGCAGAGCATCCAGTAATTGGCGATAAACGAAAACTTCCGGCACGAGACGCGCGAAGCGAACCGTGTTGACGACTTTCGCGGCGTCAATGATTTTGCGCGCCACTAAACCATCCCGGTTCGCCGCGAGATGCGGAGAGACGGGCAGACTCAAGCCATCGTCCACCGAACGAAACGCAGACGGCCATACCACCTCGCCTGTTTTTCGATTAACCAGCTCTGAACCTAAAATGCCCGGAACGATAATCAAAGGGCGCTTGCCCGTCTGCGTGCGCGCTTCCGCGAAGATGCGTTTAAGGTCTGGCGTGCGTCGCGCTCCACATCCCTGTAAAAGAAAAGCGAGCAGCGATAAAGCGATCAACAGGCGGGCGCGACGTTCGGTGGTGCGTCGCGTGCGGCGGTATCTTTTGGCGAGGGTGGGCTGGCGCAAAATTAAAGTTCCGGTCAACAAAAATTATTTAGAGCGGCTATCTTAGCAAAGCATTGAACAATCCGGCGAAAGCATCTTATTCCTGCGGCGATATTTTGCGATTGATTAAACTTGCGACGAAGCCTGCGCCGAAACCGTTATCAATATTAACGACCGTGACGTTCGACGCGCACGAGTTGAGCATTCCCAGCAGCGCGGCGATGCCGCCGAACGCCGCACCGTAACCGATGCTCGTCGGCACGGCGATCACCGGGACACCGACGATGCCGCCGACGACAGACGGCAACGCGCCTTCCATCCCCGCAACGACAATGCAGACGCGCGCTTTTTGCAGTAATTCGCGCTCTGAAAGAATGCGATGAATCCCCGCTACGCCCGCATCCCAGATTCTATGCACGCGATTGCCCATCGCCTCGGCCGTGAGCGCGGCTTCCTCCGCCACCGAAATATCGCTCGTGCCCGCCGTGACAACGGCGATCTCGCCCGCGCCGAACTCTGTCTTATCGCGCCGTATGCGTATTAAGCTCGCGGCTTCGTGCCATTCGGCATCCGTCACGACGTTGCGCACTTCGCCGTAGGTCGCCGCGTCCGTGCGCGTCACCAGCACGTTCGGCGCGTGTTGGATGAGTCGCTCGACGATGCCGACAACTTGTGCGCGCGTCTTGCCCGCCCCGAAGACCACTTCGGGAAACCCTTGTCTGCTGGCGCGCGCATGATCCACACGCGCAAAGCCGATATCTTCGTACTGAAGATTTTTGATTGCACGCGCCGCCGCTTGCGTATCAACTTCCCCGCTTCGATGCGCGCGCAACAAGTTTTCTATTTCCGGCAAATTCATACGGTATGCTTTTGATGATCGCAAAATTGAAAGATTCGCTAACATGGATTCTAACATTGAAGTCGGCGGCGCTCGAAGCCCTCCGCGCTTGCGCTCGAATACGGCGACCCGTATGATTTACGGTTATCTCTGAAGGATTGATTCGACTTTTAACGGATTGATACATTTAATTTTCTTATGAGCACACTCGGCAAAGATGTTCGCACGACGTTCGAGATGATTAAGATCGAGCACACGCTGTTTGCGTTGCCGTTCGCATTTCTCGGCGCGGTGCTGGCGGCGGGCGGCTTTCCGCGTTGGCGCGAGATTTTCTGGATCACGCTGGCGATGATTGGCGCGCGTTCCACCGCGATGGCCTTTAATCGCATCGCAGACCGCGAGATTGACGCGCGCAATCCGCGTACACGGGCGCGCGCGATTCCGGCGGGCACGCTTTCAGTAAATTTCGTGTGGGCGTTCACGATTTTTTCGGCGTTGCTCTTTTTTGCCGCCGCCGCGATGCTCAACCGTTTGACGCTGCTGCTTGCGCCCGTCGCGCTCGTTAGCGTCTTGCTTTACTCGTACACGAAACGCTTTACCGCGCTTTCGCATATCGTACTCGGCTGGTGTCTGGCGATTGCGCCGACGGGCGCGTGGATCGCGGTGCGCGGGGCGATTGATAGCCCTGTGCCGTTGCTTTTATCTTTGATCGTATTGCTCTGGACAGCCGGATTCGACGTGCTGTATGCGTGTCAGGATTACGATTTTGATCGCGCGACGGGGTTGCATTCGATACCGGCGCGAACGGGCATCGCGCGCGCGTTGTGGATTTCGCGTCTGCTGCACGCGGGCGCTTTTGCCGCTCTCGTCGCACTTTTTCTCTCAACTCATTTGGGCGCGTTGGCGCTCTTTGGCGTTGTGGCAACAGGCGCGCTGCTCGTTTATCAGCACACGCTTGTTCGCGCCAACGATCTGGGACGCCTGAACGCGGCCTTCTTTACGACAAATGCCTTCGTCAGCGTTATACTTCTGGCGACTTTCGGAGGCGCGGCCGTCTACGCCTCATTTCATGGACTAAAGTAATCGAAATGTTTTTTTCACACGATCCGAAAATCAATGACATCGCCGTTAAAGTAAATGCGCACGAACGCCTTTCCCTTGAAGACGGCGTGGCGCTTTACCAGACGGACGATCTTTCCGCGCTCGCAAAGTTGGCCGACACCGTCCGGCGGCTGCTGCACGGGCGTACGACCTACTTCAACGTCAATCGCCATTTCAATCCGACCAACATCTGCTACGCGGATTGTAAGTTTTGCGGCTTTTACCGCACGCCGAGACAAGCGGACGCCTACACGCACAACATCGAAGACAGTCTGCGCATCGCGGGCGAAGCCGTGCGGGAAGGCGCGACGGAGTTACACATCGTCGGCGGTCTCAACACGAAATTGCCCTTCGCTTACTTCACGGATTTGCTCTCCGCTCTGAAACGCGAATACCCGCGTCTTCATCTGAAGGCGTTCACGATGGTCGAGATAGACCACTTCGCGCGCTTCTACAAGATGACGGATGAAGACGTAATCGCACAGTTGAAGGCGGCTGGAATGGATTCGTGTCCGGGCGGCGGCGCGGAGATTTTTCGTGAACCGACACGCTCCATGATCTGCGCGCACAAATGCGACGCGGAACGCTGGCTCTCGCTCTCCGGCCAAGTTCACGCCGCCGGATTGAAGACCAACGCAACGATGCTTTACGGACACATCGAAACAATCGTTGACCGCGTTGACCACTTTATCCAGCTACGCGAGCAGCAGGACAAGTCCGCAGGCTTTCAATGCTTTATCCCGCTCGCCTTTTATCCTGAAAACACCAAGCTCGCGCATCTACCGGGGCCAAGCGGCGTTGATTCCCTAAAGACCATCGCCGTCTCGCGCTTGATGTTGGACAATTTCCCGCATATCAAAGCCTACTGGGTGATGCTCGGCAAACGTCTCGCGCAGGTTGCGCTGCACTACGGCGCAAACGACCTCGACGGCACAATCACGGACGGCGGCGAATTATCGGAAAGCTACTCCGTCGAATCCAACAACGAAGTCAAGATGAACAAGCAAGAGCTTATCACCCTTATCGAAGACGCGGGCTTTGAAGCGACGGAACGCGACACGCTCTACAACGCCGTGCCGCAGGAAACCGCCGCAGTTTAACTTTTCAATTTTCCAATCTATGTCCACAACAACTGAAACACGCACTATCTCCATCGCGCATTCGCCGGATTCCGACGATGCGTTTATGTTCTACGGTCTTGCAACTAACAAGATTGACACGGGCGATTTGCAGTTCACGCACGTGCTCGAAGACATTCAGAGTCTCAACGAAAAAGCGCGACGCGGCGTTTACGACGTGACGGCGGTCAGCTTTCACGCCTACGCTTACATCGCGGACAAGTACGCGCTGCTGCCGCACGGCGCGAGCATCGGCGACGGCTACGGCCCCATCGTCGTCGCCCGCGAACCCTACACGATCAAAGATTTGTCGAAGCTCAAAATCGCCATTCCCGGCACGCTGACGAGCGCCTTCCTCGCGCTCAAAATTCTTGAGCCGGATTTTGAGTATGAAGTCGTGCCCTTCGATCAGATCATCGAAGCCGTGCAGCAGGAACGCTGCGACGCTGGCTTGCTGATTCATGAAGGGCAATTGTTTTATCAAACGCTGGGACTTCACAAAGTCGTTGACTTGGGCGAGTGGTGGCAGGAACGAATGAAGTTGCCGCTACCGATGGGCGGTAATGTGATTCGCCGCGAACTTGGCGATGAGCTGATGCGTAAAGTCTCCGGCTATCTGCACCGTAGCATTCAGTTTTCGCTGGATCACCGCACGGACGCATTGGCCTACGCGATGCAGTTTGCGCGCGACATGGACACGCGCTTGGCGGATCGCTTCGTCGCCATGTGGGTCAATGACCTGACGCTCGACTACACCGCGCGCGGGCGCGAAGCCGTCCAGCGACTCTTAACGGAGGGTTACGAACGCGGCATCATTCCGCATCCTGTGGCGGTGGAATTTGTCGAGTAATTTCGGAGTTAATGGTGTAAACGGTTTATCCCGCCCTAAGCAAAGGGAAATCTGTACGAGTGTCGAAAGATTGGTTATAACTCTGCTGCTGCGCCCGTTCGGCCTTGTGAGTGTCTGGTGTCCACTTCGGCATTGTGATACAGCTCGTAATAGGCAAAGTGTGTCACGCCGCCGCCGACACCTTGCACAATATAAGCAATTGCTATTTGGCATTTTCCTCTACTTTGCGGGCATAGTGTTCGTTAACCCGTAGATTGAAATTATCAACCAAATTTTCCATCTGCTGCTCCCACTGCGCTTCTGGCATTGAACCGTATTGAATCTCATCTATCTGACCGAACAGCTCTGGAATCAGTTCACGAAGAACTTCCATTGCCAGATCATCATGTATGTCTGATGACTGTGCTGGTATTTGATTTCCTTCTTTTGCCTTCACTGTTGTCCTCCTCCAAAACACTGCTTTTATACATTATACGTCATTGGATAGTAAGCAGCATCCATCCTACCTTATGTGCCAGGCTTTTTAGGAAGGTCCCGACAAGCACCGCTGCCGCAAGCTATGGGAATGAAAGCCTCATCAACGAGTGCGGAGCAGGTTCTATTTGGACCAAACCACCCTTCAGTTCGCAGGAGGTAGTCACTATTACAAAAGTATTTTCTCACCTCTGGCGCATAGCAAGTCACTTTGTTTGTACACTCTTGACTTGTGACGTAAACATTTATTCCATCAGGGGCTGTATAACCATACTCGTAACAAGTCACAGAAATACCCACAGGAAAACTAAGGAAGGTATTACCGAATTCAGTTACAGGGCATTCCGAATAGTGGCGAGAACTGACAAGGTACTCACCCACATCATTCCAATCCCAAGCTAAAAGAGCTTCGGCGCGAGCATTGAAGCTTTGCTTGTAACCACCGGCATCATCATCTGCTATCGCGGTGCTGCTGCGCCCGTTCGGGCTGGTGATGGTCGTCTCCACAATGGCATCATGATACGGCTCATAGTAGCCGAAGCTTGTTACTCCGCAGCCGACGATCTGCCCGGCATCCGGGTTGGAATTCTAAGTTGCTCCTCAATAATAAGATTTTTATTAAAGGTAGAAGTTACGCAGTTGTGATGAGCGAATAAAGCGGATTGGCAATGTAAATGCGCACCGCTTCTTTATTCAAGTTCTACCATGTTATTTCAACTCCTTGAGTTGAACATTAACCCTGCCTAGTAAAATATCCCACAATAGCCTTGGCCTTTTTCTTAACCAGACCCAGGCATATCTAGGGTTGTGACGTACAAGGCTAAACATATTAACCAATCCAGTTATATCTAAATTCTTCATTCTGTATAAATACTCTTTTGCTAAATATCTCTTGAAGCCTTAACTCGACTTTATCCATTTCTGATCTTTGAATAATAAACGAAAGGCAGCCAACAGGCGATATGATAAAAGTCTCACGCTTATTACTGGAGCGTCTGACAAAGACGCTCTGCCATGTCGCATGAATGGATAAAGTCGAGCTAAGTAGGTAGTGGATCAGTTTGGGAATTATAGGCCAATGGTCGTTAGCGTTCTAATTTGAAACTGACCCGCTACTTTACGAACCTCTCACTTCAGGACAAGGTGACGGATACAGTGTGGTTTCAGACACTCGTATACAGTGAGTAAAAATACCTATTATCGGTATTTTTACTCTTCGATAAAAAATCTGTTTTCCTGCATCACATATGTACTCTCGGTTCTCTACGTGCGAGTAGAAATAACAATTGTTAGGGGGATTTTTGTTTACATTTGGGCAGGCCTTATAAAAGCAGAGTTTTTCACCTGGAACAACGTCACTTTCGGCTTCGTACCAAAAACCAAAATCTTCCGCATTGACACTATCGTCCGCGAGATAAGTAGCCAAAGAGGAGGTATAGCCGAAATCTGTAACCGGGCATTCCGAATAGTGGTGAGAGTTAACGGTGTAATCACCCACATCATTCCAGTCCCACGCCAGCGTAGGCTCGGCGCGAGCATTGAAGCTTTGCTTGTAACCACCGGCATCATCATCTGCTATCGCGGTGCTGCTGCGCCCGTTCGGGCTGGTGATGGTCGTCTCCA
>JBHENC010000007.1:227800-229059 GCA_046262295.1 Pyrinomonadaceae bacterium | reverse complement strand
TTTAGCGATTGCATAATCCACAACTGAGTCTAACAAAGACTCATCGCAGGAGGAGGTGCCCGCTTTATATCATCAGCGTTAGGCGGCTATACTTGAAGTGAATGTCGATGGGAGGAGATTAAATGCAAAGAGTATTTCTTTATATAGCGCTACTGTTACTTCTTCCGAGTAGTATCAGTGCCCAAGCGTTGAATGAGGCGTTCCTCAACAGCACCGTGCTGATCTCTTATGTAGCGAGCCCAACGGCTTCCCCCGCAGGCTCCGGCTTCCTAGTATTCAAGGAACTTAAGCCTAAGCAAGGCCATATTATCTTGGTTACAAATAAGCATGTGCTTCCTAGTGAAGGTGTTGAGAAGTCAATCAACATAAGAGTAAACATTAAGTCCGGCTCTAGCACTACAGTAAAGCTTATCCAAATACCTATCGTTGGGAAGGATGGGAAGTATTTACCCACCATTAAGATGCATCCGAAAAGCGGATATGATATTGGGGTTGTTAATATTACAGAACAAGTATTGAAAGAAAGTGTTAGTGCAGAATGGCTACCATTAGAACTCTTTGTCACGAAGGAAAAGCTTAAGGCCGAAAACATTACTGTAGGAGACGAAATATTTTTACTGGGCTATCCCGCTTCGATATTTGATCCGAGAAATGTTTTCCCAATTTTACGCGAGGGCGTAATTGCTACCGTTCCTTCTCAAGGTTATGCATTCAATGACACGCTTAAGAAGCAGTTTGGTCTTCCAGACCAAATAGATGGATTCCTTATCGATGCAAGTGTTTTCCCAGGGTCTAGCGGTAGTGTTGTCATTCTAAAACCGCAAGCAACAACTATTGGCTCTCAAGGGGAAACGGTTGTGAGTTCAAACAAGAAAATACCCTACGTGTTAGGTATCGTCTCAGGCTCTATTCCTATAGCAGATGTCGCTTTAGGCTCAGTGCAAAGAATGGGGCTCGGCGTTGTTTATTCTGCCGATGCTATAAAAGAGGCTATAGATCAGCTTTATCCAAAGACGCCGTGAACCGCCGCCTAACAACGGCATGCACCCGACCGCGAATAGCGTAGCTCTCATCGAGAACTTGCCGCTAATCACGTCTCGTCGCGGCGGGTGATGCCGGGCGTTAGCCTGCTACATTATTATGACTCTTCACAGTGTTAGAATTCGCCAGTCACGCGAGAAAGCTGGAAAATCAGAAGGCGAGATGGCTGATATAATGAACATCTCCATCGAATCATACTTTGACCTAGAGGCTTATGA
>JBHENC010000007.1:129485-227790 GCA_046262295.1 Pyrinomonadaceae bacterium | reverse complement strand
ATGAGGTTCTAAAGTGCATATCTATTGATGAGCTGAAGAAAATGAGCCGCGTCTTCGGTCTCTCGCCTATCAAGTTACTTACAGGAGTAGCAGAAACAGAATCCAAGCTGAATCATATGTCGTATGATGAGCTTGTCGAAAGAATAAAGAAGCATATTAATTCTCAAGGAATGACTATTTCAGAGTTCGAGGATAAAGTTGGGTGGTACATTGAGTCTCTGTTTGATAATCCGCAGGAAATTGAGGAGCGATGTGTTCAATTTCTGATTGATGTTTGTAATGAACTTCATCTTGAATGGCTAAGAACGATTCCAAATCAAGCGGCTTAGTCCTTTCAAGGCACAGCCGAACAACTCCTTCCAGCCGACCGCCCTTAGCGTGTTCTCAAGCTGCTTTCCCGTGCTCTAGCTTTAAGGCCATTCGTGGGCGGCGGGTTCGATTCGCGCTTTATGTAACTTGAAGCTTAAACATTTGGATGGAACGGAAAAGCGCGTAGAATGATTTTGGAGGTTTGATAGATGGAAAACATTTCAATTCCTGCTCATTTTGACGGCGAGCGCATTCTTTTAGACGAACCGATTGAGCTGGAGCCAAATGCTAGATTGATCGTTACCGTGTTGCCAAAAAATGATGCCGAACGTCAATCGTGGAGTAGCCTGTCTAATCAGACGCTCAATGAGGCTTACGGTGATACGGAAGAAGAGTATTCGCTAGATTCAATCAGAGAAGCGAATCCTGAATATGAAGGAAGGTGATGTAATCCTCACGCCGGTTCCGCAAGCCGACGGAGCACTTAAGAACCGACCGGCAATTATTTTACGCGAAATCCCACCTTACAAAGATTTTCTAGTCTGCGGCGTAAGCACTCAATTACATCAGCAGGCCAAAGATTTTGACGAGATCATCTCACCTTCCGCGACAGACTTTCCTTCAAGCGGCCTGAAATCAGAATCACTGGTAAGGCTTGGATTCCTTGCGGTGTTGCCTCGCAGCAGAATCGTCGGGTCAATCGGCTCAATTTCACCGGAGAGGCATAAACGGCTTCTGAAAACGCTAAGCGATTATCTTGTGAGGTAGGCCACCTCTACAAATCTTTCTTCAGGTAATAGCCGACGATCAGTGCGGAGACTTCGTTGTAATTCCGCCTGCCCGATTTGATGCGGTTGGCTTTCAGGTAAGCGTGGTTAATCAAGTGGCTCGTCGCGCTTAATTTTCCTTGATAGTTTGTCCAGAAAGCGTAGCGGGCGAGCAGATCGGCGCGCGCGCCTGTGCCGAGTGTGCGGGAAACGATTGGCAGGCGCTCCGGCGCAACGCGGGCGAGTGCGCCGAGAACGTAAAGGGCGTTGAGATAGCCGGAATAGCGAACGTAGGGATGAGTGGAATTCGCGCAGACGAGAAATGCGATAAAGCTGGCTTCATCCTCGCGCGCGAAGCCGCGCTGGTGCGCCATCTCGTGCGCGATGGCAAAGGGCAGATCGCAGTCCGGCTGTTCGGCGTTGAAATTGGCCTCGCCCGTAAACGGTGAGAACATCCCGGAGATGCCGAGCCGCGTCAGCACGCGCGAGAAATAAATCGGCTTCGGCGGCGCGAAATTAATTTCATCTTCGGGCGGCAAACCGGGAAGCGTTGTTCGTTTGTAGGACTCTTCAAGCAATTCGTAAAGCTGCGCGCGGCTGACAGGCAACTGCGTATGTGAAGCCGCAGGAACAGCCGCACCGGGCGCGGTTGCAGTAACCGCGAGATTCGGCGCAAGACTCGCGTGGGCCTCATCGTAGTTTTGATTTATTTCCGTGACGATGCGGCGGCAAATCGTTTCCAATTCGTCGGCGCTGGCCGCCCTTCGCTCCAACTGTAAATTATCGAAGAGCGGTTGGCGTTCGTAATTGAATCCCCATATCAACAAAAAGATAATCGCGCCGCCGCCCGTCGCCCATAACACGCCGCGCACGCCCACAAAGAGAAACGATCTCCAACGCACGCGCCGCCAAAGAATCGCACGCGCAAGAAGCCACACGACGGCAATCAAACATCCGGCGAGAAGCAAGAGCACGAGTAGTTCGGCGATTGAGAAGCGGAAAGACTGGTTGACGAACGAGAGCGCGTGGGCGATGTGCGGGTAAAGAGCGCGGCTGTAATAACGCTCGGTTGTTTGCGGCAAGAGTCCGGCTACTGCCTGCAAAATGAAAGCGGCGCAGAGCAGTCCCGCCGGAAGGCTCCATCGCCGCCATCTCTTCAAATATGAAAAAGCCGAAAGCAAACGGGCGAAAACAGTTCGGGATTTGACACGTTCGCTTGCCTGCTTGAGCGGCTGTTCATCCAAACGCAGGATCGCCATCGTAGATGACCTGCCAGCCGTTGCGCCTGCTTGTCGCAATGCTGCGGTTGAACCATTTCGTGGCCGCTGCCGCGTCTTCGTAAACCTGCGCGACAGGATTTTCCTGACGCGGATCAACGCGAACGACCATCGCGCCGCGCTCCGATGTCTTCAGACACAGTAAAGCAATTAAATCCGTCTTCGCCAGTACGACCGAACGCAACGCACCGTCATCATCGTCGTCGCCGTTCTCGTCGTCCATCAAAAAACCCATATCGGCGAGTTCTTCTTCGTCATCATCGCTTATCTCGTCAAAAATTTCATCATAATCACTCATCTATTAAACTTCCTTTCGTTCGCCGGTGGCGCATAAGATTATCTCTTCACGCTCCACGCCCAAGCCATCTACGCTTTCCGCGCTAAACGGCTTCGTTATACTCTTAAAGCCTATCATGCCGCATATAATTCCAGCTACCCGCCCGCTAGACATTGGCGGCGCAATATTTTACTCTCGCGGGTTCGCCAAATTGCCGGATACGCAGCGATTGTAATATAACTATTAGCTGCGAAAGCCTCGCCCGTCGCCGCGCGGAAATTTTATCAAGCGCGAACGGGCGCTGGCTCGATATGCGAAAGTGGCGGAATTGGCAGACGCGCCAGACTTAGGATCTGGTACCGAAAGGTGTGGGGGTTCGAGTCCCCCCTTTCGCACCAAAAGTTTTCGTGATGATTTTCGTTATCGTGTAAGTTTGAGAATGTTCTTCGATTGAGAAAGGCTGCCCGTCGAAGGCGGCGCGCACAAGATGAGCGCACGCAACGAACGGGCTTTTATGTTTTATGAAAGTTGAATTGACGGATGTTTCCGCCACCCGAAAAGAACTGAAGATAGAGATTCCTGCCGAAGCGGTGCGCGCCGCCTTTGATCGCATCAGCGACCGCTACGCGAAGCTTGCAGCCGTGCCCGGCTTTCGTAAAGGGCGCGCGCCCGTCTCGGTTGTGCGCACAAGGTTCAGGGACGAAATTCGCGGCGAAGTTTTGCAGGAGATTGTACCGCAGGCCGTCTCCGAGGCGATTACCGAAAAAGGTCTTAACGTGATCGGCGAACCGGACTTGCATCTGGACAACCCGGAAGGCTTGAATAACTTCGGCACGGAGCCAATCGGTTTGCACGCGCACGTCGAAGTGATGCCGGAAGTCGCGCTCGGCGAATACAAAAATCTTGAAGCCGCACGCCGCACGCGCCCCGTCACGGATGAAGACGTTGAGCGCGTTATCGAAGGTTTGCGCGAATCTTCGGCTTCGTTGCAACCCGTCGAAGATCGCGGCGCGCAGATTGGCGACACGGTGACGGCGACCTTCAACGGCAAGTTTACAGAGACGCCCGACGCCGAAGATATCAACGTCGAGAACGTTGACGTAGAGCTTGGCGGCGAAGGCGTGCAGCAGGAGTTTACGGACAGCCTGCTGGATGCGCGTGCCGACGAGGAACGCCCGTTTACAGTCAAATACCCTGACGATTTTTCTTCAAAAGGTCTGGCGGGAAAGACCGTTAATTATACGGCGAAAGTAACGGCGGTGCGCCGCAAGGAAGTGCCCGAAGCGGACGACGAATGGGCGAAGAGTCTGGGCGAAGAGTTTGAATCTGTCGCCACATTGCGCGAGAAGATTCGTGAAGACTTAACGCAGCGTTCGCGTTTTGAATCGGATAGCGCGGTGCGCGAAGACGTCTTGCGCAAATTAATCGAAGCGCATCCGTTTGAAGTGCCGCAAAGCTTCGTTGACCATCAGACCAGCCAGCGGCTCGAACAGGTGGCGCGCGACATGATGCGGCGCGGCATTGATCCGCGCACGCAGCAACTCGATTGGGAGAACGTGCGCGAGTCTTTGAGCGAGCAGGCGGCGGCGGACGTGCGCGGCGCGATGCTCCTTGAGGAGATTGCCGAGCGTGAGAACATAGAAGTCAGCGATGAAGAGATTGAAGCGGAGATTTCGCAGATTGCGGCGGCATCAAGACAGCCCGTAGAGCAAGTGCACGCTGCCTTGACAAAGCAGGGAGGCGAACGTAGCATCGCCGACAGGTTGCGCAATCGCAAAGCGCTTGATTTGATCGTCGAAAATGCACGCGTGACCGATGAAGAATGGCGCGACGAAACGGCTCTGGAAAATGAAGCGGCGACAACGCAAGAGGAAGTAGCAAACGAAACGCCGGACGCAGAACATGAAGAAAAAGCGAACGACGCGAAAGCATAATTCGCCGTCGTTGAAACGGTTCGCATCGCACGGTCAGTGCCGTTGCTTTTCCAACGAAGTTTGAAAGGTTCAAAGTAGTATGGCTTTAGTTCCGATGGTCGTCGAGCAAACGGCGAGAGGCGAGCGCGCCTTCGACATTTTCTCGCGCCTGTTGAAAGACAACATCATCTTTTTGGGGACGCCGATTGACGATCAAATCGCCAACCTGATTGTCGCACAGCTTCTTTTCCTCGAAGCCGAAGACCCCGAGCGAGATATCAATATTTACATCAACTCGCCCGGCGGTTCGATCACCGCAGGCATGGCGATCTACGACACGATGCAGTTCATACGTCCCGATGTGACGACGATCTGCGTCGGGCAGTGCGCTTCGATGGGTGCGCTGTTGCTGACGGCGGGCGCGAAAGGCAAACGCTTCGCGCTGCCCAATTCGCGCATACTCATTCACCAACCCTCCGGCGGCTCGCAGGGACAGGCGACGGACATCCGCATTCAGGCCGAAGAAATTCTGCGTATGCGCGAATTGACTTCACAGATAATCGCGCGCCATACCGGACAACCCTTCGAGACGGTTGAGCGTGATGTGGAACGTGATAAAATCATGTCCGCGGTACAGGCCAAAGAGTACGGCTTGATTGACGAAGTTATCGCGCACAGAGAATAGTAAAGGCTGGAGTCCCGGAGTCTGGAGTCGTAAGTCAAAGACTTCAGACTTATAGCTCCAGCTTCTTAACTCCAGGCTCTCGACTCTAAACTCCTGACTATTATGGTACGACGAACTGATGACACGTTGCGCTGTTCGTTCTGCGGCAAATCGCAGAACGAAGTTAAGAAACTCATCGCAGGCCCCACCGTCTACATTTGTAATGAATGTATAGACATCTGCAACGAGATCATCACCGACGATCAGAATGCTGAATCGGTTGCGACGCGCCCGCCGCTGCCGAAGCCGAACGAGATCAAAAGCTTTTTGGACGAATACGTAATCGGTCAGGACGAAACGAAGAAGCGCCTTGCCGTCGCCGTTTACCAGCATTACAAACGCATCGAGATTGCGCGCCGCCGCTCCGATGTCGAAATTCAAAAATCGAACATCCTGCTTATCGGCCCGACCGGAACCGGCAAAACGCTGCTCGCGCAGACGCTCGCGCGAATGCTCTCCGTTCCCTTCACCATCGTTGACGCGACGACTCTGACCGAAGCCGGATACGTCGGCGAAGATGTCGAGAACATCATTCTCAAACTGCTTCAGGCCGCCAACGGCGATGTCGAACGCGCGCAACAGGGCATTATCTACATAGACGAAGTTGATAAGATTTGTCGCAAGGACGAGAACCCTTCGATCACGCGCGACGTGTCGGGCGAAGGCGTGCAGCAGGCTCTCTTGAAGATTCTCGAAGGCACGGTCGCCAATGTGCCGCCGCAGGGTGGACGCAAGCATCCGCATCAGGAATTCTTTCCCGTTGACACGACGAATATTCTCTTTATCTGCGGCGGTGCGTTCGTCGGCCTTGAGAAAGTGGTGGAGAAACGGCTGCGCAATAAGTCTATGGGCTTTCAGGCCGAGATAAAAACCGGCGGCAATCGCCACGCCGAAGCGTTGGCCGCCGTGCAACCCGAAGACCTCGTGCGCTATGGCTTGATACCGGAATTCGTCGGACGACTACCCGTCTGCGGCGTGCTACATGAATTGGACGAAGGCGCGCTCATCAAGATTCTCACCGAGCCGAAGAACGCGCTCGTCAAGCAATATCAAAAGCGTTTCGACTTCGACAACGTGCGCCTCAAGTTCACGGACGACGCCCTCAAAGGGGTCGCCCGCCAAGCCGTTGACCGCAAAGTGGGCGCGCGCGGCCTGATGATGATTCTCGAAGAGTTGCTCTTAGATGCGATGTACACCTTGCCCTCGCAAAAGCGCATCAAAGAGTTCGTCATCACCTCTGAAATGGTCGAACGCCGCCGCGCCATCCCGGGCGAAGGTCTCGCGGGCGTTGACGGCGCTGCCGCTTGACCTGCAATTAAGCCGGGAACGACGCACCTCTCTGGCGATGTTGTGAACCTAACCCGAACGCTCACGCAATATCCGTGACGGACGTTTTTTTGTTCGGTATATCAATCGTAAAAGTAGCGCCTTGATTGGATTCGGATTGGACTCCGACTTCGCCGCCGTGCGCGCGCGCCAGATGTTTGACGATGGCAAGGCCTAAGCCTCTGTGCCGCCCATCTCGCGCGAGCGGGCGCGGTCAATTCGGTAGAATCGCTCGAAGATGCGTTCGAGGTGCTCGCGCGGGATGCCTTCGCCCGTATCCGTCACGCTGATCCGGTCACGCCCTACGCTTGCCTGTTGGCTAATCGTGACCGTGCCGCCCTCACGGTTGAACTTGATGGCATTGCCGATAAGGTTAATTAACATTTGTTCGAGACGGGGGCTTTCATGCAAGCTTATCGCGGCGCTCAACCGTCCACTTCGCTATCGGCCAGATGCGCTGTAAGACGGACGGCGAAGCCATTTATTTCCCATCTGTGCCAGCGCGCCAGCGCATCACGAAAATGCTTTGTGCGTTCTTTGACGAAATGGCTTAAAAGAAAGACTGCCGCCTGCCGCGCGGGTGAAACCGCAATCCCGCTTGCGTCAGTTATGCGCTCTTTACCGTGCCTTAATAACTGCTTGCCGAGATCGGCGATCCAGACATCGCAATCGTGCAACTCGCCCAGAGAGGTTTGGAGCCCGGCTATCTCCTCTGCCAACGATGCGAGCGGCTCGCCCCAGCACGGCGTAAATAGTTCCAACGCATAGCGCAGCCTTTTAGCAGCGATACGCATACGATGCAGCGGATTTTCCTCGAACGGGCGATATAAGCTTTCGCCCAAGTCCTGCAATTCATCGAAGCGGGACAGAATGATCTCGCGCCCGACACGGCGGAAGCTCAATTCTGAAACGGATTCGCCGCCTTTACGTCTGCGTTTTCCGTCCGCGATAATTTCCGCTTGATCGAGCCGCGCCACGAAATCTTCCTGCAAGCGGGCGAGAACATCTTCGCGTATCGCTTCCGCCAGCGCGACGCGCGCCTGTTCGCGCCGCCTGCGTCGCTTTTCGATTAATCGCTCGATGCCTTCAATCACCTCGCCCGTCGCCTGTGCCCGCAACTTTTCGAGTGCGAGAATCGCCACATCGTCGTCGCGCACGATGCCGAGCGTCGCGGCAATAAACTTCAAACGCTTTTGCGGAATGCGCTTGCGTAAGTAAGGCTTGAAATCTCGCAGGGCGCTCCGCAGGCGGCGCGTGGCGACGCGCATATCATGCACGCCCTCTATGTCATCCGGGTTCAGCGCAGCGGCGCGCAATTCGCATATTTCCGCAAAACGAACGCGCAGGACACGCGCGGCGCACGACATGGCGCTCGCCTCACAATCAAGGTTTTCGATAACAGATGCTTTTGCCATAATGGAGATCAGACGCTTTGCGCCGAACGTAAACTTACCGGGCAAGGTAGGACACAGCCAAGAATCTACAGTCAATAAGGCTCGCCCGAACATATCGCGTTTTCGTCCGGCAGCGCAAATTTCTTTGCCGCAGTAGCGATGCGCAACATCAAGCCATCACCGCCCGGTCTTGGGCCGACGGGTTTACGAGGTGCTCATCGTTAACAAGCCGAACCATTTTCCGCTCCGGTTGCGGGTATTATTGCCCGGTTAGTGGCGCACTCCGACGAAATGTTTTACAATTGAATTTGGTTCGCGTGAGAGGGCGAGACGACCATCGTGGCGGCTCGCCCTCGCGCCGCTTTAAGTTGCCCGAAGTAAAAGAGTTTAATTAGAGATATGGAAGAATATTCAGACCGCACTCCCGCAGATGTCGCGCGCTATCCGATGGTTCCGATCCGCGATGTCGTTATTTTCCCGTTCACCAAAGTCGCTTTCAAGATCGGGCGTTCCGGCTCTGTCCGCGCCCTCGAAGAGGCACTCAATGGTGATCGCACGATTTTCCTTGCCACACAGCATGACGCCACCATTGACGAACCGACGCCCGAACAGGTCTACGGCGTCGGCACGCTGGGACGCATACTGCAATCGCAGAAGCTGGATAACGGGCAGATCAAAGTCGTCGTCGAAGGCCGCGAGCGCGCAACGGTCGTGCGCGTCGAAAACGATAACGGAGCCTTCACCGCGCTGGTTCGTCGTGCGCCGCACGTCGCAGAGGCGGGCGTGCGCACCGAAGCCCTCGTCGCACGCATCAGCCAGCTAATCGAACAGCATTTGCGTCTCGCGCCGGATGTGCAGACGGACGCGCTGCAACAGGCGCTGCGCACGCAAGACCCCTCGAATCTCGCCGATGCACTTTCGCATCAACTGCGCATTTCAGTCGAAGATAAACAGGGACTTCTGGAAATTTTCTCCACGACGGCGCGTCTGCAACGTCTCGTCGAACTGCTCGAAGGCGAGTTGGAGAAACGCCAACTGGATAAGACGATTCAGACGCGCGTTAAAAAGCAGATGGAGAAGGCGCAGAAAGAGTATTACCTTAACGAGCAGATGAAGGCGATTCACAAAGAGCTTGGCCGCAAAGACGAAAAGGCGGAGCTTGAGGAATTGAAGAAGAAAATCGAAGACGCGGGCATGAGCGAAGAGGCCAAAGAAAAGGCCATGCAGGAATTGCACCGTCTCGAAGCGATGCCGCCGATGTCCGCCGAAGGAACCGTCTCGCGCACTTATATTGACTGGCTGCTGAACGTGCCTTGGAAACAGAAGTCGAAAGAGCTTAAAGATTTGGGGAAGGCCGAAGAGGTCTTGAACGAAGACCACTACAGTTTAGAGAAGATCAAGGAACGCATTCTGGAATACTTGGCCGTCCGCCAGCTGGTGAAGAATCCGAAAGGCTCGATTCTTTGTTTCGTCGGCCCGCCGGGAGTCGGCAAAACAAGTCTGGGTAAATCCATCGCGCGTGCGACCGGCAGAAAATTTGTGCGCCTAAGTTTAGGCGGCGTGCGCGACGAAGCGGAGATTCGCGGGCATCGCCGCACGTACATCGGCGCGTTGCCCGGCCAGATCATTCAGATGATGAAGAAAGCGGGGACGGTCAATCCGCTGATTCTGCTTGACGAAGTGGACAAACTCGGCGCGGATTTTCGCGGCGACCCGTCGTCCGCGCTATTGGAAGTGCTCGACCCGGAACAGAACAATTCGTTTCAGGATCATTATCTGGACGTTGAATACGATCTCTCGAAAGTCTTCTTTATCGCAACCGCCAACGTGCTGCACACGATTCCGCCGCCGTTGCAAGACCGCCTCGAAATCTTGCGTCTTTCCGGCTATACGGAGCGCGAGAAATTAGAGATTGCCAAACGCCACCTTGCGACGAAGCAAGCGGAAGCCAACGGCCTCAAAGCGGAGCAGATCGAGTGGGCTGACGAAGGACTCCTCGAAGTGATTCGCCATTATACGCGCGAAGCGGGCGTGCGCAATCTGGAGCGCGAGATCGGCTCGTGCTGCCGCAAGGTCGCACGCAAGTTCGTCTCCGAAAGCGCGGGCGAGGCATTCAAAGATTTGATTACGCCGGAGCGCGTGCGCGAGATGCTCGGCCCCATCAAATTCCGGCAGCAGGGTGTCGCGGCGGAAAGCGAAGTCGGATTAGCGACCGGACTCGCGTGGACGGAAGTCGGCGGCGAAGTCTTGCAGATCGAAGCGACGCTCACCAACGGGCGCGGGCAGGTCACTTTAACGGGCAAGCTCGGCGAAGTGATGCAGGAATCAGCGCAGGCCGCCTTAACGTGCATCAAGTCGCGCGCCGAACGTCTTGGCATGAGCCTTGATTTTATACGCAAGCGTGATCTACACATACACATCCCGGAAGGCGCGATTCCGAAAGACGGCCCATCGGCGGGAATCACCTTAGCGACGGCGATGGCGTCGGCCTTGACGCGCGCTCCCGTGCGCAAGGAAGTGGCGATGACCGGCGAGATTACTTTGCGCGGGCGCGTGCTGCCCATCGGCGGCGTCAAGGAAAAACTTCTGGCCGCGCATCGTTTCGGCATCACGACGATCATTATGCCGAAAGAGAACGAGAAGGACTTGGCGGAAGTGCCCGAAGAAGTGCGCGCGCAGTTGGACGTGCATTTCGTCGAAACCATAGAGGAAGTGCTGGCGCTCGCGCTCGAAGAGGCGTGCCCGGTTGACGCCGTAGCGACCACAACGGACGAACCGAAGACGCCGCCTTTGTGGACGACGGAACCGCCGCCGCACGGCGTCGGAACGCCCGCCGAGTAAGGCGCACGTTATCAAACGAATTGAGCGCGAGTCGAAATTTGAAGACTCGCGCTCAAT
The DNA here is from genome assembly GCA_046262295.1 of Pyrinomonadaceae bacterium. GTDB lineage: Bacteria > Acidobacteriota > Blastocatellia > Pyrinomonadales > Pyrinomonadaceae > JBHENC01. The sequence continues at coordinate 216,905 of JBHENC010000007.1, read as the reverse complement.
CTTTTTTGTGTGGGATTTCCTGCTACGCTTTACCTCCCGTCTCAGACGCATTAGAATCTCGATTCACCTTGTCATCAACCTTGCCGAAAGATTTTCACGGCAGCTTTCCCTTTTGGAGAAAACCTAGCGATGAGCACAAAACACGAAGACGCGAATTTAATTCTCAAGCTATACGACCTGCGCCGTGAAGAAACCATGCGCAAGGCGCGCGCATGGTTCGGGACGTTTAGTCCTGAAAGCACGCAGGAAATCGTCAACGCGATGATGGACGAACAGCACAGCGCCTATTTTCGGATGGTAATATCCTACTGGGATATGGCCGCGTCCTTTGTCAACAACGGGGCGATTGACGAAGCGATGTTCAACGACGCGAACGCCGAGCACATCTTCGTTTTCTCGAAGATCGAGCCGTTTCTCACAGAGATGCGCGCTATGTTCAATTTACCGGAAGCCTTCGGGCATCTCGAAAAGCTGGTGATGCGTGTGCCTGATGCGAAGGAGCGAATGGCGGGGGTGCGTGAGCGTTCCAAACGCTTTGCGGAAATGCGCGCTGCCGCTCAAGCCGCATCGAACAAGGTTTAAGACACGGGTGAGCGCCGCCATCTCTTTTTGCGCGAGTCATATCTTCGCCCGCGTCATGCAGGCGATTAAGTTCGCTGATCGCGCAAAAGATTTAGCATGAAGACGACCAACAGCACGGAGTTTGTGAAGAGCGCGTTTAGCGAAGCCGACTGGCCGCGCGCGGAGTTGCCGGAGATCGCGTTTCTGGGGCGCTCGAATGTCGGCAAATCCAGTCTTATCAATTCCCTGCTCGGCGTCAAAGGTCTCGCCCGCACCTCTTCGACGCCGGGCAGAACGCAGTCTTTGAACTTTTTTCTCGTTAATAATCGTTTCCATTTCGTTGACCTTCCCGGCTACGGTTACGCGCGCGTGCCGAAAGCAATTAAGCAGACGTGGGGCGAGATGGCCGAAAACTATCTTGCCAAACGGCCTTCGCTTGTGTTATCAATTCAGATCGTAGATTCGCGTCACGAACCCACAACACTTGATTTGCAGCTCCACGATTGGCTTCAGCACCACATGAAGCCGCAACTCATTGTTGCCACAAAATCCGACAAGCTTTCTCAAAATGAGTTACGAAAAAGCGTCGAGCGCATCCGGCAAATGATGAACGCCGAAAAAGTGATAACCTATTCCGCGACGACGCGGCGAGGGCGCGACGAAATCTGGCGGACGATTGAGGAAGCAATTATCGCTGCGTAAGATTCATTAATTTTAGTTTGCGGGCGGAATCGAGAGGCCACGCGCGGAACGAAGCGGGCATCGAATTTTGTTAGCAACAAGAAAAGCGAACTTAAAGCGAACTGTTGAGTGTAAATTTCAAACGACGGTTTCCGTTGAAGAAACACTTTCACTTCGCGCACGAGCGGTGAAGACCGGGCGACTCGCACGCCTCCCCTACAACATCGCACGCGCCAAGCATCCATATTAAAGTTCACCAGCATCTGTCTTTTATTAATAATCAACTACATACCGGGCGGCACAGGTAACAGCCGTGATTAACCCCCAAGAGGAACACAACACTTACCGGCACTAATCATCGTTTGCGGCCAACCTTCAATCAACGAACGCGCCGCCTGAGAGAATAATTAAGATGTCACAACGCACACCGCGCACACGCGCCGCCAGCAGCAGCAGCACTACCAACACAACCAACGGCAACAACGACGGCACAGACGAGGTAGCAACCGCAACAACCGCGACCGCGACCGTCGAAGAAACGCCGCAACCGGAAAAGACTTCGCTCATCGGGAAAGAATTAAAAGACGGCGAGTTACTTAATATTGCCGACCTCAAGGAGATGTCCATCTCCAAGCTGACGGCGATTGCCAAAGGCATGGACGTGCCCGGCGCGACCGGAATGCGCAAGCAGGAATTGATCTTCAAAGTCCTCGCCGCGCAGACGGAAAAGAGCGGACTGATCTTCTCCGAAGGTGTGCTGGAAACTTTGCCCGACGGCTTCGGTTTCCTGCGTGCGCCCGAATACAACTACCTGCCCGGCCCCGATGATATTTACGTCAGCCCGTCGCAGATACGCAAATTCGACTTACGCACCGGCGACACCGTCAGCGGCCAGATTCGCCCGCCGAAAGAAGGCGAGCGATACTTCGCGCTCATCAAGGTTGAAGCCATCAACTTCGAGGCTCCCGATCAAGCGCGCGAGAAAGTCTTCTTCGATAATTTGACGCCGCTCTACCCGGACGAGCAGTTGCGCATGGAGGTTGAAAAAGACAATCTTTCGGCGCGCGTTATTGATCTCGTCACGCCCATCGGTAAAGGACAGCGCGGATTGATCGTCGCGCCGCCGCGCACCGGCAAAACGATGCTGCTGCAAACCATCGCCAACTCCGTCACGCAGAATCACCCGGAAGTCACTTTGATCGTTCTTCTGATTGACGAGCGTCCCGAAGAAGTCACGGATATGCAGCGTTCCGTCAACGGCGAAGTCATCTCTTCGACGTTCGACGAACCGCCGACGCGCCACGTCCAAGTCGCCGATATGGTCATCGAAAAAGCCAAGCGGCTTGTCGAACATAAACGCGACGTCGTCATCCTGCTCGATTCGATTACGCGCCTCGCACGCGCGCACAACGCCGTCGTGCCGCCTTCCGGCAAAATCCTTTCCGGCGGTATTGACTCGAACGCTTTGCAACGCCCGAAACGCTTTTTCGGTGCAGCGCGCAACATCGAAGAAGGCGGCAGCTTAACGATCATCGCTACCGCGCTGATTGATACGGGTTCGCGCATGGACGACGTGATCTTTGAAGAGTTCAAGGGAACAGGCAACTGCGAAATTCACCTCGACCGCCGCTTGAGCGACAAACGCCTTTTCCCCGCGATTGATCTGCAACGCTCCGGCACACGCAAAGAAGAACTATTGCTCAGCAAGGAAGACCTTGCTCGTATCTGGGTGATGCGCCGCGTGCTCAATCCGCTTTCGCCCGTCGAACAGATGGAAGTCGTGCTGGAACGCCTTGAGAAATCCAAGTCCAACGCCGAATTTCTGTCATCAATGCAAACGTAGGTAGTTTCCAGTTTTTAGTAATCAGTTTTCAGTAGCCGGGTTAAAAACCATGAGCTGAAAACTAAAAACTGGAAACTAAAAGCTTTGACGTTGACAAAAGCGTGCGGGCTTCGCATAGTGTCGCTTTAACGCTCTATCAATTCAGCTACTTGCAACGCTTCCTGACTGATCGGGGAGCGTTCCCTGTGAACACGTTTGCGCGTTGCGATTTTTTCGTCGGAAGCCGTACCGTTCGCCAAAACAGGCGGGCTGGCGGATGTCGCGGGCGCACTGCCGAAAGCTCTGGGCGCGGCGGGCGCTGAAGTTTTCCTCCTGCTTCCGCTTTACGAACAGATTGATCGCCGCTTACTGCGCAATCAGGCCATCAACAATCTGGAAGTCGAATGGGCGTGGGGCACGCGCCATGTGGATGTCTGGTACAGCGAAGCGACGGGCGCGCCGACGTTTCTGATAGACGCGCCGGAATATTTCGCGCGTGCGGGCGTTTACGGCTACCGCGACGATCACGAGCGTTTCGCTTTTTTCTGCCGTGCCGCGCTTGCGCTCTGCAAACGCCTCGGCGCGCCGCCCGACATCGTACACGGCAACGATTGGCACTGCGGTTTCGCCGCCGCCGAACTTCGCGCACGCCGCTCTTTCGATTCCTACTACGCGAAGACGGGCACGCTCTTCTCCATTCATAATCTCGCGTATCAGGGCGTCTTCGATCCGGCGGCGCTGCCTTTTTTAGGGTTCGATGCTGCTGAAGAACGAAATCTTTTTTTGATGAACGGCACGGCGTCGGCGCTCAAGGCCGGGCTGATGGCCGCCGATGTGATTTCAACCGTCAGCCGCCGCTACGCGCTCGAGATTCAAACGCCCGAACACGGCTACGGCCTCGATTGGATTCTGCGCCAACGCCGCGACCGCTTGATCGGCATCACGAACGGCGTTGACTACGACGTGTGGAATCCCGCGACCGATCCGCACCTCGCGGCTCATTACGACGCGAGCGATCTTGGCGGCAAGCAACTTTGTAAGCTCGATCTCCTGCGCGCCTTCGGATTGCCGGAAGAAAATTCGGAATTTCCCATCCTCGCCTCCGTCTCGCGGCTCATTGCGCAGAAAGGTTACGACCTGATTCGCGCCGCCGCCCGACGGATGCTAGAGATGGGCGCGACTTTTATCGCGCTCGGTTCGGGCGCGCAGGAGTACGAAGATTTTTTACAGTCGCTGAGGGATTTCGCGCCGCGACAGGTGGGGATTTTCAAAGGCTTTAACGAGAATCTGGCGCATAAGATAGAGGCGGGCGCAGATATTTTCCTGATGCCGTCGCTTTACGAGCCGTGCGGCTTGAATCAAATGTACAGCACGCGCTACGGCACTGTGCCGGTGGTGCGCGCGACCGGCGGGCTTGACGACACCGTTCAGGATTTCGACAGAGCAACGGGCACGGGCAACGGCTTCAAATTCGAGCCTTACACGGCCTCCGCGCTGCTTGAAAAAATCGCCGAAGCACTCTACTGTTACAGAGAGCCTGACGTGTGGCGCACGATTCAACTAAACGGAATGCGCGTGGATAATTCATGGGATGCGGTGGCACAGCGTTACATGGAGCTTTACCGGAACATAGCGGGCGTTTGAGAAGAGAAAAGTTAAAATAGTTTCCGGCAGATATATTGAGCACACGAAGCCTTTAACCGGCGTGCTTTCATTTTAACTGCCGCTTTATTTAGAAAAGGGAGACGAACGATGAGCGAATATGTGACGGAAGTGAGCGATCAATCTTTCGAGCAGGACGTGCTCGGCTCGGACAAGCCGGTGCTGGTGGATTTCTGGGCGGCATGGTGTGCGCCCTGCCGTATGCTCGCGCCGACGGTAGACGCGGTGGCGGAAAAGTATGCGGAGAATGCGAAAGTCGTCAAACTCAACGTGGACGACAATCCGGGCATCTCGCAACGCTACGGCATCAAGGGCATCCCGACGCTGATTCTGTTCAAGGGCGGACGCGAAGAAGAGCGCGTGGTCGGCGCGACGAGCAAAGACGCCATCTCGCGTATGCTCGATAAGCACGTCGCAGCACAGAGCGCCTGATTTACTAAAACACTAGCGGCGCGGGCGGAATTCCAACAGCGATTCGGCTCCGCGCCCTATCTTTGTTTTTGCGCGTCATCATTTCTGAACGCCGGAAGCGAAACATTATTCATGAAAGCATCGCATCAAAGCCGCGCCGCCGTAACAAAGCACCGGCTGATTGAAGAGCGTCTGGCGATAGCGCGACGTTCGCGTGCGGTGGAAGATGCAAAGTTTCGCGCGCGGCAGATGAGCGGCAAACTGCGTCGCTTCGTTCATGCTAATTTCCGTAAACAGGAAGTCATCGAAATGCTCGCCCTGCGGCGCGGCGAATGTAACCGCTGCGGCGCATGCTGCGAAATTCTCTTCAAATGCCCGTTCCTGAAAAAGGATACAGACGGCACGTCAACCTGCGGCATCTACGAAGACCGCCCGAACCAGTGCCGCCTCTATCCTCTGGAAAAACGCGACCTCGAAGAAGTACGCGGAACCTGCAGCTTTTACTTCATAGAGAAGCCCGTCAAACTAGAGAGAGCAAGTTAGAATGGTTTTCAGTTTACAGTTTTTAGTTTTCAGCACTGTCTGAAAGCAGAACTGAAAACTGAAAACCGAATACTGAAAACTGCTTTATGATTATCGTTATCATCGGCGCGCAATGGGGCGACGAAGGCAAAGGCAAGATCGTTGACCTCCTGAGCGAGCGGTTCGATGTCGTCGCGCGGTATCAGGGCGGCCACAACGCAGGCCACTCCGTGCAAGTCGGCACGGAATCTTTCGTGCTGCATCTGCTGCCTTCCGGCATTATTCATCCCGGCAAAATCTGCGTGCTCGGCAATGGGATGGTGATTGACCCGAAAGCCTTCTTCAAGGAGGCCGACAGGCTCGCCGCGCAAGGTCTTGAAGTCACGCCGGAGCGCGTGCTCGTCAGTTCCCGCGCGCATCTGATACTTCCCTACCATCGCGCGCTCGATCACACGAGCGAAGAACGGCTCGGCAACGAGCGCGTCGGCACAACCCTTCGCGGCATCGGCCCCGCTTACGAAGACAAAGCCGGGCGACGCGGCATACGCACCGCCGACGCACTCGTGCCCGAAGTTTTGCGTTCGCGCATCGAAAGAAATCTCGAAGACGCCAACCGCATCATCGTCGCTTACGGCGGCGAAGCCTTAGACCCCGAACAAATTTTCAACGACACGTCGCGCCTCGTCGAACGCCTCGCGCCCTTTATCACGGACACGACGCACTACCTGAACACGGCGGCGCGCGACGAGCGTTCTATCCTAATCGAAGGCGCGCAGGCCACCTTGCTCGACGTGGATCACGGCACGTATCCGTTCGTCACGTCTTCGACGACGACGGCGGGCGGCGCAAGCGTCGGCACGGGACTCGCTCCGCATCGCATCACGGGCGTGCTCGGAATTGTTCGCACCTACACGACGCGCGTCGGCGAAGGCCCCTTTCCGACGGAGATGATAGAAGGCGAAGATGAGATGGGGCAACTGATACGCGAACGCGGGCGCGAATACGGCGCATCAACCGGACGCCCCCGACGCTGCGGCTGGTTCGACGCCTTCGCCACACGCTATGCCGCCGACATCAACGGCTTCACTTCCGTCGCGCTCACGAAACTCGATGTGCTCGACGCGCTCGACGAAATAAAAGTCTGCACCGGCTATCGTCTCGACGGCAAGCTGCTGGAGTCCTTCCCGGCTGTCTCGCAAAACCTGCGCCGCGTCGAACCCGTCTACGCGACGCTGCCCGGCTGGAACACGTCCACCGAAGGCGTCACGCGCCTCGAAGATTTGCCGGAGAACGCCAGACAATACATAGACTTCATTTCGCGCGAGATAGACGTAGAGATAGGACTAGTTTCAACCGGCCCCGAACGCGGTCAGACCATAATCTGCGAAGGCTCCACGCTCGACACATGGCTCGCGTCATAGCTCGCGTCATAGCAAAATCGAGGCATTCGTTGATGCTGCCTTGCCCGTTCAATGCACTATATGTAAAATCAAAAACCATAGTGGGCCGATAGCTCAGTCGGTAGAGCAACTGGCTTTTAACCAGTGGGTCGCAGGTTCGAGTCCTGCTCGGCTCACCACTATTTGCAAGAAGTTACGGGCAGCCGCAAAGCTGCCCGTTTTCTTTTGTGTGCCTATAGTGTGCCAACTCTGAAAAGTGCGCGCTTTTAATTGCCGTACATCATGCGTTCGAATTGTTCGGTTGCGGCTTTCTGCATTGTCGGCAAGGCGTGACTGTAAGTGTGAAGCGTCAAAGTTATGCGCGTGTCCGAGCCTTTCACACCACAGAAGCAGATAGGGGTATCTGGCGGCGGCGACGGGCTGTCCTTGGTTCGGTGAAGATGAAACTTCGCCGTCTTTGCGCCAAACAAGCGCGCGCGTGGTGGCCTTCTGGAGAGGGCTTTGCGTAACCGAGATGATGAGTCATCTCACATTGCAGAGCGCGTTCAACCACAGCTTTGGTGAGTTGTTGCAAAAGACCGTCGTTGCCAAACATATCGTTCGGCAGCTTGTAATCTTTCAATAATTCGTCGAAGAGTTCGGGTGTAATCGGCATCACCTGTCCTTTCTCGAAACAGGGTGGGTTGATTATTGCCGTTTACATATTCTTTCGGACTCCCTCCCAAAATCTTTGCAACACATCCTTATCGAGTTAGTCGGTAAATTAACACGGCTGTACGTTTGATCTGCCGTGGCAAAGCTTCCAGATCAGCCCATTCACCGGGCGCGTGTGCTTTGCCGCCCGTAGCACCTAACCCATCCAGACTCGGGAGCAGGTGCGATACATACGAAATGTCACCAGCGCCTCTCTCACCCGGATCAAGCGCTTCTACTTTGCCGTAACCTAGTTCTTGACTGACCTGATCAAGTTGTTTGAGCAGTGCGTAATTACCTTCAGTCGGAGCCATCGAGGGTATCCCGTCAGAGAAAGTGATTTTCGCAGATGTGCCCGGCAAACTCTTTGCGACGATTTCTTTCATCTTTGTTCGTGCAGCTTCTCTCTGTTCTTCGCTAAGAAAGCGCAAATCCCCGCGCACCAATACTGCGGCCGGAACAACATTTGACTTTCCCCTGGCCGTAACAACTCCATCCTTTGTTTCTATTTCGCTTCCGCCGGCAATCACCGCCGGATTAAAAGTCAGATATTTCTCATTGTGTAACGTTTCGTAAAATTGATTGATAATACGCGCTGCTTCAAAGATTGCGCCGCTGCCCATACTCTGCTTAAAGATTTGTGCGGAATGCCCTGTTTTAGCTGAGACTTCGAGCAACCAGCCGCTACTGCCGCGCCGCGCAACTGTCGCAATGCTGCTTCCGCCGTTCTCAAAGCTAAGCGCCACATCGCTGCGTTTGGCGGCGGCAATCATCTCGCCGCGACTGATTTCGACAGGGCTTCCGCTGCTCTCCTCATCGCCCGTATACATCACTATAATGCGCCTATCTTTGAGTGCTCCGGCGGCCTGCAACGCTTTCAAAGCGTAATATATGACGACATCGCCGGCCTTCATATCGGCGGTGCCTGTGCCGTAAGCCTTAGTGCCTTCGCGCCGGAATTTTTCGCCGCTCAGGACGGTGTCTATATGGCCGAGTAATAGAAGCCGTTTGCCTTTTGTTCCGGTTGTTTCCGCGATGAGATGTCCGGCGCGTTTCATCCCGGCGGGCATCTCGATCCACCTGGCATTGAAACCGAGTGATTCGTACTCGCTTTTAAGGACACTGCCAACTTGCCTGACGCCCGTTAGATTCTCTGTCGGGCTTTCGATATTGACAAGCCTTTCAAGCAGCCCGACGGCATCTTCCGTGTGCGCATCAATGTAGTTGATAATCTTCTGCTCTTCGGCTGATATTTTTTGAGCGTAAGTGAATGTCGAGCATAAGCCGATGATCACAAAAACGAGGATAATCCTGCGGAATGTTCTTTCCATTTGGAGCGCGTATCCCTTCTAAAAACAAAGATAGGATTGATGTTTGAAAAATTGAAGCGAGCGCGATTATAAACTATTCGGCTGATAAGAATATGCAAATTAAGTTTCTGCGCTCGACTGGCGGCTAAAGGCAGTTTCGATTGTTGGAACTCTGCAAATACAGAAAAATGGACAACTCATCTTGGGATTTTTGGATGGCAAGCTTGATGAATGATTCGCTTTTGCGCCGCACAACTAATTTAGAAAACGCGCTTTTTACTGATGATATTAGCCTTATAGCTTGCCGAAAGAAGCCCGGATAAATTTTCCCTGATTAAATTTAATCTGGCTTTATACTTGCCTTCATCTTTAGCGCGGCATGAGGGCGACCCGGCGTTCTCGTTGGGATATCTTTTCTGGCGAATGCAATTTTGTCTTACGCTTGGTTTCTGAAACGCCGCCCGTTGTTCTGTGTACTCGCCTTATCGAAAAAGTCTATTGCCTAAAACAAAAACTCAAGCACTCGGCTAATCGGCTGACGTTTAGCTGCGCGCTCCCAACGCTTGGAGGATTCCCCATGTTGAAGCATTTGCGTCTCTTATATTCTCTTTCCCTAATGCTTTTGCTAATCACCGCAACGGCTATCGCGCAAACCAGCACATCACGCATTACGGGGACGGCCAGCGATGCGTCCGGCGCTGTGCCCGGAGCGACGGTGACGATTAAGAACGAAGCGACCGGCGCGACGGCCACGCAAACCACGACGGATTCAGGTCTCTTCGTCTTTTCATCGCTGCCCGTCGGCTCGTACGCGATAACCATCGAACGCACCGGCTATAAGTCTTACCAGAGCACCGGAAACAGACTCGAAGTCGGCACTCCCTTGAACCTCGATGCTTTGTTGGAGGCCGGGCAAGTCACTGAAGTCGTCAATGTTCAGGCCGGAAGCGAGCAACTGCAAACCTCTACGGCGACGATCGGCAATGTCGTGCAGCGAAAAGCCATTGAAGCTTTGCCGCTCAACGGGCGCAATCCTTTAACGCTGATCACGCTTGAACCGGGCGTTGTGCAACGCTCGGCGGGCGCCGCCGGTTCCGGCGTGCACGTCAACGGTTCGCGCGACCGTGCTTTCAATGTGACGATTGACGGCATTGACGCCAACGAATCGTCCGTGCCGAACCCCGTCTCGAATATCTACCGGCTGACGCCGGATAACGTACAGGAATATAAAGTTACAACGAACAATGCGACGGCCGAAGAAGGGCGCAACAGCGGCGCCAGCGTCTCGGTGGCGACCAGAAGCGGCACCAACGATTTTCACGGCACGGCCTTTTACTTTCTGCGCAATGATGCCTTAAACGCCAACGAGTTTTTCTCAAACGCACAGGGCGTCGCCAAACCCGCCATCAAGCTCAATCAATATGGCTTTGAGTTTAATGGCCCCATCAAGAAAAACAAGACCTTCTTTTTCGGTAGTATCCAGAGAACGAGAATAAATTTCACGACGCCGATAGATCAAGCGTTCAGCAGCGGCGTCCCGATTGTTTTCACGCCATCGGCGCTCGCCGGCAACTACCGATTTTTCAGAGCCGATCCGACGACGCCATTTACCCTCAACGGGCAAACCATCACCCGTAACACGCAGCTTTTAGTTGATAGGAACACGGGCGCTTTGCTGCCCGGAGTGCGCACCTGTGCGACAAACAGTGATACGAACTGCGTCGCCACCTATAACATTTTCGCCAATGCGGGCACAGGGCTTAACTCAGCGGTTGGAGCGTTGCTTAACTCTTACCCTGCGCCTAACTCCTATGGTTTCGGCGACGGGCTAAATACTGCCGGCTATGTTTTCAACACGCCGGCCAGTCATAAAGGCCCGGCTTACATGGCGCGTGTTGACCATAACTTCGACACGAATAACAGCGTCTTCGCGCGCTTTCTACAATCGGACTACAACACGCTCGGCGGCGATCCGCTCAATGGCCGCGGGCAGGTCTTTCCGGGCTTCCCGCCACTCGGCGAAGTCTTCCGTGCTTCAAAGAATCTGGCGATCAGTTACCGCAGAGTTGTCTCGCCGCGCATCGTCAACGAATTCACGACCGGCTTTGCGCGTTTCGTTTTTCTCTTCACGCAGGGCGAAGCGAACCCGGCGTTTCCCAATGTGCCGCCGTTTGATTTTGCTTCAATCAGCGAGCCTTTCAACAACACGCCGCGCACGCAGCGCGCAATTTCGACGCCGCAGTTTCTTGATAACGTGAGCATCGTCAGCGGCGCGCATTTGTTTCGCACTGGCGTCAATGTGCGCTTCTACCGGCACGTTGACCGGCGCGGGCAACCGGGCGGCGTCAACCTTACGCCGAACATCCGCTTCGATGGCGGTTTGCGTCAGCAGAATTTACCGAACTTACCGGCCATCGCCAGCAGCACCCGCGCCGGTATCAACAGCACCGATAACACTAGCTTTTTCGGCATCGTCAACACACTGCTCGGCACTCCGACCAGCATCTCGCAAACTTTCATCGGCGACATCAACGGCAATGGTTTCCTGCCGTTCAGAACAGGCGATGCGGTGACGCTCTTTGCCGAAAAACATATCTTGAATCAGTACAATTTCTATGCTCAGGACGAATGGAAAGTTCGGCCTAACGTGACGCTCGACTACGGCGTGCGTTGGGAGATCAATCCGGCGCCGACAACCGCCGGTGCAGGTCGCGTCTACGTTCCTAGCACGCCGATTGCGGGCACACCCGGCCCTGCCAATCCGGTTGTAGGGCAACCCGGCCCCGTGACCTTCGTCGAAGCTAAACACTGGTTTAACCGGGATAATCTAGGAGCCATCGGCCCGCGCGTCGGCCTCGCCTATAGCCCGGATTGGAAAAGCGGTTTCATGAATCGCATCTTCGGTAAGAACGGGCAGAGCGTGATTCGTCTTGGTTACGGATTGTCGTTCGATACGGTTTCGTCATTTCAAGTGACGGCGGTGGCGGGCAGAGTGCCGGGTCTTTTAACGACCTGCACGCAATCTTTACCGAGCAGCAGCACCAGCGGCAGCCTCACACCCGGATGCGCTTCCATTCCCGATCTGACGGCGCGTGCCGGTCAGGGCTTTCCCGAACAATTGCCTGTGCCGACGGGCATCAGACCCGCATCATTCCTGACGCCGCCGTTGCAGCTTCTCGGCAGCGCGCCGGTCATCACAGTCTTTGATCCGAATCTGAAACTTCCGACCGTGCATCAGTGGAGCCTTAGCGTGCAGCGCGAACTGCCGCTTGGTTTCGTCGCGCAAGCGGCCTATATCGGACGGCGTGGCGAGCGGCTCTTCCGCGCGTATGACATTAATCAAATCAGCGCCGACCCGATTCTCCCGTCCTTTATTATCATGCAACAGAATCGCGCCAGAGGCTGCAACCCGGACGGCACGGGGACGGGCTGCGTGGGCGGCGTCGCTCCTCCCATTCTTTCAGTGCCGGGCATCACCAGCACCTTTCTTAATTCCAGCACCACCATTGGTGAACTCGGATTAAATTCGGCGGGGTCTTTCGCCGGACGCATCGAGGGGCAAACGCTCGCGCTCAAACTGCGCCCCAACCAGCAATTCGGTACGATCACTTACATTGATTCGGGCGGCGATTCCAATTATCACGCGGCGCAGTTTACCCTGCGCCGCCGTTTCAGCAGCGGACTCGGCATGAACATGGCGTACACCTACGGCAAATCAATTGACAATCAATCGGTTGATCCGGTGGGAGCAGCTTCCGGCGGTGGACTTTCGACCACCAACTCACGAACGCCGACTGACGCACGCAACTTCCGCAACGAGCGCGCACGGTCTGACTTTGACCGCAGACAGGTGCTGACCGTCGCTTCTGTTTACGAGCTTCCGGTCGGTCGCGGTCAACGCTTCCTGAACAGTTCCAATTCGATTCTCAACGGGATGTTGGGCGGCTGGAGTGTCAACGGGATTTACACATACCTGAGCGGCGAACCGTTTGCCGTGCGCAGCGGCGTGAGGACGGCAAACAATTCTCATGAATCACGCGCTGATGTTATCGCTCCGGTGAGCGTGCGATTGCAGCAACTCCCTAACGTCGTAGGCCCCGTCGTCTTCGCCGACGCGAGTGCCTTCGCCATTCCTGCGCCGGGCAGTAACGGTTCGGGACGTAACATCTTCACCGCGCCAAGTTATTGGAATCTGGATTTGGGCTTTGTGAAGCGACTCAACATCACGGAGCGTGTCAACTTGCAGTTCCGCACGGAGATGTTCAATGCTTTCAACCACCCGAACTTTGATAACCCGCGAGATGCTTCGGTCGGTTCACCGAGTATTCGTTCTAGCGTCTTCGCGCAAACTTGCTGCACCACCGTTGCGCCGCCTTCGTCGCAAACGGTTATTCAAACGGGCGAATCCGCCCGCGTCATTCAATTCGCGCTGAAGCTACAGTTCTAAAGCAACTTCACGCACACACAAAAGCAGGAGGCTCAAATAAACTGGCCTCCTGCTTTTTTACTGCTTGGTGCAATATTGCGGATAGCAGATAATTCGCCTCATGCCTCCGTGCTGCCTCCATATTATTGACGTATCTCATAATCGTCGTTGTGGAATAAGGTTCTCGCCTTACTGTTTAAGTCTGCGCAAAGGCCGCCCGGCGAAGACTCCATTATAAAGGCCATCGTCAACGACAACCTGCCCGTTGACGATCACGTACTTCATGCCGACGGATAACACCTCCGGTTGTTCGTAAGTGGCACGGTCGGCGACGGTCTTGGGATCAAAGACGATCACGTCGGCGAAGTAGTTCCTGCGCAACAATCCGCGCGCGGGAATGCCAAATGTTTCGGCCGTCAAGTGGCTGCTGGCGCGTATGGCAAACGGCAGCGTGATGATCCTTTTATCGAACACATACTCGCGCAGCTTTCGCGGAAACGTCCCGTACTTTCGCGGATGCCCGCTTGAGCCGTCAGAGCCTGTCATCACGAAATCTTGGCGCATAAAATTCTCTATGTCTCTTTCGTTCATGTTGAAAGAGGCCACTCCCGCTCCACCGGCTTTGACGATCTCAAGCGCCGTTTCAACAGGTGTCTGCTTACGCTCGCGGGCAATTGCGCCGAGCGTTTTACCGATCAGACTGCGGTCGCGCCCCGACGTGATTAACAAAAATTCAGCGCCTCCCCGCCGCTTCAAATTCACTTCCATCTCTGTGATGAGGCGCGGGCGCACCGCTGGATCGTCAATGCGTTCGAGAAGCTGCGCGTTGCCGCCGACTTCAGCCCAGCGCGGCACGAGCGCAGCTTCGACGTTTGTCCCGGATGCCGTGTAAGGATACTGATCGGCTGTGACGTTGATGCCTGCGGCACGCGCTTTTCTGATAAGCTTGATCGCTTTCGCGCTTTGTCCCCAAACATCCGCGCCGAGCGCCTTAATGTGTGAAATATGCACGGGGATTCGCGCTTCACGTCCGATGCGAATCGTTTCTTTAATTGAGCCGAGCAGCCCGATTGAGTATGAGCTTTCATCGCGCATATGGCTATCGTAAATGCCGCCGCGCGCGGCCGCAACTTTCGCCAGCTCGATCACCTCTTCGGTCTTGGCGTAACTTCCCGGCGCGTAATAAAGGCCTGTGGACATACCCGTTGCGCCTTCGTCCATCGCTTGCAGAACGAGCGCCTTCATCCGCGCAAGTTGATCGGGCGTGGGGGCGGCGTCGCTCATTCCCATAACTTCTGCGCGGACGGTTCCCTGTCCGACGAGCAGCGCGGCGTTTGTCCCGATGCCCTGTTGCGCCCACTTGTCGAAAGCCTGTGCCACGTGAATAGTGCCGCCGCCATCATTGCCGGTGACGACGGTGGTGACGCCCTGCATCAAGTAGTTTACGTTGCTTTTTCGCTCGGCATTCGAGAGGTCTTCAAACGTGTGCGTGTGCGGGTCAATGAATCCGGGCGCGACAATCATATTGGCGGCATCAATCGTTCGTGCCGCACTCATTCCCGCTTTCTTTGCATTGCCGATAAAGACGATACGATCACCTTTGATTCCAACGTCAGCGAAGAAGGGCGCGCCTCCCGATCCGTTAATGATCTGCCCGCCGCGTATCAGCAAATCCAAGTTTGATGGCCGAACAGTTGCCCGCGTCTCTTCGGTGTGCCAATTGAAGCCTGCGGCGAAAGCGCAAGCCACGAACGCCAGCAGGATGCTCAATGGTAGATGTGTTCTCTTAGTCATAATCTCTTGCGACGAAACTCTCGGACGGCTCAGTTGCAAAGCTAGATTACCAGCTCGGCAGCATTAAAAATCAATGACTGAAGGTGTCGCGGACTTGACGCAGGACGCAGTTATTTGAAAGTTAATTTATCTCTGCCGATCCATTCACCATTGCGATAGAGAGCATCGGGCGGAAAGCGGCTCTCCAAATCCGGCACTGTCCAATCAATCCGCGTCGCGCGATCTTTTTTGTAAAAAAGAAGCGATGCCTCTGTGCCGGGACGAAGCGCGCCTTTCGTCACAGTCATGTAATAACCGCGCGCCTCTACTTCCTCCAGGCCGTGAAAAGGCGAAAGATCGCCGACCTCTTGAATGACGGCCCGGCGCTGCTGTTTTCCATCGTTCCGAGAAATATCTTCATTGATCGCAACATCTGCTGTGAAGGGTGGCAGCGCTTGCTCCGGTTCAATTTGCAAGCGGTTGATGAGCGTCGCACCACGCACAATCAAATTATAGATAGTGCCGCTCGTATTAAACTGAAGGGCTTCGTAGACGGAAGGATCGGCCTTCTCGATGCTTTTGTTAGCCAACGCTTGCAAAGCAGCGGCGAACGCAATGAAATTCAATTGCACAAGCTCTATCTCGCGCTTGCCTTTGAGCGCGCCTGTTTCAACGAGCACCACCGGAGTGCCCCATTGACCGAACAGATCGCCGAACGCACGCGGATTAAAAGCGTCATCATAACGCCCTATGTGCCCGTTTATGAACGGCGCGAGCGATTCGATAATGACTGCGCAAATCTTTTTACTGCGAACACGCCCCGGATTATTGCTGCCCGAAGCGTCTGAAGGCACAGCCGAGAGAGCAATGGTAGATTGCAATCCGGTATTACCAACAGCCGTCCGCGCCTGTTGGTTATGCAAATTGAAGCCGATGTCCGGTTGCCATTCATCGCGCAGTTTTTTGAGCAATCGTCCTTCAGGGGTGGCGAGCAAGAGCGCGTCACGATTGATGTCAATGAACTGTAGGTTGCGCCGTTGATATAGCTCGGCTCCGTCCGGGTTCAGCATCGGCACCGCGCGTAAAGTGATCTGCTTCTCAATGTTTGATATCCATGCCGCGCTGCGGTTTCTTTGCAGGGAGTGAAAAAGATCAATCAACGCGCTCGTCGCCGTCGGTTCATCGCCGTGCATTTGCGACCACATGAAGACTTTCAAAGGCCCGTGCCCGAACTCCATCTGAAAGATTTCACGGCCAGCCCCTGAGCGTCCCACCTCGCGGACTACAACACCTTCGGCGCGTAATTGGTCGAGGTATCTTTTCAGATCGGCATGGCGCACGCGCGACGGCTCAATGCGGGTGATGTGCTCTTGCTGCCACGCACGAAAGAGCGTTTGCGGCGTTTGCGCGATATCTGCGAGGCTTAAAACGAGCGAGAATAAGATTAAGCTAAGATATTTTATGACGCCGAGATATTTCATAACGCTGATTCTTAACCGACAGTTGAAGGGATTTTATCTATGTTTCCGACCGGGATGATACGTGCGCTCAAGATGCGCTTTTATTTCCGCCAACGCGAACCAGGCTGGCTTGAACTGCCCTTTAGCATAGAGGGGCGCCTGGTCAAAGTAGTGCGGCGAGTTTGGGTCGGCGCTCTGCCCGAACGTGACGACGGACATCGCTTGCACGGCTGGACTGAACTCCACAACGCTCACGTAAGAGTTGCCCGACACGCCGTAGCGTCGTTTAAGCCCCTTTGCGGGCGGCGCGTTGAACGTGAAGATGTTGCCAAACGCGCTCATCCCACCGGCAACGGGCAAACTCAAACGCTCGTCGCTAAACGATTCCTGCCCGCTCGTGTGTGTCCGCTGCAAGCGATTGATCTCACCCCAGGCCACGCGCCACGTGCCGAAGTTGCTTTCAAGCTCGCCAACAACATCTTCCAGCGCGAGAATCTTTGATCGCGGATTTTTGTCGTCAGCAAACTTTCGGTCAGTGCCCGCAGGCGGGTGAGTCCGCTGATACCAGAGTGTGAGCAGCGTCATCGCGCGTGACTCCGTCGTGCTCACGCCGTTCCATGCGCGCAGTTCAGCGACCGGCTCACGCAGTCGCTCGGCGCGCGCCGCATCGCTCTCTCTTAATTTCTCCCACTCTTGAACAATCTGCGGAACAAATGTTGCGGCTTCGACTTCGGTAGTATCCACAGCAGCGCGCGACCACTCCGCAAGCGTCCACTTATCTTTGCCGGAAAGTATTCGTCTTGAATTGCGCGCGCGTGGCGTGTCCGGCTCAGGAGCCATATAAGACGGGTACTCGGATTTCTGTGGATTACCTTCAGAGGTGGTTAAAAACGGCGTCGAGTTGCAGTTTTGCAACCATCCTGTTGGCGGATTAGTTAATTGCGGCAATTCACTCAAGGAGTGGTAGCCCTGCCACTCTGTTTCAGGAATGCTTCCATCAACCGGCTTCGTCCAATCAAACTTTGTCGAACGGCGCGGTATCGCGTTGCCGTGCAGATAAAAGATGTTGCCGGCGCGGTCTGCGTAAATAGTATTCGAGCCGACGATGGATAGTTGCGCCAAGGCCGTCTTAAACTCTGCGAGTGAGCGCGCTTTACTCATCGCATACCTTTGTTCAAATTCACTGGTGCCATCTCCGAGCCGCGCAACTCTGAGCGTGAGCGCCTTGCCGTCGCGCACAGCCACAACGGGGCCGTGATGAGTCTTGCGTAGTCTGAAATTTCTCGTCTCGATTCCCTTATCTGTCTTCACTCTAATGGGCGCGATCCATTCGGTGGCCGTGCGATAGCCTGCGCCGTAACGATAAGCGAGCGGATGTTGTGGATCATTAAAATCCTCTATATACACATCGGCGGTATCCGCGTAATTATTGGTATGGCTCCACCCCAGATAATCGTTGTGGCCGGAACGAATATAAGGCGTGCCGAGGATGGCGAATCCTGAAATGTTCCAACCTTCTTTGCTATGCAAATGCGCTTCGTAGCGTTGGCCGCCGCCGAAGAATCCAACGTGCGGGTTAATGAGCAGCATCGCGTGGCCTGTGGCACTCTTCGTGGGGCCGATCACCCACATATTCGAGCCTATCTCCGATTCAACTTCGTCATTGAGATTTGCAGCGCGTAATTCTTCAAGTCGATAAAGCGTCGCCGTAGCGGTGGCAGCATTACGCCCGACCTCCGGTGCGGCCGTGCGCAATTCTTCAAGCTTCAATCCGACGCTACCAAAAGCGCCGCCTGCGCCGGTAAGAAATATGTGCCAGGGTTCAAAGCGGCTGAGCAATCTTGGTTTAACCTGTGGATTGCGCGCAAGGAAATAGTTGAGTCCGGCGGCATAAGCATCACACAATCCACGTATGTGTCGACTGGCGTGCTGGTATTTGGCAAGCGCCAGCTTATTACTCTCAAAGGCGTTTTGCGCTAAATCATCAAGCACAGCCCGCTCGCCGTAAACTTCCGATGCCCGACCTAATTTCCTGATCGAATCTTCTTCTATCTGCCAGAAGTTATCCTCAGCCTGCGCATACATCAGACCGAACACAACGCTCGCATCCGTCGCTCCATAAATGTGCGGCACCCCGTATGTATCCCGGTAGATCGTTGCAGAACGGGCCAGCCTGTTTATTTTCTCCGCATTAACAGTTGTGCCCTGCGTAACTAAAATCAACGCGAAGAACATCGGTAAGACGATTGATACCAGACGTTTCATCAGTAACATTCGATTGCTTCTTCTCGTCAGGGCATTTGAAGCTGCGCATATTTTATACGCCCGCCTGTGACTTTAGCGTATTTCGATTGCTTCAAGCGCGGCCACAGCTTGGAGCGTTGTTAATATCGCAAAAGTAACTTCCAACGCAATCATATCGCCTGTGTCATGTTGGTCTGGTATCGTTATCAAGGCTCTGTTGCAAAAACAGCCTTGCAGATCAAACTCTGCTCTTCACGCTCGCTCATAAATCTTTCCGGGTCATATCATGAAGCACGCCGTCGCACAAACGGCAAACAAGAATGATTCGCCAATTGAACAAGATAAGCAAGAGTTGAGACGCCTGACGAATGGAATTTTGCGGTCTGCGGTCGAAGACGATCAATTTTTGGCATCGCCAAAGGCTCAACGGCGGAAGTCGAAACCTTATTGCTACTCTCGGAGAGTTTGAATTATCTGACAAAGGAAGGTTCCGGCGCTTTATTGAAGGACTGCGAGGAAGTAGCGAAATTACTCAAGGCCTGCTCAGATCACTCAAAACCTGAAAACTATCCACGACCCACTAACCAGTGGGTCGCAGGTTCGAGTCCTGCTCGGCTCACCGCTATTTGCAAGAAGTTACGGGCGATGGGAAGTCGCCCGTAACTATTTAGTCCCACATTCAGCCCCACATTCAATCTGATTCGATTAGTTATATGTAATCAACGCACACACCTCGATATCATCGTGCGTGATGTCACGAATGCGTCGCGCGCCAAAATGTTTAAATAAGTGTATCTAAAAACCCTTGTGAAGTTTTCCAAGAGCGTAGGCCAGCTACTTTGCGCCGCCCTTCTCTCGCGCCATGATATGGCGCGGGATAAGCTTGCGCTTCTTATACTCAGCGGGGCGCTTGAAGCCGACAATACCTGTGTTTTGCTCCTTTTAGATTACTCAAGAATTAGCCAAGTCGGGTTATGTATCCTTTGGGCTGTTAATGTCGGTAGAAGGCTTTAGCAAGCTTCGTCCGGCATCGGCCATTGTTATCCGGCGCGACTGCTGTACCGGAAATCAATCATCGTCACAGAGGATTCCCCATGACTCGTCTAAATCAGCCCCACAGCCTTTCTCGTTTAATCGGCCTGCGATTTGCGCTCACGGCGCTGTGTTGCGCCGCCGCCGTAATCTGGAGCGTCGTCGGCTTCGCCGCCACGCCTGCGGGTGGGACGCTGGTTCCGGGCGCGACGCTAAGCTATACGGCAGGCCCCTTCTTCGTTCCCAATGTTTCAAACAATGTGAATGATAACGGCCAGCCGACGTGCGACGCGCTGAACCCCTGTGATGATTACGCGCTGACGGTCGCCGTGCCCGCCGGATACGACGCCTCGTACAACGTGCAGGTGAAAATTGAATGGCCGAATAATCTGGCCGACTTTGACGTGTATGTGTACAACGCGACGACCGGCGCGCTGGTCGGAAAAGATGCTCATTCGAGCGACCCGGAGGTCATCATCTTTCCGGCTGTTTCGGGGACGTATCTTATCCGCACGGAAACTTTCAATCCCTTAGGCCAGAGCATTACGGGGAGCATCTCTTTAGTTCCGGCGACCATCTTGGCGGAGGCAAGCGATCCCGCGCCGAGGTATCAGGTGTTCACTCCGACCGCCGAACAGCAGTTAGCGGGACTGGGCACTGCCGCCGGCGAGCCGTCTATCGGCGTCAATTGGAAGACCGGGAAAGTGTTCTTCCAATCCTACACGCAGACCTTACGCGTCAACTTCGACGACTCCTGTCCGACATCACCGAAGGCGACATGGGAAGACAAGGCCAGCACGGTGACTTCCACCTTCAGCCAAGACCCGATTCTCTTTACGGACAGCGCAGCGGGGCGCACCTTCGTTTCGCAATTGGTCTTCGGCACAACGCAAAGCCTCTCAGCCTATACGGACAATGACGGCGAGACGTGGATACCGAGTCAGGGCGCGGGCATCGCTTCCGGCATTGACCACCAGACGGTCGGCGGCGGGCCGCTCCATGCTCCGCTGACGGGCGGCACGACCGCTTATCCTAACGGCGTTTACTATTGCGCGCAGGACATCGCGGCTGCCAATTGTGCGGTGAGCCTTGACGGTGGATTGACCTATGGGCCGGCCGTGCCGGTCTATGATTTGTTGCAATGCGGAGGATTGCACGGGCACATTAAAGTCGCGCCGGATGGCACAGCATATCTACCGAATAAAGGTTGTAGCGGAAGACAGTCCCTGATCGTGTCGGAGGATAACGGCGCGACATGGGCGGTGCGATCAGGAGTTCCCGGCAGCAGCCAGGCCAACAGCGATCCGTCGGTCTCAATTGATAAAGCCGGAAGAGTTTATTTCGGATACGCCGATGCCGATCATAAGGCGACCGTCGCCGTCTCCGACGATAAAGGCCAGACGTGGACGAACATTGAAAACGTCGGCGGTTCGTTTGGAATCAACAATGTAGTCTTTCCGGCAATGGTCGCAGGCGATCAAGGCCGCGCCGCTTTTGCTTTCATCGGCACGCAGACCGCCGGGAATCTACAGGATCGAGGCTTCCGGGGCGTCTGGCATCTCTATATCGCTACCACTTATGACGGCGGCGCACACTGGACGACGGTTGATGCCACGCCCAACGATCCGGTGCAGCGCGGGCCTATCTGGTTACAGGGCGGTGCCGTCACTTACCGCAATCTGCTCGATTTTATGGACGCGACGATTGACCGGGAAGGCCGCGTGCTCGTCGGCTTCGCAGACGGATGCACGGGCAGATGCGTGCAGGCCGCGCCCGATGCGGTGGGCAACTCTTATACACAAGTGTCAACGATTGTCCGGCAGAGCGGCGGCAAGCGAATGTTTGCGCAATTCGATCCGCCCAAACAGAAGACGCTGCCCGGAACACCTGCGCTGACCGCCACGCGCAACGGCTCGACAGTGCATTTGACTTGGTCGCAGGCCGATAACGGCGGAACGCCTGTGACCAACTATAAAGTCTTTCGAGGAATTCGTCTTGGAGCAGTAGACGGCAGCGAAACGCTGCTGGCGAACGTCTCCGGGACAGCGAGCGGCGGAAGCTATGATGATACGACCGCCGATTCATCCACCACCTATTTTTACAGCGTCGTGCCGGTCAACGGACTCGGCAAATCATGCGACAGCAACAAAGCAGTAGTCGAGCCTGTGGGAGATTCATGCACGGGCATCACGATTGTCAACGATCCGGCGGGAGATCAAAAGGGCGCGCCCGCAGACCCCGATCTGGATATTCAATCCGTCAAAATCGGCGAAGATGACGCCAACAATCTGGTCTTCACCCTGAAGGTTAAAGACCTGAGCACGCTCTTGCCGGACAGACAGTGGAGAATTCTCTGGAACTATCCGAATCCGTCGAGCACGAATCTGTCGTTCAGCGGTATCTACTACGTCGGAATGAGCACGGACAGCGCGGGCGCGGTCTCGTTTGAGTATGGCACTGTGTCTGTCACGTCGGCTGTCGTCGTCGGTATTCCAAGGCCGAACAGAATCGCGTACGTTTCAACCGGCGAATACGCTGCCGACGGCACGATTCGGATCAAAATACCGAAGAGCGATAAGATCGGAAGCCCTCAGGCCGGTGATCTTTTTGGCGGAATTGTTGGCCGGACGTTCCCAGCCGGTGGCGACAGGACGCTTCGCTCTACGGCTGCCGCCGATTCCACAGTAGTCGAGAATGCGGCCACCTACGCGCTCGTTGGCAACTCATCATGCCATTGAAGACCGACTCGAAACAGACGGTGAGCAGCCGAGATTGCCATGTCATGAAGAATAATGGCCTGCTGCTCGCCCGCCACCTTATTTGACAGCTTCATTGAGAGGATTGACGGCCAGCGTGTTATGACGCAGTGCCGTCAATCCTTTCGGGTCAAACCACCATGCAAGTTATTCTCAAGAAGATCGAGACTCCTACCGAGAGTCCGAGTGTGTCGCGCCCGCGTCTGCTCAAGACGCTGCACGAAAGCCTCACCTCATGCACGTCAACCATCATCACCGGACGCAGGGGCACGGGCAAAACTTTTTTGGCGACGGACTTTGCGCATCACTCCGAACGAAGGGCGTCATGGTATAAGGTAGACGCTTCGGACAGCGATCTGCACATCTTCTTTCCGTATCTGGTCGAGAGTGTGCGCCGGCAGTGTCCGGGCTTCGGCAAGGAAGCTTTGGCGCGTCTTGCCGATACGTCCGGCCCCGAAGACATCCCTTCGCTCGCCGAAGCGTTTCTCTATGATTTGCAGGAATGTCAGCGCGAGCCGTTGCTCATCGTGATAGACGATTTGCATCTGATCTATGATGCGCAGTGGGTTGTGCCGTTCTTTCGTCGAATGCTTCCGCTTCTACCGGCAGAGGCGCACGTCTTCATCATCGGTCGCAGCATTCCGCCCGCACCGCTGTGGCGGATGCGCTCGAAGCAAATTCTTTGCCTGATCGAAGAATCCGAGCTGGCTTTTAACTTGCACGAAGCGAATGAGCTATTTGACAGCTACGACCTCGCCCAAGTGGACGCGCGGGCGATGCTCGAACAGGCGCACGGACGCGCTTCGGTGCTGGACGCGATGGCGCGAAAATTAAGTCAAATCGAACACGGGGGCGTCGAGACTTTTGCCGGTGAGAAAACTTTTCGTCGTGCCGAATTGCAGGAAGCACGTGGATAAACTACCCTTGACACGGCTCGCAAGGCAACCCCTGACGAGCACCGCAGCAATTTAAGCTTCTCGCAGCAAGCTCGCCTCGCAAGGCGCATAAGTAACCAGATTAATTCAATCCGGGGCGTAGAAGGCGAGCCTTTCATTATGCTAAGCTCCCTGTCAATCTACGCCGGAGCGCGAGGCATCTTTCGATGGCACAGAGGTCGCGTCGCAGCACTTCCCCGAAAACAGGCTTAACGCGGTTAGGACAGGATACGCCCGGACAACCTGCTTTCTTTCTGCGAACCAAACTGCTGTCGCCGCGCCCCGCGCCCGCTCTGCTTTCGCGCCCGCGTCTCACAGAGCGTTTGCAAATCAATCTGGCTCATCCGGTCACGCTCGTCGCCGCCCCCGCCGGATCAGGCAAGACTACACTCGTCGCAGATTTTGTGCGCACGCACGCGCGCCGCTTCGTCTGGTATCAACTCGACCACACGGATGCAGACCCCTTCGTCTTTCTCGGCTATCTCACGCACGGCATCAGACAGGCAGTGCCGAACTTCGGCGATGTCATGTTTTCTTACTTGCAGCAGTCTGCCGATGTGCTGGCACGCCAGCCCGAACGCGGCGTTGACGTGCTCTTGAATGAAGTGCTCGAACAGGTGAGCCAGCCGCTCATTCTGGTGCTCGACGATTATCACCATCTCGGCACGGAGACTCCTGTTCACGCCGTCGTTGATCGCCTGCTCGCGTACCTACCGGACGTTATGCACGTCATCATCATCTCGCGCGATGTGCCGCCGCTGGCTCTTTCGCGCCTGCGTTCACAGGCCTCGCTTGCGATTATTGACCGACAGGAACTTCTCTTCACGGATGAAGAAACGCGGGAACTGTTCCGGCAGGTGTTCGATCTCGAATTGACGCCCGAGCAGTTGAATGAATACCGCGAGCGGACACACGGCTGGATCACTGCGCTGCAATTAGTCAGGCAGGTCGCGCAACGCGAAGCGTTGACGAGCGGTACGGGGAAAACGGGCGCGCCCGATCTGTTGGAAGTCTTGCGCCAATCGGAGCACGACATCTTCGACTACTTTGCCGAAGAAGTTTTCGCCGGAGAATCGGAAAAAGTGCAGCAACTGCTTTTGCGCATCTCGCTCCTTGATCGCATCGAACTCGATGCGTGCGCGTGCCTGTATCCAGAGATGAATTGCCGCGCGGTCTTGCCTGCGCTGGTTCGCCGCAACGTCTTTCTGACGGTGGCGAGCGATGGGCGCGGCGAGGAATACCGCCTGCAACCACTCTTTCAGAGTTTCCTGCGCCGACGTCTTCAACATGAACTGGGTCAAGCGGGGATGACCGCCCAGCACGCACGCCTCGCCGACTATTATCTGGAACGCGGAGCGTGGGAGCAGGCCATGCGCCACCTTCTCGCGGGCGAAGATTTTGAGCGTGCCGCGACTGTCATCGCAGAGCGGGGCGGCACATGGATCGAGACCGGCGCGCTCGCTTCGCTCGTCAAGTTTACGGAAGCGCTGCCGCTGGCCGCGCTGGAATCGCACCCGCGCGCCCTTTTTTATCGCGCAGAGGTGGCGCGCCTGCGCGATGAACTGGATGCCGCGCGCTCACTTTACCGGCGCGCCGTCGCGCTGCTGCGTCAACAGAATGATCGAGAAGGAGAAGCCGAAGCACTCCGTTCGCTGGCAACCATCGCCCGCCGGTATGGAGATTTTGCGACGGCTCTCGCAGACCTTGATCGCGCAGTGGAATTGACGGATGAGAACTCTTTTGTGCGCGCCAAGTGTGCCACCACGCGCGGCCTGTGTTTGATGGCGATGGGCGATTGGGCTACCGCCGAACACGAGTTTCGCACCGCTTTGCAGAGCGCCGAAGAGCACGGCGACGAACATTACGCCCGCCTCATCACACACAATCTGGGATTGCCGGCGATGATTCGCGGCGACTTCGGCGAGGCGCTGCGCTGGATGCACCGCACGCTTCAGTCCGACGCGGAGGCGCTTCCCATCCCGCAGGAAGCGGCGGTCAATCTCAACATGGCGCGCTGCTTTCTGTACAGAGGCGAGCTTGCGGAATGCGAGAGCCATCTGGAGAGCGCGCTCGAATTCTCGCAACTCTTTAACCTGACGGTGTTGCGCGCTGAAATCTTCGAGACCTTCGGCAATCTTTACCGGGAACGACGCGATGCCGCACGCGCTACCGAGTTTTACGAACGAGCCGCGCGAATTTATCAGGGGGCGGGAATCAATTTAGCCAGCCGCGAGTTGCTTGAAGAACAAGCGATGCTCGCTTTGCGAGAGAATGATCCGGCCAAAGCCCGTGCGAAGATTGAGCGGCTGATCGAAGCGCGCGTGGCTCTGAAAGATGAGATGGCGCTGCAAACGGCGGCACTGGCACGCGGACGCATCATGCTCGCGCAGTGTGACTACACGGCGGCAGAGTCCGAGCTTAACCCTGCCCTCAATTACTTTCGCACGCACGGGCTTTACTATTACGAGGCGCAAGCTTCGATGGCGCTCGCCTTATGCGCGCTGGCAAGCAAGTGCGAGGGCGAGCTATTAAAGCACCTGCGCCGCGCTCTCGATCTCGTGGCACGCTATGATTATGAATACTGGTTGCAGCGTGAGATAGAGCTTCATCCACACCTGTTTGCTTTTGAAGAAGCGGCCAAGCTTTTGCCCCGCGACCTGCGCGAGAAACTTTCAGGGCTTCAGGCAGCGCCGCCACCTGTTCAAGCGCAGACAACTCCGGCGCAATTAACAGCGGCGGAATCGGCGCGCGACCTGACCATTAACGTGCTTGGCATGGTAGAAATTTTTCGTGACCCGGCGCGCCCGTTCGCTCCCGACGCATGGACTAGCAAACGCGCGCGCGACATCCTCTGCTTTATCGCCTCGCGCCAGTATCGCCGCGTTTCCAAAGACACGATTATTGATACTTTCTGGCGTGAAGACGATTTTGAAAGCGTTGAGAAGAAGTTTCATCCAACCATTTCTTACATACGCAAGGCGCTCAACAGCGGCCAACTCATCAAGCAGAACTTTTTGCTTTACCACGACGGAGATTACCTGCTCAATCCCGAGTTCTCTTACCGCATTGATCTGGAGGAGTTCGACCGCCTTGTTGCCGAAGGCGAAGCGGCGCGCCGTCGCGGGCAAGTTGAGAATCAGCTTAACGCTTATGAAGACGCGGTGGCGCTTTATCGCGGCGAATTCATGCAGGGATCATACGATGATTGGGTTGAAGAGCAGCGCTCTTATTATCGCGGCCAGCATCTGCATATGCTAGAGACGCTCGCGGCGGCGGCGCAGAATTCCGAGGAGTGGCCGCGCTCGCTCGCCCTCGCGCAAAAGATTTTGCATAGCGATCCATTCCGCGAGGACGTGCATTGCAAAATCATGCGTGCTCATGTCGCGCTCGGCAATCGCGGCGCAGTCCGTGAGCAGTACGAGACTTTGCGCGCGCTTCTGCAACAGGAATTGGGCGTCGAACCAGCCGCCGAAACGCAGAAGATTTACCGGGAATTATTAAAGTAAACCGCAATAAATCCTTTGCACTAGACGATAATTTATTGTATGATATTTTACTTATTTGCCGTCGGCAAGGGCGGCAATACAAGTCCCTCTCACAAATGACCGAAATATAAGTTCGATTCTTCTGAGCCGGATTGACCTTTGAGTTGTAAGGCTGGCCATGATAATGGACGGCGTCGTGTGGTTTCAATTCTTCTAACTATGGTTTATAAAGCGACAGGAAGATTACAGCGGCTCGTCGGCCTGACTCTCGTGCTGGCGCTCGCTATAACTTCGGTCAACGCCGGTATCACGGTGACCGGAACCGATGGCATCACCGCAACCGGAACCGATGGCATCTCCTACGTCAGCACCTCCGGGATCACCGCCACCGGAACGGATGGCCTTCTCGCCTTCAACGTCAACGGCATTACCGCGACCGGCACGGACGGAATAACGGCGACCGGAACCGACGGCGTCCTCTACACAGGAGCGAACACCGTTATCGCCAGAGGCGTGGATACAATGACGATGGCCTCCGCCGATGGTATTACCGTCACGGGAACGGACGGCATCACGGCAACCGGCACGGATGGTTCCAGCTATCAAGCAGACTCTCTCTTAATCAGGCAGGCGAACGGCATTACCGCGACCGGCACGGACGGAATAACGGCGACCGGAACCGACGGCATCACCGCGACCGGAACCGATGCGCTGAGCATCGCGCGTGCTAATGGCATCACCGTGACGGGCACGGACGGCATCACTGTGAATGGTGCGAGCGGAATCACCGCAACGGGCACGGACGGCCAAATTTTCTACATCACTCCGAACAGCATTCACATCACAGGCGCGGACGGCATTACAGCAACGGGCACAGACGGCATCACGCTCAACGGAATTGATGGCATCACCGCGACCGGAACAGACGGCATTACCGCGACTGGAACAGACGGCATTACCGCAACCGGAACCGATATTGAACAGCGAACAGGACTGCGTAGCCTTGACCCGGAGCTTGCTCTCAAGCTGGATCGAATAACTGACGACAGCAATGTTGATGCCGTCATCGTTTACTATCAGCAGCCGACGGATGCAGACATCGCAAACCTGCAAGGTCTTGGCATTATGGGCGGCACGCGCTATCAGGCGTTGCCGATGATCGCCGTCACCGCGACGCGCCGACAGATCATCAGCGTCTCGCATCTTGCGGCGGTGCGTTCCATCTACGGCAACCGCACTCTGCAATCAACGCTTGATCCATACCTTGCTCTGAATGGAGCCGGGCGCGTGCCGCGCGATGGCGATCTGACGCGCAGCAACACAGGCTTGCCCGTCACCGGACGCAACGTCACAGTCGCCGTGCTGGATACGGGGCTGGATGGCACGCACAGCGATCTGGCGGGGCGTGTCGTGCAGAACGTCAAGCTGGCCGATACGCAGAGCGTGAGCGTCGGCTTTACGTCTCCCGTAAATGTAGAGAATGTGCCGAACACGGATCAAGTCTACGGTCATGGCACATTCGTCGCCGGTTTGATTGCAGGCAACGGTGCGCGTTCAGGCGGCGCATATGATGGTGTCGCTCCGGGCGCGAAGTTGGTCGGATTAAGCGCGGGCGATCTGAATCTCTTTTATGTGCTCGCGGGTTTTGACTATCTGCTTCAACGCGGTGTGGGGCTGAACGTCCGCGTCATCAATTGTAGTTTCTCCGCCAGTACTGTCTTCGACACAAACGATCCGGTAAACGTCGCAACGAAGATGCTCGTAGGTCGCGGCATCAATGTCGTCTTTTCTGCGGGCAACGCGGGCGCGGGCGTGCATTCGCTCAATCCTTATGCGGCAGCCCCTTGGGTTGTTAGCGTCGGCGCGACGGACGAACGCGGGCGGCTCGCAAATTTCTCTTCGCGCGGCGATTTTGGAAACTCTATGTTCCATCCGACGCTCGTCGCGCCGGGCGTTAACGTCGTCAGTTTGCGCAGTTCGGGAGCAAACATCATCGGCGTATCCGGCGTCATCTCTGCCGACACGCAGCGTCTGACGGCGAGCACTCTGCCGCATTATACGACGGCCAGCGGAACGAGCTTTTCCGCGCCGCAGGTGGCCGGAACCATCGCGCTGATGCTCGAAGCTAATCCGCGTCTCACGCCCGCAGATGTGCGCGATATCTTGCAGCGCACGGCGACGCCGCTTGCGCCCTACTATCAATATGAAGTCGGCGCAGGAATGCTGAACGCGCACGCGGCGGTGCTCGAAGCGGCGTTTCCGCAGCGCCGTATAGGAATGTGGCGCGCGACGCTTGATCGCGGGCAAGTCCGCTTTATCAACGATCCGTTGCAGCAGTTCGGCGGGTTGGCGCAGCCTTCCGGTTATGACGCGGGCATCACGATTCCCGACAACGCTTTGCTCGCCTCCGTACAAATTGCGTGGGGGCCGTTGCTCACGACAAACGATCTGGGTCTTTCTGTGTTTGACCAGAGCGGCGTGCGGCGCGCGGAATCGAACACAATCAATCTGCCCGGCTTGACCGGCAGGCGCGAGCGCGTCGCCGTCAAGCAGCCTTCGTCCGGCGCATGGCGCGTTCACGTCGCAAACACGCTCGGTTTGATTGGCACGCCGCAGCAATTCAGTGGCGTGCTTGAGGTAACACGCGCGCAGTACGCGCCATTGCTCGACATAGACAACTTGAGCGAAGCTTCCCGCGAAGACGTTTATCAAAACTTGCGCTCCTATGTGATGTGGCCGCTTGGCAAGCGTTTCCGCCCCGGCTACGGGGTGACGCGCGCTAATCTGGCGGCGGCGCTGGTGCTCGGCGCGCGCGTGCCGCAGTATCTGCCGTCTCAATCCAGCTACACGGACGTGCGCGACATTGCGACGATGAACTTTGTCGAGAGCGTGCAGGCAGCGCCAAACGGTGCGCTCTTTATAGACGCTTCAGCGGGCGGGCGTTTCCGGCCTGACGATGCGGTTGATCGCCTGACCGCAGCGATTGTGCTGGTGCGCGCCGCAGGGCTTCAGGCAGAAGCGGAAGCGGCTGCCGGAACGCCTCTGCTTTTCGCCGATACAGTTGCCATTCCTACAAACGTGCGCGGCTTCGTTAGCGTCGCGCTCGCGCGTGGTTTTCTCGCCGCCGACGGCGGCGCGTTCCGCCCGCAGAGCACGCTCACGCGCGTCGAGCTGGCTCATGCGTTGGCGGCAATCGCCAATCTTGCGACGCAGTAAAAATACTTACCCTTTAAGCCAAAAGCGGTCGTCATTTTGAAGAATGGCGACCGCTTTTTTTCGCGCCATAATCGAGCAGTATTCTCACGCTCACGCCCGGCTCAATAATCCTTCCGCTACGCCCATAACTTGCGCACAATCAGACGGATAGCCCGCAAAGCAGGACGGCGTGCCGCGTTTGAATCGTTGCTTTGCCGGGGAAGCAATGCGCTGTTGAATCGCCTTCCGGCGTGCCGCTTAAAAGCCAGCCAAGAATTAGCCAAGTGTCTTTGTGTACAGTTGCATCGTCGAAAC
Organism: Pyrinomonadaceae bacterium; assembly: GCA_046262295.1. Taxonomy (GTDB): domain Bacteria; phylum Acidobacteriota; class Blastocatellia; order Pyrinomonadales; family Pyrinomonadaceae; genus JBHENC01. The sequence continues at coordinate 186,222 of JBHENC010000007.1, read as the reverse complement.
TGTCAATTTACCGATTTGCCGCAAACCTAGACCCTTTTAACCCCGATTGAGCGAGTCTTTCCGGCTTTCTCAGCAAAATATCTGAAGGAGATTCTGTTCATGCCCCGAAAGTCGCATCCGTCCCGCTTTGCTTCGCTTGGATTGTTGACGAAGATTGCGCTGGCCGCGCTAATCTGCGCCATCGCCATCTTCGCCGCCGTCGTCGCCGCCGCTTCCAGTGCCGGAAGCGGAACGCTCTCGCTCAATAATCCGACGATAACTTACACGCGCGGGCCTTTCAATCAAGCCAATCCGACGGCTAACGCGAGTCTATTGGGCGTCGGCCCCGGACTGCAATGCGATGCCAACTTTCCCTGCGATGATTACACGCTCGCCATTGATGCGACCGGCATTGCCTACGGCACGAAGAACGTCCGTGTACAGATTGACTGGGCGAATAAGGATGCGGATTTCGATCTTTATGTAGATGGAACAAATGGGAAGAAGGTCAACGATTCAGCGTCGTCGGCTGATCCCGAGATCGTCACTTTTCCGGTTGAATCAACCAGCGTCAGAGTGCGTGTCGTGCCCTACAACCCGCTCGGCGAGAAATACACGGCGACGATCAGCCTGGTTGATGCGCCGCCCGCACAGACGACTGTGCCAGCCAGCGGCAGTGCGCCGCGCTATCAGAACTATGCTTCGCCGAACGCGCTCGGCGCGAATTCGGGCGAGCCGTCTATCGGGGCAAACTGGAAGACGGGCAAGGTGTTATTCCAATCCAGCGTGCGGACGCTTCGCGTCGGCTTCGACGATTGTTCGTCACCGGCAAAGGCGACTTGGGAAGACAAGAGCGCGCCGACTTCCGCCACGACCTTCGACCCGATTCTGTTCACCGATTCCAAAAGAGGGCGCACCTTCGTCTCACAGTTAATCTTCGGTACGACGCTTAGCTTATCTTCAATCACGGACGACGATGGCGCGACGTGGATACCGAGTCAGGGCGCGGGCATCGCTTCCGGCATTGACCATCAGACTTACGGCGGCGGCCCGTTTGCTGCGCCGCTCACACGCGACGCGAACAGCCCGCTCTATCCGAACGCGGTCTACTATTGCGCGCAAGACCTTGTCACCGCCAATTGCGCCGTGAGTTTGGACGGCGGCATCACGTATGGCCCCGCGATTTCGGCCTACACGCTGACCTGCGGAGGATTGCACGGGCACATCAAGGTCGCGCCGGACGGAACGGCCTATCTGCCGAACAAAGGATGCAGCGGTGCGCAGGGCGTCGCCGTTTCGACGGACAACGGTGTGACGTGGACGATCAAGACTGTTCCGAACAGCACGCCGGGCGACAGCGATCCTTCCGTAGGCATCGGCGCTAACGGCGCAGTCTATTTCGGGTATGCAGATGGCGACGGGCATCCGCGTGTTGCCGTCTCACACGATCACGGCGACAGCTGGTCGCAGCCGCAGGACGTGGGCGCGGCCTTCAATATCCAGAACACGGTTTTTCCGGCGATGGTGGCAGGCGATGATGATCGAGCGGCCTACGCTTTTCTAGGCACGTCAACTCCCAACACGATCACCGACGGTAACTTTCAATCGCTGACTTTCAAAGGCATCTGGCATCTTTACGTCGCCACGACGTATGACGGCGGCAACTCTTGGGTCACGGTGGATGCGACGCCTACCGATCCGGTGCAACGTGGCGGCATCTGGCTACAGGGCGGCAGCCAACCGCATCGCAATCTGCTCGACTTCATGGATGTGACCGTTGACAGAGAAGGGCGCGTGCTCGTCGGCTATGCAGACGGATGCATCGGAGCGGCCTGCACAGACCCCTCAACTTCGCGCAGCAAGCTGGGAACAATTGCGCGGCAGTCAGGCGGCAGAAGATTGTTTGCACAGTATGATCCGCCCGAACCAACCGCGCCGGGCGCGCCGCGTGTGTCCGTAACGCGCGACGGCGCAGGCGTGTATCTCTCTTGGCCGGAGCCGGACAACGGCGGCTCGGCAATCACAGGCTACAAGGTTTATCGCGGAACAACGAGCGGCGGCGAGACGTTGCTGGCAAGCGTTGCCGCCGGTAAAGACCCGACGCCTTTCAGCGATCTGACGACTGACGCGAGCACAACCTATTTCTATCGCGTGACGGCGACGAATGCCGCCGGTGAAGGAGCAGCCTGCGAAGTTAACACTACCGGCGCGCCTGCGCCCGCCAACAGTCAGACGGATTCCTGTGACGGCCTCAATGTCATCACTGATGCCGCCGGAGATGCCGTTAATCCGGCAGTTGACGGATCAGCCGCAGGCAGCACGGATCAGGTTGACATCACCAATGTTTCATTCTCGACCAACGCCGCCGCCAGAACGCTGACGACGACGATGGCGCTGAAAAACCTGTCCGCCGTGCCGATCAACGGTACGTCTCAAACCTATTACTACGTTGTGTGGACATCGAGCGACGGTAAGACCTACGCGACGCGCGCGGTGGCGAGCGGAACGGTCTCGTATCTCTACGGAGAGTTCGATACATCCGGCAACAAGTTTGTGAGCGGCACATCGAAGGCCGCGACGGGCACATTCAATCCCGGCGCGAATGGGACGGTAACCGTCACAGTGCCTTTGAGCGGCGTCGGCAACCCGACGATTCCGATTAGCCCGACCGACACGACCACGACGCCTGCGGTCAGCAAGCCATACGCGCTGACGATCTCCGGCGAAGGCGCGACGGGAACCGGACTTGTTTTCACTCAACCCGCTGATCGCGCGCCCGACACAGGCTTCGGTTCAAGGTGGGCAGTCTGCGCAGCATCGTCAACTCCTACACCAACTCCGACACCTACGGCGACACCGACTCCGGTAGCGACGCCAACGCCTTCATCAACATCCGATTCATGCACGCTGCCGGGCATCACAGTGGTGACCGATCCGGCGAATGATCAGACGGGCGCGCCGAATGCCAATCAGCAGCAGGACATTCGCGCGATCCAGCTTGCCGAGCAGTATCCGGGCGGCAGCGGACAGCTTGTCGTCACGATGACCGTCTCGGCGCTCGATTCCAACACGCTGCCGCCGAACGGCAACTGGCGCACCTCCTTTAACGCCACGCACGCGGACGGCACGACCACGACTTACTTCGTGAGCGTAAATACGAATTCGAGTTCCAACCCGACCGGGACTTCCTTTAACTACGGCTTTGTGGATACCACCGGAGCCAACGCGATTAGCCGCACGGTGGGAAGCGCCGACGGCGGCTCGCTCAATCCGGCAAACAAAACGCTGACCGTTGTCCTGCGGCTGGACAAACTCAAAAAACCCGTCGCCGCGACAGGTGGCGCGACGTTGTCGGGCGCAATCGTTGACCTCTCTGCGGGTAAAACGCTTACGGCTGTCAACGGCATAACTTCTATTCTCATCGGCGCAATCGGCAACGGATTGAATCAGACCGTAGATTCGACGGCCAGCGGAAGCTTTACGTTCGCAGGCACAGGCGTGTGTCCCGTAACGCTGCCGCCGCCGCCGCCGAGCGGGACGCCGCAGCCGGGGCCGCGCTATCAAAACTACGCCGCACCGAATGGCGTCGGCACGACGGCCGGAGAACCGAGCATCGGCGTCAACTGGCAGACCGGCAGAGTCTTCTTCCAGTCCGGGCTGCAAACTCTGCGCGTTATGTTCAACGATTGCTTCTCACCGGCGAAGACCGTGTGGGAAGACAAGAGCGCGCCGACATCTAAGCAAAGTCTTGACCCGATTCTCTTCACGGATCATATGCGCGCCTCCGGCGATAACACGCCGAATCGTACAATCGTTTCGCAACTGGCCGGAACCACCAGCCTCTCATCCTTAACAGATGACGACGGCCGGACGTGGGTTCCGAATCAGGGCGGCGGCATCGCTTCGGGCATAGATCACCAGACGATTGGCGCAGGCCCGTATCATGCGCCTCTTCCTGCCAATCCGACTTACCCGAACGCCGTCTACTACTGCTCGCAGGATGCTGTCAATGCACTGTGTGCGCTCAGCACCGACGGCGGCTTAACATATGGCCCGGCAGTGCCGATCTATACATCGAATTCATGCAGCGGCCTGCACGGGCACGTGAAGGTTGCTCCCGATGGAACGGTTTATGTTCCAAACAAGAGCTGCGGTTCGCCCGGCAGAGCATCGGTCGTAGTCTCTAAAGACAACGGCATTACATGGACGGTGCGGACTGTTCCGAATAGCGGCACGACCGGATACCTAGTTGATCCGTCTGTCGGCATCGGAGCCGATGGAACAATTTATCTTGGCTATCAGCACAGCGACGGCCACGCGCGCATTGCAGTGTCGCACGATCAAGGCGCGACGTGGGAAAGCGATCAGGATGTCGGCACGCAGCTCGGCATCAACAACATAACTTTCCCGGCAGTGGTAGCAGGGGATAAAGACCGCGCGGCCTATACGTTTCTTGGCACGCCGACGCCCGGCAACTACACGAATGAATCCTTCACGGGCGTGTGGCATCTTTACATCGCCAGCACCTTCGATGGCGGCAGAACATGGACGACGGTTGATGCCACGCCCAATGATCCGGTACAGCGCGGTTCGATCTGTAATCTGGGAACAACCTCCTGCGCGCAAGCGCCCGCCGGCCCGCGCACGAAACCTGATCGCAACCTATTAGATTTTATGGATGCGACCGTTGACAAAGAAGGGCGCGTGCTCGTCGGCTATCCCGATGGATGTATTACCGGCACGTGCATCAACGGCGGAGCGAATGATTTTACGGCGAAGGCCGTCATCGCGCGGCAGAGCGGCGGCAAACGTCTCTTCGCGGCCTACGATCAACCCGATCCGACAGTGCCCGGCTCGCCTCTGGCGACAGCGACCAGCGACAGCACGGGTGTGCATCTCGCTTGGTCTGAGCCGGACAATGGCGGAACGCCGATTACCGGTTACCGCGTTTATCGCCGCACGGACGGCAGCACACAGAAAACACTGCTGGCCGATGTCGGAACTTATCGAAACTACGACGATCCTTCGGCCGATCCGGGCGCGAACTATTTTTACACGGTGACGGCGGTCAATGCGGTCGGCGAAAGCCCGTTAAGCGATTGCAGTGAAGTTAGCCCTGCTCCGGCTGCCGATCCGTGCAAGCTGCCGGGCGTCAGTCTGGTGAAAGACCCGACCGGCGATGCCGTGCCACCGGAGCCTGCGCTTGATATTCAGGAAGCGTGGATTGCCGAACCTTATACGGCGGGACAACCCGACAGGCTTGTGTTCACCATGAAGGTGGCGAGCTTGAGCACAATTCCTCCCGATCACCAGTGGTACATCATCTGGGACTTCGGCACGGGACTGCGCAAGTACGTCGCCGCCAAGTCGGACGCGACCGGCGCGTTAAGCTACGAGTACGGTCATATCGGCGCGCCGCTTTCGACGACCAGCCCAAGCCCGGATGCAAACAGACCTTTCCCCGAAGGCGTTGCCGACGCAGGCAGTGTTAATCAGGCGCAGGGAACATTCACGATCACGATTGCGAACAGCAAAGTGGGTTCGCCGACTGCCGGGCAAACGCTCGGCAACATCAGCCCGCGAAGCTTTGCAGGCAACGGAAACGTGAACGTGACCGGCTCTACGGCGGCTGATATTACGTCAGTCACGCCCTCGTATGTGCTCGTCGGAAACGGTTTCTGTCGGCCGCGCAGGCCACCGACGGCTGCTCTCGCAGCGTCGCCGATTGAAGGCAATGCGCCGCTCGCCGTAAGTTTTGACGGCTCCGGCTCAAGCGATCCCGATGGAGACGCAATCGTTTCCTACACCTTCGATTTCGGCGACGGCAGCAGCGTGGTTACACAAACGACGCCGACTATCTCGCACACGTATAACGGAGTCGGAAGTTATCGTGCGACGCTCGAAGTCAGAGACGCTACGGGTCAAACGAGCATCAACGTCGCGCAGGCATTCATCACCGTCAACGACCGTCCGCCTACGGCTGCCTTAACAGGAACGCCGACTTCGGGCAACGCGCCGCTCGCCGTAAGTTTTGACGGCTCCGGCTCAAGCGATCCCGATCCGGGCGACTCTGTCACTTCCTATACGTTCGACTTCGGCGAGGGAGGTGTTATTACGCAAAGCACGCCGACTGTCTCGCACACTTACAATCAGGCTGGAACCTACACGGCGAAGCTCACCGTTCAGGATTCGCACGGCGCAGCAAGCACCAATACCGCGCAGGTTTCCATCAGAGTCAACACGCCGCCGACGGTGAGCATTACAAGCCCCACCGAAGGAGCGACTTTCAGCGCACCGGCCAACATCACGATCACTGCAAACGCATCCGATAGCGATGGAACGGTGAGCAAGGTTGAGTTCTTCCAGAACAACATCAAGATCGGTGAAGACCTTACTGCGCCGTACAGCTTCGCGTGGAGCAATGTGCCCTCCGGTACGTACACGCTCACCGCTGTGGCGAGAGACAACGACGGCGCAGCCACAACGTCCGCTTCCGTCTACATCGTGGTCAATGATCCGCCCGTCTGTCTGGAGGATAACGATTCGCGTATCGCTTATTCCAACGGCTGGCACTTGGTCAATGATCCGAATGCGAGCGCGGGGCATTTCACCTTCAATACGGGCAAGTCAACGAACGGGATGAAGCTGGCCTTTGACGTACCGGCAGGTCGCACGGGCGCGGTCACTTACGCTTACGCTAAGGCTCCGAAGGGTGGCAGCGCAGAGGTCTTTATTGACGGTGTGTCCAGAGGCACGATCAGCTACAACGGCACTAAAGGCACAACGCGCGCTCCCGAATTCGGATACAACGCGCGGTACACCGGCCTCGCGCCGGGCCAGCACACGTTCGAGCTGCGGAATGTCCGGGATGCCGTCTATGTTGATGGCATCTGTCTGGACAACTCCTACTCGAACGCGCGTCCGGCAACCGGCCCCGGCGTAACACAGACCAACACGACGACGCTCAGCGCAGCTCAAGAGTTGGTCAGCAGTGTGACGCTCGGCGCAGACGCGCGGGAGATTGCAGTGGTGGCGGAATCTACCGCCGGCGCTCCGATCAAGCTGGTGTTGATTGATCCTTCGGGACTGGTGCTCAATACCGCCGACGCCTCTACGGGCTACGCTGTCATTGAGACGCCTGTGACACAGGGCGGCGTCTATATCATCAAGGTGGTTAACATCAGTCTCGGCCCGATTGAGGTCTGGACGGCGGCCACTCCTCTTGTTGCACGCTAGACGAAGTGAGCTTGAGTGGCATTGCGCATCTCGCGCAATGCCACTCAACTTGACCTGTTAATTGGCGACGAACTTTCGCTTGGCATCGCTACGCTTTGCGTCAATCATTCTCTTAAAGATCGCCGGGGAGATTCGCACCAATCATTCTGCGCAATTCGTCATAGCTTTAAGGCTGTGATGAATTGGCGTTAGAATGTTTTCTATCAAGCGCCGTCAACTGAACGGCGATTTCAGGTTTCAACGACAGGCAAAGGACGCGCGCTGGCAAATCAACTGAGGAGTCTGCTTTGATGGCCTTTAATATCCACACCGCTCTGCTCTGTTGCCTTCTTCTTGTTGGCAGTAACTGCGGCTCGAATTCCGTAACCGAGCAACGATCCGTCGCGTCGCAACCGAACGCCTCTTCCGGTTCAGCGGCTGCGCCCCAATTATCCGCGACAACGGCGAGCGTTTCGAGCGAGGCGGAAAGCGCGCCAATGCCGAATGCCGGGACGAGCACAGCATCTGCGAAAGGACGAATTGCCGCCTGTACATTAATCACAAATGCGGAGATCGAGTCTGTGCAGGGCGAGCCGGTAAAGGAAACGAAAAGCAACGAACGAACCAGCGGCGCTCTCGCTGTTTCGCAATGCTTCTATTCGCTGGCAACCTTCACTAAATCCGTGAGCCTCGAACTAACGCAGAGCGATCCCGCTCAAGCCGCCAAAAACGCGCCGCGTGAACTTTGGATGGAGCGATTCCGTCGCCGCACGGAAAAGGAGACAGACCGCGACCGGGATAAAGATAAAGAACGCGAACGCGACAAAAGCGGCGCTGAAGAAGAGGAAGAGGGAGGCAAGCCCAGACCCGTGCCCGGCGTTGGCGATGAAGCTTACTGGATGGGAAACCGCATCACCGGCGCACTGTATGTGTTAAAGAAAAACAGCATTGTCAGAATTAGCATCGGCGGTTCTGACGATGAAACAGTCAAAATCCAGAAGACAAAGAATCTCGCCCAGAAAGCCCTCAAGCGTCTTTAGAAATTTTCGTGAACCGCGGCGGCTTATCTTAGTCACGTCTTTCGCTTCTCGATTTGAGACCGCCGCTAAGCAGGCGCACGCCTAGCACAAAAGTAAAAATAACGAAGGCGGGCGCGAGCAGCACGAAAGTATGGCTTCGCAATAGCGTGATGTCCGTTGCTGCCGCCAGCATATTGCCCAGACTCGCTTCCGGCTCCTGCAATCCGACACCCAGAAAAGAGAGCGCCGTTTCAGACAACAGAAAAGCGGGAAGCATGAGGCTCATCTGCACGATCAGCGGCGGCGCGGCGTTCGGCAGGATATGCCGAAACAACACGCGCTGTTGCGAGAGTCCGATGCTTTCAGCCGCGAGAACGAATTCCCGCCTGCGCAAAGCCATCACCAATCCCCGTGTTAAGCGCGCCATCTCCGCCCAACCGACCGCGACGAAAATCATGACGAGCAGCACGGCAGCGCGCACGGGCGGAAGTTCCAGCGGAAAAGCGGCGCGTGCCGCTAAGATCAAGATCAGTGTCGGCAGCGCCATCATCACATCGGCGGCGCGCATCAGGACGGCATCCAACGTGCGCCGTGCGTAACCCGCAATGCAACCCAAAAAGATTCCGAGCAAGCTTGCCAGCAGCACGCCCAACGGAGCGACGAGAAGCGAAAACCGCGTGGCGACGAGCAGACGCGACAAACGGTCGCGCCCCAGCGCATCCGTTCCCAGCAAGTGCGCGAGCGGTGTATTCGCCTGCCCCCTCACGCCTGTTCCCCAGAGATGTATGTCTGTGTTGACCAGGCCGAGAAATTTATAAGAATAACCATGCGTGAATAACGCGAGCGGATAGCTGCGTTCCGTGTCCTCCGTATAGCTACGCTCAAGCGCATTGACAAGGCGTTTGGGATAAATAAACGGACGCAGATGCCAAGCCCCTTGCGCATCCGCGAAATGAATCGCGGCAGGCGGAGCAAGCGGTTCGCGGCGAGATTGCGCGCGGTAGTCATAAGGCGCAAGAAAATCCGCGAAGATAGCCGTCGCATAGAACGAACAAACGATGATTAATCCCGCGATGAATGGAATGCGCCGCCGCCCGCCCGCCCGCACTTCTCTCCGTTGCGTCTCACCGATGAGGAGAGAAGTGTGTGCTTCAGTTTGTTCTAAAGTTGTCTTCATGCGGCAGGCGTCGAAGCAGTTGCGGATGAGGCTGTGATGCGTCTGGCTTCAACTAAACGCAGACGCGGATCATTGAGATGTAGAAGAACATCTGCGAAGAGGTTGCCTAACAGCACCGCCGTCGCCGTCACCAGAACGACGCCCATCAAAAGCGGCACGTCGCGGTTGCGCACGGCTACCACGCTCAACTGTCCAAGCCCCTGCCAGCCGAGCACTGTCTCAACAATCACAGAGCCGCTTATCACACCTCCCAGCGAATATCCGAAAATCGTAATCAGCGGATTCAGTCCCGCACGCAGAGCATGACGCAGCACGACAATTCTTTCCGGCAACCCTTTGGCGCGCGCCACACGCACAAACTCTTCGCGCAGCGCCGCTCTTAAACTCTCACGCACTTGCGCGAGAAAGAGCGCGATGAGCGGAACGCTCAGGACAATCGCGGGCGGAATTACGCTCAGCAGCATCTTGCCGGTAGAAAGCTCCTGCGGTGCTACGCCGATGGCAAAAAGAGAAGTGCGCGCGCCGACGGCCAGTGCCACAAGCGCCAGCACAATGCGCGGCGTCGAAGCCGCCAGCAGGATGACGAGTCCGCACACGCGATCCACCCATCCGCCTCTGCGTCTGACCGCCCATGTGCCGAGAGCCAGCGACACCGTCCATGCGATAACCAGAGCAGCAGCGGCAAGCAACAGAGTATGCAGCAGGCGCGGCCGGATAATGCTTCCGACAGGCGCTTGGTAAAAGAGCGAATAACCCAACCGGCCATGAAGAATGTCGTATAGCCAGCGCACGTAGCGAACCGGGAGAGGTTGATCTAAGCCGTAAATGCGTCGCAAACCGTTGAGAGCTTCTTCCGATATAAGCGGATCATTGCGCAGTGCCGTTAAAGCATCGCCGCCCGCTGCCGCGAGCAACGTAAATGTCAACGCCGAGACGACGAGCAGTACGATAATTCCCTGCACCGATCTTGAGGCTATAAGTTTTAGCACCGGGCTACCTTCAATCGCCTTTCAGTTCCAGACCTTTGCCTTTCGGCTTAGTCTTAATAGCAAAGAACCGAAACCTTATCAAACATCAGCGTGGCGGTAGACGAACATGCTTTGCGCTAGACATACGGCATCATACATGATTGAATTCGCTTACAGCGCAAGCCGTAACGCTGAAGATTTATTCATTCCCTTCTTCAATTGGTAGCTCTGAAAAAGATGCGACGCCCCCCCCTGTACAGGCAATTCGTTCTCCTACTGTTGCCCGTCATACTTCTGGCGACGGGTGCCTGCCAGCGACCGCAGCCCGAACCAAAGGTGCCGCCGCAATCTGCGATATCGCATGAACGAATCGCGGGCACGCGCGGCGGTTCATTGCATTACCGCGTCATCTCGCCTCCTAAAACTTTCAACTACCTGACGGCGTCCGATGTGGACACGCTCGTTGTTGCTTTTCTTTTGATGGGAGGCCGCCTTGTCGAACTAGATCATGATACGCAACGCTACGTTCCGGGTCTGGCCGAAACTTGGAAGCTGGCCGATGACGGACGCCAACTCGATTTAACTTTGCGCGACGGCTTGCGATTCTCCGACGGGCATCCATTGACGGCTGACGATGTGCTTTTCACTTTCCGTGCCATCTATGATGAACGCACGGCATCACCCGTCTTTCGTGACGCGATGTTGATCGGAGGTCGGCAGATAGAAATCACCGCGCCGGATGCGCGCCGGTTACGGCTTGTCTTTCCCGAGACAATCGCCGCGCCGGAGAACTACCTCTCGAACGTCGCCGTTTTGCCGCGCCATGCGCTGGAGCAGGAGTTGAACAAAGGCTCTTTGCGGGAGGCATGGAGCATCACGACCGAACCATCGCGCATCGTTTCAGCCGGAGCTTTCACGGTTAAGTCAGTCGCCGTCGGCGAGAGTATAACGCTCCAACGCAATCCCTTTTACTGGAAGAAGGATCGGAACGGAACATCGCTTCCCTATCTGGATACGCTGGTCATAGATGTCGTCAGCGACGCGAATAACGCCGTTACGCGCCTCACTCAAGGCGCACTGGATATTCTTGACCGTCTTCGCCCGACCGACTACGCGACGCTTCGCCAGTCGCCACAATCCGTGCGCGCCCTTGACCTAGGGCCGGGACTGATTACGGATCATCTATGGTTCAATCTTAATGAGGGCGAACAAAACGGACAGCCGGTAGTTAATCCGATCAAACGTGCGTGGTTCAACAATCCGCGTTTTCGCAGAGCGATTTCGCACGCGATTGATCGTGAATCAATTGCATCGTCAACGCTGCAAGGGCTTGCGACGCCGCTCTACGGCTTCGTCTCGCCCGGCAATCGCGCGTGGGCGGCGCGCGACATTCCGCGCGCCGATTATAATTTGGAACAGGCTCGCGCGCTGCTGCGGGAGATGGGCTTTGCCATACGCGGAGAAGCATCCGCGCCGGAGTTGTATGACGCTAACGGCAATCGCGTCGAGTTCACGCTTATCGTGCCGCTCGAGAGTGAAGCGCGCGTGGCGATGGCGACAGTGATTCAGGAAGACCTCGCGCGGCTGGGCATACGAATGCAGGTGGCATCTATCGAGACGGGCGAGCTAACGCGCCGGACGACGCAGAGCTACGATTATGATGCGGCGCTGCTCGGCATATCCGTCACGGAACCCGATCCGTCTTCGTATGCTAATTTTTTGCGAAGCAGTAGTCCGACTCACCAGTGGCATCCGAAAGAGATTAAACCGGCCACCGATTGGGAAGCGCGCATTAATGAACTCATCACCGCACAGGCGCGTGAGAGAGATGTCCAAAAGCGCGTGGCTATCTTTCATGACGTCCAGCTCATCATCGCGGAGCAGTTGCCCGTCGTTCCGATTGTCGCCCGTCACATCACATCCGCCGCCGGTATGCGCGTCGGCAACTATCGCCCAAGCGCAATATTTCCGTATTCGCTATGGAACGCCGAAGAGTTGTTCGTGCAAAAATGAGAGGCAGATGAAATTGACCTGAGACCTAATTTTCGATCCACGTGACATTTGAGAATAGCTCCGACTTTACCAGAGGAGCTAGCAATGAAAAAGAGTCAGTTTGCGGAAGAGCAGATCATCAGGATTCTCCACGAAGCCGAAGCCAGTGCAGACACCATTCAGAACATCTGTCGCAAACATGGAGTCAGCGAGCAGAGCTTCTATCGCTGGCGGCAACGCTTTGGCGGGATGAGTGTGTCGGATGCCGTCAGGCTACGTGAACTGGTGCGCGAGAATGTGCGACTCAACAAATTGGTTGCAGAGCGTGATCTGGAGATCGAAGTAATGAATAAACATTCGCGGTTATTTATGCTTATTCAGGTAGCCTCATGGGATCACAAAGGGTTTATAAATACAGGGTTTCCTTACAATGAAGAATAATGATGAATGTATGAGAAGATTAGGGTGACCGGCTTTTAACCAGTGGGTCGCAGGTTCGAGTCCTGCTCGGCTCACCACTATTTGCAAGCAGAAGCAGGTGCTTATCTGATTTCGATAAGCACCTGCTTCTGCTTAATAACGATCTCAATAATATTTTGATTTAGACCAATTCCTCACAGATAAGTCCTTGTGCAATATCTTGTGCTGTTTGGTTCGTCGTGTCTGACTCAAAACGTCTCTAAAGCGTTCTAATGAGCAAGAACACTTGTGTTTTCGCGTGGCACTCGTCTAAACCCTATCCTGCTACTTCTACATCTCGCTTCATTGACATAAGCTGCTAAGCTTTAAGTTCTTACACTGTTGCTCAGTAAGACGCTATTGGATTTCTTAAATATCAGCCTGTGGATAAAGGTCTTTAAGCTTTTCCCTACTGACTAATTTTTTCTGATAAACAAACCTTGCTTCTTCAATTGTCCTTGGCTCTTCTGATTGCTGCGCATTTTTTAATTCTTCGCATTTTGCTAATAAGAATTCATGCAGATTACTGCCTTTTATAGGCATGAAACCTTTATTAGGGTTGTAGTCCGGTCTGTATTTCTCCCACAGCTTCAACGTAATTGAATCAGAATTTGGCGCTGGTCGATTGCCAAATTTTCTATGGTGAGCAATTTTCTCATCTTGCGACATAGCATTCCACTCTTGAGCTAGTCTTTTAAGGTCATCCCTCAATTCTGTACCGACAAGCCTTTGATCGGGGCGCTTCAGTAGCGGGATAAGTTTTCGGTGTAGCCGATCATCTAAGGCAAACACTTCGCAGAATGGCAGGTAATAGCAATATTCGAGGTCTCTCAGATCGTGTTCCCCTTGTCTGCCGAGAATGCTTATATTCATGTTGCCAAGTGCGAGTAGTAAGTTTGCTTTTACACAGTGAGCTGCATATGGAGCGAACAAACTCAAAAGCGGACGCTTTGACTTGAACCATCGAATAATAGCGCGTCTTTGAATCTGTAAAGGTATTTCGCTTTCTCGAAAAAGCAAATTGAGTAGTCGTCCCTGAGTTTTAGGATTCGCAAGTATAAAATCAATAATTTCTTGCAAGTGAGATAAGTCTTTAGGCTTTTGCACACTCACGCCTGCCTCAGACAACTTGCGAAGATATAAGTTTGTGTTGATGTATCGGCGAATACGTTGCCACCGATAAGCCCATAATGATTCCTCGAAAGAGACCTGTTGCTTTTGCCATCGCTGTAGGGCTTCATCTTCGGGAGTGGGATCAACAAAATACCCGAGAGAACCCCCGCTTGATTTTACTGGCCTCATACCAGCAGCAATCAATCTTCCATCCATTGGCGGCTCATTACCTAGTAAGGAGTTGCACAGTAAATCAACATAATCAGGGCAGATGATGTAGTTTGCGCCTAACCGACTAGCAAGGTAAGCTACCCATCTTCGTGGGTCTTCTTTTTTCTCCGTAGCAAGGTCGCCCCATATTTCCTTAAATAGAATTGGGGGGATTATTATTTCAAAGTGTCTGTCGAGCGGCGTAAACGCTTCCGCTGATATAGACTGAAACAAAGCCTTATCTAAGATGATGTGTATATTCATATGCTAAACCATCTCCGGTAGCATCATCGCACACGAATTAGTGCATCACAATAATACCAACTTTGGAAACGCCGCGTGAACGCGGAGATCGCAGCGTTCGTTCAAAGGCAAAGTCAGTTTGTCGAACTAACTAAGCGCGGCGTGGAGATGGCGATTGAACGGGACAAGCGAGCGGCGTTAGAGTGGATTGAGCAACGCAAGGTAGGAAGCGAGAAGGCGGAAGGATGAAGTTAAGAGTAGAATAGTGTTGAAGGGAGACAGTGAAGATGGCGACAAACATTAAAGCTATCGAGGCGTTCGGGGAGATTGATGAACAGCGGCAATTGCATCTTGATGAACCGTTGCCCGTCAGCAGGTCGGGGCGCGTGCGCGTCATCATCCTGATTCCTGAAGATTCCGAAGAAGACGAACAGGAGTGGTTGCGGGCGGCGGCGCGCAATCCGTCGTTTGCGTTTCTCAATGATGCGGAAGAAGATATTTATACTTTGACGGACGGAAAGCCTTTCCATGATTAAAGGCAAAGTCGTGCTCGTCCCGTTTCCGTTCGATGATTTATTAGCGACAAAGGTGTGACCCGCCGTTTGTCTGACGGAAGCGGCGGGCGCGCATCGTCATATCGTGCTGGCATTCATCACAAGCCGCACGCCTCCCGATTTACTCGCCAGCGATTTGATTCTGGATGCGGCAGATGCGAACTTTGCCGCGACCGGCTTGCGCGTTACCTCTACGCTCCGTCTCCATCGTTTAATGACCGCGACCGATGCGCTCATCCGCCGTGAATTAGGCGAACTGCCGCCTTCGCTGCACGCTGCGGTTGACGATAAGTTGCGTCAATTGTTCAACCTGCCAACGTAACTACAAAATCGTTTTCTCGAACTTGCTCAGCCTAATGCGTTAGATAGCGGCTAGGCTTTGGAGCATCTTCGTCTTCACTTCGCGGGCGCGTTCTTGCGCGGGAGCTTTTCGTCGCGCATCGCGGTGTTGTAGATGAAAGCGGCCATAATGGTGGCGGCCTGCTTCATGTCGTCGGCCTGAATGCGGTCGAAAACGTCTTGATTTGAGTGATGCGTGCGCGAGTCGTATTCGATTTCGTCCTGGATGAATTGAAAGCCGGGAAGCCCGATGGCGTCGAAGGAGAGATGATCCGTGCCGCCGGTGTTGGAGATGGAGAGCGTCGTAGCTCCCATGTCGCGGAATGGCGCGAGCCACTCGCGGAAAAGCGGGCGCACGGCTTCGTTGCCTTGCAGGTAGACGCCCCTGATCTTGCCCGTGCCGTTGTCGAGATTAAAGTAGGCGTCGAGCTTTTCGTAGTCGGGTTTCTTATTGACTTGCGGAGCGGTGGTTGCGCCGCCTAAAAGCGCGGCGAAGTTGGCTTCGGGCGAAGCGTTGGCGAGCGCACCGAAGTGTTCCGCGACGTAAGCGTGCGAGCCTAAAAGCCCCTGCTCTTCGCCGCTCCAGAGTGCGACGCGGATCGTGCGGCGCGGTTGCAAGTTGAGCGTCTTGAGAATTCGCACGGCTTCCATCGCAACGGCGACGCCCGCGCCGTTGTCTGTCGCGCCCGTGCCCGCGTGCCACGAATCCATGTGGCCGCCGAGCATCACGAGTTCATCCCGTTTATCCGTGCCGGGAATCTCCGCGACGGTGTTGTAAGCCATCAAATCCTGATCGTGAAACTGCACGTCCAGATTAACGCTCATCTTTACTTTCTCGCCCGCCTGAATAATGCGCGCGATGCGATTGTAGTGTTCGATGGCGACGACGATTTGCGGGATGATGGCGGGCGCGTTTTTGTCGTAAGCGTTGACGCGCGGCAGAAACAGACTACGCAGCGTGTTCATCTCCGAAGAGGTGTCTAATTTTTGCGGAACGCTCGCCGCCTGCACGAAGATCGTGCCGCCGTCGCCGCCGCGACTTGGATCAACGAGCAGCGCCGCGCCTTCGTCCGTGAAGAATTTGGCTTTCAAGGCCCTGAGTTTGGCGCTGTTAATGAATTCGCGGAATTGCGGGCTGTCTGGTAAAGGCGGGCGGCGTCCTTGCCGTGCGGCGGGTGCGGGCGCGTCGGCGAGCGCCAGCAACTCTTTGTCCGTCAGGCGATTTCCCAATGCCTCAAAGTGCGCTTTAACGTCGCGCATCGGACTCGTCAACACAATCGCGCCTTTGAGTTTGCCCTTGTACTTTTGCAAATCCGCTTCACTGTTCGCGTCAACATAAATGACATCGGCGGTGAGTGTGCCGTTTGTGCCGGGCGACCATGCGCTCGGATACGCGATCAGCGGAATGGCCTGCGGCTCTGTGACCTGCGCGCTAAAACTCTTCAGCGTCCAACCACGACCGAACGGCCCCCAGGCTTCGAGATGCGCGTTCTGTAAGCCCCAAGAGCTTAACTTGTCGCGCGTCCATTCGTTGGCGCGCTTCATGTTGGGCGAAGCCGTCAGGCGAGGCCCGATCACGTCCGACAAGTAGCTCAAGGTCTGCATCACCTGCGAGCGGTTCATGCCTTCGTCTTTGATGCGCGCGATAGCATCGTTGGCGGGCGCGGCTTGCGTAGCGTTGGCAGCGGTCTGCGCGACTTCCGGCGCGGAAGGCTTCGGCGGTTTCCCTGTCGGAGCGGCCTGCGTCTCTGGATTTTGCGGCGGGCGCGCAGGCTGTTGTTGCTGCGCACTTATGGGAAATAATGAAGAGAGCGAAAGGCCGATGAGCAAAACAATTGCCGCAAAGCGTCTGGGCATTATTTGAATCTCCTGATTTTTTTGATGCAAAACTAAAAATTTGGCTTGCGCAGGGTTGCACACACTCTTTTTTTCAGCGCATAGTACATTATACTTTGCGACTACGACAAAGGTTTCACCGCGCGCGAATCACTCGCGGCCGGACTTTGTTCGCAGCATTTCGCGGTCGCGCTTCTTCAGCATTTGGAGCAAGCGCGAAACGGATTAATTTACCTGAAGACGGAGAAAAGATATTCGTGACTCGCTTTCTAAAGCCGTGCGCCTCTATATTTTTAGTGCTGTCGCTCTTAACCACAAACTTTTTTGGCGCGAGGTGGTCGTTTCATCCAACCGCGACGGCTTTCGCTTCAGCTCAGGCAATTAACGCGATGCCACCGCTTCCCTACTTCGCGGAACCGGCCATCTCGCCAGACCGCGCGGAGATCGCCTTCGTTTCCGGCGGCGATATCTGGAGCGTAGCGGCGGCGGGCGGCGACGCGCATTTGCTCGTCTCGCATCCGGCCAACGAATCGCGCCCGCTCTTTTCGCCTGACGGACGCAAGCTCGCTTTCATCTCCACGCGCACGGGCAACGGCGACATCTATGTTCTGACGCTTGACTCAGGCGATTTGCAGCGCATCACATTCGACGACGCTTTCGATCAACTCGACGCATGGTCGCGCGACGGGCGTTGGCTTTACTTCTCTTCGACGAGCCGCGACATTGCGAGCATGAACGATATTTTCCGCGTCAGTACTGAAGGCGGAACACCTTTGCAAGTTTCGGCTGATCGCTACGTCAACGAATTCTTCTCCGCGCCGTCGCCCGACGGAAACACCCTCGCGTTTACGGCGCGCGGCCTCGCTTCCGCGCAGTGGTGGCGCAAAGGCCACAGCCATATAGACGAAAGCGAAATCTGGCTGATGCGTAATGCGAACGATGGCGGCGGAAACGCTGCGGCGAACTACGAACGCATCACAGAGGGCGGCGCAAAACAGATGTGGCCGATGTGGAGCGCGGACGGGCGCAAACTCTTTTACGTTTCCGACCGCAGCGGCGCACAAAACATCTGGACGAAAACCATCGGCGGCGAAGCCAAACAAGTAACACGCTTCACAGACGGGCGCGTGCTCTGGCCGAACATCTCTTATGACGGTCGCACCATCGTCTTCGAGCACGACTTTTCAATCTGGACGCTCGACGCCTCGAACGGCAAAGCGAGCGAACTGCGCATCAACCGGCGCGGCGCGCCGTCGAGTCCCGGCACGGAACATCTCACAATCACAAACGGCATACAGGAACTCGCGCTCTCGCCCGACGGCAAAAAGAATGCCTTCGTCGTGCGCGGCGAAATCTTCGCGGCCTCGGCGAAAGACGGCGGCGATGCGGCGCGCATCACGACGAGTCCCGCCAACGAATCCGAACCCGCATGGTCGCCCGACAGCCGTCGCCTCGCTTACGTTTCAGACCGCGACGGCGCGACGCATCTCTTCGTTTACGATTTTGCGACGAACACCGAAACGCAGTTAACGCGCGACGCCGCTGCCAACGACAACACGCCGTGCTTTTCGCCCGACGGCAAACGCATCGCGTTTGAACGCAACGGGCGCGAACTGCGCGCGATTGATCTCAACTCCAAGCAGGAACGGCTGCTCGCCACAGGTTATCTGGAACGCCCGCCGTTCAATTCGGATCGCCCGTTCGTGTGGTCTACGGACGGGCGCTGGATTGCGTTCATGGCGATTAGCGGAAAGTCTTTCAAAAACATTTACGTCGTTTCGTCAACCGGCGGCGCGAATGAAGCGCGTCCTGTCAGCTTTCTCGCCAATGTCGGCAGCAACTCTGTGGCGTGGAGTCCAGACGGCGCGTTTCTGTTGTTCGACACAGGCCAGCGCACGGAGACAGGCCAACTCGCGCGCGTTGATCTAGTGCCGCGCACGCCGCGTTTCCGCGAAGACCAGTTCCGCGATCTCTTCAAAGAAGAAACGCCGAAGACCGTCACGCCCACCTTGCAAAGACAGGAGAATCAGCCGCAAAGCCCCGTCCCGCAACGCGACGCGCCGAACACCACGCCGTCCGCAACGCCTTCGCCTGCGGCCTCTCCCACAGCTTCGCCCGCGACGGAATCCGACGAAACAAAAAAACCTGTCTCGAAGCCGACTGAAATAGTTTTCGACGGCATTCGCCAGCGGCTTAGTTTGCTGCCCGTCGGCGTTGACGTGAGCTATCAAATAATCAGTCCCGACGGCAAAGTGGTTTTGATGATTGCGGGCTCAGCCGGACAGCAGAATCTTTATACTTACTCGCTCGACGAATTAGCGAAAGAGCCTGCGATAGCCAGACAATTGACTTCGACGCCGGGACAAAAATCCTTCGCGCAGTTTACGTCCGACAGCAAAGAAATCTTTTACCTTGAAGACGGGCGCATCAACGTCGTTTCGCTCGACACGCGCACGCCCCGCGCGGTCGTCGTCAGCGCAGAGATGGACGTGGACTTCGCGCGCGAAAAACAGGAAGTGTTTCAGCAGGCATGGACGTATCTGCGCGATAATTTCTTCGACGCCAACTTCAACGGCGTTGATTGGCAGGCGACTTATGCGACGTATGCGCCGCGCATTTCAGGAGCACGCACGCCCGATGAATTGCGCCGCCTGCTTCAACTGATGGTCGGCGAATTAAACGCCTCACACTTGGGCGTCAGCGCGCCGCCCGGTGGAACGCAGCCTTCGACCGGAAGAATCGGATTGCGCTTTGACCGCACCGAATATGAAACCAACGGGCGTCTGCGCGTCACGGAAATTCTTCCGCTTAGCGCCGCCGCGCTTGCGGGCAACATCAAGCCGGGCGATTATCTGCTCGCCGTTGACGGCAAACAAACGGGCGCGCGCGTCAATCTTGACGAACTGCTCAACTACAAAATCAATCGCCGCGTCGCGCTCGCCGTCGCTTCGTCTGCTGACGGCGCGAATAAGCGCGAAGTCGTCGTGCGTCCCGTCAATGCGGCGACGGAGAAAGGCTTGCTCTATCGCACGTGGGTTGAAGACAATCGCGCTTACGTCGCGCGCGTGAGTGGCGGCAGGTTCGGCTACGTGCATATGTACGATATGTCTTCGGCCTCGCTCGCGCAGCTTTTCGTTGACCTCGATGCGGAGAATAACGCGCGCGACGGCGTCATCGTTGACATACGCAACAACAACGGCGGCTTCGTCAACGCCTACGCGCTCGACGTGTTCGAACGGCGTCCGTATCTGACGCTGACGCCGCGCGGATTGCCGCCCGCCACCGCCCGCACAGTGCTCGGTCAACGCGCGCTCGAAGCCCCCACCATTCTCGTCACTAACCAGCATTCGCTTTCCGACGCGGAAGATTTCTCGGAAGGCTACCGCGCGCTGCGGCTTGGCAAGATCGTGGGCGAGCCGACCGCCGGTTGGATTATCTACACGTCGAACCAGAGGCTTGTTGACGGATCGAGCTTTCGCATTCCGTTTATGCGCGTCACCGCTAGCGACGGTTCGCAAATGGAGTTGCACCCGCGCCCGGTTGATGTAAATATCGTGCGTCCAATCGGCGAAGGCTTCGGCGGGCGCGACACACAACTCGACGCGGCAACGCGCGAACTTCTTAACCAACTCGGCGCTCGCCGCAACGTATCAACCACACGCAACAGGTAACGACAATGCTTGCACGACGCACTTTGACGATTCTTCTCTTAACGCTCGCGTTTATCCTTGCGCCGCTTGCGCCTTTGCATTGCGGCAGTAACAGCGCGCCACCGTCGCTCTTCAGCGCCGCCGTCCGCGCAGCATCACGCGAGCCTGTGCGCGCACAGCACGGGATGGTGGCATCAACCAGCCGCATCGCGTCGGAAGTCGGGCGCGATGTGATGAAGCAAGGCGGCAACGCGGTTGATGCGGCGATAGCGACGGCCTTTGCGCTCGCCGTAACCTATCCGGCGGCGGGCAACCTTGGTGGCGGCGGCTTTATGATGATCCGCCTGCGCAACGGCACGACGACCGCGATTGATTATCGCGAGATGGCTCCGGCCAGCGCGACGCGCAATATTTATCTGGACAGGAAAGGCGATTTAATCAAAGGCGAAGGCTCTTCGACCGTCGGCTATCGGGCGGCGGGCGTTCCCGGCACAGTGCGTGGCATGGAACTCGCGCTCAAGAAATACGGCTCCGGCAAATTAACATGGGCGCAACTAATCGAACCGGCACGAAGGCTCGCCGCCGACGGTTTCACGCTCAGAAACTCTCTGGCGCGCGGGCTTCGCGGCGACCGTGAACTGTTAGGCAAGTACGAAGACAGCCGCCGGATTTTTCTCAACAACGGAAAATTTTACGGCGAAGGCGACACGCTCCGGCAGCCGGAACTTGCCAGCACTCTCGCGCGTTTGCAGCGCGGCGGTGCGCGTGAATTTTACGAAGGTGAGACGGCGCGCTTGATCGCCGCCGACATGAAGCGCCACAATGGTTTGATGACGCTCGAAGATTTGAAGAACTACGTAGCGAAAGAGCGCGTGCCGTTGCGCGGCAGTTATCGCGGCTATGAAATCATCTCTATGCCGCCGCCCTCTTCCGGCGGTGCGGTGCTGCTGGAGATGCTGAACATTCTGGAAGGCTACGATCTGGCGAAGATGAATCCGTTTTCATCCGAGAAGGATCATCTCGTCATCGAAGCGATGCGCCGCGCCTTTGCGGATCGCGCCGAATACATGGGCGATACGGATTTCGTCAAAGTCCCCGTCAGCGGTTTGATTGACAAAGCCTATGCCGCAAATCTTCGCGCCGGAATCAACGCGGAACACGCTTCGACGAGCGCAGAGGTGCGCGCCGGAAAGCCTACGGGTTACGAATCGGAAGAGACGACGCACTTCACAATCGTTGACGCACAAGGCAATGCCGTCTCGAACACTTATACTTTGAACGGCGGCTTCGGCTCCGGCGTCACGGCGAAAGGCACGGGCGTGCTGCTCAACAACGAGATGGACGATTTCGCGGCGAAGCCCGGCGTCCCCAACGCTTATGGTTTGATTCAAGGCGAACGCAACGCCGTCGCGCCGCACAAACGCCCGCTTTCAGCGATGACCCCGACCTTTGTGATGCGCAAAGACGGCACGCTCTGGTTCGCCGTCGGTTCACCGGGCGGCCCGACGATTATCAACACGGTGCTGCAAGTTATCTCCAACATCGTTGATTACAACATGAATATTCAGCAGGCGATTGACGCCCCGCGCATTCACCATCAATGGCTGCCCGACGAAATCGTTTACGAACCCTACGGACTCTCCGGTGACACCGTGCGTGCGCTTCAATCGCGCGGCCACAAATTGACGGAAAGGCCGCGCAACATGGGCGACGCACACGGCATTATGATCGAAGAAAAGACGGGCGTGCGGCTCGGCGCAAGCGATTCCCGCAACGACGGCGCACCCGCCGGGTACTAGCGCGGCACACGATAGACTGCATGATTAAACTGCCTGAATCTGACGAAGAGCTTTTAGAAGAATGCGACGTAGAGACTTTTCGCGCGGGCGGCAAAGGCGGGCAGCACGTCAACACGACGGAGAGTGCCGTCAGGCTGACGCATCGTTTGTCGGGCGTCGTCGCCACTTCGCAACAGGAACGCAGCCAGCATCGCAATAAAATTATTTGCCTGAAGAATCTACGCGCGAAGATCGAGCGATTGAACTATCGCGCGCCGCCGCGCGTGCCGACCAGAGTGCCGCGAAGAGTTATCGTGAAGACGCTCGAATTGAAATCCAAGCAGGCGGAGAAGAAACGCCTGCGGTCTAAAAAGACTTACAGTGGAGACGAAGCGGACTGATAATCACGCAGATCGAGCGCGGTTAATCCGCACCGTCTTTTCAATATGAACTTTGAATCGTGCGTGTCTTCGTCGCCTGACGCTCGCGCCATTTTCTCTTTAACGAAAACGATCAATCAATTTTCATGTCGAATACAAAAGATAAAACGGATGCGGCCATCAGCCCACCGCCGTTAAAACGTGACGGGCACGGGCAGGTTGATTCAGCATCGCTCGCCGAGGTCATCGGCTGGTTTCTGGACTACGATCAGCGCGTCGCAGTCGTCAAGCACCGGAACGTCGAAGAGTTGTTTCAATGGAAGCAGGCGCAGAGCAAGGCGTCCGGCGAAGCGGTGTTCGCGTTCGATCACGCCGAAGACCGTTTTGCAATTGGCGTTGTTCAGGCTGTCGCCGCCCACGCAAACGAACGCGCGTTGCACGGCTGGATCAGCCAACTGCTCAACGCAATTGAAGACGCCTCCAAAACGAACGGAGAGATTTCCGCCGCGCATAAGCTCAAGATGGCTGACACGTCACCCGTCATGGATGAGTCACTCAAAATCCCTTCGCCGGAAATGCGCGAACTGTTTCTCACCTGCTGCTGGCTCGAAGCCCTCTGCACGGCGGAGATACGTGTGCTCGGCTGGATTTATCAAGAGCTTTACGGCAGAGCTTTTCGCCCGGATAATATTTGATTGCAACATCAGATAATCGGCGCGCTTTAACATCAAAGCACGCGCGTTCAGCATTTCATTTGAAAGCACACGCGAAGCGGTGACGCGCTCGCACATTTAACTTTCCGGCTACTTACAACAATCCATGATTAAACGACGAATCGCCGCCATCTTATTATCTGCTCTGTCCCTCTTCGCTCTATTGTCATGCGGCGGGCTATTGAATCAACCGGGCAGTGGCGATAGTTCATCAGGCGGGCAACCGGCTCCGCATTTCCAGCCCGGCTTTAATCTGTTCAAGCCCGAACAGGATGTCGAGATGGGCAGAGCGTCGGCGCAGGAAGTCGCGCAGCAAGTGCCGATCTTGCGCGATGAAGCGGTCGTCGGTTACGTGCGCGGGCTTGGCGCGAAGCTCGCCGCGAAAGCTCCCGGCTTTCGCTTTCCATATCAGTTCAACGTCGTGGCGTCGCGCGACATCAACGCTTTCGCCTTGCCCGGCGGCTTCATCTTCGTCAATGCGGGCGCGATTGCGGCGGCGAAGAACGAAGGCGAACTGGCGGGCGTCATCGCACATGAAATCACACACGTCGCACTCCGGCACGGCACGAATCAGGCATCGAAAGCTTACATAGCGAAGGCGGGCATCGGCATTCTCGGCACGCTTGCGGGCGCACGCAGCAACCCGGATATCGCGCAGGTCATCAACTCCGTCGGCGGCGTCGGCGCAAACGCGCTCTTTCTTAAATTCGGGCGCACCGCCGAAAGTCAGGCCGATCTCGAAGGCGCACGCATCATGGCCGAATCCGGCTACGATCCGCGCGACATGGCAAACTTCTTTAAGACGTTGCAGGCGCAGGGCGGACAACGTGCGCCGGAATTTTTGAGCGATCATCCAGACCCCGGCAATCGCATCGCGGCGATCACCAAAGAATTGCCCCGCCTCCGCGTCAGCGCCAAGCCGACGCACGACACCAACGCCTTCGAACAGGCCAAAGCCAGATTAAAGGGCGGCGGAAGCACCGCGCAATCGCTCGCTTCATCGAAAGAGCCTGTGCGCAAGGGGCCGCGTGATCCGAACAGCAACGAAGCGGGCGCACGACCCGCACCGCCTTCCGCTTCGCTACGCGATTTTCAAGCACAGTCGGGCAGCTTCGCTTTTAAGTATCCGCAGAATTGGGACGCGGTAAGCTCTGATGAATCCAACATGATCTTTGCGCCGAAAGGTGCTTACGGGCAACACGATCAAGCGGTCTTCGTCACACACGGCATCTTCGTCGGCGCGCTTCGCACGCAATCGAGCGATCTGCAAGCGGCGACTGCCGCGCTCGTCGAACAGCAGATTGCTAGCAACCCTGATTTCCGCGTCGTGCGTCGCCCGCAAACTGTTTCAATCAGCGGGCGCACAGGCTATGCCACAGTCGTCGCAGGCCCTTCGACCGTCACGGGCGTCGTCGAAGTTGATGTCATATACACTACTGCGACTTCTGACGGGCGTTTGTTTTATCTGGTGACGATTGTGCCGGAGGATGAAGTGAAAACTTACCAGCAAACTTTCGAGCAGATCATCGGCAGTCTTCGTCTGGCAAGATGATTCAATTAAAATCATCGCGCCCGGCTAAGAACACGCGATGCCTGTCATTGCGATAACCTTGAATCAGTCTAAAAATATTTATGGAGATAACTTTATGAGACGTTCCTTTGCTTTCGCGCTTCTAATGTTGCTTGCGCTCTCTACATTTGCCGTCGCACAGCAAGCGCCGCAGCCGTTTACGATCAATGAGTTGCTCAAAGTTCGGCGCGTCGGCGACCCGCAGATTTCGCCCGACGGTAACACCATCGCTTACACCATCACGGACGTTGATAAGACCGCGAATCGCGGCACGACGCACATTTATCTAATGCTGGTAGCGGGCGGCGAACCGAAGATGCTGGCGACGGGCGAGCGTTCGTCCAGTTCGCCGCGCTGGTCGCCCGACGGACGCAAGCTCGCGTTTGTTTCGACGCGCGACGGCGAGCCGCAAATCTGGACGATTGATATAGCAAGCGGCACACAGCAAAAAGTTACGAGCGTCGCGGGCGGCGCAAGCGATCCGCTCTGGTCACCCGACGGAAAATTGATTGCCTTCGTTGCGGAGGTTTACCCGGAATGCACAACCAACGATTGCAACAAGACGCGCTTTGAGCAGGCGGCCGCCAGCAAAGTCAAAGCGCGCGTCGTTGACCGCCTGCTTTATCGCCACTGGACTTCTTGGAAAGAAGGTAAACGCAGCCACATCTTCGTCGCGTCAAGTGAAGGAACTGCGGAAGCGCGCGACATGACGCCCGGCGATTTCGACGCGCCACCGTTCAGTCTCGGCGGCCCGCTCGATTACGCCTTCTCGCCCGATTCCAAAGAATTGGCGTTTGCGAGCAACCGTGACAAAGTTGAAGCGACTTCAACTAACGGCGACATCTTCACCGTAGCGGTTACGGGTGGCGAAGCGCGTCGTATTACGGGTGCAAATCCGGCCAACGATGCCTCGCCGCAGTATTCGCCCGACGGACGCTTCATCGCTTACCGCGCGCAACAGCGTCCCGGCTTCGAGAGTGATCGCTGGCAATTGATGCTTTATGATCGCCGGACAAATCAAACGCGCTCGCTGACCGGCGCGCTCGATGCGTATGCCGAAGGATTCACCTTTGCGCGCGACGGAAAGAAGATTTACTTCGTCGCGGGCGAGCGCGGCCTTCAGCCCGTTTACGAAGTCGGACTCGATGGCGGCGCACTCGTCAAGATTATCGGTGACGGATTCAACGACGACGTTCAAGCGAGCGCCGATGGCAAGACTTTAGTTTTCACACGCAGCAGCATGGCAAGTCCCACAGAAATTTATCGCGGCAACTTGTCCGGCGGTCGTGTTAGCCAAGTCGCGCCGATTACCAGAACCAACGATGTTTTTATCAGGAGTTTCAATCTGCAACCGGCGGAGCAAACGAGTTGGGAAGGCGCAAGCGGCGCGAAGGTTCACGGCTGGATCGTGAAGCCCGCCAACTTCTCGCCGTCGAAGAAATATCCGATGGTCGTGCTGATTCACGGCGGGCCGCAGGGCGCGTGGAACGACAACTGGGGCTATCGCTGGAATCCGCAAGTCTATGCCGCAAAAGGCTACGTCGTCTTTATGCCGAACCCGCGCGGCTCGACCGGCTACGGGCAAAAGTTCCTAGACGAAATCTCCGGCGATTGGGGCGGCAAGGTTTATACGGACATTATGAACGGCGTCGCGCAGATGGCTTCCCTGCCTTACGTTGACCGCAACAACGTCGGCGCGGCGGGCGGCTCCTACGGCGGCTACATGGTTGATTGGATTGAAGGCCACAACAACGATCCGCGCGTGCAGTTCAAGGCGCTTGTTTCTCATGCGGGCGTTTTTAATTTGACCAGTATGTACGGCGCGACCGAAGAGTTGTGGTTCACGGATTGGGAATTCGGCGGGACGCCCTGGAATAATCCCGAAGTTTACACGCGCTGGTCTCCACATATGTTCGTGAAGAATTTCAAGACGCCGCTGCTGGTGATTCACGGCGAGCAGGATTTCCGCGTACCCGTCACGGAAGGCTTGCAACTCTTCACCGCACTGCAACGCCAGAACGTCGAATCGAAGATGCTTTACTTCCCGGACGAAGGCCACTGGATACTGAAGCCGCAGAATTCCGAGCTATGGTACAGCACCGTGCTCAACTGGTTCGACGCGCACTTGAAGCAACAAACCACATCGTCGTCGCGCCGCTAATCAACGAAAGATGATTGGCAAACATTTTTCGGTTGATAATGTTGACGAGAAAGAAAATCTACGTCGGCCTGATTCTGCTGTTCGCCGTTGTCGTGCTTGTGAGCATCGCGTTGCAGATATCGTATCGTCGTGGCACGACGCCGCCCTTGATTACGAAGACGGCGACGAATCAGGCTGCGCCGCCGGAAGAGACACCCGACAAACCAATCGCGGTGCTCTCAAATTTCGGCGCGGCGGCGGCGCGCAATGCGCAGTTGATGTATGAAATCGGATGGGCGTTCGGCGGCAAAGGCCAGCGCGGTTGGTATCTCTACGTGCCTTTGATTAAGCGCGAGATCGGCACGGACAGAGAGCCGCCGGACGAAGCCTTCGCCGTCGCGCTGGCGAGCTGGCAAGTTGCCGAGAAGATAAAACCGGACGGCATTTTAGATGAAGATACGTGGGCGCGCATGATCGCCGTCTGGCAATCGCGCCGCCTGAAGGATCATACGCCCGCCGCGCCCGGCCAGTTGATTGTCTCGCCCGTCGCGGATTTTTGGGATTCTTCGCGCCCCGAAGAATTACGCAAAGTCGAGTTGCAAACCTACGCGGCGTACAAGCGCATGATGCAGGCCGCCGTTTCCGATGCGACATTGAATCTCGCGGCGGCGCGCGACGAAAGCGGAAACGCGACGGGGCTTGCCTCTTCGGAGAAATTTTTGAAAATCGTTTCCGCTTACCGCTCGCGCGAATATCAGGATCGCTTACGCAGGGCTTCGCCGAACGCGGGACGCGCCGGGCTTGCCGTCAACAGCCCGCACTTCACAGGCCACGCGCTGGATATGTACGTCGGCGGTGATCCGGTCAGCACGGAAGACGGCAATCGCGCCGTTCAAGTGCAAACGCCCGTCTATCTGTGGCTCGTCAAGAACGCCGACAAATACGGCTTTCGTCCATACTTTTATGAACCCTGGCACTGGGAATACGTCGGTGAACCCGAACCGGCTCCGACAACGACTGCAACGCCTTAGCGTTCAGGGCGGCGTACCTTTCTTCGCCGGGCGGCATCTGATTGCTACATTCTTTGCGCGTGTCCAACGGAATTATCCGGTCTATCTCTACCGCGCCGACTCATATTACGCGCCGACTTAGGCGGCCTGACCATCGCTTACGCGGCTTTTCAGAAATCTATGGAAGGCAAGCCGCGTCCCACGAATATTGACGGCTTCACGCCCGAGCAGAGATTCTTCTTAGGCTGGGCGCAGGCTATTCGTCCTGAATTCGCGCGGCTGCTTGTCAACACAGACCCGCATCCGCTCTCGCGCTTTCGCGTCAACGGGCCGCTCTCGAATATGCCCGCCTTCGCCAAAGCTTTCGGCTGCAAAGAGAATGAGGCGCTGGTCAGAGCCGAAAAAGATCGCTGCCAGATTTGGTAAACCTCTACACATCGTAGAAGAAGAAATCAAGGCTGCCCAATCAGCTTAGAGCAGCCTTGATTTCTTTCCAAACCTTCTGGCACTCAAACAATGGAACATATGCAATTACTCGCCAATTGGGCCGGGAGGTGGAGTTGGTGGCGGCGGTAAATATGTTACCTGTATGTTGTTACAGTCGAAATCGGCAGGAACATTTGGAACTATTAATTGCCCTTGTGAATTAGCAATTATATCGTTCTCAATTACATAGCCTCCGCCTCCGGGCTGCTGGACATCAATTACTATGTGGAACAATCCACCCGGCACTATCTCAGGAGAGCCGGGCGTAGCAGTCAGAACACAAATTTTTATACCAATATCCCCGCCTCCTCCACCAGGTAGTTCAGCAGGCAGCTCAGGCTGAGGCGTCCCACCACCGCCCGAACCAGTAGGCGGAGGCGTTTCGGCGCAACCACTCGCAAAGCAAATAGTCGCTAAAAGGAGTATCAAGATTACTTTCTTTTGTGAGGCGGCAATCATTGTGAGGTGCTCCTTTCTTCAATGCGGTCCAGTAAACGATTGGCCGTCTGCTCATCGAAAATTAAATCAAGGGGAGTAGAATAAAAATACCCGTTTACTCCATATGCGAAATGCCCGTCAGGACTCGGAAAGTGTCCATTTCTTTGAGCCGAAAACTGCTGCTTCGACTTCATATAGCTTCGCTGGTAGCTTTCCGAATCGCATAAATAATCGTCGCTCGCTACAGAATATGTGACGAGAAGAGATTGAAGCGGCGTTAGGCCAACGCTTCCCTCGCGATCATTTGCGCCGTCCCACAAGCCACCGAATTTTTCTGGCACCGCTGCGCTTAAAACTCTTGCCTTATCTCTGACCTCGGTCTGAACTACATTACGCGCCATGCCCCTAAATACGGCACCCGCGATAGTGTTTTGACTCATATCGCGCAAGGATTTTAATTGCGCAATAAATTTTTCCGAACTCATAAATTGCAATCGGCTAGCGCGTGGTCGGATCATTACCTCGCGGCCACGTCGGTAACTCTCAGGTAGATCAGGAGCATTAAAGCCGCGAAGGTTATCATCAACATGAGCGATCTCTTGATCTGTGAGCTTGGACAGACGTTCCATCGCTACTTCAGACAAAATGTCACTAAGTTCTCGGACACTGAGGCGGCGTTGAGTGCTGCTTAATGTTCGCTCTTCCATCGCTGCTAACCTGCTCTTCATTTCTCCACTTATTTGAGTGCCGGATCGCGTGAAAATAAAGTGCGCCACCGAGTTAACAGAAGCGCGTATATTTCCAGAGGAGTCCTTTGGAGAAGCAAATTGAACTCCTCGGCCTACACCATCCCGGATACGGTTATGGAAAGCGTGCGTCTCACTAGAGAAGAGTTGATCTTCGGAAATTGCAGCCGAACGCCAAACGCCTGCTCCTGCGAGTGCAGCGACTAGGAGAAGCAAGGAAATCGACAGTATCAGCACCTTCCTAAATAGTGGGATATGTTTTAACACTAGAGACACCTCTCTTAAATGTAGATTAGGGGCAACAAGAAGTTAAGGCAGGTTGCGGGACAAAGGACTTGATCTTTAATCAAATCGCAGCGACTTGTTGCTGAAAGTAATTGTAGCAAGCTACCGTTCTCTGTCAAGCTTTTTGTTTTTAACTAGAGAGGCTCATATTAGAACTTAACGATCAAACGCTAAATTCAAAGCTCAACTATCTATTTACGCACCATAAAGTGAACAATGCAGGCTATGTGACAGTTACTTCCAGAGAAACAACAGCGCGAAGAGAAAGACCCAGAGGCCGTCTATGAAATGCCAGTAGAGGGCAACCACGTCGCCCAGTGTGCGCTGCTTGCGGTGCTCTGCGATATTGCCGTTTAAGGAGTGGTGGGCGCGCTGTTGGCGCAGCAGTAGATAGCTTAAAGCTATGAGGCCTCCGAGCAGATGCAGGCCGTGCGCTCCCGTCAGTAGATAAAAAAAGGCGCTGTGCGAATTGTTTGCGAGAGTGATGTTCTGCGCAAGTAACTGGCGGAAGACGGCGAGCTGCGAAGCGAGGAAGCTTGCGCCGAGCAGCAATGTTAGCAGCATCCAGTTTTGAAAACGGCGCGCATCTCGTCGCTTCAAATTACGACGCGCAATCTCGAACGCAAGGCTGCTGGCGAGAATCAAAGCGGTGCTGAGCCAGAGCAGGCGCGGCAGTTCGACCGGATACCAGTTCTTCGCCGTGCCGACGCGCGCCACGTAAGCGACGACCAGCGTGGCGAACGTCATCAAGACGGCGGCCAGCGTGATGTACATCCCTATCCAGTAACGCACGGGCGAGAAATTGCCCGGACTGCTGTCATCATAACCGCCGTTGTTATTGTCGCCGCCGCCGCCGCTATTGCCGCCGCCTTTGCGTCCGTTGCCGCCGCCGCGCGATCCGCCGCCGTTCAACTTAATCTTAACGGGACGAACCGCACGCTCGATATCAATAACGGTCTTTGTCGTCGTGCCGGACATAATGACTTCTTAACACCTGCCGCATCGTGCAAATAAGAATGTGCCGAACAAACAGCGTGTGTGCTTAATGCTTATTCGCCACCAGCAGCGCAAACAGTAGCGGAAGATAGATCACGGAAGCGAGCAGCAAACGCCGCGCGGCCTGCCGTGTTCGCGCCCGCGCCATCTGCACGCCGCTTGCGAGAAAAAGCGCGCCGAGCACAACCGCGCCCCACAGATAAATCATGCCGCTTGTGCCGAGCGCGACAGGCAAAAGGCTGACGGGTAACAGCAGCACGGTGAACCCGATGATCTGCGCCGACGTGGAGCGTCCGTCCGGCGCAACCACCGGCAGCATACGAATGCCTGCCCGCCCATAGTCTTCGCGGTACATCCATGCGATGGCTAGAAAATGCGGAAACTGCCACAGGAAAAGAATCGCAAACAGCGCCCATGCTTCCGCGTTCAAATGGCCCCGCGCCGCCGCCCAACCCAGGAGCGGAGGCATCGCACCCGGCAACGCGCCGATTGCCGTCGAGAGCGTCGTGCGTGTCTTCAAAGGCGTATAGACGAGCACGTATCCGATAGCCGTCAACACGCCGAGCAACGCCGTCAACGGATTGACCAACATCGAAAGATAGATTTCTCCGATAACGGTCAAACCGATACCGAACACAAAAGCCTGCGACTCCGAAAGCCTGCCGGAAGGAAGCGGGCGTGCCTGCGTGCGCCGCATCAAACCGTCCAGTTCGCTCTCGATAACTTGATTGAGCGCGGCAATGCCGGATGATAGCAATGTGATGCCTATGAGCACATGGCCGAGCGCGGCGTAATCGAAACTGCCGCGCGTAGAACCCAGACAGAATCCGGCGAGGGCGATTAACAAAATCAGAAATGTAATGCGCGGCTTCGTCAGTTCAATATAAGCCGCGAGTTTTTCGCGCGCCGCGAGAGGCGCGTCGAGAGCGAGCGCCGCACCGCCGCTTTGCCCTTCGAGTTTGATGGTCGCAGCACTTTTCATAAAGACTTTTTCTACCGTATGAATTAAATATATGGAGGTTTATACCTTCCCCGCCAACTCGCCGCAAGTTAAGCGGCGGAGCAATCAACAACCTTGATGAAATCCGTTCAGCGTATTCAAGCGGCGACGGCCAGAACATCTGCCGGACGCCCGTCGGGTTTCGCCGCGAGCATCGCCGCGATCAAAAGCACGAGCGCGATCCACATCAAATCCGCGAAGACCAGATGCACGAGTTGCAGCGCAAGCGGCGCAAGCAGCCCCACATTAAATGCTCCGATGGCAAGCTGCGCGGCGACCAGATAAACAAGCATCGAAGCAAGACGCTTCGTCCGTGCGTCGCTGGCAGCTCGTCGCCGAATGCTGTAATCGGCAAATGCGACGAGCAGCAATCCGACGGCGATGGCGATTACGGGATGAAACACGCGCAACCGTATCAGAAAGTGCGCGGCAGGCTCCAAGTCCTGTTTGAAGCCCGCCGCTAAAGAAG
Source organism: Pyrinomonadaceae bacterium (assembly GCA_046262295.1). Lineage (GTDB taxonomy): Bacteria > Acidobacteriota > Blastocatellia > Pyrinomonadales > Pyrinomonadaceae > JBHENC01. Next base: position 153,457 of record JBHENC010000007.1, on the reverse strand, counting down.
CCGACGGAAACAGTGTGTCGCCGAGCGCCGTGACCGCACCGCTCACGCCCAACACCAGCATCGCTAAGACGGCGCAAATGGAGAACACTTGAACGATTCTTTCCTGCCCTCTGAATCGCACGGGCTTTCCGCCGGACGCCCACCAAGCGGCGAGCGCGATTGCCGCGAGCAGCAGAAACGTGTTGACCAGATGAACCGACAGATAAGCGGCGCGCGCCATCGAATCGTTGTGCGCGACCAGCCTGAAAAGAACCAAGCCTGCACCAATTAAAGCTTCCGCAAACATGAAGAGAATCGCGTAGCCCGCCGCCCTTCGCGCCGGATGCCGCGCCATATAAATCTTGCGCGCCCACAGAAAAAGCCCGACGACGAAAAGCAGCGCGAGGCCGCTTGAGAGCCGGTGCGTTAATTCGATGACGGTTTCAATGCGCGGTGCGCGCGGGATCATCTCGCCGTTGCACAAAGGCCAGTGGCTGCCGCAACCCGCGCCGGAGCTTGTCGCGCGCACGTAAGCGCCCCACGCGACGACCGCCAGATTATAAGCGAGCGTCGCCCATGCGTAAGTCGAGAATCGCCCATAGCGCAACGCCGCCGACATCGCAGCTTCCTTAGTCGTAAAGCCTTCGGCGATGTTGGCGGCAATCGGTGTTGCGCCGATTAATCTTTCGTGCGATGTCGCGTCCATAATGGCAACGCTTTGCAAATCAAAACTTCGGAGAAGAATCGAGAGCCTTGAAGAATCGAAAGCTTTAACGCTCCTGCTTCACCGTCGTTTCCATTCTTTTGTTTACTTCCTTCGGGCGCGTGGAATAGTCCGTGCCGATGAAGACCAGCATAATCGCCAGCCAGAAAAAGCCCGCGACGACGATCAGCCGCGTGAGCCGCGAAGCATAGCGCACGTGCATAAAGAGAAGCACGACGAGCGAGGCTTTGGTGGCGGCGATCAGCAGCGCAATCAGCGTATTCAGCCACCACAGCGACGGGCTGACGGTCGCAAAATCGAAGAGCGAAACGACGTATGTAATTACCGTTAAAACGATCAGCGCGGCGAAAACAAGATAGTAAGAGCCTTTCGAGACGATGTGTGTTGATGCGATGTGTTCGGACATGATTTCAGTCTCCGCGCCTTCTCTTTTAGTTCTGCCTTGAATCCTCTACCGGTGATGCACATGATTGCCGAGCAAATAGAGCAAGGGGAAAAGGAAAATCCAGACGATATCGACAAAGTGCCAGTAGAGGCCGCCGATCTCAATCGGGCTGTGATACTCGGGCGAGTAGCGTCCGCGCTTGGCGGCGACGAGCAACGCGATGAAAACGCCAATGCCGATTATCATGTGCAGGGCGTGGACGCCGGTCATCGCAAAATAGATGAAGAAGAACATCTGCGCGTGCGGCGCGTCCGCTCCCTCCCACTGAAAGCCGGGTCCCGGAATATGATGATGCGTAAACTTCTCGCCGTATTCGAACGCCTTGATGCCGAGAAACACGCAGCCGAGCAGAATCGTCAATGCGAGAAACAACACCTGCCCGCGACGATTGCCCGTCTGCGCCGCATAGACCGCGAGCACCACCGTCAAACTGCTGCCGATCAGGACGATGGTATTGATGCCGCCGTAAAGCGCGTTTAGTTCCGCGCTCGCTTCGGCGAAGGCTTCCGGGTAAAACGAGCGGTAGAGAATGTAGGCCATGAACATCCCGCCGAAGAACATGATCTCCGTAACGAGAAAAATCCACATCCCTAAGGTTCCCGCCTCGCGTTGCTGCTCCATGTTGTCGAAATGGTGCTGCAAGCCTTCGGTATGCGCGTGCGCGTCATGCGTCGCGGCATGAGCAGATGATGTTGTCGCCGTTACCGGCACTACGGGTGCGTAACTTTCAGCCACCTTTTAATCTCCTGCTTCCGTAATAATCTTGGCTTCGTCGTAAGCCGAACGATCCGGTTGATCGCCTTCCGTGACTTTGCCGATGGTCTCGATCTCTTCGCTCGGCCTATATTCGTAAGCGTCCCACGTCACAATCGGCGTGCTCGTGAAATTCTCCGTCGGCGGCGGACTCAGCGTGCGCCACTCCAACCCGGTTGCGACCCAAGGATCGGACGCCGCCAACTCGCCATACTTCAAAGACCACACCAGATAAATGAGCGGAATGAACAAACCGAGCGCGAGCACGGACGAACCTGCGGTTGATAGCACGTGCAGCGTTTGAAACTCCGGCGCATATGCCGCATAGCGGCGCGGCATTCCCAGATAACCTAGAATGAACTGCGGAAAAAACGTCAGGTTAAAGCCTAAGAAAACCACGACTGCCGAGACGCGCCCCCACGCCTCCGGGTACATACGCCCCGTGATCTTCGGCCACCAGTAATGCAGCCCGCCCAAGTAGGCGAGCAGTGTTCCGCCGACCATCACGTAGTGAAAGTGCGCAACGACGAAATAAGTTGCGGTCAGGTGAACGTCCAAAGCGATGGCGGCGACGAAGAGCCCGGTCATCCCGCCGATGGTGAAAAGACCTATGTAGCCGAGCGCGTAAAGCATCGGCGTGTCGTAAGAGATAGAGCCTTTGTAAAGCGTCGCCGTCCAGTTAAGAACCTTGATGCCCGACGGAATGGCAACGACGAAACTGATAAACGAAAAGACCATCCCGGCGTAAACCGATTGGCTGCTAATGAACATATGATGCCCCCACACCAGAAAGCCGAAGACGGCGATGGCGAGGCTGGAGGCGGCGATGGCCTTGTAACCGAAAATATTCTTGCGCGAAAACGTCGTAATCAACTCGCTCATCACGCCCATGCCCGGAAGCAGCATGATGTAAACGGCGGGGTGTGAATAGAACCAGAACAGATGTTGAAACAGCACCGGGTCGCCGCCGTAGCGCGGATCGAAAATGCCGACGTGCGCAATACGTTCAAACGCGACGAGCAGCAGCGTGATGGCGAGCACGGGCGTGCCCAAGATCATCACGAGGCTGACGGCGTAGTGTGCCCAGATAAAGAGCGGCAGGCGAAACCACGTCATACCCGGCGCACGCATCGTGTGGATGGTGACGATAAAGTTAAGGCCGGTCAGGATGGACGAAAAGCCCGCGATGAAAATTCCAATCGCCGCCGTGCTCACATAGGTATTCGAGTAGGAAGTTGAAAACGGCGTGTAGAACGTCCAGCCCGTATCAACGCCGCCAAGGAGAAGCGAGCCGATGATGATGACGCCCGCCAACATATAAATATACCAGCTCAACAGATTGATCTTCGGAAAGGCCAAGTCCTTCGCGCCGATCATCAGCGGCACGAGAAAATTCCCGAGCGTCGCCGGAATGGACGGCACAAGGAACAAGAACACCATAATGATGCCATGATGCGTAAAGACTCTGTTGTAAGTGCTGGCCGTGATGATGTCCGACTGCGGCGTAAGAAGTTCAAGGCGAATCATTCCGGCGTATGCGCCGCCGATAAAGAAAAAGAAGCTGACGGATATTAAATATAATATCGCAATGCGCTTATGATCCTTTGTGAACAGCCACGACTTCCAGCCGTAATCCGCGTTCAAATAATTGATCCGGCGCGGCTCGTTACCGAATTCTGCTGTACTCATAATTGCTCTTTGACCTCTATTACTACTGCTGCTGTGGCGAACTGCTTGTTCCACGCGGCGCGCGAGTCGAACCGCTCCGGTTTGTCGTCGTCGTGCCGGGCGCGGTCGTCGTGCCTGCTGCTCCGTTGTTGCTGTTAACGCCTTCGCCCGTTCCTGAATCCGGGCGCGGCGCAGTGCCGCCGACGGGATTGGCTCTCTGCGAATCGGGCGACGCGGCGTTCTGGCCTTCGGGACTCGCCGTGCCGGTGCGCGGATTATTGGAACGCGCGGGCGCAGTCGCGCCGATGCCCGAAGTATTCTGCGGGCTCAAAGATTTAACGTAAGTGATTAGTTGCAGCAACTGCTCTTCCGACACCTGACCCTGAAACGTCGGCATGATGTTCTGGTAGCCCGCGACGATCTTCGCCGACGGATTGAGAATAGATTCGCGTATGTATGCTTCATCGGCGATGACAGATGCTCCGCCCTGCAACTGCTGTTTGTTGCCGAAGACTCCTAAGAGCGGCGGGCAGCGTCCGCCTTCCGCATTTGCGCCGTGACAATTCGCGCAGCCGAGCTGTTGAAAATTCTGCTGTCCGGCGACGACCGGCGAAACCTGATTGGCGTTGCCCGACAGCCACGCCTGATATTCGTCCGGCTCCATCACGTAGACCCAGCCGCCCATCCCGGAATGGTTCGTGCCGCAATACATATTGCAGTAGAGATGAAACTTGCCGGTCTGCGTCGCTTCAAACCAGGCGTAAGTGTAACGACCGGGCACGACCTGATACTGCATACGAAAGTCCGGGACGTAGAGCGCGTGGATCACGTCTTCGGTGGTCATCGTCAGTTTGACTTTGGCTCCGCGCGGCACGTGCAGTTCGTTAATCTCGCGCTGTCCCGTCGGGTGCTCGAATTTCCACATCCACTGCTTGCCGACGACGGAAATTTCCAGAGGGTCTTTCGGCATCCGCGTCTGCTCGTAAAAGACGGCCGCGCCCCACACGAAGATCGTCATCGAAAGCATCAGCATCAGCAGCGTGACGCCGATTTCGAGTTTGTGCGATCCGGCGGTCGGCTGCGGCAATTCCGAAGCAGAGCGGCGACGATATTTGACCGCGAAGTAGACCACTGCGCCCGCGATGACCGTCGCAAACGCGATGGTCATGGCAATCAGATAGAAAAAGAGCGCGTCCACCTGCCACGCATACGTCGAAGCCTGCGTCGGCATGAATTGCTGTTGTAGTAGCAGTAACGCCATCACTCTACACGGCTCCTCTTGGTTCCAGATGATCTACGGTGGCTGCGCCCGTCTTTCTGCGCCGCAAAAGAAGAATCATGGCGACGAGCGAAAGCACCGTCAGCGCGCCGCCCAAGCGTATGATGTTGATAACTAAAAGCCCGTACTTGCCGGTCGCCGGATCGTAATGATAGCAATAAAAGATCAGTTGATTGACGGGCGAACCGATGCGCCCGGCGGCGGCCTCTATCAAGCCCAGACGCATCTCTCGCGGCGGATACGCGATGCCGTAGAAATAGCGCGCGAGGCGGCCTTCGGGCGTTGCGATCATCACCGCGCTCGCGTGCGCAAACTGCTTGGTCTGCTCATCGTAAGCGTAATGAAAGCCGGTCGCTTGGGTCAGACGTTTAATCGAAGGCTCGTCGCCGGTCAGAAAGTGCCAGCCTTCACGCGCGCCCGGACGTTTATAGTCGTTAACGTAAACACCCTTTTTACCGGCGGCGAGTTCCGGCGTTTCGCGCGGATCGAAGCTGACGCTGACGGCGTCGAAATCTTTGCCGAGCGTGAACGGCAACGCGCGAAAGGCTTCGACCTGCCCGTTCAAGACCTGCGTGCAGAGCATCGGGCAATCATAGTAAACAAGCGAAAGCACAACGGGTTTGCCGCTCTTGAAATAATCGCCGAGTTTGACATCGCGCCCCGCTTCATCGCGGAAAGTGGCGTCGAGCGGCAACTGTTCGTTGAGCCGCTGGTCTATCCCGATGTTCTGCAAAACCTGCGGCATCGCGCTGCTTTGCCGTTGATCCTGTTTCTGCAACTCGAGCGGCCCCGTCGCATACTGCGCAAGGACAGGCGTGCTCAACCACACCACGCATAAAGCGGCGAGCAGAACAGCCTTGCGGCGGCGACCACTGCAACGCTTGTCAGCGCGACTTGATGTTGAATACCGCGCGCTCTTCGTTTCTCTTAAAGCTTTCAAGGTACTTCTTCTTTCTTTACTGCTGATGTAAATCTTGCGCAAAAATCGTTTCGGATGTTATTTGTCGCGGCTCTCGGTTTGATGTCCGGCGCTCTGGGAACTCGGCACGTCTATCGCTTGCCCGACGGCGGCTTTCTCGCCGCTCACCTGTTTGCCTTGCGCTTGTCTGGCGGGCATATTTCGTTCGACGATCATGCGCTTCGCTTCTTCAATCGGAATGCGCGTCGCTCCGGTCTGCGGATCAACGCCGCCCTTCTCAAGATCATTGCTCCACTTCTCAAAGAGCATCTCTCTTTCGGCCTGCGGTTCTCTCAGTTCAATGTTCTTGCCTTCAAAGTTCCAACCCGGCGCGCCCTGCAGGCGCGGTTCGGGCGGCAATCGTTCTTCGCCCTTCATCACCATCGGCGAAGGCGTTTGCGGGTCCATCTTCTCGGCGACGAACGAAAGCGTTCGCAGTAGCCCGGAGATGATGCCGAAGACAATCGCCGTGCCGATGGCGAGTATCAGGATAAACTTCAGGATGGCGCGAACATTAACGTCCGACTGTTCGTGCAGCACACTCGGATTCTGTATGTGCTTGGTGTCAGGCGTGTGCTGATGGCCGCCGCCGTGCGTGCCGCCTTGATGAATCGTTTCGCTCATAAAGAATCCAGTGCCTCGAACGTAAATTTAAGCGTGCCCTTGCCCGTCTCGTTTTCCGCCGCGAGATTATTTAGTGTCCCTTCGGATTAAGCGCGTCCGCCAGATACGGATCATTAACGGGCAGCAGCGGCCTCTGCGATAAACGCCACGCGAAGGCGGCGAGCCAGATGCCGCCGATGGCGATGGGCGCAGCGATATCGAGCAGAATCGCGCGCAGGCCGATGTTGATGTTCGCTTTGTGAAACTGCGGTTCGACCATCCAGAAATTATCAACGAGCCGCATAAACATGGCGAGCGCGGCGATGAAAACCAAACGGTTCGCGTTGCGCTTCAAATCGCGCGACAGCAACAACGCGAAGGGGAGCGCGAACTGAAAGAGCACCAGCGCAAACGCCACATACTGCCAGCCGCCGCGCAGACGATCTAGATACCAGGGAATCTCTTCCGGCAAGTTGCCCGAATAGATAATCAAAAGCTGCGAGAAAGCGAAGTATGTCCAGAGCATCGTGAAGGCTAAGAGCAGCTTGCCCAGATCATGAAAGTGGCGCGGCTTGTAAACGCTCGCAAACGGTTCGCGCTTGATGAGCCATGCCGCCATCACGATCATGAAGGCCATCGCGCTCAGGCCCTGCCCGCCCATCGTCAGAATGCCGAAGATTGTCGAAGTCCATTCCGGCGCGAGCGACATGATCCAATCAACGGAGGCGAACGTAATCGTTAACGCATAAACGACGATGCCCGGCCCACTCAAGTTACGCATCCGCGTCGGCAAAGACGGATCGCCCGTGCGATCTTGTTCCGTTGACCACTTGTTCAGTAGAAGCGCCATCGCGCTCCAGATGACGAAGTAGATCAGCGCGCGGATGATAAAGAACGTCGAGTTCAGATAACCCAATTTGTGACGAATAGCGTCATGGCCGCCGCCTGACAAACCTCCGACTTCGCCGCTGCCGACACCTCCCGCAGGCGCGTCATGCGCAGCCCATTCGTACAAATGGTGCTCCGTAAAAAACGAAAGCGCAATCGGGATAAAGAGCACGGCGAGAAGCGGCACGGTTGCGGCGGCTGATTCGAGCATACGCCGTGTGACGATGCCCCATGCGCCGCCCGACAGATGCTGCACCATCAGAATCGCCAGCGACCCCAACGCGAGGCCGAGCCAGAACATATACGCGAAAAGATACGAGCGGAAAAACTGCTCCGGCGCGAGAATCACGCCGACCAGTAAAGCGACGATGCCGAGCACGCCGACGACGGCGGCTTCCTTGTAGAGCGAGCGCACCGCAGGCGGCGGCGCGTAGGTTCTGGTATTGAGCGAAGTGGTCGTGTGTGTCGCGTCCATCTACTGTTGTCCTCTGACCGGCGTAGGTTGCCGCGCGCCCTGTCCGCCGCCGACAGGCGCATTGCTCGTATTGGTTGCCGCCACACCTTGCTGGCTCAACTGCAAGGCGCGTATGTAAGAGATAATCGCCCAGCGGTCATCCGGCGGAATCTGTTCCGCGTAGCTCGGCATCGAACCCCACCCGTTGGTAATCGCGTCGAAGTAGTGGCCGACGGGCTTCGCGCGCAAATCGTCTGTGTGATACGACGGCGGACGCTTGAACCCGCGCCGCACGATCATGCCGTCGCCGTAGCCCGTCTGCCCGTGACACATCGAACAAAAAACTTGAAAGCGTTCCTGCCCGCGATTAACCATCTGCGGCGTCACCGGATACGGAAACATATCGCCGTCCGTTTCGCCTGTTTGCCCGCTCGCTCCGGCAGCCGCGCCGCCCGTGTTCTGGCTTGCCGATGAAGACGTGCCGCTCTGCGTTGCGCTTCCGGCTTCATTGCTTACCGCATCGCCGCGCTCGTTCGTTGTGCCGCCGCCTTGCCCATTTCGCGCCGCGTTCGCGCTGATCTTACCTGTCCAGAAATATGTATCGTCGCGCAGAAATCCGCGCGGGATCGTGCCCTTCTCCAGAGGCCGCGCGGAAACGCCGTCCTTGAAGAAAGTGCTCTCGCGCAACGCGATGTACTTCGGTTGATCCTGCATATCGTAGCGGCATCCGGCAGCGAAGACGACGAACAGCCACAACGCGGCGAACAAAGCGCGCGAGCCGTTGGCGCGTGCCTTTCTCAAAGTTTTATAGCTGAACATCTGACACCTCGTGCGGATTCAGACTTTGCAGAAAACTCGTGGCTTCATCGCGCTTGAATTTCGGATCGGTGGCTTCGATCACCAGAAAGAACCGCTCGCTGCTCGCCAGCTCGAAACGCGGTACGTTGAAGACCGGATGATACGGCATCGGCAATCCGTTCAAAGCGAGCATTCCGATCACGCCCGCGCTCGCCGCAAACAGCACCGTCGTCTCGAACGTAATCGGAATGTACTGCGGCCAACTATTAAACGGCTTGCCGCCGATCTGCAAAGGGTAATCAATCGCCATCAGGTAATACTGCATCAGGTAGCCCGTGATGCACCCGATAATGCCGCCGAGCAACACGATGAGCGGCACGCTCGTTTTGTGAAAGCCGACGGCTTCGGACAATTCCTCGATGGGAAACGGCGAGTAGGCATCCATCCGGCGATAGCCCTGCGCATAGGCACGCCGCGCCGCGTCCACAACGGCGTCCGGCGTTTCAAACTCGGCCATCACGCCGTAAAGCTCTCCGGCGTGTGAGGGCTGCTGCAATTTTCTGTTCAGTGTTAGCTCGCTCATAAGCTCTTTACCTGTTCGTCCGACAACAAAACTTCGCGGGCGATTTAATCTCCCGACCTTAATCGCCCGCGCTCAAAACGGGCGCGTCCGCCGCCTTCACGTCATGCGATTCACCGTGCTTGAGTTGTCCCTGCGGCAGCAGCGTGCGCACCTCGAAGATAGAGATCATCGGCAACACACGTATAAACAAGAAGATCAGCGTCAGGAAAAGTCCGAGCGTGCCGATAAACGTCGTGATGTCCCAGAACGTCGGCTTGAACATTCCCCACGACGACGGCAGAAAGTCACGATGCAAACTCGTGATGACGATAATGAAACGCTCCAACCACATCCCGACGTTGACGACCATCGCAATCAACCATAGCACGATCAAATTCTCGCGCACGCGCTTTGACCAGAGAAGCTGCGGGATCAAGCCGTTGCACATAATCAGCGACCAGTAGAAGAAAGCATACGGCCCTCGCGCGCGATTCTGAATCATGAACCATTCGTAGCCGCCCGCGTACCAGCCGAAGAACGCCTCTATAATGTAGCCGTAAAAAACGATCAAGCCAGTTGCCAGCATCACCTTCGCGGCGTTGTGTATGTGGCGCATCGTGATGAGACCTTCGAGGTTGTAATACTTCCGCAAAGGAATCATCAGGGTGAGCACCATCGCAAAACCGGCGTAAACCGCGCCCGCCACAAAGTAGGGCGGGAAGATCGTCGAGTGCCAACCCGGAATGATCGAAACGGCGAAGTCGAAACTAACGATGGTATGAACCGAAAGCACCAGCGGCGTCGAGAGACCGGCGAGCAACAGGTACAGCGATTCGTAGCGATGCCAGTGTTTGGCAGAGCCGCGCCAACCGAGCGAGAGCGCGCCGTAAAGCACTTTTAGAAATTTATTACTCGCGCGGTCACGAAACGTCGCAAGGTCTGGAATGAGTCCGACGTACCAGAACATCAGGCTGACGAGGCCGTAGGTCGAAACCGCGAACACGTCCCACATCAGAGGGCTTCTAAATTGCGGCCACAGCGCCATCGTGTTCGGATACGGAAACATCCAGTAAGCGAGCCACGGACGCCCCGTGTGCATCAGCGGAAAGATGCCCGCGCACGCGACGGCAAAGAGCGTCATCGCTTCGGCGAAACGGTTAATCGAAGTGCGCCATTCCTGCCGGAACAACAGCAGAATCGCCGAGATAAGCGTTCCGGCGTGGCCGATGCCGATCCACCACACGAAGTTGATAATGGCAAAGCCCCAGCCGACCGGAACATTGATGCCCCAGACACCTGTTCCCTTAAAGACCAGATAGGAGAGCGCGATCATCAAGGCTTGCAGCACGGCGAAACTAATCGCAAGGCCGATCAACCACCCGAAACGGATGCGCGTGTTGAGAACGATGCCGCTGATCTTTTCCGTGACCGAAGCGAGAGTTTGCCCCGGCGTGATGACCGCCGGATAATTATCCGCGCCGCGATTTTTTTGATCCGGCGGCACGCGCAGTTCGTCGTGCGATTGTGGCAGAGTGCTCATAAGTTTTAAGCCTTCGCCCCCTCTAGTTCAGGGTTGGGGTTGCGTATCTCCGCGAGATAGGAAGTGCGCGGGCGCGTGTTCAATTCGCCCAGCAGATCATAGTCGCGCTCGTAGTCCTTCATCTTGCGCACGCGGCTGTTCACGTCGTTCATGTCGCCGAAGACAATCGCATCCGCCGGACACGCAGACATACACGCCGTCTGCACTTCGCCGTCACGAATCCGGCGATCCTCTTTTTCGCTTTCGATCTTGCCGTGTTGAATGCGCTGAATACAGTAACTGCATTTCTCCATCACACCGCGACTTCTGACGGAGACATCCGGGTTGCGCAGCAACTTCAAACTAGGCGTGTTCCAATCCTGAAACAGCAAGAAGTTGAAGCGGCGAACTTTGTACGGGCAGTTGTTCGAGCAGTACCGCGTGCCGATGCAGCGGTTATAGGTCATCGCGTTGATGCCTTCCGTGTCATGCACTGTCGCCGCCACCGGGCAGACAGGCTCGCATGGCGCGTTCTCGCAGTGCATACACGGCACGGGCATAAACGAAACGCTTTCCGGGTTCTCCATCGCGCCCTTGAAATAAGCGTCAATCCTCAACCAGTGCATCTCGCGGCTGCGCATCACCTGCTCTTTGCCGACGACGGGAATATTATTTTCCGATTGACACGCGACGACGCAGGCGTTGCAGCCGACGCACGTGCTCAGGTCAATCGCCATGCCCCATTTATAATCCTTATACTCATAGCCGGGATTCGTGTCATACATCGTTTCGCCCGGCGGCGGCACGTGCGTTTCCTTCGGCGCGAAACCAGGGTCTTTGCGATACTCTTCATACGTCGCACCGCGAATTATTTCACGTCCCGCCACATTAAAGTGAAGCTGCGACGAAGCGAGTTTATAATCGTCGCCCGTCTTCGCAATCTGCGCGCCCGTGCCGAACCACTGCGCATCCGAAGTGCGAATCGCGTAAGCGTTAAAGCCTACGGGAGCATCCTCCGTGCTCGTTCCCACGCGGCCGGCACGCTTGCGCCCGTAGCCCAGATGAACCGTGATGCAATTATCCGGTTGCCCCTGCAACACCCACAGAGGGCCGCGCACTTTGCGTCCCTGAAAACTCACTTCGACGATTTCCGCCGTGTGATCGCCGCCCTTCGAGTCGAAATCGTTGCCGTCTTCCGCGTTGCGGAAAAGCCCCGTGCTTTTTTCAAACAATCCCAGACTCTTCGCCGTGTTCAGGCTGACCATTACGGCGTTGTCCCACGTCAACTTCGTCAAAGGCTTCGGCAATTCCTGCAACCAGCCGTTATTGGCAAACCGCCCGTCGTAAATGCTCGGATCGGTGCGGAACACAATGTCGTAGCCCTGCGCTTTGCCGCTTGTCGCAGTTGTCGCCGGTTGATTTGCGAAGTCGCCGCGCACGGCGAACGTCTTCGGCGCGAAGGCCGTGTTCGCAACGATGCCGTCATGCACGGACTTGCGCCAAAAGGTCTCGAAGTCGCCGCCGCGATTCTGCGTCTGCCAGTAGGCGCGCACGATGTCGTAAGGCAGACGATCCGCTTCGTTGAGCAGGACGGCGAGAATTTCGTGCGCCGTCTTGCCGCCGTAAAGCGGCGCGATCAAGGGTTGAACGATTGAAACCGTGCCGTCGAAGGCGCGCGCGTCAGACCATGCTTCCAGGTAATGCGCTTCGGGAATGTGCCACTGACACAACTCCGCCGTTTCGTCGTTGAAGAGTCCCAAGTGAACGCGCAGCGGAACTTTTTGCAGGCGCGCGGCAAAGTCGAAATCGGCGGGCGCATCGTAAACCGGATTGCCGCCCAAGATAACGAGTGTCTTGACACGTCCGGCGTCTATGTCCTGCATCAACTCGCGCAGCGATTCCACTTGATCTACGGCGTTGCCCTGCGCGTCCGTCGGATGCGCTTCTATCGGGTCTGTGTAAAGGACTGTCTGCCCGACATTGCCGAGCGCGGCGTTAATCGCATGAGCCAGCGCGTGAACCTGCGGCGACTGCTCATCACCTGCAATGACGATGCTGCGGCCACGATGCTCCTGCAAATCTTTAATAAGGGCATCAATCCATTTTTCGCGCGACCCGGAAAGTGACAGTAAGGGGGACTCCAGTGACTGAGGTATGCCGAGTTTAATGGCGACATCGCGCACGAATCCTTCAATCTCGCTCGGACGCAAAGACAGGCGATGATCGGCGAGCATTCCCGTGTTGGTCGGCGTTGATTCAATGGCGTAGAGACGCGCCGGTTCGCCGCCGTTTTCGACGCGCCGCCGCAAACGAAACTCGCGCGTGTAACGCAGATTGCCGGGCATCGCCGCGAGAAAGTTTGAATCAATCGAGAAGACTCTGTCGGCCTGCGCAAAGCGATAAACGGTATTGACGGGCTGGCCGAAAGCAAGCCGCGCGCCGACCGTTGTGTTGCCGCGTCCCGCAGGCTCGTAAGCGTGCCACTTCGCCGCCGGGTATGTCCTGCGAAAAGCGTCTAGCTGGCTCGCAAGCGTGGGCGACGTGACCGTTCCTGTAAGAATGCGTAAGCTTGCGCCGCCATCCTTCGCGGCGTCGTCGGCGACGGTACGCATCTCTCCGATAAAGTTTGCCCATGTCCGAAGCTGCGCGCGATACAGAATCGTCTGCGAGCGGTCTGGATCGTACATCGTGAGAATCGAAGCCTGCGCGAAGATGTCTGTCGCGCCGAGTCCGTCCGGGTGATCCGGGTTGCCTTCGATTTTCGTCGGACGGCCTTCGTTGCTACGCACCAGCAAGCCCGTCGCGCCGCCCGCAAACGGCATCGCGGTGGCGAAGAACAAAGGCCTGCCGACGACGATCTCTTCCGGCTGCCGGACATACGGCACGATATTTTCGGTCGGCTGCACGGTACACGCGCTGATGCCCGCGAGCGCCAGCGACGCGCCCATCAGCTTCATAAACGTGCGGCGGCCAACCGGGTCGAGCCATGATTCGGCCTGACTGGGAAATTCGTTGCCGAGATATTTCTGGAAATCTTCGGTGTCGGAGAGCTCTTCCAGACTGCGCCAGTATTCCTTGCCGCTACGGTCTGAAAGCGTGCGGCGGAAGGCCTGAAAGTCGAAATGCTTGTCCGATTTCTTCAGGGGTTGAATCTGGACGTAATTGGTTTCTTCGTTATCCATCCATCTGATCCTTCACGCGCACACTAAGGGTTAGCGGTGGCACGTCGAACAGGCTTGAAGTTGCGCGGGCTTTTGGATTTTGTACTTTTTTACGAGTTCTGCGCCCCTTTGCTCTTGATCTGCGGGCGGCTTCCAATCCATCACGTAAATATCTTTCTGCTCACGCAGGTTCGGCGCGGGGTTGCGATGGCATTTCAAGCACCACTCCATCTGCAACGAAGAGGCTTGATAAACGAGCGGCATCTCGGCGACGTTGCCGTGACAGGTCGAACAGCCGACGCCTTTATTGACGTGAATGCTGTGATTGAAATAAACGTAGTCGGGCAAATCGTGGACTTTGATCCACTTGATGGGCTTGCCTGTGCGCCAGCTTTCACGCACGGGTTCGAGGTATGGACTTTCCGCCCAGATTTGCGAGTGGCAGTTCATGCACGTCTTGGTCGGCGGAATGCCCGCGTTCCAAGAACTTTCAACCGCTGTATGGCAATAGCGGCAATCAATGCCGTCGTCGCCCGCATGGTGCTTGTGTGAAAACTGCACGGGCTGTTCGCGGTCATCGTACTGTCGTGTGTTGTAAGAAGATCGCTGCCACGCTTCGACGGCGGTGAAAGCGAGCGTCGCCAGCAGCACGACGGCGATAATCGAAAGCTTCGCCAGCGTGTTCGCACTGCGATGGAAAATTTGTGCCATTAACGCACCTTCCGTTCCGGCTTACTAACTTCCAACAGTCTGAATTCTCGCTCGCTACCTTCAAAACACACCGAACATTTTCCGGGCGTGCGGAAGATACTTCTCCGCCCTCTGGGGTACAACCGTTGATAGAGTTCTGCGTGGAAATTCAACTTCTAAATCAGTCAGCGAGAGCCACCGTTGAAATCGAGTCTCAATGCGTCTGTTACGAATATCACAAGGAGTTTTAGCTTATACACCGTCTCGCTTTTTTCTGCAAGACACATATACGCGATTACGATTAAAAATTACCTTACGGCTTTTCTGTGTGATGAACCGAAAGAAAATAAGATGGAGAAAGGTGCCGGGCATTCAGTGGCGATGAACGAACAACGCGGCATCCGGGTCGGAAAGATAGCGAGGATAAGGGAGGGCTATCGAGACGGTGCGATGAATGTTCGATGCGCCGTTTCCGATAACCGTGCTAATTGCCTGTCAGCGTTCAGCTTAACATTTCGTTCTAGAGCGTACAGACCGCGCGAGCGCCGTTTTATTATAATTCGCTCACTGAAATTGCATAACAGGTTTAGCCGTCGGGATTGCCCGGAAAGTGACACGCACGGGAACAAATTCGCGCGAAACGGAATATAGCCTGGTGACGATATACCGATTTGAATTTAGCGTGGATGACCGTCCCCCACTCTTCACCCGCAGTTCTCTCGGTATTAATTTACAGCCAAAAAGTTCCGGCAATAATAGTCGGAAACCGCCTTCCCCAAAGAACAGGCGATTGACAGGAACCCTAGCAATAAGTTATAGTTAGATGTTCAAAGCTTCCGAAAACACATATTCCTGGCGGCAGCACGTAGTGTAACGACAATGGCGGCGGTGTGGATTTTCCTACGCCGTATATTGAGAGGAGAACTGTCTGCCGCGTAAGCCTACGTGTCTCTGCATCAAAGTGCGTTTGGTGTGGCGCACAGTGGTAATGAGACCGGCGTTTGCCGTAAGTCTGCTTGCCCGCAGGAGTACTTTTAGAAGCAGGCCAGACAATCTCGGCGGAGGAGTGGCACGCGATATGCCATAAGTTGTTAACCCATCAACATAAATTGGAAATTAGTACACATAGAGCCAGCAGGAGGAATGAATGAACGGCATTAAGCAAACGCAGGGTGGAATTAAATCGGACACGGGGAAAGAGACACGGGGCTTTTCCGCGACGGACAGCGGACAGATTCCACACAAAAACGTGATATCGCGGGAGATACATCAGTCACATCAGACCGCAGGCATCATGTCTTTTTCCGCCCCGCGCAGCACTGCGCAGATTTTCAAAACCGTTGTCGAATCTTCTTCCGGCACGCATGATCTGGTTTGCCTATCGCACTTGCGTTGGGATTTCGTTTATCAAAGGCCGCAGCATATATTGAGCCGTTGCGCTAAAGAGCGGCGCGTTTTCTTTTTTGAAGAACCGATTTTCGATGAAAGCATAGAGCCGCGTCTTGAGATGAGTGAACGCGAAGACGGCCTCTGCATTGTCGTGCCGCATCTGCCGGAAAGCTACCGCGAAGATGCGCAGCAATTGGATGCCGTGCAGAAATTGCTGATTGATCGCCTCTTCGATGAACAGGGAATAGACGAGCACATTCTGTGGTATTACACGCCTATGGCGCTCGGCTTCACGCGCCATTTGCAGCCCTCCGCAGTCGTTTACGATTGCATGGATGAGTTGTCGGCCTTTAAGAATGCGCCGCCCACTTTGAAGAGCCGCGAAGCCGAACTTTTCCGCCGCACCGATCTGGTCTTTACCGGCGGCCAGAGCCTTTACGAAGCCAAACGCAATCAGCACCCACACGTCTACGCTTTTCCTTCCAGCATTGACACGGAACATTTTATGCAGGCGCGCGGCATCGCCGACGATCCGGCTGATCAAGCGTCAATCGCTCATCCGCGCATGGGTTTTTGCGGCGTGATTGACGAGCGGCTTGATCTCGAACTGCTCGACGGCGCGGCCGAAGCGCGTCCCGATTGGCAGTTTGTGATGATCGGCCCCGTCGTCAAGATTGACCCGGCGAGTTTGCCGCGTCGCGCGAACATTCATTATCTGGGCGGCAAGAACTACAAAGAGTTGCCCGCTTACATGAGCGGCTGGGATGTCGCGCTGATGCCGTTTGCGCGCAACGAATCAACGCGCTTTATCAGCCCGACGAAGACGCCGGAATACTTGGCCGCAGGCTGTCCCGTCGTGTCCACTTCGATACGCGACGTAGTGCGTCCCTACGGTCAGCAGAAGATGGTGCATATCGCCGACACCGTCGCGGATTTTGTGGCAGGCATTGAAGCGGCAATGCAGGAGAACGCGGACGAGAGATTACGACGCGCTGACGCTTTCCTCGCGCAGAATTCATGGCGGCTGACGTGGTCGCGTATGTCTGAGCTGATTGAGGGCGTCGTTGCGCGCCACGATTCAAGCGTTAACGCAGCGGCGACCATGCCTTTGCGCGCGCGGGCAGCGGCGGCGGGCGCGACGACAGCGGCCGCAATGACAAACAGTTTTGCGAGTGGCGACTAATCACACGAGAAGCGGAGAAATAGAAGATGTTTGATTATTTGATTGTCGGGGCGGGATTTGCCGGAAGCGTTTTAGCCGAACGGCTCGCGGTCGGGATGGATAAGAAAGTTCTGATTGTGGATAAGCGCCCGCACATCGCAGGCAACGCTTACGATCATTACAACGATGCGGGCGTGCTGGTTCACAAATACGGCCCGCATATTTTTCACACCAACTCGCGCGAAGTCTTCGAGTATTTGTCCCGCTTCACGGAATGGCGCGCTTATGAGCATCGCGTGCTCGCGTCGGTTGACGGCCAACTGCTGCCGATCCCGATTAATCTGGATACGATCAATAAGCTCTACGGACTTAATCTGACGAGCTTTCAAGTTGAAGAGTTCTTCGCTTCCGTCGCCGAATCGGTCGAGCGCATCACCACTTCCGAAGATGTCGTCGTCAGCAAAGTGGGGCGCGAGCTTTACGAAAAGTTTTTCCGCAACTACACGCGCAAGCAATGGGGCATTGATCCGTCGGAGTTGGACGCCTCCGTAACGGCGCGCGTGCCGACGCGCACCAATCGTGACGACCGTTATTTTACGGACACGTATCAGGCGATGCCACTGCACGGCTACACACGTATGTTCGAGAATATGCTGGATCACCCGAACATCAAGATTATGCTCAATACGGATTACCATGAAATCGAAGGCATGATTCCCTACAAAGAGATGATCTATACGGGGCCGGTTGACGAATACTTCGATTATATTTACGGCAAACTTCCCTATCGCTCGTTGCATTTCAAACACGAGACGCATGATAAAGAGAAGTTTCAGGAAGCGCCGGTCGTCAATTATCCTAATGAGCAAATGTATACGCGCACGACGGAGTTCAAATATCTGACCGGACAGGAACATCCGAAGACTTCAATCGTTTACGAATATCCGCGCTCCGAGGGCGATCCGTATTATCCGATACCGAAACCGGAGAACGCGGAGATTTACGCGAAATATAAAGCTCTCGCGGATCAGGCCGAAGGCGTTTACTTCGTCGGGCGGCTCGCAACCTATAAGTATTACAATATGGATCAAGTCGTCGCGCAGGCTTTAACAACCTTCAAGAAGATCACCGGCGAGCGTCGCACGCAGCTGGCGGGCGTGACGGCTTAACTCCGGCGGGCGCACGCCTTTCGTTAATCTATCGTTCGCAAATTAGCTCAATTAAAAGAGGCTGTACGTCATCGGCGTACAGCTTTTCTCTTGGAAAAAATATTGACGAGTCACCCGATGTGCGCTATCTTTCACGCCAAGTTACACCGCAAAGATAATCGCTCCTGTGGCAGGTGAATGAAGATTCACGGTTGTCAATGTCACAGATTCGTGAAGTTGTCCAAATCCATACGTGGCTTTTGACCCGTATATTTGACACATAGCAGCGTTTTCCCAGACATCCCTTTAACTTTTGCCCGTTCGCTTTGCGCCTTTATCAGAAGCGAACGGCGACACAGGTTTTCGTTCGATTTGATTAACGGCGACACAAAATCTTCCCGATGCGTTATACGTGTCTGCCTGTACGAAGTTAACTTTTTCAATGGAGGTAGGGTAAATGTCAGACAACAGCAGGCTGGGCGCGGACAGGCGGGAGTTCGCCGTATGCACAGTTGAGTCTAACAGCAGGCGAACATTTTTGGTTCGCACGGGTTTAGCCACCGCCGCGATGCTTGCACTTGGCAGCATCGGCGTCGCCAAAGGACGCGACAATTTCAACGGCTTCGATCTTCTGATCCAAAAAGATAAGGGCAAACAGGAGAAGGGCAACACGGTTGATCTGGGCAGCGGCGATACAGGCATCCTGAACTACGCCTATGCGCTCGAACAACTCGAAGCGGCCTTTTATACGCAGGCCGTCGGCAGCCCGTATTCCGGTATGAGCAGCGACGAGCGAAACATCCTGACCGCAATCCGCGATCACGAAGTCGCGCACCGCGAGTTTTTCAAAGTCGCGCTCGGCAAAAAAGCCATTCCCGCGCTCACACCTAACTTCAGTGCCATCAACTTTAGCAGCCGCGACAGCGTGCTCGGCACGGCCAGAACTTTTGAAGACCTCGGCGTTTCCGCTTACAACGGCGCGGGACAACTTCTGAAGAAAGGCGAATTCCTCTTGCTCGCGGGCAAGATCGTCTCGGTCGAAGCGCGCCATGCCGCGATCATACGCGATCTGTTACAGCCGAACTCGGCGTCGTTCTCCGGCGATGATGTCGTCAACGCGCAGGGGTTAGATGGGGCACGCTCGCCTGCGGAAGTTCTCGCGGCGGCCGCGCCGTTTATCAGCTCGCCGGTCGTCACCGCCAACAAGCTGCCAACACCGAAAGCTTAAGGGAGGAAAATGAAAATGGAAGATAACAAACCTTTGCTAGAGGGAATCGATCCCGAAATCATCACGCACATGACCTCCCGCCGTGAGACGCTTCTGAAAGCCAGACGGCTGGTCGGAGCCATTGCCACCGCGCCGGTGGCCTTCGGCGCGCTCGCCGCAACCGCTTTCGGGCAAGACGCAAAACTGCCCGGCAAGATCGTTGACGTGCTCAACTTCGCCCTTACGCTCGAACGGCTCGAAGACGAATTTTACCGCACCGCAGTTTCCAGCTCCGGCCTGATTCCGTCGGAAACGCAGGCCGTCTTTCAACAGATCAGCAAGCATGAGACGGCGCACGTCGCGCTGCTCTCGTCCGTGCTCGGAGCGAAAGCCGGGCCGAAGCCGACCTTCGACTTCACGGCGGGCGGCGCGTTCGCAGATGTGTTCTCCAACTACAAAACTTTTCTCGCCGTCGCGCAGGCGTTCGAGGATACAGGCGTTCGCGCCTATAAAGGACAGGCCGGGAATCTCGCATCGAACGGCAAGATTCTGACGGTCGCACTGCAAATCCACTCGGTCGAAGCGCGCCACGCGGCGGAAGTCCGTCGCATACGCGGCCATAACGGATGGATCACAGGCAATTCGCGCGGCGATCTACCCGCTCCGACGCAGCCCGTTTACGACGGCGAAGACAACACCACGCAGGGCGGAGCCGACGTAGCGACGCTTCCCGGTATCAGCAGAGATGCCGCCACAGAATCCTTCGACGAGCCTTTGACGAAAGAACAAGTGCTCGCCATCGCAGGATTGTTCATCGCAAAGCCAGCAGCAGGCGGCGCACCGGACAAAATGCCCAAGATGGATAAGAAAGATAAGAAAGATAAGAAAGATAAAATGGACAAAACGAAGTAATTATTTCTTCGTAAACTCTGAGAGACCGCCCGCGCAAGCTTTTGTCACGGATGCCAAACGCGCCCTTTCTGCTATAAATAGTCAGCGTCACGGCACGACGGAATCTTGCACGGGCGGTCTCTTTTAATCTTCTCCGAAAACGCAACTGAGATCAAAAGCTTAAAGCACACCGCCAGCATCTTCCCGCAGAATTAATTCAAGACTGCTACGGCCGTTATGTGCCGCAACGCGGAGCACAAAGGTCACGGCCGCTGCACCCCAGATTATGGTGAAAAGATTCATACTTTCAGCGCTTCCGCCATGCTTCTTTCATCCTTCGCCGATGCAAAGCAGTTAAGGTCCGGGGCGGGTCAGAGAGATTCGACAAGAATCATTTTTGCCAACTTTCGATCTAAGGCGTGGGTTTTCTTGCCGATGCGCACCGAGAGCGGGCCATCGAAAGGCGCGGCGGCGGTGACTCTTACTACCGCTTTCGGAACGATTCCCAGCTTTCCCAGGTAGCGCAGGCGTTCCGCTTGCTGGTCAGCCACGCGCGTGATGTGCGCTTCTTTGCCCACCGGCACATCCGCCAAACTCAACGCGGAACTTTCCGGCACTGTGCCGTCGAGCGCCGGTATCGGGTCGCCGTGCGGGTCGAGTGTCGGATGTCCCAAGTGTGCGGCGATGCGCGCTTCCAGCTTTTCGGAGATGACGTGCTCCAACGCTTCGGCCTCTTCGTGAACTTCATCCCAACTAAAACCCAACGCTTCGACCAGGTAAAGCTCGATCAAGCGATGATGCCGAATAACTTCGAGCGCGACCTTCGCGCCCGCATCGGTGAGCGTCACGCCGTAGTAAGGTTCGTACTCGACAAGTTTCAATTCCGCCAGTGTTTTCAGCATCGCCGTGACCGAAGCGGGTTTGACGTTCAACGCTTCGGCAAGCGCAACCGTGCGAACCTGCCCGCTCTCCTGTGCGATGCGGTAGATCATTTTTAGATAATCTTCGACAACGGGCGTAATCTGTTGCAACTCATCGGCGGCTGATGTCATTAAATCACTCCCGGCTTTCTTTCGACTCCGAACACATCCCGGACTTGACACTTTTAACATTCTATTATAAAAATTGCAAAACTAAGATTTAGAGTAGTCTAAATCTTAGTTTCACACTCTAAAACTTAGGAGATTATTTCGGTTGAATCGGACACATGGAGGTCGTATGCGAAGTTGCCTTGCTCATGCTTTGTTTAGTTTAGTCTTGGTC
This sequence comes from Pyrinomonadaceae bacterium, assembly GCA_046262295.1. Taxonomy (GTDB): domain Bacteria; phylum Acidobacteriota; class Blastocatellia; order Pyrinomonadales; family Pyrinomonadaceae; genus JBHENC01. The sequence goes on along the minus strand of JBHENC010000007.1, from coordinate 131,916 downwards.
TGCTGTTTTCAAGTTGCGGCGAGCGCGCAATCGTCAGGAATCGTGCGCGGGGGCGTGACGGACGCGAACGGCGCGAGCGTGACCGGCGCAAGCGTAGCCATTGAGAATGCGACCAACGGTTATCGTCAAGCGACGACGACGGACGACGAGGGGCGCTACACCTTCTTCAACGTGCCATTCAACGCCTATACGCTGAGGGTTTCACAAACCGGCTTTACAGACGCGACGCAGGATGTCGCGTTGCGCTCGAACGTGCCGCTGGAAACGGATGTGCGCCTTGCGGTTGCCGCCGTCGGCGAACAAGTCGAGGTAACTGCCAACAGCGAATTGAGCATTGAGCCGACCCGCAGCGAGATTGCGGTTGATTCGTTGAGCATCGGGAATCTGACGAGCGCATTGCCCAGTCGCCAAATCGAAAGCCTTGTGCTCTCTGTTCCCGGCATCGTCCGCGATGGTAAAGGAGTTTTCCACGCGCGGGGAGCGCATAATCAATCGTCGTTCGTCATTGACGGCATCCCGGTCAGTGACCAACTCTCGGCGATCTACGCGAACAACTTCGACGCGCGCAATATCGAAGGCATGAGCGTGCAACTCGGCAACATCGCGCCGGAGTTCGGCAACAAAGCGTCGGCCGTGATTCAGGTCACGACGCAATCGGGTTTGGGGCGCGGGCGTCCTGTTTTTGGCAATATCAACATCGGCGGCGGTTCGTTCGGTTCAGGCGAAACGTCGTTCAAGCTTGGCGGCGAAAACTCCGCGCGCACATTCGGTTATTTCATCTCGGCGGCGAACAGTTTTACATCGCGCTATCTCGACCCGCCTTTTCAAAACGCAACTGCCGATTTCGGCGACGGGCGGGTGGTCACGGCAGGCGGCGCGGGACTCAATAACTACGGTAACGGGCAAAGTTTGTTCACGCGCTTTGACTATGTGCCGAATGACCGCAACTTCTTCAAGCTGAATATCGTCGTCGCGCGTTCGCGCTTCAATATCGCCAACACGCCCTCACAGGAATTGAATGGGCAACGCCAGGTGCAGCAGAATCGCAATCTTGCCATCTATCCGTCGTGGCAGCACGTTTTCAATGAACGATGGGCGATGACGATTGCGCCTTACCTGCGCTTCTCGACCGCCGTTTCCTCTCCGAGCGCAGGCGATACGCCCGTCGCCTTCAGCGTCTCGCGCCATTTGCCGACCTTCGGCGCGGTGGCAAATGCGACCTACGTCGGCAACGATCACACCCTCAAGTTCGGCATTGATGCCTTCGCATTTCCGTCGAGCGAAGCCTTCAACTTTCAATTCACAGACCCGACATTCAATCCGCTTCCCGCTAATTCCGTTGCGACTATTAACCCGGACGGAAGTGTGAATTTCGCTTTCGATTCGTCGCTTACGCAGAGCGAAATTAACAGCTTGCTCGTCAACTTCAACCCGAATCTGCTCGCTTACGACCGCACCATCCTCGCCCAAGCCGCCGCGAATAATTCAAGCATCAACGGCGCGCCGCGCCTCTTCAACACCGCGCAGAAGCGCACGGGCAAACAGTTTTCAGCTTACCTACAGGACACATACACTTTCCGCAATCTGACCATCGGCGGCGGCGTGCGCTTCGACCGTTACAACTTTCTGCGGACGGAGACGGCGCTTAGCCCGCGACTCGGACTCGCCTATCGCATTCCGCAGACGGACACGATCTTCCGCGCTTCATACAATCGCATCATGCAGACGCCTTCGACGGAGAACCTGCTCATCTCCGGCAGCGAGCCTGCCGCCGCGCTCGTTAATCCTTTAACGATTCGCCTTTTCGGTTCGCGCACGCGACAGATTCCGGCGGAACGCTCGCACTGGTTCGAGGTGGGCGCGCGGCAGAGTGCCGGGCGCGTCGGACGTCTCGATGTCGCGTACTATCGCAAAGGCATACGCGATTTGCACGACAACGATCAGTTCCTCAACACGACGATCATCTTTCCGATCTCGATTTCACGCGGGCGCGTGCAAGGCCTCGACTTACGTTTCGACACCGCGCGCAAAGGCGGATTCGGCGGCTATTTCAGTTTAGGTTTCGTGCAGGCGCTCGTCACGCCGCCTTTCTCCGGCGGGCTTTTTTTGAGCGGCGCAAGCGTGGACACTTTCGGCGGCGAAGAGTTCGTGATAGATCACGATCAACGGCAAACCATGCAGGGCGCTGTGCAGTACAGCAACCGTCGTCGCGGCATCTTCGCGCAATTCCTTGTGCGACATGACGGCGGATTGGTCACGGGAGTTTCAGCGGCGGACGCGCCCGCGCTTGCCGCCAACCCGGATACCGCCGCCGGGCTTGCGCTACTGGAGTTGACCTCAGAAGTAGTGCGTGTCAGATCGCGCACCATCTACGACGCTTCTTTCGCTTACGACTTCATTCGCCGTGAACCGTTGAGATTCGGCGTGCAGT
>JBHENC010000007.1:0-129475 GCA_046262295.1 Pyrinomonadaceae bacterium | reverse complement strand
CGCTGAACCTGACGAATAAATCGGGACTTTATAACTATCTGTCGGTCTTTGGCGGCACGAACTATATTCCGGCGCGCTCTTTCAACGCGCGATTGAAGATGGAGTTCTAAACTGTGAAACGAGAGCAGAGGATGGGCGAGTTCATCAATCAACTATGGTGAAGACTTCTACACGGTAGGTCGCCAGAGCGTTATCGTGGCGCTCAAGGCCGGGCTTCTAATCGGCCTGCGGAAGCCCAGGCGAGCGCGCCAATTCATCCGAAGCCGTTCCACTTTTTCAATACGCTGTAAGCTATATCCGAGTTTGTTTGCGCCGCCGCGTTATGATTTCTGCGAAACGATCACGCTCCGCGCGGCCTGGTAGGAAAGACGTATTTTACGCTTGTCAATTTCCAGACTTAAATCGCCGCCGAACGGTTCCCTTCTAATCAAACGGATGATTGTTCCCGGCAGCAAACCGCTTTCGGAGAGATGGCGCAGCAGGGTGGAGTCCGAACTGCGCAAACGCTCGACGTGAAGCGAAGCGGGCGGTTCGATCTCCGAGAGCGGCTGGCCGTGCGAGGAAACAATCTCGCCATCGGGCGTCGGAATCGGGCTTCCGTGCGGGCAACGCTCCGGGTTGCCCATTAAAGTATCTATCCGCCGCTCGAATTCATCCGAGATGTGATGCTCCAAACGCTCCGCCTCTCCATGCACGGATTCAAGCGCATACCCCAGCGTCTCGACCAGAAAACGCTCCAGCAGACGATGACGCCGGATGGTATGAAGCGCAATGCGACGCCCCTTTTTGGTTAAGCGCACGCCGTGATAAGGCGTGTGCGTAACCAGCGATTGCTTCTCCAGATGCTTTAACATCTTCGAGATCGCGGGCGGGCTGACGCCCAGCGCCAGCGCCAGATCGCCGGTGCTAGCCTCCCGCTCCTCCCGCGCTTCCGAAAGATTAAAAACGGTCTTCAGATAATCCTCGTTTGATTGAGTGACCGGTTTTTCGCTGTGCTTCGTTACACCCATCAACTTTCCTTTCGGTCGTCACGGATTTCCATCAAACTTTCCGCCCGCACAAAGCGTCAGGATAGTGACACGCTACGTATTATGCAATCACTGAAAGCAGCGCCATATTCTCGTCGGCACGTTTCCGCTGACAGCCCCTAAACAACTCCCTCTTGACTTTTACCACGTTTCATCTGAAAATGCACCTCGGTTAACTTCCAAACAAAAACTCTTTATTGAGAGAGTGAGAGTCCTGCTTTTTGACCGATGTTGGATTTTAAGATGCTGATAACGAAACACCCTCTTTTGCTGGCCTTACTATTGTTGTGTGCCGCCGCAAGCTTTGCTTAAAAGCCGGTAAAGAAAGCACCTCCGCCGATTCAGGATAATAGTTTTTTGATTGAAGAGGCCTATAACCAAGAGGCGGGCGTGGTGCAGCACATCAATACTTTTATGCGGCAACGCAACCACGTTTCAATGCGTTGTTAGAAACGGCACGGAACAGTTCCGAAACAGTAATCGGCAACGAACGGAAGATGCGCGACAACACGCTGTTTATTAATCCCGGCGTTCGGTGGGCGCACAACTTTCACAGGGGGCTTGCAGATTGTTCCCGGCGTTTCCGTCCCGCTCGGCGTCGGGGCGAACAGAAGCGAGCGTGCTATTTTCTTCTACCTGAGCTTTGAGCATCCCTTCAGGAAACAATCTGAATAAACTGCCGGGGAAAGAAGTTATTATTTTGCGCGATTGTGATATCGAAACAGGTCTTCAGATGATAAACAGAAACAGTGATTTGAGAGTATTACCGACAGGCGGGTGGCGACGCACGTCGCCGCACGCGAGTTTGCAGGAAGTCAACGCTTCGATGCCCGTGCCGACGGGCTTGGGCTTCTGGCGCAAGATGCTCGCTTTTTCAGGCCCCGGCTATCTTATCGCCGTCGGTTACATGGACCCGGGCAACTGGGCGACTGATCTGGCGGGCGGCGCGCGTTTTAATTATCAGCTACTCTCCGTCATCATGATTTCAAACTTGATGGCGATCCTGCTGCAAAGCTTTGCGTTACGATTGGGAATCGTCACAGGGCGCGATCTGGCGCAGGCGTGCCGCGACCATTTTCATCCGAAAGTTTCGTTCGTGTTATGGATTTTGTGCGAGATCGCAATCATCGCGTGCGATCTGGCGGAAGTCATCGGTTCGGCGATTGCGCTCAATCTGTTGTTCGGCATTCCGCTCATTTACGGCGTGCTGCTGACAGGCTTCGATGTGATGATTCTGCTGCTGCTGCAAAATCGCGGCTTTCGCTGGCTCGAAGCCGTCGTCATCACGCTCGTCGCAACTATCGGCGTCTGTTTCACGCTGGAGATAATTTTTTCGCGCCCGGAAATCGGCGGCATTCTGCGCGGCTTCGTTCCTTCCACGCAAATCGTGACGAACCCGCAGATGCTCTACATCGCCATCGGAATCTTGGGTGCGACCGTCATGCCGCACAATCTTTACTTGCATTCATCCATCACGCAGACGCGCAAGTACGAGCGCACGCCGGAAGGCAAGCGCGAAGCGATAAAATTTTCGACGATTGATTCGACACTCGCCTTGATGTTCGCGCTTTTTATCAACGCGGCGATTTTGATCGTCGCCGCCGCCGCCTTTCACCGCACAGGCAACACGCAAGTCGCGGAAATCGGCGACGCTTACAAACTGCTTTCGCCGCTTCTGGGCGCGGCAGGCGCGAGCACCTTGTTTGCCGTCGCGCTTTTAGCTTCCGGTCAAAACTCGACTCTGACGGGCACTCTCGCCGGGCAGATTGTGATGGAAGGCTTTCTTAACATTCGTCTGCGCCCGTGGCTCCGGCGTTTGATTACACGCGCGATTGCGATTGTGCCCGCCGTCATCGTCGTGGCGCTTTACGGCGCAACGGGCACGACGCAGTTGCTCATACTCAGCCAAGTGGTGCTAAGTATGCAATTAAGCTTTGCCGTCTTCCCGCTCGTGATGTTCACCAGTGACAAGTTAAAGATGGGCGAGTTCGTCAATCCGCTGTGGTGTAAAATTCTCGGCTACACCGTTGCCGTCATTATCGCCACCCTCAACGCATGGCTGCTGTGGCAAACACTCTCGGAGTGGCTCGATTAGCTGTTCCGCTCTTTGTTTACCGTGCGGGATTTCGTCGGAGGAGAACTGCGAAAACTGCTTCGAGCCGTCGCCCGGATCAATCACGCGCAAGAGGAGTTCATTACGGTTCTGCTGCGCGTCACAATCTTCTCCTTGCTTAACGGCGTCTCGACTCGCCGGAAACCCGATTGATTAATTCCACTTGCGATGAATCACGCGACGATCTCCTTCGCGCCCTCGCTCGCTTCAGTCTCGTAGATGAACGGATCAAGTGAGGTAGCCTGCTTATACTCTCGGGTGATTCGCTCTTCAAACTCTTTGAGGATGCTTCGCCGCACAAGATTGACCGTGCAGCCGCCGAAGCCGCCGCCCGTCATCCGCGCGCCAATTACGCCATCAATGGATGAAGCGATTTCAACCATCACATCCAACTCGCGGCAGCTGACTTCGTAATCGTCGCGCAGTGAACGATGCGATTCGTACATCAAGCGTCCGACTTCCGCCAGATCATTTTGCCGCAACGCGGCGGCGGCGGCGAGCGTGCGCGCGTTCTCCGTCACGACGTGGCGACAGCGTGCGCGCACGGGTTCAGGCAAACGCGCTTCGTATTTTTCAAACTCCGCGACGCTCACATCGCGCAAGGCTTTGATGTCCGGCAGAAATTGGCGCAGCAACACGACGCCGCGCTCGCATTCGGCGCGGCGTTCGTTGTAAGCGGAAGCGGCGAGTTCGTGCTTCACGCGCGTGTCGCAGATCACGATCAGCGCATCGCGTGTGTCGAGCGGAACGGCTTCGGCGGAAAGCGCGCGGCAATCAATCAAGAGCGCGTGCCCGGCTTCTCCGAGCGCGGCGATAAATTGATCCATGATGCCGCTCTTGATGCCGACGTAATGATGTTCTGCGGCCTGCCCGACCAGTGCCAGCGCAACCTTGTCAATTTTCGCTCCTGAAAGCGTGGCAAGCGCGAGCGCGACCGAGACTTCGAGCGCGGCGGAAGACGAAAGCCCCGCGCCGACGGGCACATCCGATTGCAACACCAGATTCGCGCCGCGCAGTTTGACGCCGCGCGCTTCCAGACTTCGCGCCACGCCTTCGATGTAGTTAATCCAACGCCCGCGCTGTGTCTCTGCCGCTTGATCTAAATCAAACTCCGCGCTCTCATTTAGATTAAGCGTGCGCACCAGCACTTTTCGATCATCGCGCAGGTTTGCAGCGACAACCGTGTGCCGGTCAATCGCCAACGGCAGCACGAAACCGTCGTTGTAATCCGTGTGCTCGCCGATTAAATTGACACGTCCCGGCGCACTGAACAAACGCGGTTCGCCGCCGTGCAACTCACGAAAAACGTATTCGACATCGCTGACGTTAATCAACGCGCGGCCTCCTTTTCGTTCCACACAACCGGCACGACGTGTGTGCGTAGTTGCGCGGCCTTTTCTTCGGCGAGCGTGTCGTTGATGAACATTCCCGCGCCCGTTTCCGAACCGGCGAGATACTTGAGCTTCGTCGCGGTTCTCAGCGGCGGGTAAAACTCTATATGAAAATGGTAGTGTTCATGATTCTTCCCGTCGGTCGGGCGCTGGTGCATCGCCATAATGTAGGGAAACGATAGATCGAACAGCTTATCGAATGCGACGAGCAGCATCTTCAGAATCTCCGCGAGCTTTCTTTGTTCGGCGCGCGTCAGGTCTGTTAAAGCTTGCAGATGGCGCGAGGCGCTGATGTGGAGTTCGTAAGGCCAGCGCGCGAAGAACGGAATGTACGCGATGAAAGATTCGTTTTCGGCGACGATGCGGCGGGCGTCGCGCCTCTCTTCCGTGATGATATCGCACAGCAAACAGCGTCCGCGCTCTTCCCAATGCTGGCGCGTTTGCGCTAGCTCCTGTGCGATGCGCGGCGGGATAAACGGGTAACCGTAAATCTGCCCGTGCGGGTGATGCAGGGTAACGCCGATGGCCTCGCCTTTGTTCTCGAAGATGTAAACGTAGTCAACGAAATCCAGCTTCTCCAACTCCGCGAAACGGTGCGTCCACACGCGCACGAGTTTATCAATCTGCTCGACTCGTTCCTGCGCGAGCGTGGAGTTGTGCCGCTCCGTGTAGACGATGACTTCGCAGACGCCTTGGCCGGGACGCACCGGATATAAGTCCGTGCCTTCAACGGATGGCGCGGGCGGGTCTGGCCTTAGCGAGGGAAAACGGTTCTCGAAGATGACGATATCGTAGGACGGTTCGGGCACTTCCGTAGGAAAGCCGCCGGGCTTTGTCGGGTCGAGCGGGCAGTGATCGGCAGGCGGCAGAAACGTGCGATCCTGCCTGTGCGTTGCGGTCGCCACCCATTCGCCGAGCAGCGGATTCCAACGCAGTTCAGACATGGCGCTCCTCCGTCGCAACGGGCTGCGCCACAGGCTCGCGCCGTTTCGCGTCTTCATCAACAATGTGCGGCGCGGCATCGGGCGCGTCGTCGAATGTATAAAAAATCAAGTAACGTCCGTCCGCCAGAGTGACGCGGCGGCTTTTCATATCGTCCGCACCGGATGCCCCGCGCGCTTTATTTTCGGCTGCTTCCGCTTGCTCCATAAGCTCCTCTTTCGTTTCGCTCGAATTCGCCCGCCGCCATAAACTTACCGCGCTACGCCCCGACGATGCTGCGCAGCATACCACGATGTGGAAAACGCGCAGTAGATTTCTACGCAAAAGCTCGGCTAAAAAATCACTCCTTCTCCGGCAGAATTGATTGTTATTCAGCCAGCAGGAGTTATGAATCTTCAGAGCACCTCGCGTATAAATTTCCGCCGGACACTTTTCCATTCGTCGCGTGATTCATTTATGACTTTCTGATGTAATATTCTCTCGTAAAACACCGATCAATTGAAGTCTCGGAAGCAAAGGCAGCTTAACAGGAGGAATTTTTATATCGTGGACAATCAGGCAGCAGACCGCACCGACAGCATCAGGAAACTCGGCGAAATGATTAAAGATATCAAGTTCGCCATGCTCACTACGGCCGAACCCGACGGCACGCTTCGCAGCCGCCCGATGGCGACGCAGCAAACCGAATTTGACGGCGAGCTATGGTTTTTCACGGCGGCGAGCACGCCGAAAGTTGACGAGATCGAACAGGATCATCATGTCAACTTGAGCTATGCCGCGCCGGACAAGAATCATTACGTCTCCGTTTCCGGCAAAGCGCGGCTGGTACGCGACCGCCGTAAAATCGAAGAGCTATGGACTCCCGCTTACAAAGCATGGTTTCCCAAAGGGCTTGAAGACCCTGACGTGGCTTTGCTGAACGTGCGCGCAGAGCAGGCCGAGTATTGGGATTCGTCGTCGAGCGCCGTCGTTCACCTCGTCGGCTTCGTCAAAGCTGTGGCAACCGGCGAACCATATGAGGCGGGCGAAAACAAGAAAGTAGATTTGCGCTAAACAGCTTTACACTGATAACGCAAGAATCGAAGTTCGCAAAGAAAGCAATAGCGGCGCGCTACCGTCACAGTAGCGCGCCGCTTTCTTGTCCGTGCCGCTCGCCGTTTAGAAATCAAACTTGACGGCAAGCTGTATTTGACGTGGCGAAAGAAACGGGCTTTGCGTGGAGAACGAGCGCGGCGTGCCGAAGGCGGTTGCGGCTGACGGCGCGGTGAGCGTGAACCCTCCGCCCGTCGCCGTCGCAAAAGTAAGATTCGTCGTATTGACGCTTGCGACGTTCGGGTGATTGAAGATATTGAAGCCTTCGAGAATCAAACGCAGGCGCGTTGTTTCGCTGGTGTGAATGGCGCGCGTGATGCGTGCGTCGAATTGGTAAACGGACGGCGTATAGAAACTGTTGCGCGCAGTTCCCGGCAAGCGGTCGTTGGCGCGATTGCCGTCGTTGTTCGGATCGCCCGCGACAAAGGCTGAATAAGCAAAGCCGGACTGAAACTGAATCACGCCCGAAAATGTGTAGTCGCTGAACAGCGCGCGGGCAATCGGATTGTCGCTGTACTTGAATTTCCCGGTCTCATAAACAGGACTAAAGACGAAGCGGTGGCGCAAGTCAGTGTCGGCGGCGGCAAAGTCCGCGCGGGTGTCGAGTTGATTTTGCGCAATCTTTGAATCGTCTGCGCCGACGACGACCGCCGTTTGATCCGGCTTATCATCGCGCGCCTTCGAGTAAGTGTAGGCGGCGGTGAATTGAAAGCCTCTCGAGAAGCGGCGCACGGCCTGCACCGCAAGCCCGTGATAAATGGAATTGGCGTTGCTTTCAAAAAGGTTGATGCGGTTATAGCGCGTGAGCGGGCGCGCCGTCGGGAAACGCTGGAACGTGAAAGTCTGTCCGTCCGGCGCGGCGACGGACGTCGGCACGGGTGGGGCTAGGTTAACGTCGCGCGTGCGCGTCAGATGCACGCCTCTGTAAAGCAGATAGGTCGCGGACAAACTAAGGTTCGGCAATATCTCGCGTTCGAAGCCGAGCCGCGCCTGCTGCACGTAAGGCTGCACGTAGTTGTCTGCGAACAAAAAGAGATTCGGATTGGCGACTGCGCCCGCTGGCGGAGCCGTCAGGATGTTCGGGTAGACGAGTCCGGCGGCGGCAATCGCGGCGGCGTTTCGCAAATTGATGCCGGTGACGTTGATGCCGTTTTGCGAGTGCGCCGTGCCGACGACGATGGTCGGTGTGCGCGCGTAGAAAATCCCGTAACCGCCGCGCACGACGGTCTTCTCGTTGAAGCCATAGCTAAAGCCGACGCGGGGGGCAATGTTGTTGCCGTCCTTCGGGCAGCGCGCCGTATCGTAACCCGCGCTCAACAATGCCGGATCGGGATTGCGCACGGGCGGACACGCCAGATTTTGGTAGTCGTAGCGTACGCCAAGATTGAGCGTGAGCTTCTGTGTCAGGCGCAGATCGTCCTGCGCAAAGGCGGCGTAGTCGGAGTTGTTAGGATTCGTCGTGCCGCCGGAAGTTCCGGCTCCGGCGAAATTCTGCGTGTAGGCGGTCGGCGCGTTGTTCAGAAAATTCTGGTAACCGCTCGTCGTTCCCGTGCGTCCGAAGGTGTATGAGCCGCTGAAGAGTCCGGGAAAGAAATTCAAGACTCTATCGAAGTTGAAATCAACGCCGAATTTATAGCTGCTGCGCCCGCTGATGTACGAGACGTTGTCTATAAACTGCGCGCGTCTGATGGTGGTTTCGCGCGGGCTGAAATTGTTGCGTCCGAGCGCAAGATTTCCCGCGCCCGTGTCAATCAACGCTTCAGGCCGGTCGCTATTGGCCTCGCCGGGTTCACGATCCCGCGCAAATTGGAAACGAAACTCGTTGACGACTTTCGTCGAGAGCGTCGAGGCGAGGGTGCCGGAGAAAGTGTTGCTGCGCACGAGGCTATCGCCGGAATGTTCTTCGGTGCTTAGTGAGCCGCCGTTTTCGTTGTTCGTGCCGGTGAACCGCTGGTTATTGAAACGAAGCGACAGTTGATTATTTTGATTAAGCGCGATGTCGCCCTTCGCCAGAAAAACATCTTGATTGCGCGCCAGCGAATAGGTGTTCAAACGCGGAAGCAAAAGATTCTGGATGGCGGCGGATTGCGTGAAGAAGTTCGGCGGGTCAATAAAGTTCGGCAGGGTCTGGCGCTGCCCGTCGTAAGTGAAAAAGAAGAAGGCGCGATTCTGTTTGATGGGGCCGCCGAGACGCGCGCCGAACTGATTAATCTGCGACTTGGGGCGTCTGTTCGGCAAGCCGCGCCGCGCCTGCAAGCCTTTCAAGTCAGGCGTGTTCGAGTTGAGCGACTCGTCGCGGAAATACTCGAAGCCGCCGCCGTGAAACTGGTTCGTCCCCGAACGGGTGACGACGTTGATGACCGCGCCGCCCGCGCGCCCGAACTCCGCAGAGAAGCCGTTCTGATTAACCTGAAACTCCTGCACGGATTCTTCCGAGAATTGATATGGCGGACGCACGCCGCCGCGCCCGAACGATTGGCCGAAAAAGGTGTTGTTGTTATCAACGCCGTCCACCTGCACGCTGTTGAGCGTGCCGCGCAAGCCGCCGACGGACAGATCGCCGGTGCGCGTCGGATCGCGTATCACGCCGGGCGTGAGCGTGGCGAAGTCCTGAAAGTTGCGCCCGTTGATCGGCAGGTTTTCGATGGCGCGCTGGTTGATCGTCGTCGCAACGGACGTGCGTCCGGTTTCGACGACGGGAGCTTCCGCCGTGATCGTCAATTGATTCGTCGCAACACCCTGCACACCGAGCGTTACATCGAGCGGAGTCACGCCGCCAACCGTGACTTCAGCGGATAAACTCGGCGACTCGAAACCTGGCGCGGCGGTTCTCACAGTGTAGGTGCCGGGCGGCAACAGAACGATGCGATAGTTACCTTCGCCGTCCGTCGTCGCAGTTTTCTCGAAACCTGTCTGCGGATTAGTCGCCGTGACGGTGGCGTTCGGCACAACCGCGCCGTTCGGGTCGAGCACGCGGCCTTCGATGTTTCCCGAAGTGGCCTGCGATTGCGCAAAGACATTGGCTGTGATAAGCAACAGAGCGGCGGCGAGAATCAATATTTTGCTGATAAGGGGAAGGAATTTTCTTAACATAGGGGCCTTTCAGGTGAAACAAATAGAATGGTGTAAAGCGATGGCACACAGAAACCAAGTTCGGCGTTATAGACTTTGATATGCGGCCTTTGCAATTTGATTTCCGAAGCGGCTTGCAGAAGAGGCATAGTAGATGAGCGGCGGCGCGAAAGCAAGTAAATTTTCGGTTAATGGTTAACATAAAAAGGCCGCTCCGATTGAATCACAAATCAGGCGGCACGAGCGACGTAAAGATGTAAATTGTCGCGCGTACATCGGGATCGCGTCGAAACGCATCTTAATCGCAGCGCCCATGAACCGAACAATTTTAGCGGGCGCGTTTTCGGCTTATCCAGAGGATACTTCAGTGAACAATTTTCAATCTCCAAACCAACAACACACAGGCCAGAGTGCGTGGACGCCGTCCGACGGATTTAATAGCTGGCAAATGCAGACGGCGGCGCAGGCGAGCGTCGCCGAACGCATGAGCTTCATACGCAAAGTGTACGCGCTCTTTTTCGCCGCGACGCTCTTTGCCATCGGCGGCGTGCTGCTCGCGTTCGCGTTTCCCGTGCTTATCCAACAGGCCGCCGAACATCCGTTTATCGCCTTGTTTGCGATGCTCGGCGCGGTGATGGGTGCGCAGGCCGTGCGCCACGTTCCCGTCGTTAATCTTTTCGCGCTCTTCGGTTTTACGACGCTGACGGGCGTCATAATTTCGCCGCTCGTCTATTTCGTCAGCCGGGACAATCCGGCATCACTGCTGCAAGCGGGCGTGCTGACCGTCGGCATCTTCGGCGGATTGACGGCCTACGTGTTCGTCTCGAAGCGCGATTTTAGTTTCCTGCGCGGCATGATCACAACCGGCTTGATCGTCATTATTCTCGCCGGTCTCTTGAACGTCCTTTTAGTCGGCTCGAGCGCCCTCGCCTTCGCGGTGGCGGCGGCCAGTCTGCTACTCTTCGCGGGCTTCGTGCTCTACGACACATCGAACATCATTCAACGCTATCCAACCAACGAATACGTCGCGGGCGCGCTCTCGCTCTACCTCGATGCCTTCAACATCTTCATCGCCCTGCTACGCATCCTGAACTCCGGCAGGCGCTAATCCGCCCGTACTACGCTGTCACAACAACAGCCCACGACAACGAAAGCGGCTCGCTAACTGAGAAGTAGCGAGCCGCTTTCACTTTATACGAACAAGAGTGGAAATTTGCGCCCCTTGAAAACAAAAACCTACGAAATGGTTTTACTTCTTCTACGGAAGCATAATCAGTAAGCTATTGATTTGCTCACATCCGGGTTCAAAATTCTAACGCGATTTTTGTGACCTCCAACGAGACATTGCAGAGACAATTCCTCGCTTATGACCCTTTGTCAGGGTCAGGAAAACAGCAGATTGAAGGCGGGATGAACGAGACGGATTAGTTATAATGTCTCGTTCACATTTAGGCACGTTAGGCTGTTCCGGTGCGCCCGACGAGACTCGCCACGACTGCCACCAGTTCGACCGGCTCAATCGGCTTCGGCAGATGAACCTGAAAGCCTGCCACAAGCGCGCGTACCCGGTCTTCCGTTCTTGCGTAAGCTGTCAGCGCGATGGCCGGAACTTTACCGCCGCGCGCCGCAGAGAGCGCACGCACCTTCCCGATCAGGGCGTAGCCGTCCTCCTCCGGCATCCCTATGTCTGAGATCAACACGTCGGGCTTCGAGTTTTCGAGCGCCTCCAAAGCCTCCATTGCCGACCCGGCTGTAACGACTTCTGAGCCGCATTGTTCGAGCACCGTTCGCAGCAGATCGCGCGTATCCTCCTCGTCATCAACAACCAACACTCGTAAGCGATCCAGTTGCGGCGGGCAATCGAGCGCCATACTGCCTCCGGCTGTCGGATGCCTACGCCCCTCGTGGTGCTCCATTCCCCGCCGCATAACCATCAGAGGGAGCTGCACCACGAAGGTCGCTCCCTGCCCTTCGCCCTCACTTTTCGCATGAACCGATCCGCCGTGTAGTTCAACGAGTTGGCGGACGATTGACAGCCCCAGCCCTAAACCGCCGTGCGCGCGCGTACTCTTTTGATCGGCCTGCCGGAAACGGTCAAAGACGTGCGGAAGAAATTCCGCATCAATGCCTTTACCGGTATCGCTCACCGCGATCTCGACGTGAGAGTTGATGCGCTCCAGCCGTACTTGTACGCGCCCGCCTTTGGGCGTGAACTTGACGGCGTTGGTGAGTAGGTTCCAGACCACCTGTTGCAGACGGTCAGCGTCGCCGGAGATCGGCCCGACTTGCAGGTCAAGTAACACTTGGAGGCGGATGTTCTTTGCTTCCGCCGCCGGGCGCACCGCATCAACCGCCGCTTCGATAACCTGCGCCAGCTCTATCGTGCTCACTTCAAGGCGCAGCTTCCCTGTGATAATGCGCGAGACGTCAAGCAGGTCCTCGATGAGCTGAACCAGCGACTGGGCGTTGCGATGAATCGTACTGAGGGCGCGAGCAGATGTCTCATCGTCAAGCTGCCCGGCGTTCAGCATACTTATCCAACCGAGAATCGCCGTCAGCGGCGTGCGCAACTCGTGCGAGAGTGTCGCTAGAAACTCGTCTTTGAGGCTGTTCGACTCTTCGGCGAACTTGCGTGCTTCGCGCTCTTGAATTAAATGCACGCGCTCTTCTTCAGCTTGCCGCTGCACTGTAATGTCGTGCATGACGACGACCGCGCCGAGTTTTTCCCCATTCGCGCTAAAGAGCGCCCGCCCGCTCGCCAGCAACCTGCGCCTCGGCCCGTGCTTCGGCGCAATCACCATCTCTGCGTTATGCACCTGCTCGCCCTGTAAAGCACGGAAGAGCGGGATTTCCTCACGCGCCATGCGCGTCTCGCCGTCGGCTAAGAAGAGGTCGTAGTGTTCGGCCCAACGCTCGGCGGGCAGCGGTTCGTCGGGCAGCCCGTGAAACTCGCGCGTCGCGCGGTTGAAGAGCGTGAGCACGCCTTCCGCGTCGCAGGCCACGATGCCGTCCTCCACGTTCTCCAACAATGCTTCTAAGAACTCCCTCTCCCTGTACAGCGCGGCTTGGGCGCGCTCGCGTTGGGCGACTTCTGCCTTGAGCACGCCGATAGCGGCGGACAGTTTTCTGTTCGCCACCGCCACCTCCTGCGCGCGGACGTAAACCTCTGCCTCCATCTGAGCAGCCCGCGACCGCAAACCTTCATTAAATTGATCCTGCTCGACGCCTTGTTGTTTGAGGCGGACGAACTCCGTCACGTCTTCCACACGGTGGATGATATAAACCACTTGACCGTCAACGCCGATGACCGGCGAGTTGATCGGACTCCAGTACCTTTCCTCAAAGCCGCCGCCCTCCGCTTCCGTTCTGCGGATGTCGTACTTCTGAAACGCCATCGCATCGGCCACGCCATTCCGCAATACCCTTTCGAGCGACGCGCTCAGGTTGGCCACGCCCATCGCAGTCGGGTCGTCAGGGTTATCGGGGAAGACGTCGAAAATCCCCCGGCCCAGAATCTCTTCGCGTTTGGTGAAGGTAGCTTGCAGGTAAGCCTCGCTGGCCGCGACGATGGTCAGATCGGGGGCCAAGACGAGGTACAGCCCGGGGGCAGACTCGAACAGGGCGCGGAAGTCTGGTGTCGAAATAGAAGTATCACCCATGATCGAAGTTAAATTCTAATCCTATTTGGGCGGTAATTAATTGACGGACGCCTCTAAGGTACGGGCTATACTAACCCACTCTTAGGTACCTATGAAATACTTAACCAAGCGCAGCATAACGGCGGGCACGGTTGTTGTCCACATTTGATTGATTCTAATGATGGCTGTTGCACGACAATGCTTGTCTATTCATTTACCATGTTATGTCCTGAAAAATAACCATCTGATATTTATTCACATAGCATCCGTTTTTAGCCATCGGCATCTTCTAGAAATTTTGCTTCAAAAATCTTTTGTCCGGCAAGCGAAGTGTAAAAGCCGTAAATCGCCAGACCGAGCAGCACAACCGCCGCGAAGATCGTGTTGCCGAAATACCATCTCGAAAAATTCGCAGAAATCGGGTTGTGAAAAGTTAAGGTGAAAAAGACTTGAAACGAAACCATTGCCAGAAGTCCGAAACGAGAGATGCAAACGACAATGAGAGTGGCAACCAGAGCCGGCCCGAGCCAGAAAAACAAAGGTGCCGCGCCAGCAAAAGCCAAGCCTATAAGTAAGAAAATCAACGTCCAAAACACGATAGTTGCAAGCCATTGCTTTCTGAAAATTGTCACCAGCAAAACCAGAAAAAGCAAAGGGGCGAAGGCTGAAAAAATTCCGTCCACAGAGGTCATTAAAAAATTCGCCCAAAGATGCTTGAAACTTTGAAGATATGAAATATTCGTACCGGGATTTGGCGCAGTCATGATTCCCATCCAATAGGGCAAAAGATTTAACAAATAAATTACACCCGTATGAGTAAGACCCAGCATACCGCCGACGAGAATGTCGCGCCCGACAAGCGGGTCGCGCCAGTCGCCTGCCAACAGACGATTCCAGGAGATTATCAAACTCGCCCAACGGCGGCGGACGTAAGGTTCGAGCGCGAGATAAATCAACCCAATCAGCGCAGCGTAAAAAAGCGAATCTCCAGCTATTTTGTAAAGAATCAGATATTCTCTGGTTAAATCGGGAATGTGGTCAGCGATGAGCAGACTCGCCGCGAGTGATACTAGAAAAATGAAAAGCGAAACTTTGAACGCGCCTCTGGTATCGCTTCGCCCCTGCCGCAGATTGCGGCGGGCGAGAAAAACTCCGGCGATAACGACGCTCAGGAAAATCAAAATCAAAATCACGCCGGCCGCTCTGCGCGGAGCGGTTGAAAAAGTTTCCTCTTGCCGAAGCGGTTTGTCCCACGGCGCGACGATTTGAAAATAGACGGGTTTGCCTTGATAAGCGGCGGCTTCGATGCGGACGGGAATTTCCGCGTGGTCAACGTGCTTGCCTTCCCATGATAAATTCATGTCGGCAAAAACGGGCGGCGTCCAACTCGATTCGGTTTGCCGGTAATTGCGAATGTCCAAGCCCGCTTCCGTGAAAAGCGTTGCCCAATCAACTTCGCCCGTCTGCGCCGTTTTCTCTTTTACCTGCGGTGGCACGGCTTGAAATTCGAGCAAGCGTCCGCGCACGTCCAAAATAATTTTAGTCATTCCCGCGACATCATTCGGCGGGTCATTGAGCCAAACTGATTCGCCTTGCAGCGGTTCGAGATAGCGCGGGCTGGTGCGATGCCAGAAATGAATCACGGCGGGCTGTCCGCTTCGCATTCTTTCCCAACGATTCGGCGACTGTTCAGCGTTGGCGTAACTGTAATAATCGTCTAAATTATCGGCGAAACCGTAATCAGCATCAACGGGCGTGTTTGTATAGCCAAGTTTTTTGACAATCGAATCAGCACGCTCTGCCAAAACTTCGGGCGGTTTATCTAGTGGAATCCATTCATGATGTTTGACTCTACCCACAAAGAAAACGATGAAGGCGAAAAGCAAAACAACCGCCGACAGACAAGCGACGGCAACGGCGGGCTTGAGCGCGCCTTTTTTCGGCGCGGCAGCGACCATCTCCGGGCTCGGCGTTTCGCCCGCCGCGATTGCCGCTTACAGAGGATTCCCGCCCGGCAGCATCAGCGCCACTTGCATCGCGGAAGCGGGACGCTCGCGCGGGTCTTTTTCCAGACACCGAAGAATTATCCGCTCGACGAGCGGGTCAATATCTTTGACGAATTCCGAGGGGGTGGTCGGCGCGGCTGTTTTATGTTTGCGAATCAGTTCATTGATTGTCTCGGCTTCAAAAGCTTGCCTGCCCGTGAAGATTTCATAGAGCACCAGACCGAGCGAGTAAAGATCACTCTTCGCTGTCAACTCTTTGCCCGTAATTTGTTCAGGCGACATATAGGCGGGCGTGCCTGCGCCGCTCGCGCTGTCTCTCAGCTCGCTCTCCAGGCCCGCGATGCCGAAATCAGTAATTCTCGCTCTGCCGCGCCCGTCAATGATGGCGTTGGCGGGTTTGAGGTCACGGTGCAAAACGCCTACCTGATGAATGGCGTGAAGCCCAGCGCAAAGTTGTCTGGCGATTTCAACCGCTTTATCGTGAGGAAGTCTGCCAATGCGACGTAGCAGTGACGACAGATCGTCGCCATCAATAAACTCCATCGAGATGAAGTGCGAACCTTCCACCTCTCCGATGTCGAAAACGCGACAGACGTTCGGGTGCGACACTTGACGCGCCGTGCGGACTTCGCCGTAGAACCTTTCGAGCGCCGTTTTGTCTTCGGCGAAATTTTCTGGCAGGAACTTGAGCGCGACAATCTGACCGAGCTTGAGGTCTTCGGCTTTATAGACCTCGCCCATTCCACCTCTGCCTAACAGGCCGAGGATACGATACCGACTATCAAGAATTGTACCCGCTATGAAATGACCTTCGCTGCGCGAACTTGTAGAACTCGAATGAGAGATTTTCCGGGGGTTACTTTTTTCTTTCGGCGGAGGCTGGCGCACCGTCGGCTGTGTGCCTGTCAATGCTGAACCACAGGAAGGGCAGGCATGAATATTTTCAGTTACAGCCGTTGAGCAAGCGGGGCATCTGTTCATAGCACTGTTATCTTATAAGATTTAGACGGCGTGTAGGCAAAATGTTTTATTTCATCCACAGCTAAGCCTCAATAGCACATTCGGGCGCGGTACAATGAATGGGACAAAAGAACTCAAGTGTCCCGTCTGTAGATTCACACAATAATCTTGCCAGAGCGTGTTAGAACCAATTTCAACCCTTGATTTGCCTTATTTATACAGCCTATCGCAAAAGATTTACACGTGGCAGGATTGCGCATCAGCGAGTGGCGCGGCGTGTGTTGGCTTCGCTCATCAGGCGTTCGATGTCGTCGGGGGCGGAGGGAATCGCGGCGGAGAGTTTGCGGACGGTGTTGGCGGGCGTTATCACGTAGTCGTCTTCGATGCGGACGCCGAGTTGTTCGGTTTGAATATAAATTCCGGGTTCGATAGTGAAGACTTCGCCGGGCTGCATCGGGCGGCTGTAATCGCCGACATCATGCACGTCCATTCCCAGATAATGGCCGAGGCCGTGAATAAAGAAGTGATCCAGAGTGTACTCGCGCCCGTCCGTATCCTTCGCGCGAAGCTGGCTCTGCCGCATAAAATTTTGCGCGAAGAGATGTAGATCGGTTTGCGTCATGCCGGGTTTCCAGTAAGCGGCGGCGGCTGTTTGCGTGTCCAATACGAGTTGGTAAACGGCGCGCTGGCGCGGCGTGAATTTGCCGCTCGCAGGGTATGTGCGCGTGATGTCCGCCGTGTAGAGCGAATACTCCGCGCCGATGTCGCAGACGACGAGATCGCCCGCGTCTATGCGTTTGTGATTCTCGTTGTAATGCAGAATCGTCGAATACAGGCCGCTGCCGACGATTGAAGGAAAGCCGGGACGCTCCGCCCCGTGCCGCGTGAACGCCGCCTCGATGATCGCCTGCGCTTCATACTCGTACATTCCCGGCTTCAACTGCTGCGCTACGTCGCGCTCGGCTTCGCCCGTGATGTCAATCGCTTTTTGCAGCAACAGGAGTTCGGCGGGCAATTTCGTTTTGCGCATCTCGGCGACGATGTTAGCGACTGATATAACTTCAACGCCGGG
The DNA here is from genome assembly GCA_046262295.1 of Pyrinomonadaceae bacterium. Classification (GTDB taxonomy): domain Bacteria; phylum Acidobacteriota; class Blastocatellia; order Pyrinomonadales; family Pyrinomonadaceae; genus JBHENC01. Next base: position 112,161 of record JBHENC010000007.1, on the reverse strand, counting down.
TAACTGCTTTTTGATTTGCTCGACGAATTGAAACTCGCGCACGTTGCCATCCCGCATACGGCGCGGCGCAATCGTGTAGAGCTTCATCTTGCTCTGTCCTTGCGCGGTTTTGAACGCGGGCAGCGCGGCGGCTTCTTGCAGTTTCAGCAAAACATTATTTTTAGTTTTAACTGTGCCGTCTTCCGCCGCTTCTTCTTTCACTGCGTCGCTGATAATCGAAGGCAGCACGCGCTCGACACCGAAGCTTTTCGCCGTCTCATCACCGGGCGCAAGCTGCACGCCCGTCCAGCGTTCGGCGCGCACGTCGCGCGGCGGAATAAAGACGATTTCGCGCGCCCCGCCCGCCGACGGCAACCCCTGCGGCACAAGCATCAAGGCCGCGCCCGGCGTCCGCACGCCCGTCAGATAAGCCATCCAATTATTCTGCCGGTAACGCGCTTCGACTCCGGCGCTCTCTTCAACATCGCCGAGAATCACAACCACGCCATCTTTTATCTCCGACAGCAACTTTTGTCGCCGTGCGCGATATTCACTGACGGGTTGATTGAGAAGGCGCACGCCCGGCTCATCATAAAAATCAGCGGCGAGAGCAGCCGATGTTTCGCACGGACGCGAACCAAAGACAAGCAACAAGGCAAGCAGCGAACAGGCGAAAGAATAAAAGAATTTCATAAGAATTTTAACAGCAACCTTCTACGGGATTGGCGTGGAGACGTGGCTTCGTAGCAAATGTAGTTCTAACCCTGTGCGGCGCGGAAAGACATTAACGCGACGCCGCTCGGAGTTTTCGGCAGCGGCGAACGGGCGCTTCGGCGTATAGGTGACGACGTATTGCGCGCCGATGTCGCGCGCCACCGCGTCCGCTTGCTTGATGCTGTCTTCGGTCGAAGCCGGCATCAGAATCCGTCCGCCCGTTTCCTGCGCGAGCATCACAAGGCGCTCCTCGCTCTCTTTCGTCACTCTCGCGTAATTGGTAAACCAGCGCCGCATCTCCAAATCCGTATCAATCCTAACGCTCGGCAGATAGTTGGTAATTCCCAGACTGACAGCTTTGTTATGTTCCGTTGCCGCCTGTTGGACGAGTGCGGCGAAGCTGAAGACGTGCAGGCTGGCCTGCGTCGCAATCAATTTCCTGATGGCATCTCGGTTAATCGGCTCGGCATGGTTTGATCGGCGTTCGCTGCCTTGCGATTCCAGGCCGTCTGTAAAGATGATTAAGTGAGTATCGCCGACGGGTTGTTCTTTCAGTTTAGCTGCCGCCGTCGCTAAGCATTCCGATAGGCGCGAGCGAGTGCTGGTGAAGAACTTCGTATTGACGGCGCGCACGGCTTCCGGCGCATTCATTGTCCAATCCTGCAAGACTTCAACGCGCCTGCTGTTCTGGACGATGGCGATTTTATCGCCCGTGCGGAGGCTGCCGATTATTCTCAAAGCAATGTCGCGCGTTGCGTTCGTGCTTCTCGACGCGGTGATTTGACTGCCCAGATCGAAAAGCAGCAGCACATTGGCATTCACGCGGCGCACGCTCCTGACCTGCTGCGCCACATTGTCTTCAAGCACCAGAATGTCTGCGGGAGCAACTGTCGGATCGAAGCGCCCGTAATCATCGTAAGCGGCGACGGGCAACCGCACTTCCTCCGTAAAGATTTTGACGGATTCCTGTGTGTCCCGGGCAATCGGAGCTGGCGGCGAAGATTGAAGAGGCGGTTTCTGCTGTGCGACACATAGCGATGCAGCGGTGAAAGCGAAAATAAAAACTAGAAGCGCCGATACCGGATATTTCAACATAAACAGCCTTCGTCTGATGCGCGTGCCAAAATCGTATCCGCACCGGAATTGATACCGGCATTAAGAGAAAACGCTGATTGCGAACTTACGGTCTTCGATCTTTTTCAAGCGCGGCGGTTTGAGCTAAGAGGCCGCCACCAATCCTGCCAGCGACGTTTGCCACCCGTTGTTTGCAGAACGCTCATCGCGCCCATGTAGCCGTAGCCGAAGAAGAAGAGCAGCAGAAAAGGAATCGTGCCCCACATTCCCATCCGCGCCGCATACGCCATCGCACACAAAAAATAGGCGGCGAAAGAGAGTTCCAGAAGCGGCAGCAGGCCACGCTTGCGCTTGTACTTTTTGCGCTTCCACGCATCATCATCGCCGCCTTCTTCGACTTTGTACTTCGGCGTGCGCACAAATTCCGATTTCCACCCAAGCAGTGCTTCAAAGACGGCGCGCGCATTTGAAAACGCGAGGCCGATGCCGATTGCCATCACGAGCGGCAAGTGCATAAGGCGCTTGCGACGCTGTCCACGCTCATCCAGATACCACACGGCGCTGCCGTAAAAGAGCACGACCGAGACGGTCGAGAAAAAGAGCAGTGGCACATCAAAGAGCATCAAATGATAAAAGCCCTGATTGTAGCGCACCAGTAGCAGCGGGAATTGCAGCAGACTGACAAGAATCATCAAAGGATAACTGATGTTTCCCGTCAAGCGAAAGAACATCTCAAGCTTCACGCGAAACGGCAACGCCGCGCGCCAGATACGCGGATATAACTTAATGCCGACCTGCATCACGCCCTTCGCCCAGCGCCTCTGCTGCGCTTTGAAAGCGTTGATCTCGACGGGAATCTCCGACGGCGCATCTTCATCCAACAAGTAAACGAAACGCCAGCCCATCAGTTGCGCACGGAAACTCAAATCCGTGTCTTCCGTCAGCGTGTCATGTTGCCAGCCGCCGCTCATCTCGATGGCCTTGCGCCGCCAGATGCCCGCCGTGCCGTTGAAATTAAAGAAGCCGCCCGCGCGATTGCGCACCGTTTGTTCGACGACGAAATGGCCGTCGAGCATAATAGTTTGCAAACGTGTCAGTAAGTTATATGAACCGTTGATGTGCGACCAACGCATCTGCGCGCAGGCGACCAGCGGATCGGTGAAGTGATGTATCAGCTTGCGCAGGCAATCGGGTTTCGGCACAAAGTCCGCATCGAAGATGGCGGCGAATTCACCGCGCGCCGTCTTGAGTCCGTTCTCCAGCGCGCCCGCCTTGAAGCCCGTGCGATCCGCGCGGTGTATGTAATGCACATCGAAACCTTTGGCGCGATAATCTTCGACGATGCGACGCGCCAACTCCTGCGTCTCATCCGTCGAATCATCGAGCACCTGTATCTCCAGACGCTCGCGCGGGTAATCAATCTCCGTGACGGCCTTCAGCAATCGCTCGACGACATACATTTCATTGAAGAGCGGTAGCTGGACGGTGACAACGGGCAGCTCGGCTTCCGTGAAGAGAGCGGCGGGGCGCGGCTCAAGTCGGCGATAGCGCCAGAAGTCTACGACCTGTTTGATGCGATACGCGCCGTAGAGCGCAAGGATGGTGAGGACGGCGAAATAAAGCGTCAGGATCGTCCAATCGAAGGCGTCCAGACGATACAGAGAACTGATGTTGTGCGCCGTCTTGACAACCGATGCGTTAAGATACTGCTCACGCCACTCGTTGATTCTTGCGAAATATTTTTCGGATATTTCGTCAAGACTCAGCGGCACATAAGCGGCAAAAAGCAGTGGCAAATAGATCACAGTTCTCTCTAATCCAGCATCGCAAAGTAATTCAAAAGCGAACGATGCACTCCACGCTCGCAGCGGCACAAATCACGCCATCCGACAATCTTTATTTTACGCGAAACGAGCAGCGCGGGATGCCTTCGGCGTGTGCGCTGCTCGCCCTTATAAGACGCCGTTCATCAGATAACGGATGCCTCTGAATGCGTTGGCGGAACTAAACGCCGGGACTCCCTCCCCGCTGATCGCCGTAATTTTGCGGGGGCGGCGCAGCACTCGTATAGCCGCCGTAGCCGCCTCCCGGATTCTGTGACGGCGGCGGTGGAGGAATGTCCGTGCCGCCGCCCTTGCGACTCTGAAACAACGGAACGGCAAGAAGGCCGCCAAGCGTCGAGAAGATCGTTAACAGCATCGCTATCAAAATCCCGACCAGAAGCGCCTGCGGTAATCTTTCGATAAAGGATTGATTTTGCGCCGCCTCGATTTGCTGGCGAAACATCTCGGCCTGCTCCGGGTTGGCGCTCTCCATGATCTTCGTCATCATCGAAGCACTGGCTTTGCCTGCCATCAAACCGAGCGGGATGCCGACGACAAGATAAATCAGCGAGCCGATTGCTCCGGCAAGCGCGCCGAGCAATGCGCCGTCGGCATAGCTCACGGACGGCGCGCGTTTGATGTACAAATATGTCGCAAGCGCGCCGCCAATCAACGCATACAGGCAGCAGCAGGTGTTGAGATACGGAATCGCCGAGAGTATGCCAAGCACCACGCCGCCGACAATCGCCGGTTGCAGTTTATCGTTCATAGTTCACACTTTCCTTTGACAAAATACTCTGCGTGAAAAGACCGCGCAGGCTTGTATGGCTCAACTCCAGCAAACCGGGCAGCGCGTAAAAGGCCGCCACCGTGCCGGGCAGCGCGCCCGTTGCAAAACGCGAAAGATGCGTGTTCGGCCAGATACCAAAGAATCCGAGCGTCCAATCAAATGCGAGCGGCATCATCGCGGCAATCAACCACACACGCGGCGGCGGCGCAACGGTTCGTTTCAAGCCGCGTATGAACGGATACAGCAGAACGCCCGCCGTGAATCCGATGTAAAGCCCCGCACACCGCGCGCAGACGGCGAGCGAGTAGCCTTCCACATAAAACGAGCGCGCCGGAATCTGATGGCACGCGAAACTAAAACCGCGATAAAGCGCAAGCCCGATAAACTGATGCCCGTGCGATGTCGCCAACGGCGCAAGGAAGATCAATCCGACGCACACAATCGTTGCCGCCGCGACTGCAAGCCAGACAATCAGCGGCCTCGCCAGCGTCGCTTCCGGCGTATCATCGAGCACGAATCTCGTAGAATGATAAGCAGCGTCGGCCATCATCTTTTTCGATGCGGAGATTGTCAGACAAAGCTCGCGCGCCTGATTAATCGCGCGTGTCAGAAACGAATCACGGAATCGGGGCCGCCTTCGACGTGGACTGTATCAACAAAGCGTATGTGGTGCGAGTCGGTCGTCATCACCAGCGAATGCGTGCGTTTGCCGGAGCCGAAGAAGCGCACGCCGCGCAGCAACGCGCCATCCGTCACGCCCGTCGCGGCGAAGATAATTTTTTTGCCAGGCGCGAGATCATTCGTATCGTAAATCTTATCCGGGTTGGTGATGCCCATCTCGCGCAGGCGTCCGAGCACTTCGTCCTTCGCCGGAACTTTATCGCCGTCAACGCCGAGCCGTTCGGGATCGAAAACCAGTTTCGCCTGTATCTCGCCGTTCAAACATTTCATCGCCGCCGCCGTGATCACACCTTCGGGCGCGCCGCCGATACCCATCAAAGCGTGTATGTTCGTGCCCGCGACCGCCGCCGAAATTCCCGCCGACAAATCGCCGTCCGAAATTAAGCGAATGCGCGCCCCCGCTTCGCGCACATCATTGATCAGTTTTTTGTGGCGCGCGCGTTCCAGCGTGATGACCGTCAAATCTTCTACGTCGCGCCCCAGCCGCCGCGCGATGTTCTTCAAGTTGTCTTTCACGGGCGCGTCAATATCAACGACGCCGCGCGACGAAGGGCCGACGACAATCTTATCCATGTAAATGTCTGGCGCATTCAAGAGGCCGCCGCGCTCGGCGGCCGCAAGAACGGCGATAGCGTTATTGGCTCCGAGCGCGCAAAGATTCGTGCCTTCCAGAGGATCAACGGCGATGTCAACTTCCGGGAAAGAGCTGCGTATATCTTCGCTGGCCTTATGGCCGCCGCCGACTTCTTCTCCGATGTAAAGCATCGGCGCTTCGTCGCGTTCGCCCTCGCCAATCACAATGCGCCCGCGCATCGGCACGGTGTCCATCACTTCGCGCATCGCTTCGACCGCGACGTGATCGGAAAATTTACGGTCGCCCTGTCCCATCGTGCGCGCAGAGGCAATCGCCGCCGCCTCGCACACGCGCAAAAAATCCAGCGACAACTCGCGCTCGGTTCTCAATTCATGACCCATCGTCATTTGACTCCCTCGCTTTGACAGTATGAGACGCGAACGCTCGATAGCTTAAAGGCTCGCCCGCGCGGAATGAAAGAAAATGCGCCTGCATAGTAGCAGAGCAACTGTGAAATTTATAGAGAACAATCTTCGCGGCAAAAGCCAACCTTGCGCCGCACAACAACTGCGACGGCAGGTTCGTTAGTTAGTACGATATTCTTCGTAATGCGGCTCGCCGGACAGCTCGTGTTGCTTTAAGAACTTCCATGCGCCATTGTTTATCTCTTTGGCGATCCCATAATAGTTATGATCGTGATTGGGAATCTCCGTTAGCTCCACGCTGAAACCGCGCTCTTTCAGCATATCGCGCGTGGCGCGGACAGCCTTTAACGGAAAGTAAGCGTCGTTCGTGCCGACGTACAGGGCAAGCGGTATCTTGCGCTTTGCATTGTCAATGAACGAAGCATCTTCCTTCGTCATTGCGCCCGCATGAACCGCCGTCGCCGCAAAATACTCCGACTCCAGCAAGGAAAGGTATAATCCGTAGATCGCGCCCGCCGAATGACCGAAGAGATAAACGCGGCGCGGGTTAACCGGACACTTTGCCTTGACGGCTTCAACCACATCATGCAGAAAGGCCGGAGGGTCATCCTCTGTAGACCAGCCCGCAGGATTTTGCGCATCCGGCCCCGCTAAAATAATTCCCTCTTTATCCGCAAGGTCTTTCCATTTCTCTACGAGCAACGAACCGCTGCGTCCCGACCCGTGCAGCATTAGGATGAGCGGCGCAGGCTTCGCGGCCTTAACGGAATCAGGCACGTAAAGATAGTAAGCTCGCGTCTTACCCTGCGAGGCGACCAACTCTTTAGTAATTATGCTCTTTGTGGCAGAGGCTGCGACGGGCAATAAGAAAATGGCACAGAGCACTGTGAGGAACTTTTTCATGGTTTTCTCCGTTCGAGTGATTTGCTGATTTATTGAAACTCTTCCTGTTAGTCGGCGGCGACGGCCTCGCGTGATTCCGCTGAACGCCACGCCGGAAGCGTTTTGCGGGCGGACTTCTCTTTCTTTAACCCCAAAGCCCAATCCGCTTGCATTAAGGTGTGTATGTCGCGCGTGCCCTCGTAGATGATCGCCGCTTTGCAGTTGCGCAGGTAACGCTCGACGGGATAATCGTTCGAGTAGCCGTTTGCGCCGTGAACTTCTATCGCCATTGATGCGGCCTTTTCGCTGCGGATGGTGGACTGCCATTTGGCGAGGCTCGTTTCCTTCGCGTTCGGCTTGCCTTCGTTCTTCAGGTATCCGGCGCGCAAACACAATAGATGACACATCTGATAGTCGGCTTCCATCTCGGCGATTTTTTGTTTGACGAGTTGGTGATTGGCGATCTTCGTGCCGAAGGTTTCGCGCGTGTTGGCGTAGGCGATGGAGGCGTCGCGCGAGGCGCGTATAATGCCGGTTGCGCCCGAAGCGACGGTGTAGCGTCCCTGCTCCAGCGCGAACATGGCAATCTTGAAGCCTTCGCCTTCTTCGCCCACTAAATTTTCTTTCGGCACGCGCACATCCTGCAAAGAAAAATAGCCCGTGTTGCCCGCGCGTATGCCCATCTTGCCGTGAATCGTGCCGGAAGAAAATCCTTTCATGCTACGCTCGATGATAAAGCAACTCATTCCCGTGTGGTCGCGCTTGCGACGCTTCTCTTCATCCGTCCAGCAGAAAAAAAGAAATTGATCTGCGACATCCGCCAGACTAATCCACATCTTTTCGCCGTTCAAAACATACTCGTCGCCTTCGCGTCTGGCCGTCGAACGCGAACCGACGACATCCGAACCCGCGCCCGGCTCCGTCAAGCCATATGTCGCAATCTTTTCACCACGCGCCGCCGGAACGAGATATTTTTGCTTCTGTTCTTCCGTGCCCCAACTGTAAAGCGTCAAACAATGCAGCCCCGTGTGAACGGACATGACAACACGCATAAAAGTGTCAACAGCTTCGAGTTCTTCGCAGACAAGGCCGAGCGAAATATAATCGAAGCCCGCGCCGCCATACTCTTCCGGGATGCACACGCCCAAGATATTCAACTCCGCCATCTTGTCTAAAATGGAGCGATCAAAAAACTGCTTTTCATCCAGCTCTTTGATGCGTGGCGCAACCTCGTTTTGCGCAAACTCACGCACCGTCTGGCGAATCGCTTTGTGGTCTTCCGTTAATTCAAAATCAATCATCTGTCATCTCTTTCTATGAACGAATAAGATTGCCTGCCAATAAAAGCTCGACGAGCGGCGCACCGCCTTTGATAATTTGCGATACGCACTTTCGAGCATCAACTTTGCCGTATCAAAACATCGCTCATTCTACATCACGCCAAGCTGCGCACGAAAGACGCCGTGCCTGCCCCGCTGCGCTTTGCTGCGTTTGTCGCATCGCGCGCTTTCGCTCTGCTATAATTCCGCGTATGCCACAGAATCAAGAATCGAACATCGTCAACATAGGACTGGTGCAGATGACGTGCGCGCCCGAGCCGGAAAAGAATCTGGAAAAGGCCATCGCGCGCATACACGAAGCGGCGGACAAAGGCGCGCAGGTCGTCTGTTTGCAAGAGCTTTTTCGCTCGCAATATTTTTGCCAGACGGAAGACACAGACCTCTTCAAACTCGCCGAAGCGATTCCCGGCGCGAGCACCGAAGCGTTGAGCAAAGTGGCGCGCGAAAGAAAAGTCGTCATCATCGCATCGCTCTTTGAAAAGCGCGCGGCGGGGCTTTATCACAACACCGCCGTAACTCTCGACGCGGATGGCCAGATGGTCGGCAAGTATCGCAAGATGCACATCCCGGATGATCCGCTCTATTACGAAAAATTTTACTTCACGCCGGGCGATCTGGGCTTTATGACGAACGACACGCAGTACGGCAAGCTCGGCACGCTCGTTTGCTGGGATCAATGGTTTCCCGAAGCCGCGCGGCTGACGGCTCTCTCCGGCGCGCAGTTTCTCTTTTACCCGACGGCTATCGGTTGGCTGCCCGACGAAAAAGACGAGATGAACACGGCGCAGCATGAGGCTTGGGAAACCATTCAACGCGGCCACGCCATCGCCAACGGCCTCTTCGTCGTCGTCGTCAATCGCGTCGGAGAGGAAGGCAAGCTAAAGTTCTGGGGACAATCCTTCGTCGTTGATCCGTTCGGGCGCATCATCGCCAGAGCTTCCGCCGACAAAGAAGAAATATTGATTGTGCCGTGCGATCTGGCGAAGATAGAAGAGACGCGGCAGAACTGGCCGTTTCTGCGTGATCGCCGCATCGAATCTTATAAGGATTTACAGTTTCGCTTTCTCGAAAGAGAACCGCAGGGCAAATAGATGACGACGAAGCCACAGACGCCCGCATCGCTCGGCTACCGGATGCCGCCTGAATGGTATACACACGCGGCGACGTGGCTCGCATGGCCGAAAGACCCGCTCACGTGGCCTGACCGCGTGCCGCAGGCCGAAGAGATTTTCCTGCAAATGATCCGCGCACTCGCGCCGCATGAGACGGTCAATCTATTAGTTGACGATGAAGAAACCGAAAACGCCGTCCGGCAGCGTTGCGATTTTCCCGAAGCCGGAAGCGTGCGCTTTCATCGCCTCGAAACCATTGATTCATGGATACGCGATTACGGGCCGAACTTCATCATTAATAATAACGGCGAGCTTGCTTATAACGATTGGATTTTCAATGCGTGGGGCGACAAGTATGCCGAGTTAAAGGGCGACAACGCGATCCCGCAGCAGTTGCAGAACACCTTGAATGTGCCGCGCTTTGAGCCGGGCATTGTTCTTGAAGGCGGTTCGATTGACGTGAACGGCGCGGGCGTCGTGCTGACGACCGAGCAATGCCTGCTCAATCCGAACCGTAATCCGCAGCTTGATCGCAACGAGATTGAACAACGCTTGAAAGATTACTTGGGCGTCGAACACGTCTTGTGGCTCGGCGAGGGAATCGTCGGCGACGACACGGACGGCCACATAGACGACATCGCCCGTTTCGTTTCGCCTTCCACAATCGTTTGCGTCTTGGAAGAAGACCCGGCGGATGAGAATTACAAACTGCTGCTCGACAACTACGAGCGTCTCTCACACGCACGCGATGCGCGCGGGCGTGCTTTCGAGATTATCCCGCTGCCGATGCCCGGACACATCGGCGGACGCGAGGGACGCTTACCAGCGTCTTACGCTAACTTTTATATCGCCAACAACACAGTGCTGCTTCCCGTCTATAATCACCCGAACGACGCACGCGCAACCGGGATTCTGCAAAAACTTTTCCCGGATCGCAAAGTAGTTCCGATCAACTGCGAGCCGCTTATCTGGGGCATGGGCGCAATCCACTGCCTCACGCAGCAGCAACCGGCAGCAACAACGCAAGCGGCATAATAATAGTTGAGCAGCTATGAGGTAATGAAGATATGTTCAATTATAAATTGAGCGATGAGGCGGAACTTCGCTTACTCGAAGAGCGCCATGCCGAAGAGTTGTTTGCATTGATTAACCGAAATCATGAACGCCTCTTGATGTGGGTGCCCTGGTTGAGTAATGCCGATTCTTTAGAACATACGCGCAACTTTATCAAACGCAAGCTCCAGCGCCTTGCTGATAATAACGGTTTTGTGGCTGGCATCTGGTATCAGGGCGCGTTAGTTGGCGAAATTGCACTCGAATATATTGACTGGTCAAATCGCGTGACAGAGATCGGCTACTGGTTAGATGCTGATGTGGAAGGCAAAGGATTAGTGACAAAGGCGTGTCGGGTTTTGATTGCATATGCGTTCGATAGTTTGAAGTTGAATCGAGTGCAGATTCGTTGTGCTGCTGAAAATCTAAGAAGCCGTGCCATTCCAGAGAAATTAGGCTTCACTCAGGAAGGTATTTTGAGGCAGGTGGAGCGACTACATGACCGCTCCGTTGATCTTGTTATCTATGGAATGCTGGCAAACGAGTGGCAAACCGGCGCCGGTAAATTATCATAGGCACGGTTTCCTACATCAGCTTTGCCCGACAACCGATAGCAGCAGAGCGCGGGACAGTGAGATTCTCATACTGGTTCTTCGCAGCAGAGGTTGGATGCTGCTCGCGCCGTGCAAACAGGGGTATTCAACTTCTATCATTCGCTTCAAGCATTTTTCGTGCGGATTGCTTCGCTTCTTCCAGAGTGGAAACGCGCCCGTCGAGTTGCATTTCGTAAACCGCGCTTAAGATTTTCCCGAAGCGTGGCGAGGGCTTCTGTCCCATTTCGATTAAGTGCCTGCCGAGCAGAAGCGGCGCGGGCGCGTGTTCTTCGACTTCCAATTCCCTCGCCCGTTCGATAAACCATTCCTGCGCCGTCGCGTCGAACCACTTTTCGCGCGGAACCCATTCGGCGTTGCGCCCCAGAGAATCCGCACGCGCCACACGATAAAGCAAATCCAATTCGCAGCGTCGCGCGAGGCGACGAAACGCACCGTCCCCGACTTCCTCACGCTTCTTATAAAACTCGCCCGGCTTCAGATGATCCCGCACCAGCGCCACAACCTGCGCCCGCACGTCGTAATTATTGATGGTGTGAATATTCAAACGCTCAAGAAAACTTTCCGCCGGTGCGACGCCCGCTTCTTCGTGGCCGCGCGAACGCCAGCGTCCTTCCGTAAACTCGGTGGTCGCAGGCTTGCCGAAATCATGACACAGCGCGGCGAGCATCACCGTCACCTGTTTCGCATAAGGCAGATCGTCAATCAACTCGCGCGCGCGGTCAACGACAAGCAGCGAATGAATGTAAACATCGCCTTCGGGATGCCACTCTTTTTCTTGCGGCACGCCGATCAGTTTTTCGATTTCAGGGAAGAGCTGCGTTGTGACATTAAGTTGCGTGAGCCACTTCAAGCCGATGGATGGACGGCGAGCGCGTAGCAGCAATTTTTCCATCTCGCCCCAGATGCGTTCGCGCGGCAAGTCCGTGACATCAATCGCACGGCATAGCTCGATTGTTTTCGGCTCGATATCGAACTCGAAACGCGCGGCAAACTGCGCCGCCCGCAGCACGCGCAAAGAATCTTCGGCAAATGTCTCGCGCGAAACGGCGCGCAAGGTTTTGTCGGCGATGTCTGTTTGTCCATCGAACGGGTCAATCAGTTCGTTTGTGAGCGGGTCTTGCAGAATTGCGTTGATCGTGAAATCGCGGCGGCGCAGGGCATCTTCAAATGTCATCGAAGGATCGCCTTCAACGATGAACGCGCGATGGCCGCGCCCCTGTTTGCGTTCGCGGCGCGGAATTGAAACATCCAGATCAACGCCGATTTTATAGACCGTGAAGGCTTCGCCGACCGTATCAACGCGCCCGAACTCTTCGAGCACTTCGCGCAACAGCACAGGCTCGACGCCGTAAACTTCCACGTCCCAATCCTTCGGCTCTGTGTTCATCAGCCAATCGCGCACGCAGCCGCCGACGAGCAGCGCACGGCCACCTGTGCGGCGAACGGCTTGCGCGAGGTTGCTGATCTTTTCGGGAATGTACGCGGGCATGAACAGGCAGCGAAAGTTAGCGTTTGAAAATCAGTGCGGGATAAATTTAATCTTCGGAATCTTCCGTGTCTTCGTCGTAAGCTTGATCGTCGCCCGCGCCTTCATCATCCACGACAATACGAACGCCGCGCGTCGAAGGCAGGCAACTAATAATTTGCGCGCGTTCGATGCGCGTCATATCAGATGCCGCCGCGTGCCACAACTTGACCCAAAAGGTGCGCGTCTGTGTATGCACGGCGAAGGTCGAGCCGTCCAGCATCACGGGCACGGGTTCGGCGAGCGTGCCCGCGCGCAAAGTTTCCAAAAGCTCCGGCACAAAGGGCTTGAATTTATCGAACTGCACGAGCACCGTGCCGTCCGCGATTTCGGCGGGCGGCAACTCGACCGGCTCGATTGATTCAAGCAAGAGCCGCGATTCGGTTTGCTCGTTGCGTTTTTTGACGATAGCCATGAGAGATTAATTTCGATTTGCGGACACTGGTTTCAGCCGCGCCGCTTCCGTTTTACGGGCGTGCCCGTTTCGTCACGGCGTTGCACGCGGCGACTCTTCCGTTTGTATGTTCCGGCGGCATTCACATTATGGCCGAAGCCGCATTCGTAATCCGCGCCTTCCTGCGTCACGATTAAACGCTGCGGTTTGAAAACGAGTTTGACGGTGCAGCGTTCCGTATTTTCCGGCTTGAGCAAAGCCGTGTCGCCGACGAGTTTGGTCGTTCCCTCTCCCGAGCCGAAGTTCGCCGACATTTCGCCGTTGCCCGTGCGGTACGGATATGTCGCCTCGATGTGTATGCGTAGCTGTCCGCGAGCGGCGCGATCAACCGTCACAACGTCGCCCTCTTTCGTTTCGTAAGTGCCGACGACATCCCTGTAATGTAAAACTGTCGGCGAAGATTGCGCGGCTGTTTGCGAAGAAGCCGTTAAGAGCATCGTGACGGCAAGCAATGAAAGGAAAGCGAAGCGGGCGGCGCGTGTCATCTGTCGTGCAGCCTTTTCTGTAAATGTTCGCGTAAGTCCGCGACCTTGATGCGTTCCTGCTCCCAAGTGTCTCTGTCGCGCACGGTCACGGCTTCATCTTCGAGCGATTGATGATCAATGGTAACGCAGAAGGGTGTGCCGATTTCATCTTGGCGCGCGTAGAGTTTGCCGATGCCGCCGGTGTCGTCGTAAACGGCGCGCAAAGAAGGTTGCAAAGAGCGTCTGATGGCCTTCGCCATGCCGACGATTTCGGGCTTGTTCTTCGCCAGCGGCAAGATGGCGACTTTGATCGGCGCTAAGGAAGGATGCAGTTTCAGGACGACGCGCTTCTCGCCTTTGTCTGTCGTGCGCTCCGTATAAGCGTCCATCAGAAACGCGAGCACGGAGCGATTGACGCCCGCCGCCGGTTCGATCACGAACGGATAAAAACGCTCTTTGGTCGCTTCATCAAAGTAGGACAAGTCTTCGGTTGAATCTGGATTGAGGCGTTTGCCTTCCGCGTCTTCGGGCTTCTTCGAGTGCGCCTTGAGATCGAAGTCGGTGCGATTGGCGATGCCCATTAATTCATCCCACTGCCGTTCGTCTTCAGGGCGTTCGGGAAAGAAACGATACTGAATATCAACGGTGCGCTTGGCATAGTGCGCCAGCTCCGCCTTCGGCTGCTCGTAAAGCCGCAAATTATCTTTCGAGAGGCCGAGCGACGTGTACCAGTTGAAACAATTATCAATCCATTCCTGATGAATCGGCTCGTCTTCGCCCGGCTTGACGAAATACTCCATCTCCATCTGCTCGAATTCGCGCGTGCGAAAAATAAAATTTCCGGGCGTCACTTCATTACGAAACGATTTCCCGATCTGCGCGATGCCGAAGGGAAGTTTGCGCCGCATCGTCTGCTGCACGTTCAGGAAATTGATAAAAATCCCCTGCGCCGTTTCGGGACGAAGGTACGCGAGCGCATTCGGATCATCCTCTTCCGCCGCTGCGCCGATGGTCGTGCGGAACATTAAATTGAAAGGGCGCGCTTCGGTTAAATTAGTTGAGCCGCAGTTCGGACATTTTGGTTTGAAAGAGCCGGGCTGAGATGCTTGGTCAATTGTTCCGGGGTTCGATTGATCGTAATCGAGTTTATCCGCTCGCAGGCGGCTGTTACATTCGCGGCAATCCACCAGCGGATCGCTGAAGGTTTCTTCGTGGCCGGAATATTTCCAGACTAATCGGTTAAGAATAATTGATGAATCAAGGCCTTCCATGTCGTCGCGCTCGTGTACCATCCAGCGCCACCACTGCTGCTTGACGTTGTTGGAGAGTTCCGTGCCGAGCGAGCCGTAATCCCACGCGCTGCCGAGTCCGCCGTAAATCTCCGACGATGGAAAGACGAACCCGCGCCGCTTGGCGAGGCTCACGATTGTTTCGATGTTCGGTGCTCCCACAATTACCTCTGGTAAATAGAAAATAGTAAATAATCAAGGGTAAACATTCAAATTCAGTTTTCAGTTTTGAAATGCTTGGTGAAAACTCAAAACTAAAAACTCGAAACTATTTACCATTAACCGTTCACTAATTTAACAGCCGCGCCCGTTAAATGAAAAGAGAGAAGCGCACATCGAAGGCGGCGCTTCTCTCTAAGTTTAAGACTTGAGCGAAAAAACTTTCGCGGCTCTTACTTGCTGCCCGGCGTAGAGACGTTGACGTTGATGCCCGTGCCGCCGCGCCCGCCGAACAAACCGCCTTTTAACACAAAGAATGCGACCAGCAGTACGATCACGACGATTGCCAGAATTGCCACAATACTCGTGTTGCTGCCACCATCACCATCAGCCATAAAGAATCCTCCTTCAGGATTGAACGATCAGAGATTTTTTGCGAATTTTCATCCGACGGCCTAACTTCCAAAACATTCGCCGGATTATTACCACGCACCTCGAAGAAGCGTCAATAAAAAGTGCGGCGAGTGACGAGCAGAACGAACCCGTTTGCTTGTCACTCGCCGCTTACTGCTTTGCCTTTACTCTTACCGGCGACGGCGCGAAGTGCGGCGCGACGGTCGTTCCATAGAGGGCTGTACCTCTGATGGCTGCACGGTCGGCGCGGGCACGGGCGTCGGCGCACCTTGCGGTACAAGATATAGCTCGAAGTAGTCCGTATCGCGGTAGCCGCCGTTGACGACGACGATTCGCCGGGCATCTATGCCGCGTTGCGAAACGAGATAGCTGCGGGCGCGTTCGCCAAGGCGGTCGGATTGTCCGGGACGGCTGCTGCGTCCGCCGTAGACGATGACGTAGCCCTGCGCGTTCGGCGTATTCTGCAACTCGATGGCGAGATTATCCAGCCGCGCTTTGTCGTCGTCGAAAGCGATGGACGGGAATTCATCGAACTTGCGTGGCTGCACAGGCGCAGGCGCAAGCGGAACAATGTTGGTCGAAGCCTGTGCCACCTGACGACACGCGCGTTCGCCCGATCCGTCGTCAACCACCAGAATCGCGGTGACGCGCTGGCGTCCCAATCCGGTCGTGTCAACCGTGATGGTCGGCGTGCCTGCGCCGCTTGAAATGCGTGCGGAAGGCGGGCTGACCGTCCATGTATAGTTGAGCGCAGAGTTGCCGCCGTAGGAAGCATCGGAAGCGAACGTGACCATGTCGCCGTCGTTAACCGAGACAGGCGCGGAGACGCTCACGGGATACGGGCACGGCGATTTGGCGGGCTTCGTGACGCTGATCGTCTTCGGGTTATAGTTTAAGACAATGCAATTTTTGCGACCGGCGACGATATTGAAATCGCGCACCCAACGCGCGCCGTTCGGCATTTGAATCTCAACCGTGTGTCTGCCCGGCGGAAGATCGAGCAGGCGCGCGGTGGTCGTCGTTTCGCCCGAAGGCACGCCGTCAACGAGTATCTGGTAGCCGCCGGGATTGGTGGCGACTTCGATGCGCCCGTAAGCGGGCTTATCCTTTTTGTCGCGGGCGGCGGCGGGCGAAGCTGCCGCGAGACAACACAGGATGGTGATTAAAAGAGCGTAAGCGATCTTCGCAGAGGTTTCGCGCGGCTGATGAATTTTATATGTTGCAGACATCGGCTTAAACCTCCTCCGTCGTGGTGCTCTGATTCAATACCTTGCTACGGGCGTGGCGGCGGCGTGCGCTGGCGCTCAAAGCGGCGAGTCCTGAACCGAACAGTAAAAGCGTCGCCGGTTCGGGAATAGGCGCGCCACCCGGCGGTTGCGTATTCGGGACAAACGGAGTTTCAATTATCGAGCCGTTCCTGCCGCCGAGAAAGGCGAGCGGAATCGCGCCGAGGCCGAGCAGTGCCAGTTTCGGGAAAGCGAATCCGCCGCCCGGAACAGCAATCTCGCCGCAGTCGCAGATCGTTCCTGAAATATCACCCGTCTCAATGGTTTCGACGTTGCCGCCTTGCTGCTGCTGTTGCGGCGTCGCGTTCGTGGAAGCAATCAAGGATGATGGCATGCCGCTGGTGGTCGAAGTGTTGGTCGTCGTCTTCGAATCGGCGGCAGTTGATGAATCGGCGGCGGCGGTTGACGAACTCACGCCGTTTGTCGTCGGCGTCGAATTGCTCTGCGAGACTGTGCGCAGGCGCAAGTCCTGAACTCCGGCACGATTAGCGCCGATGATTTGCACGACATCGGCGAACGGCACGGGGCTGGCCTGTGCGGGCACGACAGCGGCGAGCAAAAGACTGAGTATCGTAGCAATGGGGCGAAAAGCTCGATTCCTCATAGTTAAAAATCCTCCTTGAATCCTTCCGAAACGGACGCGATTACGGGCAAGTCCGCTTTCACGAGGTACTCAAATAATTTCAATTTAATAAAGAAGCGCGCCGACTTTTGCCGCAAACTAGCGGTGGCAACAGCCCTTTGTGGCTGGCGCGCTGCTTAAGAATTCTCTTCAAAGATAAAGAAAACCTTATTTGTTTTCTTCTTTCGTTAGAGAAAGACGCCGAATCCCGCCGGGATTCCAATTTCGGAAGGTGGTTTTAGCTTGTATGTTGATAATCGGAATGCGATTAAACCCGTCTTGAAGCATACCTGTCAAGAAATAAAAACGGGAGTCGCGGCGCAAGCGCACCGCAAACCTCCCGTTCTTCCGTCAATTACTTGACGCGAAAGCTACTTAGTCGCCTTCGCCGGTCGCTCCCGCAGCCTCCGCTTTGGGCTTTTCATCACGCAACACAGCCCTGCGCGACAGTTTGATCTTGTTGCCTTCCTTACCGATGCACTTGACCAGAACCTGCTGGCCTTCCTTTAATTCGTCGCGCACCTCTTTAACGCGGTGATCGGCGATTTCAGAGATGTGCAGCAGGCCGTCAGTGCCGGGAAAAATTTCGATAAACGCGCCGAAATCAACGATGCGCGACACCGTGCCCAGATACTTCTGGCCGATTTCGGCTTCCGCCGTAAGACCGCGAATGCGATCCAAGGCCGCCTGCGCCGCCGCGCTGTCCGACGTGGCGATGGACACCGTGCCGTCGTCTTCCACGTCAATCTTGGCTCCGGTGGCTTCGACAATCGAGCGAATCATTTTACCGCCCGGCCCGATGATGTCGCGGATTTTGTCCGGGTTGATCTTGATCTGGATAATGCGCGGCGCGTGCGGCGAAATGTCCTCGCGCGGCTCGCTGATCGCTTTCTCCATAATCGAGAGAATATGCAGCCGCCCTTTTTTCGCTTGCTCTAAGGCTTCGGACATAATCTGCGAATTGATGCCGCCGATCTTGATGTCCATTTGCAGGGCGGTGATGCCGTTGGGCGTTCCGGCGACCTTGAAATCCATGTCGCCGTAGTGGTCTTCCGCGCCCGCGATGTCCGAAAGAATCGCGTACTTATTGCCTTCCATCACTAATCCCATTGCGACGCCCGCCACCGGCGCTTTCAAAGGCACACCCGCATCCAAGAGCGACAGCACGCCGCCGCAGATCGAAGCCATCGAAGACGAGCCGTTCGATTCCGTGATGTCCGAGACGATGCGCAACGTGTACGGAAACTCGGATTCATCCGGCAAGACAGCTTCGATAGAGCGGCGTGCGAGCGCGCCGTGACCGATTTCGCGGCGGCTGGATGAACCGAAGCGCCCGACTTCGCCGACGGAATACTGCGGAAAATTATAGTGCAGCAGAAAACGGCGTTTGGTTTCGCCCTTTTCCAGATCATCCATAAATTGCTCGTCGTTCTTTGTGCCGAGCGTCGTCGTGACCATCGCCTGCGTTTCGCCGCGTGTAAACAGAGCGGAGCCGTGCGTGCGCGGCAGCCAGCCGACTTCGCACGTAATCGGGCGAATCTCCGAGAAGCGGCGGCCGTCGGGACGGCGACGTTTATTCAAGATATCGTCGCGGAAAATATTTTCCTTCAGGCTATCGAAAATCTTCTTTGCCATCTGGCGCTGTTCCAGTTGGTCTGCGGGATAACTTTCGACGACCTCTTTTTTGAGCGCGTCAACCGCCGCATAGCTCGCCAG
This sequence comes from Pyrinomonadaceae bacterium, assembly GCA_046262295.1. GTDB lineage: Bacteria > Acidobacteriota > Blastocatellia > Pyrinomonadales > Pyrinomonadaceae > JBHENC01. The sequence continues at coordinate 93,171 of JBHENC010000007.1, read as the reverse complement.
CTTGTCCTGCTGTGTAGTGTCGAGCGATGTGCGCAAGCGTTCCGCGTAGTTTCTCTCGATTTCGCCGAGCATCTCTTCGTTGAGCTGCGGGGCGACGACTTCGCGCTTCTCGATTTCTAAAGCCTTATAGAGTTCTTTCTGCCAGCGGCACAACCGATTGATCTCTTTGTGCGCGAGCATCAGGGCTTCGACCATGATCTCTTCGGAGACTTCGAGCGCGCCCGCTTCGACCATCACGATGGCCTCTTCGGTTCCGGCGACGATCAGATTAAGACGCGATTCGCGCCGCTCGTCATACGTCGGATTGATAATGTAGCGGCCTTCGATCAGGCCGACGCGCACGCCCGCAATCGGCGTCGAAAACGGTATATCCGAAAGATAGAGCGCGCAGCTTGCTCCCGTGATGGCGATCACATCCGGGTCATTGTCCGGGTCTGCCGAGATAACGCTGGCGATCACCTGCGTTTCATTACGATAGCCTTTGGTAAAGAGCGGGCGGCAGGGGCGATCAATCAGGCGGCAGGTGAGCACCTCTTTTTCGTTGGGGCGGCCTTCGCGCCGGAAGTAGTTGCCGGGAATGCGTCCGGCGGAGTAAGAGGCTTCACGGTATTCGACCGTGAGCGGGAAAAAGTCTATTCCTTCGCGCGGTGATGGCGCGCCGACGGCGGCGACCAGTATCATCGTGTCGCCATAGCGCAACACGACCGAACCGCTTGCTTGCTTGGCGACACGTCCCGTTTCGACGGTCAACTCTTTATCGCCGAGCTTAATTGATTCTTTGAGATATTTTTTAACCGGCATTGTTCTATTTTTCTCCTTCAAACGACGACAACGATTTCTTTCTTGTTGAAAAGCGTGCGACCTCGTCTCATTCGCGTCGCGCGCTTCGTGTCGGATTCCTACACATGATGGTTACGACGGGCGGGCGCGCTTATTTTGAATGAGCGAAGCGAACGCCCGTGCTCCGGCGTAACTCGATTATGTTTATGCGAAAAGCGGCCAACGAGTTTCTATTAACGTGAGAAACTCGTGCCGCTTTTATGTGGTGTGCGCTTGTAACAGGCTCACTCTACTCTATGACATCCGCTTGGGCGCAAGCCGCGCCGTCACGTTCGGCACTCGCGCGCAAGCTCTTCGATGGATGCTGCTTCGATTTACGTGGGAGACTCGAAGTCGTCTCCGCTTTGTGATTTCCGCTTGAAAAGATTGGTCGCCCGCGCGTGGTTAGCGGCGCAGGCCGAGACGTTCGACGACTTCGTGATAACGCTCTATGTCCTTGCGCTTAAGATAATCCAGCATACTTCTACGCTGCGAGACCATCTTGAGCAGCCCGCGTCGTGAATGGTTGTCTTTCTTGTGCGTCTTGAAATGCTCCGTCAGCTCTGTGATACGCTTGCTTAAAAGCGCAATTTGCACTTGCGGCGAGCCGGTATCCGACTCGTGCGTGCGAAAGTCGTTCAAAATCGTTTCCTTGGTTTCCTTGGCTAATGGCACTGTTCCTGATGGCCCTCCCAGACCGCAGTCCGTTCCGCTGATATACGCGGCGAACCGCTAAACTTAAACATCCAAGCAATTTAACACGCGATTCGGGCGACTGTCCAGCGATTTGCCTGAGCATCAGACCGTGTGTATTGAATCGAAAGCCAAATGTTTATGGTTGAATATTGCAACTTACGGTGGTGGAAGCACGTCGCACTACCTTAAAATGACTGTCTATCAGTGTATTATAGAAGGTTTCTTGCTGTGAAGCTATATTTAATGATGGCGTTGTTGCATAAATAGCTACGGAGACAGCAGTGCTGGTAATCTTTTGGTGTGAAACAGAAGAGAACCAAACGCACCTACCGTCTCCGTAACTGGAAAGAATATAACAAAGCTCTGGTCGGACGTGGAAGCCTGACCCTCTGGGTCAGTGATGAAAGCATCGCTCAATGGCGTGAGACGAGGCACACTGGAAAGCGTGGTGCGCCGCGCACCTATACCGACACGGCGATTCTGTGTATGGCGACTCTCGAAGAGGTCTATCACTTGCCGTTGCGCGCCACCGAAGGGCTGATGCGCTCCATCGTGAAGTTGCTTGGCGTGCGCCTGTGCGTACCCGATTACACTACTTTGTGCCGACGGCGCACCGCTCTGGAGGTCGCGTTGCCGCGCCGCCGCAGAGACGAGCCACTGCACATGGTCGTGGATTCGACAGGTATCAAAGTCTATGGCGAGGGCGAATGGAAGGTACGCCAGCACGGTTACACGAAGCGCCGGACGTGGCGCAAACTCCACTTCGGCGTGGACGAGGCCACACATGAGTTTGTTGCCGTGATGGTCTCGACTAACGACTTCAAGGACTCGCAACTCTTGCCGGACTTGCTGGAGCAGGTCGAATCCGAGATCAAGCAGGTCTCTGCCGATGGAGCCTATGACCGCCGCAACTCTTATGAGGCTTTGCGCGCCACAGGAGCGCGAGCGGTAATTCCGCCGCGCAAGGGGGCGCGCATCTGGCAGCACGGCAACACGAAACGTGAGCGGCATATCCGCGATGAGAACCTGCGCGAGATTCGCCGCACGGGGCGTCAAGAGTGGAAGCGCGAGGCGGGCTATCATCGGCGCAGTTTGGCCGAGACGCAGGTCTTTCGCGTGAAGACGATCTTCGGTGAGCGCGTGAGTGCGCGCCAGTTTGAAGGGCAAGCGGCGCAGATGATTGTGAGGTGCGCGGCGCTGAACCGAATGACACACTTGGGAATGCCGGATAGTTATGCCGCGTGACATGGACATAGTAGTTTTGCAGACAACTGCGCTCATTTACGATTTATGCAACAACGCCTTTAATGATTACAAATCAAGAGATTGAGATCTTTCAATTACAAGCTTAAAGTTCCTCATCGCTGTTCGATTCACGTTAGCAAGAGTTCAACTCTCACGAGTCCTACCCTTGTTAATCTCACATTCACAAATAACCAAGACAAACCTACAAAAGGGAGTTCTATATGCGAAATCGCAAGAGACTAATTCTCATGCTTTTTATTTTGGAGGAGTAGGACTTTTCAATTGCTTTGGATTATTCTGCCGTGAGATGGTTGGTGTTATGGCTTCAACAGCTGATTCGACTTCACTATCAGCGTCAATTTCACAAGCGTCAAAATCCAAGCTATCTGGCATAATTCATTAAATCTTTATCCAATGAGTATTTAATCGCGCCAATTACTGAAAATAAAGTTGACACGCCCTGATAATGAGTATATAAGGGGCACTCGCTGTTCGATTCTGGTCAACAAGCGTTCTACTTTCAAGAGTCCTAATTCCTTGTTTAGACCACCTCCTTACCACTACCAGAGCAAAGGATCTCATGCGCAAATTCACTGCTTTCTTTACCTTATTGGCTGTTAGCTTCATCGGTTTTGCCGCCGGATTATCAAAAAACATCTCAACTGTATTCGACAGTCATGCAAAAAACACAGTGCAGCGACTCGAAGCAACCGCATCTTACTCATATTCAAAACAAGAGGCAGATAAGAAGGCACGGAATTTCAAACCAGCGCGTGACTTGCTTATACAGCATGGCGTCCCCTTCGACCCAGATATCCTAATGGACTCTCATTGGCAAGCAAAGTTGGCTCCCCAATTTGCTCGAATGCCAGAGATGCAAACTGCTCGCCAAATAGGAAATCAATTAAAGGGAGTGCACATCGCAGATACAATCTATCTACCAGAAAAGGTGGAGCTTGTTGAAGACACAATAATTATCGCTAACAAAATAGTCTTTGAGGGCAATAATGCGGTGATTAAAGGTAGTCATAATATATACCTTTATCCGGTTGAAGAAAAGGGTTTTTTGGGTACTACTTTGTCGCTCGCCATGAAGGAACAACAAGTAAGGATTGCGAAGGCTAAATACTCGCATCTTTCACTGAAGAGCCGCTTTGCTCCCCATTTAATAAAAGGTGGGCACCTCACTATTAACACAGATGGACAAGGTTACGTAGAATGGCTTGAGAAGCAAAAACAGAAGAAGTTACATCATACCAGGTTCAGGAGAGCGTCATTTCAAGGTCAAAATGCAGATGGAACAGCCGGCAATCCAGGTTCACAAGGTACTATCGGGCCGACGGGCACGGCGGGGACACCTAATCCTGCTGAGTCAGGGCTAATGGGAAATTGTACGGGTAGTATTAATGGGCAGGATGGAACAGCAGGAATGGACGGTGGTACAGGAGAGGTTGGAGGAAAAGGCTCTGATGGGTATCCCGGTGGGCCAGCAAGAAACATTACTGATACCATCACAAGTAATGGAACTTACACTTACTCTGCGAAGGGTGGAATGGGAGGAAACGGGGGCAAAGGTGGACAAGGAGGATACGGTGGCAATGGTGCCGACGGTGGTAATGGTGGAGATGGCGCTAGTTGTGGGTGTCCGCAAGGAGGCGGTAACGGCGGCGATGCGGGCTATAACGGGCAAGGGGGCAAAGGTGGACAAGGTGGACAAGGTGGACAAGGTGGAGATGGCGGGGCAGGAGGCGACATCAATGTAACTTACTCTGAGAATTTAACTCCTACAATTATTCACTCTGAAAATGGCGGCCCAGCGGGGCTTCGTGGAAATGGTGGCGATGGTGGTTTCCCTGGAGCCTCTGGGTCTCCCGGACGTAGAGGCGCAGCAGGAACAAATATCTATTGTAGTTCAGCTTCTTCCGGAGCAAATGGGCAGTCAAAAACCCAGCTTTCTAACTTAGGGTATGGTAGCTTTGGAGAATCTGGTGAGCCTGGCGTAAACGCAGGTGCTAACGGGCATTATAATGAAACTATAGCCAGTAATAGTGGCGTTTGCGATTGGTGCAGCCCGGAGCAAATCTGCTTCGGTCACGGCTGTATCTCGCCCATTGTCATTGACACACAAGGCAATGATTTCAATCTCACAGACGCACAAAGCGGCGTAGACTTCGATATCACCAATAGCGGCCACTCGATGCGAATCTCATGGACAGCTGCCAATTCAGATGATGCGTGGCTGGTGCTGGACAGAAACGGCAACGCCACCATAGACACCGGCGCAGAACTGTTCGGCAACTTCACACCGCAACCTTCAACCGCTACACCGAACGGCTTTCTCGCTTTAGCTGAATATGATAAGTCAGAGAAGGGTGGCAATAGTGATGGAGTGATAGATAACCGTGACGGTATCTTCTCACAGCTAAGATTGTGGCAGGACACAAATCACAATGGTATTTCGGAAGCAGATGAGCTTCACGCGCTGCCGGAGTTGAGATTAGAATCCCTTGCGCTGGACTACAAAGAATCGGGCAGAGTTGATAGAAGCGGCAATCATTTTCGGTACAGAGCGAAAGTCTATGGTGTGAATCATCGTGATCTCGGACGCTGGGCTTACGATGTGTTTTTGCAAAGAGCGCCGTAGATAAATCTGTCAAGTGTAGAGTAAAAGGCTGCTCTGAAAAGGGCGGCCTTTTTGCTTATAAGTTATTGGCGTGCGTGGCGGTGGCTTCTCTGCTAACCTATCTCGAAAATTTCGATTACGAGTGAGGATCAAAAGAGCATGGCAGACGAACAGCCGCGCATACTTATCGTCGGAGGCGGCTTCGGCGGACTCTTCACGGCGTTGCAACTCGGCGGCACAAACGCCGAAATCACGCTCATCAGCCGCGAAGACCATTTTCTCTTCGCGCCGATGCTCTACGAATATTTGAGCGGCGAAGTCGAAGCGTGGCAGATCGCGCCGCGCTATAAAGAGCTACTGAACGACGGCGTGCGTTTCATTCGCGGCGAAATAACGTATATAGACATGGAGAAGCGCGAAGCGGCGATAGCAGGCCGTGTGCGCCGCGCCGCGTATGACGTGCTGGTCTTGGCCTGCGGCGGCGTCGCAAGCTTCGCGGGCGTCGAAGGTGCGGCGGAACACGCGCTCGCCTTTCGCACCATCTCGGACGCCGACGCGCTACGCAATCGCATGATTAAAGCTCTTGATCGCATCGCACCCGACACCCCGCCACAGGACGCCGCGCGGATGGCGACCTTCGTCGTCGTCGGCGCGGGCGCAAGCGGCGTCGAAACCGCCACGAAGATGGCAGACCTTTTGCGCGTGGCTTTCCAACAACGAGGCTTGCGCGGCCAACCGCGCGTGTTGATTCTCGAAATGACGGATCACGTCGTGCCCGGCATGGACGACGATTTACGCCGCCACGTCGAAGACGCCCTACGCAGCAAGCAGGTCGAAGTCCACACGCAAACGCGCGTGCGCCGCGTCATGGCAAACGGCTTAACCTTTGAACAATCGGGCAGGCAAACGGAGTTGGAATCGGCGGCGGTCGTCTGGACGGGCGGCGTCCGCGTCAATCCGCTCATCGAGAAATTGAACTTAGAAAAGGACAAGCGCGGATTGCTCGTCATCGAAGAAACGCTGCAAGCGCGCGGGCATGAAAACATTTTCGCGCTCGGCGACATTGCCCACTACACAAACGCCGATGCGAGCATCGCCGGGACAGCGCAACTCGCCAATCAGGAAGCAAGCCTCGCGGCCAATAATATCAAAGCGTATCTCGCAGGCAAGCCGCTTCAAACAAAACATTTCGCGGAACTCGGTTCAGCCGTCAGCCTCGGCACACAGGACGCAGCCTTTCAAGTCGGCGGGCAAATCGTCGTCGGCACGCTCGGACGCGATGCGCGCTTTACGGCCTACACCGCGCGCCTTCCAACATGGAATCACCGCCTCAAAGTCGGCGCAAGCTGGTTCTTCGAGGGCACGAAACCGCGCCCGCTCGGACTTCGGTGATATTATTGTAGGTTGTCCCTGATTTTCATCGCAGGAGAATGTGTATGCAACGCTTCACAATTCGTTTCATCGCGGCGTCTCTTACTTTTATGATCGGCGCGATGATGGTTTCCGTTTGGATGCTTCACCGCCGTTCTGCAACCACGAACTCACCCGGCGTACAGTCAACGCCGTCCTGTTCAAGCTCACCCGCTCCGAAAAGCACTGCCGCGACGCGAAAGCCTGACCATCGTCTACGATTATTGACGACCGGCGAGTTTCATGGAGACGATGTAAAAGCCAAAACAGGAGAACAATGGCTTGGCCTATATCCCGGCGGCAATAGTTTCGCGCTTCTTGCATCCAGACTGAAAATCAACTTTGTCCATGATGATCTCGTAGATGAAAAACCGAAGGCTAAAACAGGGAAACGGGTTGGCGTCGACCGTCGCCCCGATCCGATCTTCCTAATCAAAGGAGCCAACCTGCCGCACTCCGGCACGGTCGTTACCGTTTACAAGGAAGAGAAATCTCTGGGTAACGGGGCGGCAGTTGACTTAAAGCTTAACGGTACGAATTACCGCCTCACCGTCGTCAGTAACAATGAACAGCCGACTGATTACGGCGTCGGTGCTGATTCAAAGTTAATGCTTACGGACGGGACGACAACGCAGGTGCTTTTCGTTCCTTCAGACTCGGAGATGGATGCAGATGAACCTTTTATATTTCTAAACTGGGCGGGCGATCTGGACGGCGACGGCAAGCTGGATTTGTATATGACTTTGAGTCCTCATTACAACGTCCGGCGACAGGTGCTTTTGCTCTCATCACAAGCCGATGAAGGACAGCTAGTCGAAGAGGTTGCGGAATTTATAGCCACCGGCTGTTAACGAAAACCTGCCGGAGCAAACTGCCGGTTATGCGTTCATGCTTGCCGCTTCGCATGAATCGAGGGCGGGCGCGTCTTCCAATGCTTCTTTGGCGTCGCCTTCTTCGCCCATGTATTCGCGCCCCTCTGCGATGGCCTCGAAGTATTCTTCGATGCGCCCCAAGACTTCCGTCACGGAATGGGAATGATAAACGGAGGTGCGGAATCTTGAGCCGCCGACAAGCCCGCGCGTGAACTGTCCCGCTAATTGCTTCATGCGCCCGATGGCGGGCAACTCCGGCATATCTTCGCGTAACATCTCGAAGTATTCAAGCAGCACGTTGCGTTTGTCTTCGAGCGTCGGCTGAAATGGTTCGCGTCCGGCAATCGCGTCTTCTATCTGCCGGAAAATCCAGGGATTCGCCATCGCCCCGCGACCGATCAGCACGCCGTCGCACTTCGTTTCATTCCACTTCTTGAAAGCATCCTCTATCGTCGTCACATCGCCGCTGCCGGAGACGGGCACGCTGACGGCTTCCTTTACCTGCCGCACCAAATCCCAATTCGCCAAGCCCTTGTAGCCCTGCTCCTTCGTGCGTCCATGCAGCGCGATGTGTTCCGCGCCGCACGCTTCGGCCAGCCGCGCCGTCTCGACGGCATTGATCGTGTGATCGTAAAAGCCCGCGCGAATCTTAACCGTCAGCGGAATCGTGATCGCTTTTTTTATTTCCTTGAGAATAATTTCAAGGCGCGGCAAATCGCGCAGCAGCCCGGAGCCTCCGCCATGCTTCACGACCTTCGGCGCGGGACACCCGCAGTTCACATCCAGAATGTCTGCGCCGACTTCTTCCGCCATCAACGCCGCCATACGCATACGTTCCGGCTGCCCGCCGAAAATCTGCACGGCATACGGGCGTTCGTCCTCAAAGAAACGCATCTGCCGCTTCGACTTCGGATTATTCCGCGTTAAGCCTTCCACCGAAATAAACTCCGAAACCGTCAACCCCACCCCGCCGCACTGCTTCACCAATCGCCGAAACGACACGTCTGTGACCCCCGCCATCGGCGACAACACCAGCGGCGGATTGATCTCAATATCACGAATCTTGAAAGGTTTGATTATCTGTTTCATCATTGACAACGCCCGGCGGCATCCTCTAGCTTTCCTTAAGCAACGATTATAGCAAATGCAGCACAAGGTTATCCAAAGCACGGGCATCGCGTTGACGCTTCTTTACGGGGCGTTCATCATTTGGGTTTACGCGACCGCGCCGCAGACATGGCGAGAGGTGGCGACGGGCGCGGCGTTGGCGGCGGGAACTTACGAGGTTGACGCGGCGAAGTTTGAGGCCGGTTTGCAATTGTTCCGGCAGGAGAATTATCGTGCGGCGCGTGAAGCATGGACGGCGGCTGATCCGGCACAGCGCGATGCGCGGACGCAGTTTTACGTCGCTTACGCTTTTTACAGAGAAGGCTGGGGGCGCGTTTACCATGATGATGCTCTCTATAAACACGGACTCGAAGCCGTCACACGTGCAATCAATGCGGCTGGAGGCGATGCGACATTTACGGTCGAGGATGCCGATTTGAGATTGCGCACGCCCGCCGAGTTGAAGGCGGAATTGGAACAGGGCGTGGAGCATAGTTTGGGCGATCTCAATCCGCTGAAAGTCTTGCGTGAAAGAAAATGACGAATCGTCGCGCCATGAATTACGCGGCTCTGGAGTTCATACTTTTGCCGCTACTGTTTTTGACAATCGCGCTCGCGGGCGGCCTGCGCGTCAGTGCTGAAGCCGCACACGCTTTTGTGTTCATCGCGCCGCCGCTCATCACGCTGCTGCTCGCCGCCTTGTTGATGATGCTGTTTGCGCGCGGGCGGCTCATCAATTTACGCGCATGGATTGACGGCGAGCAATCTGTACTCTTCAATGCGTCGCACGCGCTGACGCTTCTCTCTCTATTCTTCGCGTCGGCGCAGGCGTTTAATTCCGTGCTGCCGGAGCGCGGATTGTTGCACGCACTGTTCGCGTTCTTCTTTTTGTGGACGCTGTGGAACAATCAATTTTCACAATTCGACGCGCGCCGTCTTCTGCGAAGTCTCGCGGTTCTCTTCGGCACGGCGTTCGTTCTCAAACATATACTGCTCGCAAATCTCTATGCTTCCGACGGCGGCTGGCTGAAGCGAATCGCGGGCGCGTTGCTCGAAGGCGCGAGCTTGGGCACGCTCGATGTTCAGATTTTCGCGCCCGCCACCGGCTACATCTCTTTCTTCACCGTCGCGCTCTACGTCGCCGGTTTAATCGCGCTAAGCATCGTGCCGGAAGAAACCCGCGCGAACGAAAAAACCGAAAACGCGCGCCGTCTCGTTCAAGCTTACCGCGAGCTTTCCGACGACGAACGCCGGATTGTTCACGACGCGATAAACGGGCAACCATCGTCAAACAATCTTCTGCGCGAAGCGACTGCAAACAAGAACGCAGACGTGCGCAAAGCATCGCTCGAATAAGCGAGCATGGTGGCGACGGGAACGCTTTCAGCACACACAAAGGCCGCGTGAACAAACACACGCGGCCTTTGTATAAAAACTCTTGAATATTTAGAGGCTTACCAGTTAACCACCAATTCTTCGGATGTCTGCCATACGGGAGCATCCTGGCGGACGGCGACGCGCTGCAGCTTGTCTGGGTCTTCGAGCAGGCGTCCGGCTCCGAGCGCGACCGAGGCCAAAGGATCGTCCACCACCGCCACGTGCAACTTCAACTCTTCCTGCAAGCGCGCGGCCATGCCGTCGAGCAGCGCGCCGCCGCCCGTCAGCATAATTCCCGTGTGATAAATATCCGCCGTCACGTCGGGCTGCGATTCCTCTATGACGCGCCGGACACCCGCGATGATTTCCGCGAGCACGGGTTCGAGAGCTTCGCAAACTTCATCGGAACCAACCTCGACGGCCTTCGCCGAGCCGTCCGTTAAGTCTTTGCCGACGACTTCCATGCGCCGGAGATTGTTCGTTTCGTTCTTCTCGTCGCCGTCAATTTTGTGCGCCGTGCCGAGTTCTCTTTTGACTTCTTCCGCCGTGCGCTCGCCAATCTGCATCGCGTATTTGGCGCGCACGTAATCGCGCGTCGCTTCGTCCATCGCATTGCCCGCCGCCTGCAAACTCATAGAGGAAACTACCGCGCCGGAAGCGATAATCGCAATATTGGTTGTGCCGCCGCCGATATCAACCACGAGGTGCGCGCGTTCGTCTTCGACGCTGAGGCCGCCGCCGAGCGCCGCCGCCAGTCCTTCGTCAACCAGATCAACGCGCGTCGCACGGGCATCGCGCGCCGCATCTCTCACCGAACGCTGTTCGAGCGCAGTGGACGAACCGGGCACGCCGATTACCAGATGGCTGCGTTTGTCATGCCCGCCATGCACGCGATTGATGAACGCTTTGAGCATCTTCTCCGTCGCTTCAAAGTTATCAATCGTGCCGCCTCTGATTGGCCGGTGAACTTCCGTATCGCGCGGTTCGCGTCCGAGAAGTTTCCACGCTTCCGTGCCGACGGCCAGCACTTCCCCCGTGTACTTGTTGACGGCTACCGCCGAAGGCTCGTTCAAAACAATGCCCTGACCGGGCGCATAGACGAGCGTGTTGGCCGTGCCGAGGTCAATCGCTAAATCGTCGGAAAAGAAGCTGCTGAGAATACTCATATAATTGAGAAGATTTTTTTCGCCGTGTTCAGTTTATTCGGACGCCCTGAAATTCAATGCGCAAAGCAGCAATTTTTGTGCCAGCGACGAAACAACCGTGTGCGACGATTACCGGCGTGTTTTGCGATTTTGTGAGCTGTGACCGTACCGGTTTTTGCTGGCGATTGCTTTCGCAACGCCCTGAAATCGGACATAAAGAATGCGCGAGGGCTATTCATCAGGAACAAGGCCGGGTGCAATGTGTTAACAGCAGGTGGCGCATTATGTCTCCGATTGTAGACATTAAGACTCCGCAAGCTCTTCCGACACAGTCTCGTCGGTCAGGATTTCGTAAAGCTGCGAGGCTTCGCCGCGCGCCACCTGACGTGTGGAGGGAAGCAGCGAGACGCGCAGCTTGAGACGGCGATGGCGGCGTCGCAATTCTATTTCGTCGCCCGCACGGACGGCGCGCGAGGATTTAGCGGGTGCGCCATTGACCAGCACGGCTCCCGCATCGCACAACTCCTGCGCGACGGTGCGGCGCAAACACAAACGGCTGGCTTTGAGGAAAAGATCAAGACGCATTCTTCGTAAGTGATTCGTCTCGCCAAAAGAAACATGACGGCGAGAGGCCGCGTACTCTTCAGCGCACGGCCTCTTGTTGCTCGAAGTCTCGTTGCTTACTGTTTAGATTTCTGCGGGCGCTTGGTGTCATTGCCGCTCTTCGATTTCTTCCCGGAAGATTTGGTTTCCGGCGCAGGCGTCGTCGAAGACTTACCCGTAGCGTTTGTCGTGGCGACGGTTGTCGCGGCGTTCGCGCCGGTATTGAGAAGGGGCAACACGGCAGCGCGATAATCTTTGGCGATGTTGATATAAGCGTCGGCGCGCAACTTCTGCAAGTAGGCGGCGCGTTCTTTAGCCCCGCGTTCGGCGGTGATGGCTTCGCGCACCTGATTTTCGCTAAAGGTAGAACCGCCCGCCGCCGTGCGTTCGTCAACGCGGAGAATCACAAGCCCCTCATCGGTGCGAATCGGATCGGAGACGCCTCCGGCTTTCAGCGTTTTAATGGCGGCGGCGATTGGCGCATTGAGGTCTGTGACTTGAATCGCGCCGAGCTTGCCTTTGGACTGCGGAGCGGTGCGCGCGCCTGCCTGCTCGCGTTCGGAATTGGCGGCGGAGAGCGCACCGAAATCCGTGCCCGGCTTACGCGCCTGCGCAACGAGCGCGTCCGCTTTGGCAATCACGTCGGCTTCGGATTTTCCGGCGAAGCTCAAAAAGATTTCCGACAGCGTGACGGACTCCGATTTGCGAAATTGATCGGGGTGGGCGGCGTAATATTTTTTCAGCTCGTCAAGGCTCGAACCGTAAAAGATTTTCGCGTCCACCTCGCGGCTCAAGACTATGCCGGTCGTAATGCCCGTCCGTGCGGATTGGCGAAAGTTCGCCGGATCAACATTAGAGGCGCGCATCGCATCATCAAGGCTCTCCAGCGTCTTTAGTCCCTGCTGCTTTGCGAGATCGAGCAAGCGCCGGTTAATTTCGTCTTCAATCTCCTGCGTCAAATTCAACTCTTTGCTCTTCTGCGTTAAAAGTTGTTCGTCAATCAGGCTAAGGATCAACTCCGGCTGGCGGCGCGCGGCTTCGGCGGCGGCCTGCTCATCCGTCATGCCCTTTTGCTTGAGAGCTTCGATGACTTCCTTCATCTCGCGCTTAATCATCGAGAGCGTGACCACATCCGTGTTGACCTGTGCCACGACTTCGTCAACCACGACCGGCTCGCTCTCCTGCGCAAAAGCCGTTGCGCCCGCCACAGCCACCAACGTCAAGGCCACACAGGTTGTCCACACAGACATTAAGAATTTCGACTTCACAGTGTTTTTACTCCTTCGATGATTGCAAACGAATCTGCAGGGAGACATCAAGGCGGCAATCAATTTTGAATTGAAGATAATAATAAAGCGGCGCATATCACCGCCGGATGGACGATTAAAAGCGGTTCTTAATCAAATTCAACAACCATCTCGCAAACGAGAACGCGCATTCTAATCCGCCGCGCCTATTTGCCGCAACACGTCGCGCGCCGTTTCCAGCACGCGCTTCGTCTCTTCTTCGCTCAACTCAAGCCGCAGCACGCCGCTTGGCGCAAAGCTCACGCCCGTGCGTTCGGCCACCAGCATCATTAATTTCTCCGGCGCGACGCGCGCGTTATCGCCCAGCTTTATCGCAATGCCGTGCGGCGTCCGGTCAATCGAAACGACGTTCAACTCTTCCGCCAGCCGACGCAGCCGCGCATACTCGAAGAGGCTTTCAAGCGACGGCGCGATGCGCCCGTAGCGGTCTTCCGTCTCCGCCCTGATGCTCGTTAAAGTCTCTTCATCGCGCGCCGACGCGATGCGCTTGTAGGTGCGCAAACGCTGTCCCATGTCCTGTATGTAATCGTCCGGTATCGCCACGTCAACGCCCAGATTAATCGAAACGGAAGTTTCGTCTTCGATTGTTTCGCCGCGCAACTCTGCGACGGTACGTTCGAGCATCTGCGTGTAAAGATCGAAGCCGAGCGCGTCCATATTGCCCGATTGCTGGCCGCCTAAGAAATTCCCCGCACCGCGCAACTCCAAGTCCAGCGCCGCGATGCGAAAGCCCGCGCCGAGATCGGAAAACTCGCGTATTGCCGCGAGGCGACGTCGCGCTATCGGCGTCAAGCCCTGTTCCGAAGGAATCAACAGATACGAATAGGCGCGGCGATTCGAGCGACCGACACGCCCGCGCAATTGATAAAGTTGAGAAAGACCGTATTGATCCGCGCGGTTTATGATGATCGTGTTGGCGCGCGGGATGTCTATGCCGTTCTCTATGATCGTCGTCGCAACCAAAACATCATACTTATAGGCGACGAAATCGAGCATCACGCGCTCCATCTCCTGCTCGTTCATCTGCCCGTGCCCGACCGCGAGCCGCGCCTGCGGCACAAGCCTTTGCACCAGCGCCGCGATTGACTCAATCGTTTCGACACGGTTGTGTATAAAGAAGACCTGCCCGCCGCGCTGCAATTCCAGCTCAATCGCGCTCTTGACGACGCTCTCGCTAAACTGCACGACCTGCGTGTTAATCGCCAACCTATCTCGCGGCGGCGTTTCAATCACGCTCATATCGCGCAAGCCCGTCAGCGACATATTGAGCGTGCGCGGAATCGGCGTCGCCGAGAGCGTCAACACATCAACGCGCTTTTTCAATTGCTTCAAACGCTCTTTGTGCGCGACGCCGAAACGCTGTTCTTCGTCAACGACCACCAGACCCAGATCACGGAATTTTACATCCTTCGAGAGCAGGCGATGCGTGCCAATCACTATATCCACCTCGCCCGCTTCGACGCGCTTCGCCACATCCTTCTGCTCCTTCGCAGAACGAAAGCGTGACAGCAGTTCGATCTTCACGGGGAACGCGGCGAAGCGTTGGCGGAACGTCTCGAAGTGTTGATAAGCGAGCACGGTCGTCGGCGTCAGCACCGCCGCTTGCTTGCTCTCCATCACGGCTTTGAAGGCGGCGCGCATCGCCACTTCCGTTTTGCCATAACCGACATCGCCGCACAACAAACGATCCATCGGCGTCGGCTGTTCCATATCGCGCTTCACGTCTTCAATCGCCGTTTCCTGATCCGGCGTCGGCACATACTCGAAGCCGTCCTCAAATTCGCGCTGCCAGGGGGAATCAACCGCGAACGCATAACCGCCGACCAATTTTCTTTCGGCGTAGAGGCGCAAGAGTTCGTCCGCCATGTCACGCATCGCGCGCTTGGCTTTGGCCTTCGTCTTTTGCCAGCCGAGTCCGCCGAGCCGATCAAGCGTGGGTTGCTGCCCTTCCCCGCTCGCGTACCTTTGCACAAGATCGAGACGTTCGACCGGAACATACAGCTTCGACTCTTCCGCGTAGAAGAGCAGCATAAACTCGCTGCGAAGGCCTGCGCTCAATTCGAGCGTCTGCAAGCCGCCGAAGCGCGCGATGCCGTGATCCACGTGGACGACGTAATCGCCGACTTTGAGATCGCGGAAGTCTGAGAGAAACGCCGCCGTCTTCGATTTTCGTTTGCCACTTTTCCGGCGGCTGGATTCAACCGCCGTACGTTGCCGTTCCAGCGCGACGCTCTCGCTCGCTTCGTCGAAAAGATCGCTCTCGACGTGAACAATCAAGCCCGCGCCCGGCAACTCGAAACCGCTCGACACGCGCCCCGTCGTCACAATCACCGCGCCCGCCGGAAGCTGCGCGCCATCGCCGCCTTCATCCTTTATTTCATCACTTAAAACGAGCCGCGCCTGCACTTCATAATCCGCGAGAATCTCCGCCACGCGCTCCGCCATGCCCGCACTGTGCATCACGAACAACGTCGTCGCGTCTTTCTTTTTACGCGCACGCTTCAATTCGTTCGCCAGCTCGTTGATGCGCCCGTGATAACGCCTTACGGATTGCGCGCGCAAATCCATCTCCGGCGCAGTGGTGTCCACCGCCGGAAACAGAAAGAGCGGCGCAGCATTCGCGTTACCGCGCCCCTTGCCGATAATCGTCTGCGGCTGTTCGGCATCAAGGGCGATGCCTTGATCCATCACGGCGGCGGCGCGTCCCAGCGTGCGAAGTTCCACGCGCGGCATCGCGTCCAGCTTCGCGCGCAACTCTTCCGCCGGAAGATAAAGCTCGAACGGGCGCAACCCTAATTCGTCCGCCGCATCCGTCTCGGCAAAGCGCGCCACCAGCGTCTCGTAAACATTGCCCAGATACGTCTCGACCACGCCCGGCTCGTCAACTACCAGCACCGCATCCTTCAAGTAATCGAACGCGCTCGATTTTCTTTCGCGCACGAGTCCCATCAACCATTCCCAGCCCGCGAACGTCTCGCCTTCATCGGCAAACGCCGTGCGGTCAAGCAGCGCAGCCGCGAAGCGTTCATCCGGCCAACGCTCGCGCGCAAACTCCGCCCACAAACGAAAGTCCTCCGCCGTCACCGCCAGCTCACGCATCGGCGCGACGTTCGCTTCCTTCAACTGCGCGGTCGAGCGTTGCGTCTCCGGGTCAAACTCGCGTATCGAATCAATCGTGTCGCCGAAGAATTCCAGACGCACCGGCGCATCCATGCCCGGCGACCACACATCCAGAATTCCGCCGCGCATTGAAAACTCGCCCACCGCCCCGACCGGGTCTTCGCGCACATAGCCCGATGCCAGTAGCTTTGCGATTAACTCTTCCGGCGCATAATCTTCTTCGCGTGTGAGCCGCGCGCCGTTCTTCGCCACTTCCTGCGGCGTCAGCGTGCGCCGCGCCAGCGCCCGCGCCGTCAGCAACACGAAATCCTTCGCTCCGCCCGCGTTCGTCGCCAAACGCCACAACGTCAACGCACGTTGCTCTAAAATCTCCGCGTGCGGCGACGCGCCCGCATACGGATCGCCTTCCGATGATGGCAACGTCAACACAGTGTCGGCGCACTCCGTTCGTCCACGCAAAGCGCAATACCAGAAACGCACGTCGCGCTCCCACGCTTCCAGATCGCTGTTCGCTTCCGCGACCACCGCGAAACACTTTTGCGTCTCCTGCTGCAACGCCGCGAGCACTAGCGCACGCGCCGCACCGCCGACGAGTCCGCTGATGGAAACAACACGCGCCCCGCGTTTTATCTCTCCAACGAGCCGCGCATATTCCGCGCTCTCGGCCACACGCCGCAGAACGCCGCCCAACACAGAAGATGTAGATTCAATCGTACTGCTCATTGCTTTTGTTTCATCAATCGTAAATCACAAACTTCGCTCGCCTACTTAGAGAGCATTTCAAGACAAGAAGGTTTAGCCACGAGGCACAGTCATGCGCGAAAGCTTTCGGATGCGTTCGAGAATGCCGCTTGTTGACGCGCCTTCGACAAACGGCAACGCAAGCACGCGCCCGCCCGCCGCTTCGACTTCCGCGCGCCCGTGTATCTCTTCAATCGCATAATCGCCGCCCTTCACCAGCACGTCCGGCAAAAGCTTTGCGATTAACGCGCGCGGACTCAAGGCATCGAACACCGTCACGAGTGTCACTGCGCTCAAAGCTGCGAGCAGCTCCGCACGTTCGTCTTCGTTCACGACAGGACGCCCCGCGCCCTTCAATTCGCGCACCGCGCGGTCACTATTGATAGCGACGATCAACGCATCGCCGAGCGCACGCGCCGCCTGCAAATAACGGACGTGCCCGACGTGCAGTATGTCAAAACACCCGTTTGTGAACACGAGTGTTTGCCCCGCATCACGCAGGCGCGCACGTTCACTATATAACTCTTCGCCAGAAACAATCTTTCCGTTCATTTGAGAGTAAGAATTTACCACGCCCCGCGCCGATGGGACAGTCTGGAGTCAAGAGTCGGGAGTGTAGAGTCGGAGTCGAGAGTCTGGAGTCATGGAATCGAATCGCTACCTTTTGCTTTGGCTCCTGACTCCTGACTTATGATGCTTGCAGTTTGCGCTGCTGGGCGCGGACTTCTATAATCCCCGTTTCCCTACATGGAGACGAAATGCACAGTGGATAATTCATTCATAGAAGATAACGATCAAACACGCGCCCGCCGCGAGCACCTTGAAGCTTTGCGCGGACTTGTCGGCAATGTTTACCCGAACAAGTTTGCGCGCAGCCGCGTGACCGGCGACGAAGACACGATCACCGCGATTATCGAAAATTTCAAATCGCACGCGCCGGATGTTAAAGAGAAGGAACGCCCCGCGCCCGAAGTTATCGAAGCGGCCAACGCAGAGTTGAACAAAATCGAAGTGCGCTTGAGCGGGCGTATTGCGACGCCGCCGCGCGTGATGGGCAAGGCCGCGTTCGTGCATCTCTCGGACGGCGTGTCGCGCTTGCAGATTTACGTGCGCCGGGCGGATGTTACGGGCAAAAGCAACGACGCGCAGGGCGGCGATGTTGACGGCTGGCAACTCTTCAACCTGCTCGATCACGGCGACTTCATAGGCGTCGCGGGCTATCTCTTCATCACCAAGACCGGCGAGCTTTCCGTACACGTCCGCGAGCTATACTTTCTCGCCAAAGCCCTGCTGCCGATGCCGGACAAAATGCACGGTATCTCCGACCCCGAAATACGCCAACGCCAACGCTACGCAGACCTCATCGCCGGAAGCCTGAAGGTGACGACCGAAGAGGAAGAACAGGCGTTGAAGGACGGCAAGCCAAAGGAACTCTCGCCGCGCGAAGTCTTTGAGCTGCGCTCAAAGCTCATCCGCGAGATGCGCCGCCACTTGGACGATCACGGCTATCTCGAAGTCGAAACCCCTATGCTCACGCCGAAGGCCACAGGCGCGGCAGCCAAGCCCTTCGAGACGCATCACAACGCCCTCGACATCAAGCTCTACGCACGCATCGCGCCCGAACTCTATCTCAAACGCCTCGTCGTCGGCGGCTTCGAGAAAGTGTACGAGCTTAACCGCAACTTCCGCAACGAAGGCATCTCCACCCGCCACAACCCGGAATTTACCATGCTCGAATTTTACGCGGCCTACATGGACGTAAACGGCATGATGGATTTTTGTGAAGAGATGCTGCGAACGACAATAAAGACTGCTACGGGAAGTGAAATCTTTGATTGGTATGATCTGAAGATTGACTTCTCTAAAGCGATACCTCGACTCACGATGAAAGACGCTGTTATAGAGTCCCTTAAAGGCGCGCAGCATTTGGTCGGTGGTAAGTCACGTGATTTCGATCAGTTCAAGAAGCCAGAGAATGAAGATCGTTTTCGGATTTTCTTAGATACCTTTGAAAATGGTATTCCGGGCATCTCATTGGTACTTCCTGACGGTTTTGTGCTGGCATGGGATAAAGCATTTGGAGATAGACCAGACACAAGTACCAAAGAGAGCCATATTGATGATGCAACTTACGCACGGCAGTTAGAACATATTTTCAGCTCACTCGTAGAGGCTAATTTTGAGCAACCAACATTCATAACAGGATTTCCTAAACTAATATCCCCACTCTCGAAAGCGTCCCCCATTGAACCTTTGATTGCCGAACGCTTCGAGCTTTTCATCGGACAGATGGAGTGCGCGAACGGGTTTTCGGAGTTGAATGATCCGGTGGAACAGGAAGCGCGGTTTGTCGAGCAGATGCGAGAGCGCGAGCGTGGCGATGAGGAGGCGATGGTGCTGGATGAGGATTACATACGCGCGCTTCATTACGGGATGCCGCCCGCCGCTGGCATCGGCATCGGCATTGACCGCCTCGTGATGATCTTAACCGGCAAACGCTCGATCCGCGACGTGATTCTCTTCCCCCATCTGCGCCCCGAACGCCGTGCGGAAGACCCGGCGGAAACAACGGAGGCGAAAGAGTAAGCTTCATCAGGTTAAGCGTAAGCGCGCGTCCGAAGAGTCCCGGCGGGACGGTATATTTATAGCGATGGCGGCATCCCCTTGATCGTCAACTCAGTTAGGAGCGGTATGTTTCACGGATGTGATTGCCGCTGGATGTGAGTGGTTACGGGTTTTCAGCATGGAGGGCAAAGACATTGCGAGCATTTGCAGGATTGAGAATAACAGTGGTTATCGCGCTTACGCTGTGCGGCGCGGCGTTGACGGCGAAAGCACAGAAGCCACGCGAATTTTCGGTGAACGAGTTTCGCCATCATCAGAATTTTCGCTCGCAGTTTCTGAAGAAGGGGCGCGAGGTGCTCGTGTTTTTGCCGCCGGGCTACAACACGGAAACAACCCGCCGCTATCCCGTCCTCTATATGCACGACGGCGCAAACATTTTCCTCGATTGGCGTATTGACGAGACAGCTAAAGCACTCATCAATGCGCGAGAGATCGAGCCGCTTATTATTGTCGGAGTGTTCAACGGCGGGACTTCGGAAGAACGATTTATCGATTACACACCGACGCGCGATGCACGGTATCGCGGCGGCAGCGGCGAAGCAGACCGCTACGGGCGAATGCTTGTCGAAGAACTCAAACCATTCATTGATTCCGAATATCGCACGCTGCCCGATGCGACACACACCGCGCTCGGCGGTACGTCTCTCGGCGGATTAGTCACGCTTTACTTCGGCCTTAAGTATCCAGAGACGTTCGGCAAACTTGCGGTCATGTCGCCATCCGTCGCATGGGATAACAAAATGATTGTGCGAAATGTGAAAGCCCTTAAAGCGAAACACGCATCGCGCATCTGGCTCGACATCGGCGACGGTGAAGGTCAAGCATCTGTAAGTAGCGTCAGGGAGCTGCGCGATGCGCTGACGGCAAAAGGATGGCTCCTGAATTCGGACTTGAACTATTACGAAGCCAAAGGCGCGCAGCACAACGATAAAGCGTGGGGCGAACGCGCCGGTCTGGTTCTCAAGTATCTGTTCCCGGCCGCTACGCGCAGCAGTAGCAACAACCAATAGCAGCAACTTACATCCATTGCTGAAATGCGATAGGACGCAATCGCTCCGCTTGCCCCCGCGACCGGTCAGGAACTTTAACGTGCCGCACCGGGTTTCAGTTGCGGCACGGTTTTTGGTGATGTGCCGTCGGGAATGCCAAACGCGATGATTGTGCCGCCCAAGCCGATTGCCCAGCCGCGTGTTCTCCCCGCTAAAAAGAGGCGTTCGAGCGGGTGCGTCGTGGTGCTTTGCTCAATCGTCCAACTTGCGCCGCCCGTCGTCGTGTGCAGCACCACGCCGTCTGCGCCCACCGCCCAGCCTTCCGCTTGATCCGCAAACTTCACATCGTAGAGGTCTGTCGTCGTGTTTGAGGTTTGCGTGCGCCATGTTCTGCCGCCGTTGATGGTAGAGAGGATGCGCCCGCTTGCGCCGACCGCCCAGCCGCGCGCGGCGTCAACGAAAGAAACGGCGTTGAGGCGTTCGCGTGGAGTGTCTGAAAGATTGGCGGCGTTCCATGTATCGCCGCTGTCTGATGTGCGCAGAATCGTCGAGCCTGCGCCGACAATCCAGCCTGTATTTGCGTCAAGAAACGCGCCGCCGAGCAGCAGGCGGCGTGTCGGTGCGAGTTGACGAAACCAAGTAAGGCCGCCGTCGCGCGTGGCAAAGAGCGCGCCCGCTTCGCCGAATGCCCAGCCGCGCGTGCCCTGCTCTGTGAAAGCGATTCGCACAAAGCGTTCGGAGGGGTTCGCGCCTGCGATGTTGAGGCGTCGCCATGTCGCGCCGCCGTCCGTTGTGCGCAGCAGATAAGAACGCGGTTCGTCTTCGGTTTTAAGCAGAAAGATGCTGCGTTCGCAGACGAGCCAGCCGTTTTGCGCGTCGCTGAAATAAATATCACGTAGCGTGTCTTCAGTCGGGCGATGCAGCGTGCGCCACATCATTCCGCCGTCGTCGGTCGTCAGCAGCGCACCGTTTCCGCCCGCCGCCCAACCCTTCTGCGCATCCACGAAATAAACGGCGTGCAGCCACGCCAGCGTGTTCGATTTCTGTTTTGTCCAGACGCCCGCGCCGTGTGCGCCCGAAGCTATCGAGATTAAAAGCAGCAATGCCGCGCACGCGCCGTAGAGAGGCGTGCGCGCGTAACGCGGAAAGGTTTGACGAAGGAAATTTGTGTGCATGGATGGCTTGAATGCGCGGGCGGGAAACGTTGCGGAGCGATTCGGTGAATCATTCAATAACACGACTGCCGCACGATCAACCCTCGTGTTGCTTTGTTAGTGGCTCGCTTCGCGCAATGCGCGTTCACCGTCGCGGCTGGCGCGGCGGGCGGCGGTCAGGTGGCGCAACAGCATCAGCACGGGCGAGATGTCGCGCCCTAAGGTAAAGGCGTGTTGTGCGGCGGCGGTAATCCAGCGCACGGGTTCGGGCGTGATGGGCTCTTCCGCACACTGCGCACAGATGTTGTTGCCGTAAAGTTTTTTGAGCAGCACGTGTGTGTCGTCTTTGCCGAGCAGGGTCAGCACGTCGCCGGGCGCAACCTGCAATCCTTCGGCGAGCCGTAGCGCGCTCTCCAGATTGATCGTCGTGATGACGGAAGTTTGCAGCTTCGACAGCAAGCCCTGATCGAAGCCCGTCTGACGGCAAAAGTCCACCTGTTTGAGTCCCAGCTCATTGAGCCGGTTGGTGATAAATTGCGCCAGCGGCGTATCCGTATGCGCCATTCTTTTCGCCATTCCACTTCGCCTTTCTGTGTACGTTGCGTGGCAAGCAGGCGACACTCAAACTTCTTAATCGGCGCGAGCCGCGAAAGAACGGGCAACGCTCTTTCGCGCGACAAACGAGAATCGCTAACGGAAGGAAACGCCGAGCGCACCCCGATTTCCGATTCTTGTCTAAAATCAGCGGTTCTTATACCAAATTGCGGATTAAAGTGAGTTTGGAAAATCTGCTTTGATAATTGCGGCTCAATAGTTTAGCCGACTTTTCCGGCCTCATTTTTCGCAGCAACTTGGTATTAGAATCCTCCGGTGAAGATGCGCGCAAAGGTCAGTATCGGTATGTATTTCAGAATTTGGTCCACGCTCTTGAAACGATTGCCGGGAACAATTACTTGATCGCCCGGATTGAGATAGAGGATGTCCGCCGCTTTGCCGCGTTCGATGGCGGCGATGTTGACCGGCAGCGGCACGAGCGAGCCGTTGGCCTGACGGCGCAGAATGTAAACCTTCTTTTTGTCGCCCGTGTTAAGGATGCCGCCCGCTTCCGAGACCGCTTCGTAAGCCGTCAAACGCCGCCCCATCAGGCGGATGCCGGGCTGCGCGACATCGCCGAGCACGCTGTACCTGTAAGAAACGGATTTGTCGAGCGAGACCGTCACCTTCGGGCCAATGATGTACTCGTCGAGCTGCTTCGTTATTTCCGTCTGCACTTGCTGGCGGGTTTTGCCGACGACCAGAACGCCTTCGGGAATCAGCGGATGCGAAATAAGGCCGTCCGGCGGAACCGTGATGTTCGCCACCGAATAACGATCCTGACCGAAGACGCGAATCGAAATGATATCTTCCGGGCCGATGCGATAGTCCTTGAAAAAGTTTTCGTAGTAGGGCGCAACCGCCGCCTGCGCTTCCGGCGCTTCCGGCGCGAGTGTCGTTGAAGAGACAACCGGCGTAGAAGAAACAGTCGGCGTTGAAGAGACAGCGGGCGAAACTCTCGTGTCGCCGATAATCTTCGATGCATTATTTGTTTGCAACGCGGCATCGCGCGGCGGCGGAGTCGTTTTCGCTTTCGCGTCCTGCGCCGAAGCGACGAGGCTTGCGCCGCCTGTGAACGCGAACGCGAGCGCGAATGCGCCGATACTGTTTTTGATATTCATGACTCTGCTACTCCTCCGTAAAGCTTTGGACGCCGCGCGTGATATTAGACTGCGCCGCGTCCGAAAAGGATCGTCTTCACCGTCTCGAAAAGAATAACCGCATCGAGCATCAATGTTTGATTCTTGATGTAGTAAAGATCGTACTGCAATTTCTGGCGGGCGTCTTCAATCGAAGCGCCGTATGGATATTTAATCTGTGCCCAGCCGGTGAGACCCGGCGCGATCAGGTGGCGCTGTTCGTAAAAGGGAATCTCTTTGGCAAGTTGTTTGACGAAGTGCGGGCGTTCGGGGCGTGGCCCGACGAAGTTCATGTCGCCGCGCAGGATGTTCCAGAATTGCGGAATCTCGTCCACGCGAATCTTGCGTATGATGCGCCCGACGCGCGTCACGCGATTGTCGCCCGACTGCGCCCACACGGGGCCGTTCTTCTCCGCGTCCGTGCGCATCGAGCGAAACTTCATCACCATAAACGTGCGCCCGTTTTCGCCGACGCGCTCCTGCTTGTAAAGCACGGGGCCGGACGATTCGAGCTTGATTAGAACGGCGGTAACAACGGCCACCGGCAGCGACAGAACTGCGCCGACCAACGCCGCCGCGCGATGCAGCGCGACGCGAATGAATCCGCTCAGCCGTGTTTGTCGCCCGCGCCCTGAAAATATCAGCCATGACGGGCGCATCATATCGAGGCTGACGCGCCCCGTCAGTCTTTCGTAAAACGACGCGCACTCTTCGATAAAGACGTTGCCGGACAGACTCAAATCCAGCAGCTTATCAATGGGAAACGTGCCGCGCCGCTCGCCCATCGCCACCACGATGCGGTCAATATTTTCGCGGCGCACGATTTCATCAAGCTCGCTGGTTAAACCGATTACGCGCGGATTGATGAGGCTCTTGCCTAAAAGCTCCGGCGAATTGTCCGCAAAACCGATCACGCGATAACCCGCGTCGCGCCGTTCCAGAGCTTCGCGTGCGACTTCGATGGCCTGCGCCCCGGAGCCGACGATTAAGATGCGCTCGCCTATTCCGGGATGACCGAAGAACCAGTGAATGGAAAGCCGCCAGCCGACCATCAGCGTGAGCGCGAGCGGCAGCGCGATCAAAGAGACGCCGCGCCCGATCATTAAATGCGGTATCGCATAAAACGAAATAGCGAGCGCCACCCACGCGAGTCCGAGCGCCTGCACGAGACGCAGCACCAGCTCGCGCCGGTCGTGCATAATCACGAAATCGTAAAGGTCGTAAAGATAAAACGCGGCGAGACAGAAGACGGTGGCGAACGCGGCCTTATAAAACCCGTGACGCTCAAGCAGCTCATTCTCTGCATCGAGACCTCCGAGCCTTAGATACACGGCGACAATGATCCCGCCGAAAAGCAAAAACGCTTCGGCGAGAAGCAAAAGCATCGTCCGTGCATTAAAGCGCGTAGACTTCAAGAGATAACCGTCGCCTCCTCGTCTTTAATTCGCGTGCCGTTGGTTGAAGCAGCGTCCGGCGGCGGCGTCGTGCCCGACGGTGAACCGTCCGGGCGGCGTTGATAGCGGCGCTGGTAATAATAATCGCTTTCGCTCGATTCCTCCTGCGCGCGATTCAACACCACGCCGAGCACTCTGTCGCGCGGCAACTGTTCGAGCAGGCGTTCGACCGCACTGTAACGTGTGTGACCGGCGCGCACGACGAGCAATGCGCCGTCCGCGCGATTAATCAACACGTTGGCGTCCGTGAAGATGCCCAGAGGCGGCGCGTCAATAATAATATAGTCGAACAAAGGGCGAAGCTGTGCGAGCACCGCGCCGAATTTAGGGCCGGAGAGAAGCTCCGCGACATCGTCGCGCGCCGCGCCGCCCGGCAGCAAATGAAGCCCCGCCGGTTCGAGCCGGATGATTGATTCATTGAGCGTCGCTTCGCCCGCGAGCACTTCCGATAATCCCGTGCGCGCATCAATGCCGAAATAATCGGTCGCGCACGGCTGGCGCAGATCGCTGTCAATCAATAGCGCGCGGACGCCGTCGGTTTGCGCGAGCAGCCACGCGAGATTGAGCGCCGTTAAAGTTTTGCCCTCGGCGACGCCCGAACTGGTGATGACGAACGCCTGCATCTTGCGTCGCTCGCCCGCTTGCAGAACCCGCGTGCGAAGGCTGCGAAAGTGCTCGCAGTAGGACGAACGCGGTTGCGTGATTGCGACAAGGTGTGGTTCGACGCGCGCTTGAGAGATGTCTACGGAGACAAACTCCACAGCGGCGCGCGTCGCCCCGGCAGCGCCCAAAGTTGCCCCAGCAGCACGCGAATCATGCGCGTCGGAGAGTGCCTTTCCGACGTGTTCCTCGGTGTGCGCAGTGGGCGCTGAAGTGTGCGCCGCGCCAATGGGCAGTGAACGCCCGTTGGCGGCAAACAGCGGCGAGCGATCCCAGGGATGAGCGGCTGTCGGCTCTCCTTCGGACAACGCTTCGCTACCGTTGCGGCGACTTGAAGTTGAAGTTTTGGATTGTTTGGAATCGGCGCGTGCGCCGTTCGATTCGGTGTCGCTCGCGCGTTTGAGTGCGTCGTAGACTCTGCCCATTAGAGGCTTCCTCCCGTCAAACCTGACCGGCGAAACGCCGCGCCGACTTCTTCCGCATCGGGCGTTTCAAAATCTTTCGCGTCCTCACGCATCGCCAGCGGCGAACCCGCCGGTGGTGTCACAGTCTTCGTCTGCTGATGCGCTTCAGAAGCGGTTGAAGAATTAGTGCCAGTACCGCCGCTTGCGCTGGTTCCGGCAGACCATAATTCGGCGCGTCCGGCAGCGGTAAAGATGCGCGCCGCCGTTTCGCGTTCCTCGCCCGCCTGCCTGCCGCGATCCGAATGCGGCAACATATCGAAAGTGTCCGCGACCTCTTCGATAATCTGGCGGCCTATCGTCGGCTCTTGCGCGGCGTAGCCCGTCAGCATCGCGTTGTCGCAAAGATTATTGACGTTGCGCGGAATGCCGTCCGAGCAGCGAAAGATGTAATCAATCGCGCCCGGCGAAAAGATGTCCGTGCGCTCCGCCCCGGCATTCAAGAGCCGCGAAGAGATGTAGCGTCCCGTTTCTTCGACATTTGGCAAGGGCTTGATGATGCAGCGCAGTGCGACGCGCTGTTTCAGTTGCCGCAAGTTCGGATCGTTGAGCACGTCGCGCAGTTCCGGCTGCCCCGTCAAAATAATCTGCAAGTGCTTCGCCGTATTCGATTCAAAGTTTGAAAGCAGGCGGATTTCCTCTAAAACGTAAGGCGAAAGCCCCTGCGCTTCGTCAACGATAAGCACTGTGCGAAGGCCGCGCGCGTGGCGCGATTCAAGCGTTTTGCCGAGCGCAAGCAGCAGTTCCGATTTCGTTTCCCACTGCTGCACGTCGAGGAGCGACGCGAGATGCTGGTAAAATTCCGGGACGGTCAGGCGCGGGTTGAAGATGTAGGCGACGAGCACCGTGCGATCCAGCCGTTCAAGCATCCAGCGCAGAATCGTCGTTTTGCCCGTGCCGACTTCACCCGTGACGACGACGAGTCCCTTGCCGCTTTCGATACCGTAGTGCAGATTCGCCATCACCTCTGTGTGCGACGGCGTGAAGTAAATAAAGCGCGGATCGGGCGTCAGCGCGAAAGGCAGCTCTTTTAAGCCGTAGAACTCTTTGTACAATTTCTTTTCAACCTCCGCCGTGTGAAAAACGCTTACGAAACAAAGCGGTCGAAGATGTGCGTCGCCCTTAAAGCCAGCGCGAGCGCAGGGATGCTCAAGACGGTCACGGCGAATCCGGCGGCGAGCAACAGCAGACGACGTTGCGGCGCACGGCGCGCTTCAAGCGGCGTCATCAGTTCCGGTACTGAAGCGAGCACCGGCAGCCCCGTGTAGTGCGTGGCGTCTTCCGTTGTTTGGATGGTCAAGAGGCGCGGCACTTCAAAAAGGGCGGCGAGCGCGAAGCCGAAGCCAAAGCCGAGCACAAGGCCGAGCGCAATCAGCAGCGGACGTTTCGGCGCAATCGGTTGCTGCGGAAAGTTGGCCGGGTCAATCACCTGAATCGTTTCGCCCTGCGCGTTGGCGGCGGCGTCCGAGCCTAAGTTGACCTTCTCGCTGCTTTTGAGCAGTTCGTCATAGTGCTGTTTCTTCGTCTGGTAATCGCGGTTCAAAACTTCGAGGCCGACTTCCGTGCCGGGCACGATGTTGATGCGCCCTTCGATTTCACTGATCTGCGCGGTGGTCTGATCAAGCTGTTTTTCCTGTCGCGCAAGTTCGCTGGTGGTAAGTAGCAAATTGGTTCTCAGGCCGCTGATGCGCAAATCCGGGCGGCCTTCGATTCTCTTTCTCAACTGCTCGGTTTTGGCCTGATAATCCGCCACCATCTGATCCATCTCGCGCTGGACGGAATCGAGTTCCGACTGTTTGGACTTAACATCCGGGTTCTTCGGCCGGAGCGTGGTCTGCATATTCTGCAATTCGGCGTTGAGCTGCGCCTTACGCTGGACGAGTTGGCCGTAGGAAAGCGTTGTTTTGGGGTCTGTCTGCTGAATGATAATCTCTTCTTTATCGAACTGCGATTGCCCCATCAAATCGTTGAGCTGGCCGCTCAGCGCATTGCGCCCGTCACGCAGGCGACCGATTTCGGCGATTAAACCTTTCTGCTGCTCACGCAAGCCCGTCAGTCGCCCGATCAGAGACGACGTGGTGGTGGGCAATGTATCAACGTGCGCCGTCATATACGCCAACCGATCACGGTCAACTTTATCAAGCTCTTTCTTGGCGTCATCTAGCTGCTGCTGAAAGAACTGTTTGGCCGATAAAGTCGAGTTCGTGACATCGTTGGTATTGGCGTCGGTATACATCCGCGCGAGTTCGGCGGTGACGGCCTGCGTCGTTTTCGGGTTGCGTTCTTTGTAGGAGATTCTGAACGCGGGGATATTGTCGTTGTGGCTTTTGTCCAGATCAACCGTAATGTCTTTAAGGCGCATCAGGTCAACGACGTTCTCCATAGACTCGCCGCGCGCGCGCTCCATCCGGTAGAGATCGTATTTCAAGATCAGCGGTTCGAGCTTGGAACGGCTTGTCACCACCTGACCGATGCTTTGAATACGCGCGGCCAACGCCTCATCGGAGAGCGACGGAACAAGGAGCGGAGAGAGTGTCGGCGGCTTGACGACGAGTAGGGTGGTTGACTGGTAAACGTCCGGCAATTTCCAGACGACGAGCGCGATGGCTGAAGCGATGGCGAGAGCAGGCAAAAAGATCAGCCATTTGCGCTTCCAGACGATCTGGGCGTACTCGCCCGGCGTGCGTTGGCGGAATTCGACACTCATGTTGCGGCACTCCTATTTCAACAAAGACTTTCATTCGCACGCGCTTTCGTTTTGCCGTCTCGCCGGGCAACGGCGAGACGACGGAAACGAAGGCGGGTAACGCTTAACGAAAGTCCACACGCCGCCGTTTTGCTAACAGCACTTGACTGTTACGCGCGCGGGCGGCCTTCCCAACCCGGTTCAGGATAGCCCTTCCGAGTTGCGCACGAACGGGGCAACGTCCGGGCAATCAAGCAAAGGCCAACCTGCAAATTTTCAAACTTTCGAGATCAATCGCGGGAAGAAAGAGCCGCCCGCGATGCTTCATCATCGAAGCGATAAATATAAAGAACGAGACGATCACTGCGTAGCTGCCGGAAGCTTTCAATCTTCCGGGTGCATCTCAAAGCGTTGTCAAAGCTCTGCGCGCGTCGTCGGCTTCGGCGAAATTTTTGTCCTTGCCTAAATTAAGCGCCTGTCCTATTTCGCGCCGTGCGCCCGTTTTGTCGCCTTTACCGGCGAGCGCCATGCCTAGATGATAGCGATAAGCGGGGCTTGGCGTTTGCTTGTTCTTTTGCGCGCCGACCGTGTCCAGATTGACAGCCTTTTGCAGTTGTTCGACGGCTGCCGCGTGCAAGCCTTTTTTATAATAGACCCAGCCGAGCGTGTCGGCGAAGCCAGGCACGTCCGGGAATTTCTGCACGTTGCCCTGCGCGAGCCGCACGGCTTCGTCCAGATTGCCTTTATCGTAAGCCGCGTAGTTCCATGCCAGATTGTTAGCGGCAAACGTCGAGTTCTGGTCAAGTTCCAGAGCTTTGCGATAATTTTCTATCGCGGCGTCGTGATTCTGGCGGGAATCTTCGAGCATTCCTATCAAAGTGTAGGTCGCCGCGCTGTCCGGCTTTTTCTCGAGAATCTTGCGATACTGCGCGATGGCCTGTTCCTGCTGGTTCGTGTTGATAAAGAGCGCGGCGAGCGACGAATACGCGGGCAAATATTTATCGTCCAATTCGAGGGTGCGCCGCAACTCCGTTTCCGCGCCCTGCGCATTGTGCTGGAAGCCGTAGATTTGCGCCTTCAGAAAATGGAGCTGAGCATTATTCGGCTGGCCGCTGATGGCCTGATCTATGCGCGCGTGCGCTTGATCGAAACGATTTTGCCGGGCGTAAAGATTGATTAAGCCGTTTAGCGCGTCGGCATTTACATTGTCAAGAGAGAGCGCGCGATCATAAAGCCCTGTGGCTTCGTCAGCCTTATTTTCAGCGAGCGAGACCGCCGCAAGATTAACATAAGAAGCGGGCGCGTTCGGCATCGCATCACGCACGGCGCTGAAATCCTGACGCGCCGCCGCCGTGTTGCGCAGTTGCAAATTAATCGTGCCACGCGCGATTAAAGATTTAGCGCGCACCTCGGCCAGCAGTTGCGGCGAAGTTTCGCTGTCGGGCGTGGCCTTTGCGGCGCGATCAACCAAGTCATTGGCGAGACGCAAAGCTCTTTGCTGGTCGCCCGCCGCTTGATTAAGCTGCACCTGCAAAAGTTTGGCGGGCAGATACTCTGGATAATTTCTTTCGAGTTCGTTGGCGAAAGTGCGCGCCTGATCCAGTTGCCCGTCACGAAACATCGCGTCGGCCATAAAATAAAGGCCGGGCTTGGAAGTCGGCTCCTGTTTCAGGACTTCCTTGAGGTCTTCGATGGCTTTCTTGTTGGCGTCGGGTTCGGTGCTCTGAGAATTGATGCGCGCCCGCAACAGCAACGCCTGCAAATCGCGGTCGTTCTTTTTAAGGACTTCGCCCGCCTGTTCAGCCGCGCCTTTCGTGTCGCCGCGCTGCAAAAGGAGTTCGCCGAGACGATAGCGCCCGGCGGCATAATCCGGCGATTTGGCGACGATCTCGCGGTAAATATTTACGGCTTCGTCAAGACGGCCAACCGAAGCGTAGAAATTGGCAAGCACGGAGCGGCCTTCCGGCTTATCGCGGTCAAGCTCGGCGAGAGCTTTGTATTCCTGCTCGGCTTTATCGTTCTGCTTGTTGACTAAATAAAAGCTGGCGAGCACGAGACGCGAGTCGCGGTTGGCGGGATCAACTTCGACGGCACGACGGAATTCCGCTTCGGCCAATGGCGCGCGGTTCGTCTGAACGAGAAACTTTCCGTACTCGGTATGCGCCTGCGCCGATTTATCGTCGACGGCGATGGCCTGCTTGAACGCTTCCTCGGCCTTATTCGCATCGTTTGTTTTCATGTAGAAACGCGCGAGGCTCAGATAGGATTCGAGGTGTTTGGGATCAAGCTCAATCGCGCGTTTGAGTTCGGCGAGAGATAGAACGGGCTTGCCCTGCGCAAACAGAATGCTGGCTTTGAGAATGTGTCCTTCGATGTGGTTCGGGTCTTTTTGCAGCACCTCGTTATCAAGGCGTTCGGCTTCGGCGATGAGTTCCGGGTACTTTTGCGAACCGAGCACGTAATAGTTGCCGAGTTTGACGCGCGCATCCAGATTGTTCGCATCGAGCGCGGTCGTGCGCTTTAGCTCGTCAATCATTTCTCCAAACCGCTGTAAGCCTTCGTAGGACTGCGCGAGTCCCCAGTGCGCCGCCGCGAGATTGTCGTCAAGCTGTATGGCGTTGCGGAATTCGAGCGAAGCTTCCTGATACTTTTTATCTTTGAGATAGGCTTCGCCGCGATTGAGATGTTCGGCTTTGGCTTTGGCAGGATTAGAGCAACCGATCATCGCCAGCACGGAAGCGGCGGCGATGACCAAGGCGAGCACGCGCGCCACAACGCGGCGCTCGCGCGGGCAGTTCAATTGATTCATCTGGGGTAGCACTCCTTAAATTGCGCAAACTTTGCGATTTACGGTGACATTGGAGCAAACAATCTCGCCGTAGTAATTTGCGTTTTCAATTCCACTTTATGCGCTTGAAAATCATTTCAGCGACGGGCAAGGCCGCTGTTCGATTCGCGCGCCCGGAGACGTATCCGGGGAGACACCGTAAGGAAACGATCAATCAACCCTAATTTCCCGAAAAATCCTACAGAGCGCGCGATGCGTTCTGACGGGCGACGCTTAATCCGGCACGTAATCGGGCAGGCGGGGCGCGGCTTGCGCGGCCAAATCTGCGGCTTCCCGCAATGTCGCTTCCTCCGAAGCGCCGAGCGGCATCATTACGCGCACCATCGCGCCATCGGAGCGTCGTCGCCGCACGCTGTCGAGCACCGTGTAGATTTTGCCCCAGTATTCGCTCGCCACGGCGCGCCCGCGTCCCTGATACCAGTAGATCAAAAGCTGCTTCGTGTTGCCGTTCTGAATAATGTAGCGATTGGCTTCAAAGGCGGGCGTGCCGTCCGGGGGCGTGATCTTGATCGTCGCCGGATCGGTCATCATCCAGCCGGAGCCGGGCAGACAATTGAGCGGGCTGTGGTAGGTTGCGCCGTTGCGCTGTGTGGCGTAGTAGCCGACATAGAAGCCCGCCGTGCGATTGTCCGGCAGTTTATAATTACGCGACACGTAATCATCCGCACGCAACACTTCTTCGGTCTGTTTATCGAAACGCTCGTCCGCGCCCGTTTGCCGCCACGCGCCGAGTTGCGCCGGAAACTCGCGCAAAGAATGGCGCTCGACGTGCGCTTCACCGACCCGATTCCAGACGTTGATGACAATGCCGCTCACCAGCAGCACGCTGAGCAAAGCAACGTAGCGCCACGAACGCGGCCGATAATCTTCAATCTTTATATTCATGCTTGCGGACTACTCCATTCCTTTTATCGAAACCGGTTCAACCGCCGGAACAGTCGGCGCGGCGCGAATACTTCCCGTGCCGTTTTCCGTTGTGGTGCTGTTAGTTACGGCGTTGTTCTTCGTTGCGATCTGATTACTACCTTTACTTTCAACGCCGAGCACTGTGCCCGCGCGGTCAAGCAGCCAGCCGACGGCAAACAACAAGAGAAAAGCGGCGATGTAAACGACCCAGCCGGAGAAGGTGTGAAAGAATCCATCGGCCACTTCCGTGCCGTAATAGCGCGCGAGAATCCCTGTGCCGCTGACGCGCATCGCGTTGGTGACGATGGCAATCGGCACGGCGGCGAGCACGATGATTGCCGACCGCCAGAAGCCGAAATCCTTCAAACGTGAACGGCGACTGACTGCTCCCCCTGCGCCCGGTTGCGGCGGCGGATAAGTGAAATAAGCGAAGACGACGGCGAGCGTCACGAGCGTCATCAAAGAGCGTATGCCGCTACAAGCTTCGACGACCTCAAGCTTCTTTGTCTCTCTTGCGCCGAGCGGCATCAGCTCGATGACGTTACCCTGACGCAGCACCGGGATATCGAATAAACGCATCGCCCAGACAGCGCACCGCGACGCGAAGAGTTGCAGCGGAAACGCGATCTTGTTGAAGACAATCGCCGGAATCGGCAGCGCCAGAAAGAGCAGCGCGAGCGGCACAAACAGCAGACGCAAAATGCGGAAACCGAAAAAGTAAACAACGATGCTGGCGAGCATCAGCGAGAGCGAGAGGCGTTGCACGTAGAGTTCCGCGCCCGCCATGCCCGCCCAGAGCGCCAGCAGCGCGCACGCGACGCCCGCACTACCCCATAAAAGATTTGCGCGTTGCGGAGTCTTCGCCAACACGTCACGCTCCGTCCATAAGATGTAGCCGATAATGAACGGAATCAGCAGCCCGTGCGAATAGTTTTCGTCCGTCCACCAATCCGTGCCGAGTTTGGCGAGCACAGCGGCGTAAAGAAAACCGAGGGCGGCCGCGAGAGCTAAAGGTTTCCAGGGATTTTTAAGAAGTGAAGCACTCATCTTGATTTACGCCGCGAAGAGAATCGCTTTCGCGCTGGAAGGCAAACGCCCGCGAAAGCGCAAAGCCTGTGCCTACAGAAGCGGGAGCGGAACGTAGGAAGAGCGCGGCAGGCAGCGCGCTCTTTTCAAAGCTTAGCGCAAGACGGCTCGTGGAACAATCAGAATTTACAGATTGCGGCGGATATTTTCGGAAACTTACCATTCGCTTTCAGCTCAGCAACGTATAGACGAAAGAAGAGGGCGGCTCACACTGCGCGGCCGCCCTCCGAAGTTTCGACTTCATGTCTACACTCTACTGAACATTAATCATCGCGCTGTTGCTGCGCTGACCGTTTTTGATGAGCGTCAACTGCACGCTACCGGCGCTCTGCAATTCGGTGAGCATCACAATATTTACTTGATCGAAACTGCTGCCGCTGCTCTGCGACCCGGCATACTCGACGGGAAGAAGAAAGGTTTGCCCGCTCGCCGTGCGCGCTTCGACCGCAATGGTGTCCGCGAGATTCGCAAGCGTACCGCTTTCGGTGCGCACGGTGCCGGAGCTTGTGCTCGTCGTTCCCACGCTCACGCCCGTCGCAAAAAGCACCAGGCGCGTCCGTTTGTCTGTGCTGAGCGCCTCCGGCGTGGTGACGCTAACGCTGCCGAACTTGCCTGTGCCGCCATTCAAAATCGCGCCTGCGTTGCTGCCGCTCGCCAAAAAGATCGTCGGTGCAGGCGTCGTAGAAACTACCGGAGCAGGTGTCGGAACCGGCGCTGCAACCGGAGCCGGTGTCGGCACAGAAGACGCACCTGAATCAACGCGAGCGATAAACAAATCCTGCCGACTCGTCCCACCCCAGTTCGACGTAAAGGCCACAAACCGATTATCCCGGCTCATGTTCGCGCGCGGCTGATCCCAGTAATCCTTCATCACCGACCGATGATGCACAATGCGCTGCAACTGCTGGCTGCCGTCCGTCTTCACCATCACCAACTCTCTGTGAAACAATCCCGGCGCCGTCCCTCCATCGTAAAACTCCACCAACACCCACTGATCTCCTCCTCCCAGCATCGAATAATGCGTGTTCTGCGTCCAGTCGTTGCCCATCGCCAAGACCTGCCGGAAAGCGTGCGCATTACTTAAATCTCTCGCCAATACACGGTTCTGCCACCGGTCCCAGCCCACCACTATTCCCGCTCCGACATCCGAATGCCCCGGCGCATAATCAGGCTCGCCGTCCGTCAGTCCCGTCACCACGCCGCTCTGCAAATCATGAATGTAATAGGGCTTGCCCTGCGCATCCGCGCGATTCAATGTCACCGTCAGAAAGCGTCCCGTCTTGTCTATCCGCACTTCGTTGGCATCCGCATTCGCCACATTCACGAGCACCCGGTTCGTCGAGCGTTGATAGACCACATAGCCGACCACTTGACCAGCTTCGTTCTTGTGCGTAAACGCAAAGACATCGCCGTTATCGCTCATGCTCATCTGCCACAAGGTGTGGCCGGCGCCCAGCGTCGCGCTCAAATCGCCGAGTTGTGCGAAGACGTGTGTCGCCGCATTGTACTGCCACACTTTGGCGCTGCCGAAGGCCATCCCGTAGAGCACATCCGCATCCGTGGTGCTCCAGATCGCGCCTTCGGTAATCAATGTTTTTCCATCGGGCAAGGTCGGGAGCAGTTGTTTGGCGCCGAGAGTGAAGTTCACCGGGTCAAAGTCGTAGATGGCATCGCCCAACCCGCGTTTGGCTAACAGGCGTGTCGAGGTGGCATTGAAGGTCGGCCAGTAGGAATAGAAGGTGCCGTTGGAGGTGCCGTCCGCTTCGTCCGTGACTCTCATTAGTTCGGTGCCGAAGGCCGCATCCATTAGTTTGCCGCCCGCTTTGGGCAAGGCCGGTAACGCTGCCTCCGCGTACACGCCAAGATCGGTTTTAGAAGCTTGTGCCGTTTGGCTTCCGAAAGGAAGCGCGATCAGGGTAAAGATGAAAAAAAGACTGAAGAGAAACGAACGGAAGGTGCGTTGATTAAACGCGCGCGGGAAATTCATTGTCAACCTCACTTCGGTAACCGGACGATCTCTTGGCTGATAGCTCAAGAGACTCCTGGCTTTGCGAACCCGCATCACTGCGGGAGTGCCGTTTATCGGTGTGGCTGCGCCTGATGGATTAGACGCAGATACTAAAGCGAATTAAGCAACGAGTAGAGGCAGAGGAGTTTTATGTGTGGTTTGATAAGAAGGAAGTGCCGTGAAGAGGAATCACCGGCAAGCGTTGGCTTTCAACGCACACAACAGTGATTCCAACCACCGCTTTTAACTCTGTGCCGCATAAGGAACAGCTTGTGGGCTTTTCCGTGCGTAACATTTCCAAACCTCAGGCGCGCATTGGCGCTTGAGCGAAAGGATTAAAGCGGCGGCGTTCTCGGATCGCCTTCGGTAACCAGACAATCTCCCAATCGTTAACGTCAAACTTTGATTTAACGCTCAATTATCAGGAGACTCACGGCTTTGCGCCCCTACCTCGCGGTAGGTTTGCCTTTATCGTGTGCAATCATCGCCCTGCGAAAGAACATTGCTTTCCGCTTGCGCGGTAGCAAACAATCATTATTAAACGATATTTGCACTTGTTTGTCAATGTTTATTTCACTGTACTCTATTTTTCGTGTAATCTAGCTGGGAGCGGGAGCATTGAGCCGCCAATTCAGAAGTTAAATTAAGCAATTAGCTTAATTAGTCTTTCGAGAAACCTCCTTAAAAGCAGGAGCGGCGAAGCATTCGAGCTATGATTGATAAGCCAGCGATTAAATTGGTCGCCGTGATGGAGGCGAGTACCGTGACCGGCCCGGCGAAGAATCTGATCGAGTTTTGCCGGAGAGCGCGTGTTCCCGATCAAAAATTTCCCGGCTTGCCGATTGTCGAGACTTCGATTGTTACTTTTCATCGCGGCGCTGGGGCATTCGCTCCGGGCGAATCAGTATGGCGTTGTGACGCTCACGCTGCGATGCCAAGTGAAGCGCCGAACAAGTTTGTGGCAGCCGTGTGTGAAGCGGGCATCGAGGTTGAGGTGATTGCCGAGCGGTTTCGCTTTGACCGGCGCGTGATTGCGGTCTTACGCAAGATTCTTGCGCGGCGTGCGCCCGACATCGTTCAAACTCATAACTTGAAATCGCACTTTTTAATGAAGGTGTCCGGGTTGTGGCGCGAGTATCCCTGGATCGCTTTTCATCATGGTTACACGACGACAGACTTGAGGATGCGCGCCTACAATCAACTTGATCGGTGGTCGCTTCCATCTGCCGGTCGCGTCGTGACGGTCTGTCACGCCTTCGCGCGCCAGCTGGCGCAGACGGGCGTGCCGCTTGAGCGAATCTCCGTGCAGCATAATTCAATCAGCGCCGGGCAGCCGATAAGCACGGAAGATGAAGTGAGTGCGCTCAGACTTCAACTCGGCGTTGAAGACAACGTGCAGCTATTGCTCGCCGTCGGGCGGCTGTCGCAGGAGAAGGGACACGTCGAGCTGATCTACGCTTTAGATTATTTGCGACGCATTGATTCGGGGATTGACTTCAAGCTTATCATCGTCGGCGACGGCCCGGAACGACCGCGCGTCGAACGCATGATTGCTTCGCTCGGCTTGGCTGAACAAGTCATCTTTGCCGGACATACGAACAACGTGCGTCCGTACTACGCGCTGGCCGATCTCTTCGTCTTGCCGTCGCACAGCGAAGGATCGCCGAACGTGTTGCTCGAAGCG
Source organism: Pyrinomonadaceae bacterium (assembly GCA_046262295.1). GTDB lineage: Bacteria > Acidobacteriota > Blastocatellia > Pyrinomonadales > Pyrinomonadaceae > JBHENC01. The sequence continues at coordinate 55,812 of JBHENC010000007.1, read as the reverse complement.
ATGGCGGCGGGAATTCCGATAGCGGCAACGACGGTCGGCGGTGTGCCGGAGATTGTCGAAGACGGCGAAAGCGCGCTGCTCGTCACGCCGCGCGATCCGCAGGCACTGGCGACGGCAATCAATCGCCTGCTCACGGATGCCGAGCTTGCGTGTAAGCTGACGGCGAAGGCTTCCGAACGTGTTGCGACGCGCTATTCACGCGACGCGCACATCCGCTCCCTCCTCGAAATCTATCGTGATTTCACCTTGAACACCGCGACCAAAAATGCTTCCGGTTGATGTAACCCGACACGTGCGAATCTCCATCATCATTCCGCTGTATAACAAAGCGCCCTACCTCCGGCGTGCGCTTGATTCGATTGCGCGGCAGACGTTCTCCGATTTCGAGGTCATCGTGGTGGATGACGGCTCGACAGACGACGGCGCGCGCATCGTCGCAGATTATGCGGATGCGCGCGTCCGGCTCATCACGCAATCGAACGCCGGGCCGGGTGCCGCGCGCAATCGCGGCATCGCTGAAGCGCAGGGCGAGTTTATCGCGTTCCTCGATGCGGATGATGAATGGCTGCCCGGCTATCTGGAAGAGAATGTGCGCTTGCTGGATGAATACGGGCGGGAGGTTGCCACCGTCACGTCCGGTTATATCGAGCACCCGTCGGGCGTCTCGCGCGAACCGATGTGGCGCGCACGCGGATTAACGGACGGAATTTACCGCCTGCACGCGGATACGGCGACAGAGCTTGCGGTGTATATGCTGGCCTATATGTCTCCCTGCTCTACCGTCGTGCGCGCGGAGGCAATCCGGCGGTGGGGCGGATTTTACAGCCGTGATAGATGCGTGTACGCGGAAGACGCCTTTCTCTGGTTGAAGGTGCTCTTGAACGAAACGGTGGCCTTTAACCTTGCGCCGCTCGTGCGCTTTCACGTCGAAGCTTCCGCGCTCAGTAAAAACTTGAAGGGCGCGCGACCCGTCGAGCCGTTTCTGACAGACCCTACCGAAATCGAAGCCGCGTGCCCGGCGCACCTGCGCGAACTGCTGGCGCGCATCCTCGCCACGCGTGCCTTCAAGACGGCCTGCGTATTGGGCTACTGGGGGCGCTGGCGCGAAGCGCGTTTACTGTTGGCGCGCTTTAACATTGCCGGAGCATGGCGGCTGCCCTACTATGCGCCTGCCCTTGTGTGCACCACGCCGCTCGGAGCCGGAATGGGAAAAGCCGCGCGCCTTTTGCTTTCGCTGCGAAGGTAGATAACAGGCAGACACTGACGATAAAGCCGAAATGTAAAGGAACTCTTCGATCAATCATGCAGCACCGGCGACCTGTTCGGGTAATTTCAAACTTCAGGAAAATGGCGAGCGCCATATCTTCCGACGATCCTTTGACTCACGAGTACATCGGAGACGCGGGTGGTTGGGATGGAGCGCGGCAATTCATTCGGAAATGCCTGCGTGCAGATGTGGTGATACTGAACACAGACCAGGAGAAATTAGCATTGGCGTGCCTGCTCCGGTGGCTTCTGCCGATGGTTCGCTTCAAACTTGTTTCAGTTGATTTGATCTTGCGGACTCCTAAAACTACAACCGCTTGCCTTAAAGCGCTCATCAAGCGGATTCTATTTTTGCGCGTGGATCGCTTCATTCTGTACTTCAAGGATATACGCGGCTACGAACGGCACTACGGAATCACGCCCAAGCGCGCGGCGTATATTCCGTTCAAGGTCAACGGATGGGAGAACATTTCTTCATGGCCTGACAAGTCGGCGGATGGCGATTACGTTCTCTGTGCGGGGCGGACGCTACGTGATATTGAAACTTTCGTCGAGGCGATGAGGCGCGTCAATTGTCCCGGCGTGCTTCTGCAACAAAAGCGAGAACTACTCGCCGCGCACGGAACATCCGCATGGTCTGGCGAGTTGCCGCCCAACCTGAAGTTGATTGTTGATGAAGGAGACCGGCTTGAAGATTATTTGAACTTCATTGCGAAGGCGCGCCTGATGGTTATCCCCAGATTTCGTGACGATATCGCACCCACCGGAATCAGCACCTATTTAGTGGCGATGGCTTTGAACAAGTGCGTGATTATCAGCGAAGGGCCGGGAGCGAACGATGTCTTGACGGATCAGGCCGTTATCATCCCGACCGGCGAGGCGGGCGCGCTCGCACAACAGATCGAGCTTCTCTGGAACGATCAGGCATTACGCTCCGACATCGCCGCGCGCGGCAACCGCTATGCTCACGCCCTTGAAGGCGAGCAACGGCTTTTCTCAGACATCCTGCGCGTCAGCCTCGCGGCAAGGTGATTAAAGAATGATTCCCCAACCTCCGTCGTATGAACTCCGCGTCAGGCGCTACTGATAAGGTAGACGGGTGTAGATTATCACGCAGATTTGTTGACTTGTTCCCGACTCAATGCTATTTAGAGGATATCCTCAATCTTTCATATCTAAGGATATTTTATGCGACCTTCCGTTATAGTCCTGGAATTCAATGAGCTTAGCCCGAGGTTGATGGATGATTTTATCGAGCAGGGACGCCTGCCGAACTTCGCGCGGTTGCGCCGGGAATCATACGTCTCCATGACGGATGCCGAAGAACAGTCGCCGAATCTCGAGCCTTGGATTCAGTGGGTGACCGTTCACACCGGGCTTTCTTTCAAAGAGCACGGCGTCTTCGATCTCGACGGCGGACACAAACTCAACGCCCCGCGCCTCTGGGACCTGCTGTCCAACGCTGGCTACCGCGTTTGGGTCTGCGGCAGCATGAACGCCTGGGCTGAAAAAGGAATTAACGGCTTCATTTTGCCAGACCCCTGGTCAACCAAACTCCGCCCCTATCCCGAAGGCGAGTTCGACGTTTATTACGACTTTGTCCGCCGCTACGTGCAGGAGTATACCCGCGACACCGTTCCGCTATCCAAGATGGATCATGTTCGCTTCGTTCAATTCATGGTAGCCAGGGGACTCAGCCCGCAGACCATCACTCAAACCGTTCAGCAATTGATGAATGAGCGAGGCGGGAAAAATCGTTGGAGACGTGCCGCCATTTTGGATCGTCTGCAGTGGGATGTCTTCCGCCGGTACTGGTCTAAATACCGCCCCGACTATGCCACGTTCTTCCTTAACAGCACCGCGCACTTCCAACACATATACTGGCGCAACATGGAGCCGGGGCCTTTTCAACTAAAGCCCTCCCCCGCAGAGCAAGCGGAATATGGCAACGCCGTCCTGTTCGGTTATCAGCAAATGGACAAGCTTGTTGGTGAGTGCCTGACACTGGCAGGCGCGGACACTACGGTTATCCTGTGCACGGCGCTGAGCCAACAGCCGTGCCTCATCTATGAAGAATCCGGGGGCAAGAGTTTCTACCGCGTAGAGGAGCCGCAGCAACTGCTGAGCTTCGCCGGTATTTCCCATGATTTCAAGTATGCCCCCGTTATGTCCGAGCAGTTCCGTCTTTACTTCCAGACCGAGCAGGACGCCGCCGAAGCCTGCGATAAGCTAAAAGCTCTTCGCGTTGATGAGCGCGAGGCATTGATGGTTCGTCATGAGGGTAAAGAAGTTTTCGCCGGATGCTGCATCTTCAAACAATTATCCGGCGACTCCATGCTGCGCTCTACGCAAACAGGACAGGCCGCGCGCTTTCTAGATCATTTCTACATGGTGGAAGGAACAAAGAGCGGGATGCACCATCCTGAAGGTATCTTTTGGGTGCGCACACCGGCCAAACATCATCGAGTGCGAGAAGACAAAATCCCTCTCCGAAAAGTTGCGCCGACGATTCTTTCCCTGTTCGATTTGCCCAAACCGGAATTTATGTCAGAGGCGTTAACGGAAATCACCGCGAAATCGTAAAAGGAGCTGCCGCACCGAACAATCCACTGTAGCCGACGGCGGAATGGAAGGCTTTTCATTTCCTTTCGTAAGGCGATACTTGAAAGTGTTCGTCCGCCGCTGAAGTCGGACGCCGAACGTCAATGGTTGGAATCGGCTCTACGAGGGCGGCGGAGAACGCGCGGAGCGGAACGGCGACCTCGTTGCGCGCGTGAAGGCGGCGTCGCTTGTAGCGAAGGATTGAAATTCACGCGAGCGATAAACAAATCCTGCCGACTCGTCCCACCCCAGTTCGACGTAAAGGCCACAAACCGATTATCCCGGCTCATGTTCGCGCGCGGCTGATCCCAGTAATCCTTCATCACCGACCGATGATGCACAATGCGCTGCAACTGCTGGCTGCCGTCCGTCTTCACCATCACCAACTCTCTGTGAAACAATCCCGGCGCCGTCCCTCCATCGTAAAACTCCACCAACACCCACTGATCTCCTCCTCCCAGCATCGAATAATGCGTGTTCTGCGTCCAGTCGTTGCCCATCGCCAAGACCTGCCGGAAAGCGTGCGCATTACTTAAATCTCTCGCCAATACACGGTTCTGCCACCGGTCCCAGCCCACCACTATTCCCGCTCCGACATCCGAATGCCCCGGCGCATAATCAGGCTCGCCGTCCGTCAGTCCCGTCACCACGCCGCTCTGCAAATCATGAATGTAATAGGGCTTGCCCTGCGCATCCGCGCGATTCAATGTCACCGTCAGAAAGCGTCCCGTCTTGTCTATCCGCACTTCGTTGGCATCCGCATTCGCCACATTCACGAGCACCCGGTTCGTCGAGCGTTGATAGACCACATAGCCGACCACTTGACCAGCTTCGTTCTTGTGCGTAAACGCAAAGACATCGCCGTTATCGCTCATGCTCATCTGCCACAAGGTGTGGCCGGCGCCCAGCGTCGCGCTCAAATCGCCGAGTTGTGCGAAGACGTGTGTCGCCGCATTGTACTGCCACACTTTGGCGCTGCCGAAGGCCATCCCGTAGAGCACATCCGCATCCGTGGTGCTCCAGATCGCGCCTTCGGTAATCAATGTTTTTCCATCGGGCAAGGTCGGGAGCAGTTGTTTGGCGCCGAGAGTGAAGTTCACCGGGTCAAAGTCGTAGATGGCATCGCCCAACCCGCGTTTGGCTAACAGGCGTGTCGAGGTGGCATTGAAGGTCGGCCAGTAGGAATAGAAGGTGCCGTTGGAGGTGCCGTCCGCTTCGTCCGTGACTCTCATTAGTTCGGTGCCGAAGGCCGCATCCATTAGTTTGCCGCCCGCTTTGGGCAAGGCCGGTAACGCTGCCTCCGCGTAGATGCGACGATCCGTCTTGCCGCTGCCACCACGCGGTGTGCTGGCAGCGGATTGTTTCAAAGCAGAACTCTGTCGGCTTACATTAAAATTTGAAGGTCGGCGATCAATGGCAGTGGCAACTCTCAAAGATGCTTTTGGCAGAAGAGCAGCCTGCGTCCTCCAGCTCGCTTCCGGCAAGAAGGCATATTGAATGAGTAAAGCCATCACGAGGCTTTTCAACGAAGCTTTTAAGAGCACCTTTTGCGCCATCAAACCATTCTATCTCCGTCCTCGAGATGCTAATACCGTGCCCGGTAGTAAAGCAGTTTCAGATATTCGCCCGGAATCCATCGCCAGCCGGATTTATGCCCCCACCACGATGCAGGGGCGGGCGTTTGCAGTCCCGTCGCTACCGGATCAACTCCGATCTCCGTGTCGGTTCCCTGAAAGACATGGCGCAGCGTCCATAAAGCGCGCCGCGAGTGATACGCAGAGGTTATAAGCAAAAGTGATCGCGCTTTATGAGTCTCCGCATACCGTCGTAGCTGCACGGCTTCTTCATAAGTGCTTGATATAGGCTGCGGAATAATCTCGATGCTTTGTGCCGGGACTCCCCTGCGCTGCAATTCCGCCGCCGCGCGCTCGACAAAGATCGGGTTGCGTTGCTGCGCATCCAACCACCCGCTCTGAAGATTATCGTTGGTCAGAATCACTTTGGGAGCGCGGCCTTCGCTGAACAGCTTCGCCGCCCACGCTGTTCGTTCCAGATAAGTTGATGCGCCGCCGAGCACCACGAGCGCGTCGGCGTGCGTCGGCCCCGTCTTTACGATCAAGGCTTGCGCCGCCATATATGCTAACAAACACCACGCGGCGAGCGAACATACCACGACAAACACCACCCGCAAAATTCTGATTTTGAGCGAACCGCCGTACAGCACCGTCTTTGATTTTGACACCTGGATTACGCCTTCGTGCGTGGCGCTCGCAACGCCTGCACTGACAGGCGCGGTGTTCCTTTAAGCAGCCCGTCGTAAAGATTTTGCGTGCGCGCAAGGTTGGCTTCGCAGGAAAACTTTTGTTCGACGATGTGTCGCCCGCGTTCGCCCATCGCACGCGCTCGCTCCGGGTCTTGCAACAAAGCGATGATGCGTGCCGCCATTGTCTCGTCGTCTCCCGGCTTGACGATGTAGCCGGATTCGCCGTCGCTCACAGCTTCACGCGCGCCGCCGACATCCGTCACGACGACCGGGCGCGCGGCGGCCATATATTCAAGAATCGAGTTTGACAAACCTTCGGCGACGGAACTCAACACGCACACGTCGGAAACGAATAAAAGCTCGGCGACCTTCACGCATCTCCCGGTGAAGAAAACATCTCGCGCCAATCCGAGTTGTGCCGCATATTCGCGCAGGCTGTCCAACAACTCGCCTTCTCCGGCGATAACGAATGCGGCGTCGGGAATCGTCGCGCGAACGAGTTTGGCGGCGCGCAGAAACATCCGGTGATCCTTCACGGGATGCTGCACGTTGGCGACGATGGTGATAAAGCGGCGCGATGGCTGGCGCGGAAGATCGAGCACGGCAAGCGCCTCATCACGCGGCAAGCCGGGTTGCGGCGCAACGCGGCGCAGATCGAGGCTATTGTAAATCGTCGAGATTTTATCAGCCGCCACTCCGTCTTCGATCAACCGCCCGCGAATAGCTTCGGCATTGGCGACGACTTTATGCGCGAGATTATACGCGCGCCGTTCGATCCACTTCTGCGCCGGGCTGCGAATGCCTTCAAGCTCGCGCCGCGCCGCGATGCGCGCCGGCACGCGGGCGAGCGCCGCCGCCGCCATTCCGAAAACATTAGTGTAGAGGTCGAAGGTTTGCACGACATCTATTTCATGCTCTCGCAGAAAAGCTATGCAGCGTCGAAGTTGTGTGAGTGCGTTACGGTCGTAAAAACTGGTGAGAGGATATTCGGGAATGTCGCCGAGTCCCAGACCTTCAACTTCAGCACGCAGCAGGCCGCCTTTGTCGAGACACGCGACATGAACACGGTGGAGGCCGCTTTCATGCAGCAATCGCGCGAGTTGCACGGCCTGTCGCTCGCTGCCGCCCTGATGAAAGCTGGGAAGCATTAACAGAACATTTGTTTTCGCCGCGATCACAGTTTTACTACTTGCTCCTCAATGCGCGCTCACCGGGTGTTATCTTATTCGCAGCAGTCCGCGTTACGAGTTACCTGATGGCGCTTTCCGTTACCGGTCGTTCTTTCGCGCCGCCCGTGCCAACTTCCAGACATGAACTGGCGGGTACTGCTTGAACGTGAGTGGCGCGTTCGTTAATCGTCTCGTCCTGTTCATGCCTCAACCAGGATTCGAGAACGAAGAGATACCACAATTGATGCGGCGCCCATTGTTTCTGCGCGGCGATTGCCAGTTGTGCCAGCACCGCATCGGTGCGAATCCAACTTTCGCGGCCAAGTATGGAGTCACGTAGAAGTTCCTCGACCGTGTTGCGCCAGCGCCCGACGATCCAACGCTGCACCGGCACGCCGAAGCCGCGCTTGCGCCCGCGCGCGACCTGCTCGCCAAGTTTACGCCGAGCAAGTTCACGCAGAATGGCTTTGAGTTGCCCACCGCGCAATCGCACCTCGAAAGGCTGCGCAGCCGCAAACTCCCATAGCTCTTGATCCAGAAACGGCGAGCGCGCTTCCAAGGCGTGATACATCGTCGCGCCGTCTACCTTTGGCAGAAACTCGCCCACGAATCTTGTGCGGCGGTCGTACTCCAGATACTCCGCCAGCACACGACGACCGGCAGCGGGCGACCACGCGACTTCACGCTGACTGATCGTTGCGCCCGCCAGTCGCTCGCCAAGCAGGTTATGGCGTTCATACATCGGCAATCCGTCTTTCGTACAGGCGACGGCACCGATGCCGCCACTCGCATAATCCAAGAACGAAGCGGCGCGGCGCAGCAGCCCGCCGCGCGGCAAAATATTCCGGCAAGCCATCCATCCGCTCGCGGCAGCGGCAGGCAGACGGCGCGACAGTCGTTCGGCCAGCCACAGATGACGATGTTCCGGGTAGCCTAGAAAGACATCGTCGCCGCCGTCGCCGGTCAGCAAAACCGTCGCCGACGGCGCGACGGCGCGCGACAGCCGCAACATACCGAGCGCCGACGCACAGGCAAACGGTTCGGCATACGCTGCGACAAGTTCAGTGATCTCCGGCGCGTCGTCCGCCGACAATTCCAGGACGCGATGCGTGATTCCCAACTGCTGTGCGGTAGCCCGCGCGTCTTCCGTTTCATCCCAGGGGTCGCCCGGAATACCAATCGTATAGGCTGTCACATCGCCGCCCAGCCGCGCCACCGCCCAGCACACCAGACTCGAATCAACGCCGCCGCTTAACAATGCGCCGACCGGCACATCCGCATGAAGCCGCATCTCGACCGCGCGCAGGAACAGTCGTTCGGTCTCCTCGATTACTTCGTCAAAAGAGTTTTGCGAAGATGCCTGTGCCACCGGAGGCGACCAATACTCGCGCGGTTGCAGCGTGCCGCCCGGAGACCATTCGATAATCGTCGCCGCCGGAACTTTAATCGCTCCGCGATAGATCGCGCAGTCATCCGTGACGTAGCCGAAGTGCAGATATTCCGTGATCGCCTGATCGTCTATCTCGCTGACGAAGCCGCCGCGCCGCAGCGCGCGAAGCGTTGAAGCGAAAGCGAGTTGATTGCCGCGTACAGCGTAGACGAGCGGTTTGACCCCGAGCCGGTCGCGGATCAGAAAAAGTTTTTGCGCTTTATCATCCCAGATGGCGATGGCAAACATTCCACGTAATCTGGAAATCAGTTCATCAATGCCCCACTCACGATAGCCATGAACAAGAACTTCCGTGTCCGTCTGGCTACGGAACTCATACCCGCGCTTTTGCAACTCCGTGCGCAACTCAAGGAAATTATAGATTGCGCCGTTGAAGACCACGCCGATACTTCTATCCGGCGAACACATCGGTTGGTGTCCCGCTTCGCTCAAGTCGAAGATCGCCAGCCGTCTGTGACCGAGCGCGGCTTGATCCCAAACTTCGAGGCCTTCTCCGTCCGGGCCTCGGCGGACGAGCGCGCACGTCATTTGCTGCACCGCTTGGGCGGCAGCGGCGCGATCAGTTATTCCGGCTATGCCTGCAATTCCACACATCTTAATTCATCATCCGGTGAAGGCTATATCAAGCTGGCATCAGTTCGCCTGCGCCCGCATAATCCCGCATCGTGGTTCGATCCTTATCTGCAAAAGCGCGATGCCACAGCTCAAGCATAAAGAGCGCCCACAATTGTGCCGAGTGGTCGCGCCGCCCGCGTCCGTGTTCATCTAGCAGCACATTTACATGACGCAGATCAACATAGCCGCGCTGTTGCGTGCGCGGTTCGGTGAGCGTGCTATGAATGCGGTCGCGCAACTGTTCGTTGATCCATTGCTGAATCGGCACACCGAATCCCTGCTTGGGGCGATTCAGGATTTCAGCGGGCACAAGGTCGCGCACCGCGCGCTTGAAGATGTATTTCGTTTCAAGCCCCTTCATTTTCAAAGAAGCAGGAATACGCGAGCAAACGAACTCGATCAGCTTGTGATCGAGCAGCGGCACGCGCGCTTCCAGAGAGACCGCCATGCTCATTCGGTCCACTTTGGTCAGGATATCGCCCGGCAGATACGTCTTACTGTCCAGATAAAGAAGCGGGTCGAGCGGATCAGTTGTGTGGAGGCCATCGGCGTGCGCGCGAAAGCTGGCGTGCGCGCCATTATCGCCGTGCAGTTGGCGGCGAAAGTCGTTTGTGTAAAGGTGTTGCTTGCTAAGCGCTGTGAAGACGGAGATATCTTCAATGTAACGGTCGAGCGGATCGAGCGCCACCTTATGAAGGTAGTTGCGCCCCCATGCGCCGTGCGGCAAGTTTCGTCCGAGAGGTTGCATCATGCCCTTGCGCACAAAGCGCGGCAGGCGCGCGAAACCGCTTCGCTGCCGATCCTTGACATAGCGCGTATAGCCTCCGAAAAGCTCGTCGCCGCCGTCACCGGAGAGCACAACCTTGACGTGCTCGCGCGCGAGTTTGGAAACCATGTAGGTCGGGATGGCAGAAGAATCCGCGAATGGCTCGTCGAAGTGCCACACGAGTTCATCCAGAATCGAGCAGATGTCCGGCGTCACGACGAACTCATGGTGGTCAGTGCCGAACTGCTTGGCCGCGATCCGCGCATACTTTAATTCATCGTAGCTGTCTTCGTGAAAACCGATGGAGAATGTTTTGACGGGCTGCGGCATGGCGCGCGACATCAGGCCGACAACCGTGCTCGAATCAACACCACCGGAGAGAAACGCGCCGAGCGGCACATCCGAAACAAGCCGCACACGCACTGCTTCATTGAGCAACGCGCGCAACTCCTCCAGATAATCTTCTTCCCTTTGCGACGGCGCGGAATCCGCCTGCTCAAAAGGGAAATCCCAGTACTGCTCTATCTGCACGCGATTGCGCGCGAACGAGAGATGGCAACCGGGCGGCAGTTTATGAACGTCCCGAAAGATCGTCAGCGGATCGGGCACATAGCCGAACGTGAGATAAGCGTCGAGCGCCTCTGGATTCGTTTCGCCGTTGAATTCGGGATGTTCGAGCAGCGACTTCAATTCCGAGCCGAAGATGAGCGTACCGCGCGGCGTGTGTGTGTAGTAGAGCGGCTTTTTCCCGGCGCGGTCGCGCGCGATGAACAGTTTTCGCGCGCGCGCGTCCCAGATAGCGAAGGCGAACATCCCGCGAAAATGTTCGACGCAAGCCGCGCCGTACTCTTCATAAGCATGAACAATCGCTTCCGTATCCGAACTCGTTGCAAAGCGATGGCCGCGCGCTTCAAGCTTTTGTTGCAGCTCGCGGTAGTTATAAATCTCGCCGTTGAAGACGACCGTCACCGAACCATCACAGCCGGAAATGGGTTGGTGTCCGCCCGCCAGATCAATAATTGACAGCCGCCGCATACCGAGCGCGACACCTGCCTCGACCATCATGCCCTGATCGTCCGGCCCGCGATGCGTGATGGCACGACACATACGGTCAAGCACAAGGGCGCGCTCCGCTTCGGCGAGCGGGTTGCTTATATCAATAAATCCGGCGATGCCGCACATTGTCGTTCTCCTTAAACCAGCGGAGCAGTCACGCGCCTGCCGTGTTGTATGCGTTGCTGCACGCGCGCAATTATCTGTTGGAGTTCGGCGCGCTCTTCCGGCGTCACAATTCCAAACAACATCACCGCCGCAAGGTAGGCCGATGAAAAGACGATCCCGCATATCACCAGCGCAACGAACGGTTTCATTCCAATCAAAGGTAACCGCGCAAAAGCAGTGATGAGGCCAGCGACGGCGGCGGCAACGGCGAGTTTCCCGATGCCTTTTAACAGTCCGAGATCGCGCCGCGCGAGGCCGAGTATCTGTTTCGTTTTGTAAACCATCACGAGCTGCTCGATAAATCTCACGAAGACAACGGTCGTAATCGCGCCGATCATGCCGAACCGCGCTGTATTGAACCAGAGCGCGACGAGCAACAAGGTGAACAATGCGATTCGCGCACGCACGATGAAGTAGCGATGTTCGGCGTAAGCGCGAAGGACGGGATCGTAACCGTTGGTGATGATGCCGAGCGGAATGAACGTCAGGTTGATAACGAAGATAGACCAGCTCGCCGAATACTTTTCGGTGAACAGAGTTGCAATGAACTCGTGCGCGGCGACCAGCAGAAAGACATACAACGGAAAGTAGACGGCCGACAATTTGCGTAAGACTCTCGCCACCAACTCCTTGATCTCTCTTTTATCGCCCTGCTTTTGCAGAAAACTCACGCGCGAAATTAAAAGAGAGCCGACCGAATCACTGAGGATGGCGAATAGCGGCAATTGAAAACAGCCGATGGAGTAGACGGCGAAGGCGGCGGGGCCGAAGCGGTTTGAGACAAAGTAATTGTGTAAATCCAACTGCATCGTGTACAGCAATCCGGCAAAGCCGAGCGGCAGCGCATACGCCAACTGCATACGCATCACAGGCCACTCGAAGCTGCGCGAAAAACCGGCGAACCGCGAGCGTAAATACACCAGCAGGATGATCGTCTGCAAAACGCATTGAATGAGCGCCGCATAAATCAGCGCGTGCAGCGAATTAAAGAGCAGTGCCGCCCCGACGAGCAATCCCGTTTTAGTAAACTGCGCGCCGATGATGAAAACGGCCGAGAGCTTGGGTTCCTGATTCGCAATCGCAATCATCTCCAGAAAGCTTGAGACGATCCATAAGAAGATGACAAAGCCGATGAGCGGCGCGTAGGCGACCAACTGCGGGCTGCCGACGATTGTCTGTAGCAAGCCCGGACGCAAGGTGAGCGCAAGACAGGCGAGGACTCCAACGCAGGTGTTGAAGAGCATCACGTTGAGCACAATCTGTCCGCGTTGTTCCCGCTCACGCGGCAGAAAATAGAAGGCGCTGTGCCCGAAGCTGAACGTCAACGTGGTGACGGCAGTTATCACCACCAGAAAGAACTGCTTGTACAGCCCGAAATCGGTCTGGCTCAACCGCCGCACGAGCAGCAGCGGCAAAATGAAAGTGAAGACGAAGCCCAGCGTTCGGGCAAACATCAACCAGAACGCGCTCTGTGTCAGCGAACTACTTTTGCGAGAAGACTCAATCACTACACGTACCTTATTTTTGCCATTGAGACGGATGAATTAAAACCCGCGTCGGTGCTTCGTAGACTTAACAACCTGTCATCCACGCTTTTTTTATGAACATGGCGCTCAAAAGGCCATCAATTCACCTGCCACAAGCTGAAGCCGTCTCCTTCATTAACCTTCCGGCATCTTTCCCGTAACAATCTTTCCAACGCCTCGTCCGTGCCGTAGCACCATACATAATCGTACTGCTGCCATTGATAGGCATATTCCTGCCACTGTTCGGAGTAGTTGTTCTCCGGTTCTTCGTACTGCGGCCTGGTGCGGAAGACGAGTGGTTGTTGGCCTCTGCGCGCGAACAATGAAGGAACCAAAAGATGTCGTTCGATTGTCGCGTAATGCACGATATGCCCGAAGGCGCGTGCGACTTTTGCTTCCTGCAAACTTTTAGGCATAACCGGCATCGGAAACACTCTTGCGCCATCGGGCAGCGCCTCGAGCCTTTCAACTTCAGCGCCGATGCGCCTGTCCAGAACGGCCCACATACTCCAGATCGAACAAACATGAATGGAAAACAGCAACAGGCTCGCAAGCAACAAACCCTTTCCAGCTTTCACTGTAATATTCCATTTCAGGGACAGCACGAGCAGCACGGCGGCGGGCAAAATGAATCGTGTATCAGCCGCTGAAGACGTAAATATCACCATTGGACAAATCAAATATAGCAATGCGAACACGCCGCCCGCGATAAAGAGCGGCCACACTACATCCACGCTCTCCGTCCGACGTATTAGCACGACCACGATGCCCGCCAGAGCGAGCATTACTAACAGGTCTATCGTGTAGTTATAAGTAAGAAAGAGCGCCAGCATTCCGACGAGTTTTCGTCCGACTGTATTCCAGGCCACACTACTGCTCTGTCCGTCGTTACGCATAAACGCGACGAACGAAATGAGCGGAGGAAGGAGTGGCACAAACCCGATCAAAGCCGCACGCAAAGTTTCTCTTTTCTTCCAGAAGTTCCATCCCGTGACCACGACGAACGACACGCCGAGAAAGCTGTAAGCCGACAGGTGCGCAAGGTATGAACAGAAGACCAGCAATGCCGCAAACAGGACGCGCGCAATCGTCCACTTCTCGCGCCATTTAAGCCACCAGGCAAAGCTGATGCAGAACATTCCGACGCCAAACACGTAATTGACGAATCCATACAGCAGCATCGAATTGTAGACGAAGAAACAGCACGGCAGCGCGAGCCACGTCGGACGCCCGTGAATGGCTTTGCCGAGCAGGTGGCAACCCATTACGAAAAGCAGAATAGTAATCGTCAGAAAGATTTTGCCCGCCGCAATGATGCCGACGAAGCGTGACAGCGCAGGAACGATCAGATCGAGCGCAAGATTGGGAATCGGCTCGAATGACCTATCGTAAGTTAAAGCATACGCCGGAACATCCGTGTAATGAGCCAGAATAAAGGCGCGTGCCAGATGGTTCGGATAGTCCACCAGCGGAACGTATTTGACAGTCAACACCGGAAGGCACAGGAAGAGGCCGACCGCTGCGAGCAGCCACCAGTAATGATAAATGTTTTGATCGTTGGTACTCACGTGTACGCCTCGACCAATTCTCTCTGCGTCATAATCTTCTACCGATAAAGATTAGGGATGGACTTGATAAACTATTCTCCATGCCGTAAGGCACGCAACCGAGTCGGCGATTTAACTCGACGAGAAACTCGCCGGGCGCGCTGCCTACCTCTAAAGCTTTGCCCCCCCGCAGTTGCGGCAGATGCTTGCGGAGCATGACGTTCCACAAAAGATAATCATCGTAGCTCGTCAGATATTCGAGCGTCCTCTTGCCGAGAATCTTTTTGACCTTCGCCTTAACACGTCCTTTCACAGAAGGCCGCCGATGTTCGGATTCCTGCACCTGATGCGCCGAAGACAAAGACTGCTTTTCGCCTACGTGCACCGAATCCCAATACTCTTTTTCAGACAGCTTGTTCATCGCAACTCTTCCCGAACAATCGGCTCGCGGATCGGTTCCCAGCGCGCATAGCGTTCGCCGCTGAGAAATTTGTAGAACGCCATCAGTGAAGCGAGGTTGGCGAGCACGAAATATTGTGGAATGGCGAGCAGGCGATTGCGCGCTCCGATTTGTTCGAGCAGCCACGAAGCCGCCGCCGCCCCGTAAAAGCAGAGTTGCGCGACGAGCGCGGCGGCGTAAAAGATTGAATGCGGCGCAAGCACCATCGAAGCGATAAAAATTTCGATTAGAAAGAACGGCACAAGATAGCGCAGCACTTTATGCGAAAGCAGTTGGACGGCATAAAAGCCGCTGCGTAGCGGGTTCATTATCGCGCGATGACGCCACAAATCCGTGAATGTTTGCGTTATGACGCGCACACGCATCCGCAACTCCTTATCAACCCGCTGGTTCGTCTCTTCCGTGCACACCGCCGCCGGTTCATAGACGGCGCGCAAACCCTGCTCGACCATTTTAGTGGCGATCAGAAAATCGCTGCACGCTTCGTTGTACATCGGCACGTAAGCCGCGCGCCGCACCCCATAGAGACAGCCCGACGCGCCGATCAGCGAGCAGACGCGGCTTTCATGCTTTTTGAGAAAAGATTCATAGCCCCAGTAAGACTTCGCGCCCTGCCCGACACTCGAATTTCCCGGATCAACATAAATCAAACGACCGGCGACGCAGCCGATTTCAGGATCGGCGAAGTTCGGCATCATTTGCCGCAGCACGTCGGGTTGATAAAGAGTTGTCGCATCGGAGAAGAGTATGAAATCGCCCTGCGCTCGCTCGACGGCGGCATTCTGCGCGGCGGTCTTGCCCAACCGTTCTGCTTGACGATGAAGGCGCACGCCGCGCGCGGCAAACTCGCGCGCGATCTCATCCGTGCGGTCATTCGAGCAATCGGAGGCAACGATGATTTCAAGTTTGTCGGCGGGATAATCGAGCGCCAGAGTGTTTTCGAGTTTCGCGCGCAGATCACGCTCCTCATTGTAAGCCGTGATGATGACGCTCACCGTCGGCGTCCATTCAGCGCGTTTGATCGCTCGCGGGCGCAACCGGCTGACGACGAACAAGAGCACCGGATAACCGGCATAAGTATAGAAGATTGCCGCCGCGCTCAACCAGAAAACCATTATTGAAAGCAGGCGGATGCTCATAGACGTGCGTCCTCAGACATTGATCCCGGTGTGTCGAAAACGACGAAGCGATTAAGAGCGGCTATCCTACCGCCCGCCGCTTCACCTTTAACGTTGCGGCTCGTATTTCCATCTTCAAGAATCGAAGCTTCGTAGATGCGGCGCAAGGCAACGGCATATGCGACGAGATAATAGAGGCTCCAACTATAAGCGACCGAAGCGAAGAAGCTGGCGACCATGTAGGCCACCAGACTTACCTGTAACCCGACGGCGAGATAATAGAAGCGTGAAGGCTTGCGCACTGAAAAAGAGTCGCGTTCGATTTGCCGCAAGCGCTTAAACGGCGCGACGATGAACATCGTGTAGATGATAAAAGCCGCCAGCCCCATTTCCGCTCCCACCTGCGTATAAGCATTATGGGTCACACGCTCTCCGATGGAGACGTAGTGGAAGTTGCCCATGCCGATGCCGAACAGAGGATTCCTGAGCGCCACCCGGATTGATTGAAACAAAAGTTCCGTGCGCGAGTCGGCGGAACCCACCGCATCGCGGCTATGGTCAACGATAGACAAAATGCGGTTCGCAAATTCGCCCGGCGCAACCGCAAAAAACAAGACTAGCGTAAAGAGGATTAGCGGCACGAGAATCACCCTGTACCGGTGACCGATCTTCCATGCGAGCATAATCGCGACGGCGACGAAAGCGAGAAATGCGCCCCTTGAGAAGGTGACGAATATGCCGCCGGTCATCAGGACGATGCACGCGCCATAAAGGATTTTTCGCAACACTCCCCGCGTGCTTAAGCAGAACGCGACGGCAATGGGAATCATCGTGACGAGGTGAAGCGCCATGTCATTCGGATTGCCGAAGAGTCCTCCGCCGACACCGGCGACGCGATAGCCTTCGACCGCAAAGTTACCAAGCCGATAATTGTTCACTGCGCCGACGCCTAACACGCAGCCCATGCCGAGCGCCAGCAGCAGCAGCCATCTCAAGCGCCGCTCGGTGCGCGCCGCATTGACGATCACGATGAACATCACAACGGCGCGTATGAAGATGCCGCTAAACTCCGCCCACGCATCTCCCGCACTGATTTTAGCGAAAGGGATTGAAAGCAGTCCCGTAAGGCACAGCAATAATACGAGATTGACTTCGCGCGGGCGCGCCGTCAACGTGCCTTCGAGGGCGAATTGCGACGGCACAAAGATAATTAGCGTGATAAGGCCAACCGCAAACGCAATTGAGGCAGTCAGCGGAGACGGATAAAGTTCGGCGGGACGAATGTATAAAACGATTGTAAAAAGGAACAGCGCCGCAAAGGTCAGAGCGTGTCCGCGTTTAAGGACTCGACTTGCGCGGCTCTTCGCAACGCTCTGCAGCGAAGCTTCAGGCAGGATTGGCAGGGCATAGGCCGTATCATCCGGCACAGAACTTTGCGTGCTAACCGGCCATGCTTCGGCAACTGTTCCGCCCTCACCTAAGGATAGTCGCCGCGGCGAGCGTGTTACGGGTTCGTAGTCAAACGGCTGGCGGCGATAGGGCATCGGCGGCACTCTTTTGGCGCTGAAGAAATCCTGCGCCCGCGCCTTCCGGCGCGCAGGCTCCAAAACAAGCACAGGTAACGGTCTCCCGTTGGATGACGGAGGCACTCGTCTCCAGCGTGTCGAACGCTACCGGAAATTATAACTCTAGCCGCGATTAATCATCAGCCGGAGCGTACAAGCAAACTTTAGACGGCGACGCCCGCTTCATCGCCCGCCAGCACCAGCGCGCGCACGCGCTCGCGCAAAGCGCACTCGAAGCGGCGCGCTTCTTCGATCTCGGCAAAGGAAAGCCCGCGCAATTCGATTTCGATGCGACGGCGATAATCCGACACAAGCGAATCGGAGACGCTGAGTATCCCGGCGACTTCCAGTTGCGTGGAGTGTTCCGGGCTAAGATAGCAATACCACAAAACGCTCAGGATGCGGTTATACTGTTTGGCTTTGCCGCGCACGGTCGTGTGCAAACTCGCTAAGAATTGATCCACAAATCCGGCGGCTTCATGCTCGGACTCGCGGCGCAGCAAGCCCTGTTCGGGATCGTCGCAGCCGTCCACCGGCTCAAAGCCGTTGCCGCCGCCCTCTTCGCTGTCGTCGCTTGTTCCGCCAAGCGGTACGAGATAAATATCCATCACGGGCAGCCGCGACATCACGAGGCTGCGCAGGGCGCGCACGTCAATGGGCGCGTCAGCCGCTTCGAGCACGGAGATAATCAAATCTTCAAGGTCTGGATTGCTGATGATGATCTGCGAATCGCCCGTGCAGCCCGCCAGCCGCGTGTCGCGCTGGCGCACCGGAATCATGTTGATGCGCTGCTCCACCTGATGCAGTTCGCGTCGTGATTTATTCGCAGGCCATTCGCTTAATCCGTAGACGCGATCCGCGAGACGACGATGCGGCTCGTCGCCTTCGCCCGATGAATCGAAGCGGCAGAAATTGGCGCTCGATTGAATCAAGGTGGAGATGCGGCGCGCGAGACGGTAGGATTCCGGGTGGCGCTTGCGTAGTTCCGCCGTCAGCAGATTAGTGAGTTCGATCTGTCCGATCTCACATTCGATCTCGGAGTCCGTCATCTCCGTGTCCAAGTAATGCTGAAAACGGCTTTTGCTGAGCAACACGACGAAGAGTTCCTGCGTCATGTCCGTATAGGCGCTGCCGCGCGAGCCTTCCTCAACCAGCAGACCGGCGCTTTTGGAAGCGCGCACCAGCGGATGATGGCAGACAAGGCGATGCAATTCAGCCCAGAGGCGGCTGACATCGGAGCTGCGCAAGCTCTCGATCCATTGACCGCTGTTACTGCGCGCATTGCTGCGATTAGCGGCCTGCGGCAATTGCTGGCGGTGCGGCTGTTCCTTGAGGGTGCTCATTGTGGCAGAACCTTTCGAACTGTTATTAAGAGTGGATTTGGCAGTCATGTCAATAGCGGCGGCGTTCATGTGGATATTAATGTCCGGTGGTAGCGAAGATTGCATCGCTGAAATTCAAAGGGGAAAAGAGTGTCTTGATTGGCGATGTGAGGCGCAAAGCCGCTTTGTGTAGACGCACCGGTTGAATAATTTTTGGCAATTAAGCGCAAAAGAAAGTGCGTCTCAAGCGTTTCGGCAGCTCGCGTTTGATTCGTATGGCAATCCGATCAAGCCATCCGCACAGGTGATCGAAAACCTTAGAATCGTAAACCTTACTGGAAGGCGCACCGGAATTGACCGCAAAGGGGAACGGCGCGGTCTTCCTGGAAGGGGGATGACAGAAAGCTCGCTGGCTCTCTGCTCAACGAAAAGATGTTATCAGCAATTTGGAAAATGAGCAACAACTTTTTACATATTGTCGAAAATATTGATGGTAAAGGACAAAAATGTGTGTGCTCGGGAATAAACTTGTGGAAACGAGGGGGGATTAGCGATTTAGTTTGGTTGATTGAAGCAAAGTATTTCGGATTGCTTCGACAGCCCGGTCGAGCAGTTCGTTCAAATTTAATTCTTGCCCCTTAGCCTCTGGTGCTGCGATACGGCGTTGTGCGGTGCGACTGAAAAACAGCCTGCGGCTCGGCGTCAAACGACCTCAAGTCAGGGTGTGCGGAAAATTGAGGGGAGCCATGACCTCTTTAAGAGCAACTAAATTCTACAAACAACTTACCTGCCCGGCTTCGGAAACACTGCTTTCCTACCGCGCTCTCGATCTGGCGCATGACCAACGCAAGTGGGTGGCTAAACACCTGACCGCCTGCGAATTTTGCGGCGCAGAGTTTCAACTGCTCAGCGAACATCCGCCGTACGACGAATGCGAGATGCCCGCGCAAACGGCGGCGATGCCCAAAAGTCTGCGTTATCTGGCGGAGGCTATTCTCGCTGGAAACACACCGCAGGCGGCGGCCAATCTCTTCGCCGGAATCCTTCTTGAAAGATCGCCGCTCACCTTAACCGACGCCTGAAAAACTTCGCGCGCCTGTTTTTTTCTGATTTCGCCCGCTCGACCTTATCGCTTTACCTGCGATTGAGAATCCAACGACCGAACTATTAATCTTTAACGAAAATCAATTCTCATCGTCTCCAAATTTGCGCGAGACGAAAACCATATTCATCGAAATTTTGTGCGTCAGTAATGCAAACGCCGGACACAGGCGGACGTAATACGCTTACGCATCTTTGCCGCCGCCGTAAAGCTCGTCAATCAGCGCGCCGTACTTTTCGTCAATCACGCGGCGTTTGACTTTAAGCGTCGGCGTCAATTCACCGCCGTCAACGGAGAAATCTTCGGCCAGCAGCGCCACGCGCCGCACCCGCTCGTAGTCGGCAAGCTCTGCGGTCAACTGCGCAACCTCGCGCTGCACGATTTTAACCGCCGCCGCATTGCGGCTCCATTCGGCGCGCGCCTGCGGCACACTTTCATTCGCTTTGTTCATCGCAGCCTGTAATGCCTCCCATTCGGGAACGACGAGCGCGACAGGCTGCTTGCGTCCCGCCCCGATGACAACCACTTGGCTGACTAATGAACTCTGTTTAATCAAACTCTCGACAAGTTGCGGCGCAACGTATTTGCCGTTCGACAATTTGAATAAATCTTTTTTGCGATCCGTGATGTAGAGATGCCCGCGCTCGTCCATGCGCCCGACATCGCCCGTCTTGAACCAGCCGTCGCTAATCGCTTCGGCGGTTGAATCCGGGTGATTGTAATAACCGCGCATCACATTTGCGCCGCGCACCAGAATTTCTCCGTCCGCGCCGAATCCGATTTCGATGCCGGGAAACGGACGCCCGACAGAGCCGACCACGTTATCATCCGGGCGATTCGCCGACACGACGCAGGTTTCCGTCATGCCGTATCCTTGCAGAACGGGAATGCCCGCCGCAAGAAAAGCATATGAGAGCGCGGGCGAGAGCGGCGCACCGCCCGAAACGAAATAGCGCAAATGCCCGCCGACGCCCGCGCGCCATTTAGCGAAGACCAACTTGCTCGCCAGCGTTTGCTGTATCTCCAGAAGCGGCGGCACGCGCTGGCGTTTATCTTTCAACTCGGCGTAGCGTGTTCCGGTTTTCAGCGCCCACAAAAAGATTTTGCGCCGCCAGCCTTCGGCGGATGTGCCCTGCTGAACGATGCGGTGATAAACCTTCTCGAACAGTCGCGGCACAGCCGTCATGATCGTCGGGCAAACTTCGCGCAAGTATTCGCCGACCTGATCGAACGACGCCGCGTAATAAACTGAGACGCCTGAGTAGCAGAAAACGTAAAAGACGGTGCGCTCGAAAATATGCGAGAGCGGCAGAATCGAAAGCGATTTATCGTTTGCGCTGATGGGCAGCGTGCCCGCGATTGACAGCACGTTGGAAACGAAATTCGCGTGCGTCAGCATCACGCCCTTCGGCTCGCCGGTTGTTCCCGATGTGTAAATAATCGTTGCGAGATCGTCCGCGCGCACCTTTGCCGCAAGCTGATCGAAGGCGTGTTTGTCCAGCAGATGAAGCGCCTGCCCGCGTTCTTCCAGCGCGTCGAGAGTTATTGCGCCTGACGCTTCTTCCGTGACGGCGTCATCGTCGAAGAAGATTCTTTTTTCGAGTTGCTCGATTGTTTCGAGGGCTGCCCGCGCGTGGCGAAAAACCTTGCGCCCGGAAATGAAGATCATCCGCGCGCCGGAATCTTCCAGAATAAAGCGCACCTGCTCGACGGCCTGCGTCGTATAGATCGGGACGTTGACCGCGCCGAGCGACAGTATCGCCAGATCAACGATTGACCATTCGGGACGATTCTCCGAAAGCAGCGCGATGCGGTCGCCCGCCTTAACGCCCAATTCCGCGAGGCCGAGCGCAACACGGCGCACGCGCTCCAGAAAAGTTTCCGCGCTCGTATGCAGCCATTGCCCCGCGCGCTTTTGATTGAGCGCGTCCGGCTTGGCGTGGCGTGTAATGGCGGCGAGACACAGCCCGGGCAGCGTCGTTTGCGTCAGCATTGATTCGCTTGCGGTTGCCATTAATTTGCGGTAAAGGCGGAAGCGTGCTGGTCAAGATAAAAGCGCAAAGTAGAAGAACAAAAGTGGCCGGTGGATTGGCAGGCCACTCGTTTGCGCGCGGTTAAATATACGCGCGCAGTCTTTTAATAAAACGCCACGAGAGATTTCTCATCCTTCGTTTTGCGTTGCCAACTCGGGCGGCGCAACGCTTGTGTCCGGCACGGCAGAATTGGTCGCATCGGTTTGTGTGCCTATCGCGGTCTCGTCAGTGCGGCTACTTCTCCGGCGGCGGCGACGGCTGCTACCGGCGGGCGTTGATTCGACTCTTCCGTTGAGAGTCGCCAGCGCCGCCATGATTAAGAAGAGCAGCGCGTTCGATGTCGTGTGCAGCGTAAAGTCGAAGAAGCTATGAACGAGCACGGCGAAGCAGCCGGTGAGCGCGCCGATGGCGACGCCGCGCCGAAACTTGTCTTCGCTTTCGCGTCGCGCAAAGCTCATGCGAAATAGCGCGACGAGAAAGAAGAGTCCGAACGCGGCGCCGACGATCCCCGCATCCGAAAGAACCTGCAAGTAATCGTTGTGCGCCTGTTCGACGCGCATCAAACCGCCGCCCGAATCATATTGCGTATAAGCAAGACCGAACGAGCCGAGTCCCGTGCCGAGCACAGGATAGTGGCGAATAATGTCCAGCGTCACGCCCCAGAAATGCGTGCGCCCCGTCGTCGGATCATCCGCATTGACCGTTCCGACCAGACGGCTTAAAGCGGATTCCCCGCCGAGCCAGATTACGCCGAGCAGCAGCATCGTCATCAAGCCGAAACCGATGCCTGCGCGCACCAGCGCACTTTGCACACGCTGCCGCCGCTCATCCGCAACCTCGTCCGCCGTACTCTCAGCCTCGCGTTTGCCGCCACCTTTGCGACGACGGCGACGCCGCCGACGCGCCCCCGCAATAACGAGTAGAAAGAAAACAGCGGCCGTGAGGCTGACGATTCCGCCGCGCGAACCCGTCATCACCAGCGCGACAGCCATAATCCCGGCGGCAAAAGCGTACAGCAGCCGCTTGTCGCCTTCAATCGCGCCGGAGAAGAGCAACCCGAGCGGCAATGCCAGCGTCATCTCCATGTATCCGGCAAAGTGATGGCGATTGATGAACGGGCCGAAGGGAATGCTCTGCGGCGGCTGGCGAAACCAGTAAATTTTCGTAGGGCTGGTAAAGAACTGTATTAACCCGAAGATGGCGAGCACGAAGCCGAAAATGCTGATGACGCGCACCATCAAACGCAGGCGGCGCGGGCTGTCTATAAAAGCAAGCGCGGCGGCAAAGTAGATGGTGAGCGCGAGAATCTGCATCAACGCGAGCCGCGTCGCATAAGGATCGAGCGATAGAGTTTTGATTGATGATAATGCTGACGAATTTCCGTTCGCGCCGCTAACCGGCCATAACTGTGCGACGCCGCAGAGAAGCAGCCCGACGAGCGGCAATTGCAAAGGGTTGAAGCTCAAACGCAAATTGCGGCTGCGCCAGCCGTCCATGCACCACAGCACAACGATTACCGCCGCCCCGAACTGAAAGATCGCCAGCGACCATGAATGCACCGTGCCGAAAGCAATCGTGCTAAGCACCATCGCCATACATAGCACGAGAATCAGAAAACGGCTCCAGAGCGTGCGCACAGGCTCGACCGGCGCTGTCTGCAGTCGTGCGTTGATTGTGCCCTGCGCTTTTGCGGCGACGGGGCTTTCAGCGTTGCGCGGGCTTGTTGGCGTCGCTACCGCCGCTTCCTGCGCCGAGGCGTTGTAAATTGAAGTCGTCATACCAGACTGTTCCGAAGATCGGGCATACCTCGTCGCCCGTTGTGCATGAGGCGCGATTGGTGCGTAAAATTATGGCTTCCGTTTTGGCTCCCGCGATGAAATCAATCGTCTCCTGCCGCCAGTCGTTAGTGCCGATGGGAAGCGGCTGCGAAGAGCCGAGTTGATTGCCGTCAACGCCGTTCAGAACCTGTATGACCGGCGTGCCCGCGCCCTTCAAATCCTTTGTGCGCACGCTGTATTGAAGCCTGTAACGCGCGCCCGGTTCAACTACCACCAACTGCGACGGGTTGGTAAAAGACAGATTGCCGCGCGAGTTGAAGACGATCCGCAGACTGCGTTCGCCGCCATGCCGAACCCGCGTGTCGAAAGCAATCTGCGCTTGCGGCACGGGCTGAATCTTCCAATTGAAAGCGTTTAGGATTGAATCCCTGCCGCCGACGGTAATATTATTGTCCGTCTCGAAGCTACCGTTTTGAATTTGTCCGGCCTGCGGAAGCTGCGCGCCCTGCGGCGCAAGCGTCGCATAAAGTTCGAGCGCGGCGCGGTAACGTCCGCCGCCCACGAGCGCGCTCATCAAACCTTCGCCCGTCGCGCGCTCCGTGCGCTTCTCCGCCGGACTCAAGCTGTCCCACAAACGCAAGGCATCATCAAGGCGACCGCGTCCCAGTAGATACGTCGTGAGTTGCGCGCGCGCTTCCGGCGAATCGCCAAGCTTCGCGTTGATCGTGCGCACGTCGCCATTGTAGACGCGCCACGCCAGATCGAAAACGGAGTTGCGCACATTGCGATCACGGCTCGCCGCGAAACGCAGTTCATCAACGCCCTCGTCAATTCTTCCCTGCCGCACAAGCATATTGCCCAGATACCAGCGCGGCAGCGCATACGTGGGAGCCAGCTCTACGGCATGGCGCAAAGACTGTTCGCCGCCCGCGACATCGCCCGCCTGCTCGCGCGCGCGCCCCAGATCAAGCCATAAACGATAATCGTTCGGCGAAAGACTCGCCGCCTTTTCATACTGCCGGACGGCTTCGGCTAAATCTTCCGGCGCAAAACTTTTATTCTCGATCTTGGCGATGCTCCAGTGCGTTTGCGGATCATCCGGCGCAAGATTCGCGGCCGAGCGCGCAATCTCCAGCCCGCCGTCGCCCACCTCAATCGCATACGGCGCTATCGTATTGCCGACATACCAGCGCATGGCATACCACGCACCGGCCAGCGCGACAAACGCCGGTACGATGAGCAGCACGCGCAACAGCGGGGCGCGCAAATTGATAAACTTCAACTGGTCGTGCGTGGAGGCCAACTTTAATTCGTCACCGGCGACGCCGCGAAAAATCCCGCACCCCGCCGATCATCCTTCCTAATCGTTGTCGCTTAATCGCTCAAGCCTGATATGCATACGCTTGAGCGTCACCTGTTCTTCCAAGCAATCGCGCAGGATATCGCCGATTCGCTCATCGGAGAAGCGCGCGCTCGAAATCAACACTTCATGGACGCGCTGCTCGCGGCAGACGTGGCGCAGATCGCCGTTTCCGCCGAAGACGCGCAAGCCGTGAATCACTTTACCTTTCTTTCTCGGATCGTCATCCACAAAACCGACCGGCGCGCATTGCAATTCCCGGTTATTCAGCAACTCGCGCAACAGCAACTCGCCCGCATCGCCCGCCCCGTAAATCAACACGCGCCGCTCCGCGTCCGACTTCGGTCGCGGCAACAGCTTGGCGAATAAGCGAAACGTCATGCGGCTGCCCGCCAGCAACAGCAGAAACAGCAGCGCGTCAATAATAAAAACGGCGCGCGAAATTCCGTCGAAGCGAAACGCGAACAGCACGGCCAGCACGCTCACAATAGAACTGATGGCGACGCCTTTGGCGAATACTACCAAGTCATCTACGCTCGTATAGCGCCACATCCCGCGATAAACGCCGACGACAAGCAACGTCGCCATCTTAACAAACACCAGCACCGGCACTGTCCGCAGAAAAATGCTCAATGTGCCGCTTTCCGCCAAAGGCCCGAAGCGCAACGCATACGCGCTATAATAAGCCAGAATAATCAGCACCACATCGAGCAGAACCTCGAAGATTCGGCGCTTGTACGACAGGTCGACGAGAAACGCAAACAGCGGTTTTTCGCGCGCCGCCGCAATCTCGTCTTCATCGTAAACTTTGACGCCTGCCAGATAAACCCCGAGCAGCGTCAGCCCCACGACGAAGCCGAGAATCATTGCCAGGCTCACATCGAAATTGGCATCGCGCACAAGCAACGCGAGCAAGCCCGAAAGCGCGGCGAAGACATACAGCATCCACACCGCGCGCCGCTCCGACATACCGAGCGCGACGAGCCTGTGCGACGTGTGATCGCGCCCGCCCTGCGAGGCGGCGCGCCCTGCGAGTTTGCGCAAGACCGTCACAAACGTCGTGTCGAAGATCGGGACGAAGAGAATCAGAATCGGCACGGCGAGCACCGGCAGAAAGCTGCGCGAGCGCCCCCCCGACGTACTCAAAAGCGCCGCGCTTGCGAGAAAAAAGCCGATGAACATTGACCCGCAATCGCCCATAAAAATGGTCGCGGGATACGAATTGTAAACCAGAAACCCGACAAGCGCGGCGGCGAAGATGCCGAGGATCATGGCCTCCGCAAACTGTCCGTTCAAGGCGAAACCGGCGGTCAGAAAAGTCGCCGCGATAGTGGCGATGCCCGCCGCGAGGCCGTCCATGTTGTCGAGCAGATTGACGGCGTTCGTGATACCGATTAACCAGAAGATCGTGATGCCCATGTTAAGCACCGCCGATCCCGTCCAGGGCAAACTCAATCCGTAATAGATCACGAAGGCCGCGCCCATCACCTGCCCGATCAATTTCTGATACGGCTTGGCGTGCAGCAGATCATCCGCAAGACCTATGAGAAATAGAAACGCGCTCGAATATAAAACGACCCATCCGTAAGACGTGCGCGGCACAAAGGCGAGATAGCTGATAGTGACCGCGAGAAAGACGGAGATGCCGCCGAGCATCGCCGTCGGCTTCTTATGCCAGCGATCAACTTTCGGGCGTGCCACCGCGCCGTAGCGCCGCGCCAGCGCACGCACGAGCGGCGTCAGCATCACCGCGAGAATAAGCGCGACGCCGCTGGCGATGATAGGAAGCACAGGAGAACTCATAAACACAAAGTCGAATTCCTTGCCCGAAAGACCTGCTTTTACACAAAGCAAGGGCGGCTTAAAGTACCGCCATTGCTTACAACCAAACTTTAATCATCGAGGCCGTGAGACCGCCCGCCGTGAAATTCGATGACGCTTTTCAGCACATCGTCAAGCGACATCGTCGGGCGAAAACCGACGTGAGCATTAATCTTGGAGATATCCGGCACACGGCGCGGCATATCCTCGAAGCCTTCTTCGTAGGCTTCATCGTAAGGCGTAAAATTAATTTCAGAATCGGAATTCGTCAACGCTTTCACGCGCTCGGCAAGCTCCCTAATCGAAACTTCTTCATTCGAGCCGATATTGAAAACCTGTCCGACTGATTCCGCGTGATCCATCAGTTTCACAAGCGCGCCCACGACATCGCCGACATAGCCGAAGCAGCGCGTCTGTTCGCCGTCGCCGTAGACGGTAATCGGGCGGCCTGCGAGCGCCTGTTTGACGAACGTCGGAATGACCATCCCGTACTGTCCCGTCTGTCGCGGCCCGACCGTGTTGAAGAGGCGCACGACAATCGTCGGCAACTTCTTTTCGCGCCAGTAAGCGAGCGCGAGGAATTCGTCAATCGCTTTCGAGCAGGCGTAACTCCAACGCCCTTTCGTCGTCGCGCCCATCACCAGATTGCCGTCTTCACGAAACGGCACTTCGGCGCTCAAACCGTAGACTTCGGAAGTCGAAGCGACCAGCACTTTCTTCTTCTTTTTGTTTGCCAGCGCAAGCACTACTTCCGTGCCGCGCACGTTCGTCTCGATGGTTCTCACGGGGCTTTCGACAATCAGCTTAACGCCGACCGCCGCCGCCAGATGAAAAACTACGTCGCACTGGTCAACGAGTTCGGCAACCACCGGCTGGTTATGCACGCTGTCAATCGTGTAATGAAAGCGCGGGTTCTCTTTCAAGTGGCGGATGTTCTCGATGCTTCCCGTCGAAAGATCGTCAATGATGTAGACTTCGTCGCCGCGCTCAATATAAGCGTCCGACAAGTGTGACCCGATAAATCCGGCTCCGCCGGTAATCAATACTCGCAAAATTTGTCTCCTTCAAATGCGCTGCCGCTCGCCGCGCACGCCGATTTTCTCCGGCAGGCGCGCGGCAGTTGAGATACCCGTTGTGAATGATTCGGATGCAGACAGTTCGCCGTAGAGGTTTTTAACATCCGAGAGCAATCTCTCTTTAGAATAATATTTTTCAACAAACACGCGCCCGCGTTCGCCTAGTTCACGGCGCAATCCCCGATCCACGATGAGCCGCATTAAGCCTTTGCAAAAAGCGTCCGCATCGTTTGGCGGCGCAAGCACGCCGCGCTCGCAGACGGCATATGTCTCTTCGTACGGGTTTCCATCATACGCGATTTCTTGTCCGAGCAAATCCACGACGCCGCCGACGGCTGTTGCGATCACGGCGCGGGCATTTGCCATCGCTTCGATGAGCGTGAGCGGCGTGCCTTCATTGAGCGAAGAAAGCGCCACCACATCAAGCGCCGGATAAAAGTCCGCCGCATCATCGCGCGTTCCCAGAAACACGATATCATCACTGCGCACGAGGCCGAGCGAATCGGCTTCACTCTCCAACTCTGCGCGCAGATGGCCGTCACCGATAACGACGAAGCGAGTTTTTAGCGCGCTTTCATCCGCAAACTTTCGCGTCTCTTTATACTGTGCGGCGGCGCGCAAAAACAACTTATGGTTCTTCACTTCGGTCAGGCGTCCGACGATGCCGACTAAAACATCTTCCGGCGACGCGCCCAACTCATCGCGCACAATGTTTCGCCGTATGCGCCAATCTTTGAACACGCGCGTATCCAATCCGAGCGGAACGATGCGAAGCTGCTCGGCGCGCCCGACTTTGAACTCCTCGTGTATTTCACGCAACTGCTGCTTGCTCAAAACAACGAGGCGATTGGTCGCCGTGCGTGCCAGAATCCTTTCAATCAACAGAAAAACGCGAGTCTTCAAAGCGCCGTAGTAGCTATGAAAAACGTGGCCGTGATATGTATGCACGAAGCGGCACGAACGCGGTCGCCCGATGAGCGTTGACAAAGCGAGCCAGCGGTAAAGCAGTCCGGCGACGCGCCCGACCGTACCGGCTTTGGCCGTGTGCGTATGCACTATGTCAGGGCGCAAACGCACGAAAAGGCGATAAAGTTTCCAGACCGTGACCGCATCCTTCAGGGAAATCTCGCGGCTCATTTCCGGGATGATGATCGGCACGACGCCGTTTGCTTCCGCGAAGTAGCTCATGTCATCTTCGCCCGGCGGCACGACGCCCGTCACCAGCACCGATTCGCACTCCGCATTTTGCAACCCCGCTGTCAGCCATACGACATGGCGTGCCGGGCCTCCGACATTAAGCCGCGCGATAATGCGTACAATCTTCATAAGCGGAAGCAGGATTCGGAAGGATGGAAACAGAATGAGGACACAGGCAATCGCTTTTATTTCAGTGCGTGCCTTTCAACTCATCTATTCTCTTCAGTAATCCATCCTGTTAGTCATCCATCCTGAAAATCGTATCGGGATCGTCTTCGTGCCGGATTTCGTCAACTTCTTCGCGTTTGCCTGCGCCCATAAACAAGCGGTTCGGGCAGTTGATAACAATGCCGGACGCGCTTCCAACATTACGATAAGCATGGACGACGCCTTTCGGCACGATCACCGCCTTCGGATTATCTTCGCCGACAAAGAGCGTCATCACGTTGCAGTATGTTTCCGAGTCCACCCGGTTGTCCCACATCCGCAGCTTGAAATTAGACGGCCCGATAAAGCAGAACAAGTCCGCCTGCTCGACGTGTTCGTGCGGCCCGCGCGTGATGCCCGCCTGCGTCAAAGAAACGTAGGCCATCGTCGGATAAAACTCTTCGCTCAATTCATCGTGCCGGAAAAGCTCTGTGAGCCACCCGCGTTCGTCAACAAACTTGCGCAGATCGCGCACCACCACATCGTGGATCGTGCCGCGTTTAAAAGTTTCAGCCATTTGCCGCACCCGCGTGTGCTTCGTCTTCCAACTCCATTTTGTTGGCGCCTGTTTCGGCAACCAGAGTTGAGGCGTGCAGCAGGCTCTCGAACGTGCCCGCATCCGTCCACCAGCCTTCTAATTCGTCCCATGTCATTTCATCCCGGCGTATGTAGTGATTGTTGACATCCGTGATTTCGAGTTCATTGCGCGCCGAAGGCTCGAGCGTGCGTATGATATTGAAGACTTCCGCATCGTAAAGGTAGATACCGATTACCGCGTAGTCGGATTTAGGTTCGGCGGGTTTCTCTTCGATACGCACGACGCGGCGGCCATCGAGTTCCGGCACGCCGAAGCGTTGCGGATCGGTTACCTTCTTCAACAGGATTTTCGCGCCGCCGCCCTGATGACGATACGCGCGCACCGCCGCCCGCACGTTGCCTTCGATAATGTTATCGCCGAGTACGACGCACACGGGATCGCCCGCCGCAAAGTGCTCGACCAACGAAAGCGCATCGGCGATGCCGCCCTCGCCTTCCTGATATGTATAGTTGAGATGTTTAAGACCGAAGGCCTTGCCGTTACCGAGCAGTTTCAAAAAATCGCCCGCCGAATTGCCGCCCGTCACAACCATAATATCGTCAATGCCCGCGTTGACCAGCGTTTGAATCGGATAGTAGATCATCGGCTGATTGTAAACAGGCAGCAGGTGTTTATTCGTCACCGCCGTCAATGGTCGCAAGCGCGTCCCTAAACCGCCCGCCAGTACAATGCCTTTCACTTAAATCCATCTCCTCCGAAAACTGAAATATGAATAATGGCGCGCATTCGTTTTTGATCGGTCAATCAATAAATCTTTGAAACCACAGTTCCAGCATCAAAAGCGTCCAGAGTTGATGAGC
Source organism: Pyrinomonadaceae bacterium (assembly GCA_046262295.1). Lineage (GTDB taxonomy): Bacteria > Acidobacteriota > Blastocatellia > Pyrinomonadales > Pyrinomonadaceae > JBHENC01. Next base: position 24,951 of record JBHENC010000007.1, on the reverse strand, counting down.
GTAATCGCGCGTGCCTCGCGTGTGATCTTCAACTAGGCGCGCGATTGTCTCCGGTTTCATGAATCCGCGCTTGAGAGCTTTTTCCGAAAGCAGGACGCCGCGCACAAAGCCCTGCATCTCATCGCGTAGCCAGTGGCCGATGGGAACGCCGAAACCCATTTTGCGCCGCTTCAAGTTCTCCGCCGGTAACAACTGTTTCAAGACGCGCTTTAATAAATATTTCGTCGTCAACCCGCGCAGCTTCAGATTTTCCGGCAAACTCGCGGCAAACTCTATCACACGATGATCCAGAAAAGGCGAACGCGCTTCCAGAGAAACGGCCATGCTAGCAATATCAACTTTAACAAGCAAGTCGTTCGGCAAATAGGTCATCGTGTCGGTCAACAGCGACGCATCCACGATGCCCGCGCCGTTTGCCTTCGCAAACCAGGGCGCGAGAAAGTCCTGCGACTGCCGGGCTGCGGTTTCGCGCTGAAAATTATCGGTGTAAAGTTCTGCTTTCGCCTCTTCATCGAAGACGCTGACCCAACTCATATAGCGTTCGAGTTTCGGCAACGAGGCGGCATGCAGAAAGCGTTTAAGGTCGCGCGTGCGGCTGCGTCGCGTCTCGGACGACGGCATCAACTCGACCGCTTGCTCGATGAACGCGGTGCGCAACACGCGCGGCAAGCTGTGATATTTTTCGGCGAGGCGCATCGCCGCGTAACGCTCGTAGCCCGCGAAGCACTCGTCGCCGCCGTCGCCGTTCAAGGCCACCGTCACATATTTGCGCGTCTCTCTTGAAACATAGTAGGTCGGGATGGCGGAAGAGTCTGCATATGGTTCGCCGTAGTGCTCGACGAGTGTCGGCAGCACTTCGAGGGCGTCCGGTCGCACGATGAATTCGTGATGTTCCGCGCCGAGATGTTCGGCGACGCGGCGCGCGTGATGAAGCTCGCTGAAGTCCTGCTCTTCAAAGCCGATGGAAAAGGTCTTGACGGGCGCGGAAGATTGCTCGCTCATCAGCGCGACGATGGCCGATGAATCAATGCCGCCGGAGAGAAATGCGCCGAGCGGCACTTCCGACATCAGGCGTACGCCGACCGCCTCGCGTAAAAGTTCGATGGCACGCGCGCCCGCTTCTTCCTCGCTGACCTTTATCTTCTTTGAAAAGTCGGGCTGCCAGTAACGCTTGATCTCTATGTCGCCATCTCGCGCGCGCCAACGCAGAGTATGTCCCGGCTCCAATTTCCTAATCTGGCGAAAAGCGGTGAGCGGCGCGGGCACGTACATAAACGAAAGATAGTGATGAATCGCTTCGTGATTGACTTCGCGGCTGATGTCCGGGTGCTGTAAGAGCGCGCTGAACTCCGAGCCGAAGATTAGTTGCCCGTTAACTTCGGCGTACAGCAAAGGCTTTTTGCCGACGCGGTCGCGCGCCAACAAAAGCTCTTGCTTGCGCTCGTCCCAGATGGCGAAGGCGAACATTCCGCGCAGGTGTATCGGGCACGCCGCGCCGTACTCTTCGTAAGCGTGAATAATCGCTTCCGTGTCGCAGTTCGTATAAAACTCGTGGCCGAGTTTCTCTAGGCGCGCGCGCAGCTCTTGGTAATTATAGATTTCGCCGTTAAAGACAATCCACGCCGAACGGTCTTCATTATGAATCGGCTGCTGCCCGCCTTTGAGGTCAATGATTGCAAGGCGGCGCATGGCAAGGCCGACCTGTTCTTTCAGGTAAGAACCGTCCTCATCCGGCCCGCGATGGCGAAGCGCATCGCACATCCGCGCGAGCTGGGCGCGATTAACCGAAGCCGCGTCGCGGCGAACAATCCCGACGATTCCACACACTTTAAGTAGTTTCCGGTGAGCGCCGTGCGTTGGCGATATCCGTCCGCTTGGCGGCGTCTGTCTGCCGCTTTCTGTTTTCGAGCTGCTCTTTGAGAAGAACGAAGCCGACCGCGACAAAGATAAAATAGAAGACCAGCAACTGCGAGCGTTGGCGATATGCCGTGCCGACGTTGCCCTGAAACAAAGAGTAAGCGAGCGTTAGCATACTCGTGAAAATCAAAATCGGAGAAGCCTGCCGCAGCCGGTATTGAACGGTAAACCACAGGCCGAGTATGAGCAGTGGAAATGAGAGCCACCAGAGCGCCATTTCAGGAAACGTGATGCTCTGCCGCAATGAAGTCAGTTGCCAGGGAAACGGCGCTAAAAGCAGATAGGTCACGCCCGTCGGGAGTGCGCTCAGCGCGCCGGAGGTGGTTGACACGTCAACATCTTTGCCGAAGCCGGACTTAGTATCTCTATGAGCCATGTCGGAGCGGCTGATTTGCACCGCTTCCAGATTACCGTATTTTTCCAACTGGGCGTTTGCGGAGCGCGATACGCCGAAGTAAGTTAAACCCAGCCCGAGGAAGATCATGACAGCGAACTGGCGCACAAAGCTTTGCGCCGTAACGGGGCGCATTCCAATAACGAAAGCTCCACCGACGGCGGCGACCATCATGTAAAAGACATAGAATCGCAAACTGAGCAAAGCGAAGAGCGAGAAGAGCAAAAGAACCAGATACCTGAAGCTAAATTTATTTCCAAGGCTCAGGATTGCCAGAATCGAAAGGCATAAGGTGAAGACGATTGGCCCGTCTTTGAGTCCCTGCGCCGACCACAGCACCAGCGAAGGATAAAAGGCGACCGCGATACCTGCTAAGCGCGACACTCTGGGATTGTTAAAAATATGCTGGGCGCATAGAAAAACTACAGGCGCTGTCGTCGCTCCCAGGACGGAGTTGACGTACTGCGTGGCAAGCATATTACGCCCGACGAGTTTGTAAATTCCGGCGACCAGATAGGCCATTCCCCAGCCATTGCCGCCGCTTGTGCTGAGAGCGCCCTCGAGAAGATATTTGTAGGACTTATGTCCCTCCAATAATTGTAGTAATCCGTAGCCCAATCCATCGTAGGTGTAAGCGTCGCCGCCGAAAAAGTTTTCCAACTGCAGAATATAGATAATCGAGCCGATCAACATTCGCGCCAGCAGCGCGCCCACGAACAAACGCAAAAGAAATCGCCGGTGCTCTTTGGCGCGCGCGATGAACACTCCCATGAAAAGCGCGACGCCGACGCAGATGACAAGCGCCGACGAGCCTTCGACGGGAACGGCCGAAGTAACCGCGCCGCCCAGGAGCAAGGCTAAAAGTAACAGAAGTGCTTCCATAAATTACTGCGATAAAATCCGCGAGTGTTGCTTGCCGGAGCGCGCATCTTACCGGCGCACGACTAAATTATTCTCCAACACTAAGGCATCGAAGCTGGCATTCTGGAACGTCTTGATGGCATCTTCCGGGCGGCACACAATCGGCTCCTGAATATTGAACGAAGTGTTGAGCAGCATCGGCACGCCCGTCAATTCAGCGAAATGATTAATCAACTGCCAGTAGCGCGGATTGGCCTCGCGCGTGACAGTTTGCGGGCGCGCCGTGCCGTCCACGTGCACGACAGCCGGAATGCGTTCCCCCTGCCCTTCGGCGACGTTGAGCACCGTAATCATAAACGGATCATAGTGCGGTTTGCCGAAAATATCATTTGCCGCTTCCGCCAGCATCGAAGGCGCGAGCGGGCGAAACCATTCGCGCAGTTTCACTTTCTTATTCAACAGCTCGCGCATATCGGCGCGGCGCGGGTCGGCCAGAAAACTTCGATTGCCAAGCGCGCGTGGCCCAAATTCCATGCGTCCCTGAAACCATCCGATGATCGCGCCGTCGGCAATCATCTGTGCGACACGCGGCAGCAATTCTTCATCCGGCAGCGTCTCGAATTCCAGCTTCGCTTCCGTGAGCGCCGCCGCACACTGCGCTGTGCTGAATGAAGGGCCGTAGTAAGCGTGCTCCATCTGAAAGCCGCGCGGTTGTTTAAGCAACGTGTGATGAACGAGCAACGCCGCGCCCAGTGAGCACCCAGCGTCGCCTGCGGCGGGCTGAATAAAGAATCGCTTGAAAGGCGTCTCCTGCATGATGCGCCCGTTCATCACGGAGTTGAAGGCGCAGCCGCCCGCAAGACACAGATTCTCTTCCTTCGTTTCTTCGTGCAGCCCCCGCAGCAAATGCAAAACGGTGTCTTCAAGCACCCGTTGCGCGCTGGCAGCGATATTTTGATGGCGTTGCGAAACCTCTTCATTAGGCTGGCGCGGCGTTCCCAGAGCTTTAATGATCTCTTCGCCGAATTGGTAATGCTTGGCAAGATGATGATCGAGCACGCGGATGTTGACGTGAAAATCGTAGTTACCGTTTAAGACAAGAACGCGCTTGGCGAAGAAATCATAAAACTCCGGCTCGCCGTAGGCCGCTAATCCCATTACCTTCCATTCATCGCCGCCGAACATATCGAAGCCCAAGAAATTGGTCACGGCGGAATAGAACTGGCCGAGCGAGTGCGGCAGCTTGATACGCTTGAAGGGCTTGATCTCTGTGCCCGAACCGCGCGAAAACATCGTCGTCGTGTCTTCGCCCGTGCCGTCCATCGTCAGGATGGCCGCGCTTTCAAAAGGCGAAACGAAAAACGAACTCGCCGCGTGGCACAAATGGTGTTCGAGAAAATGAAAACGAAAATTGCTCGGCCCGAAATGCTTGCGAATGCGCTGCGGATGTCGCAGCATCCCCAGGTAACTATCGCTCACCTGTGAGACGCCGCGATCCACGCGCGCCTTAAACATATCGCGCGAGATAACCGCAGACTTGAGAGCCTGCATAGCCTTATGGCGCAGCACCCAGGGCTTCCAGTAAAGCGCGACGTGCTCGACATCGGCGATCTTGATCCCGCCCTCTTCCAGACAAAACTGCACGGCATTATACGGAAAACCGCTGTGATGCTTGACGCGCGAGAATCGCTCCTCTTCAGCCGCCGCGACGATCTCGCCGTCGCATATGAGCGTCGCCGCAGAGTCTCCCAACGTGGTCAAACCCAGAATATACATAAAAGGATAACAGTGAAACTTTCTACGCAGCCGATCTTTCGATGAATAGTGCTCCTAATGCTGTAGCGGAAGGAGGTATGGGAATCAGTAAACCTATCAAATCCTGACGAAAAAGTAAAAGACGCAGTTCGACTGCAAACATTTCACGCGCAAGTAAGTTTCACCGATCATGGACTCACACGGACGCGGCTTCGCGCAGTGCCCGTGCGAGTTTTTCCGCCTGTTGCTCGACCGTATAGTGCTGCAAAGCGTGGCGGCGACCGGCCTCGCCCATGCGCTTTCGCAAATCCGCGTTCGACAATAAGCGTGTCAAAGCTTCAAACCACTGTTCAGGCGATGAAGCATTAAAATGAGTTGTGCCGTGTTCGTCGATGTCGGCAGAAGCGCCGATTGGAGTCGCCACATAAGGCACGCCGACTGCCATATACTGTATCGCCTTGAAGCCGGATTTTCCTGCCGCCCATTCGCTCGCTATGATGGGATATAAACCGATATCGAGGGATTGAAAGTCCTGCACTTCGCGCGGCAAACTCCACTCCAGATTTTCGACTTCAATGCCGGGCAGATCAATCTTTCCGCGCCCCGCTCCGACAATACGCAACCGGAAAGGAAACGAGCGCGCAAGCTGCTGCAACACAGGAAAGATTGATTCAAGATACGCGAACGTCGAGTGCGTGCCGATCCAGCCGAGGACAGGCACGTCATGCGCGGCGGATGCTTGCGGGCGCGGGCAAAAAAGATCGGTGTCAACGACGGTCGGAATCACGACGGCGCGTGTTCCTTTGCTCTCCACATATTCGGCGATCAACGGATTACCGCAGGTGACAATCTTCGCCCAACGGATCAAGTCATTTGTTTTGCTGAACCACTTCAAGGAGCTACCAAGGCGACCATACGTCGGGCTGGTATATGCAACGTAAGTTGCATCATCCAGATCAAGCACCATCGGGCATCCGCCCACTTTCATTGCCAGCCATTCGATCACGGGCGGCCCCAGCAGCATCGCCTCGCGCTGCACAAACACGGCATCAAATTCACGCGCGGCGAGCACATCGCCAAATCTCCGCAAGCCGGAGTAAAGCAGTTTTATTATTGTGCGCGGAAGTTCCTGACGACGGTAAAGCGCGGCGAAGAGACGGGAATCGAGAAACGGGCGCACCTCCAGCGTGATTCCGCGCGCGGCGAGCGGCGCGACGAATTGCTGAAGCCTGTAACGTGTCGCAGCGGCCTCAACCGGATACGAAGCCAATCCTAAAACTTTCATACAGGCGCACGCACACAAGCGAGAAAGAATTGTCTTAACTTCATTTCATCACACGGCGCGACTCCGGCAGGGCGTGAGGTTTGCTTAACCTTCATAGCAGTCTCTCGTACACAGCTTGATAATTTCCCAGCCCGACATCGTCCAGAGAAACGTGCGCTTCGGCGGCCTTCCGGCAACGCTCGCGCAACCGCGCGCCTTCCCCCCACAGCAGTAGCAATTTATCTGCGGCCGCGCGATACGCTTCCACTGTCAAAGAATCAATCACTGCGCCGAGTTGTTCGCGCTCGATCCATGAACTGTAATCGCCGATGCCGGACGTGATGACGACGGGCAGACCGATTGATAGATACTCGCCGGTCTTGATGGGCGAACTCCCGCGCTTGCTACTGACGCTGCGAATAAAAGCCAAGCCTACATCGGAGGCGGATAACCACTCCGGCACTTCTTCATGAGCGGCGCGCTTCACGTGATAGTCTCGCTGGCTGATGCCGTAACGCGCCGCGAGTTGATGAAAGATTTCGGGCGCGTCGGATGTCAGAACCAGCAATCGAGCGTTGCCGATTCTTTCCTGCGCGGCTTTGAAAAACTCGAATGTCTCATCAACCAGATACCACGAACCGATTTTGCCGACATAAATAAATAACTTCTCGTCGCCCAACTCCAGCTCGCTTCGCCGCCGCGCGCGCGCGTCCGCATTGAAACGGAATTTATTCGTATCCACACAACACGGGATCACCGTAACGGGCGCACGCACTTTGTACTCGTTGATAAAATCCTGCCGCAACTGCTCGGTCAACACGATGACGGATTGCGCCGACGTGCGCGCCGCGCTTTCGAGCCGTGCCGTCGTTTTATACGCGAGACCGTCACGCCGCCAGTGGCCGATGTCCGCGTATTCTTCGGACAAAGCGGAATCCGCATCATACAAAAATTTCAATCCCCACAGCCGCGCCAGCACGAGCGCCATCGCCGCCGGAATGCTCGCCCGCGAATGCACCACGCGCGCCTTGTGACGCACCGCGACGTATGCGCCCATGATGATCCCGCAGACGCAATCGAAAGCCGTCGCCAGCAGAGAGAAACGCTTGTGATAGCGCAACGGATACCAGTAAATGCCCTGCTCCACCAGCTCTTGTTTCATCGCTTCGGCTTGCCTGCGATCCAGAGCATACTGCGTTTGCTCGAAAGTTATTAACGCAAATCTATATCCGCGCGCCGCAAGCTTGCGCAAATAGGCGAGGCTCTGCGTCTGGCACAGCGGGTCGCGCAGGCTCCAGTAGACGATATACACGCTCGCCACGCCATCTCTCTTTTTGTCAAACATCAGCCGTTCGCCGGTAACGATTGCAGAGATCAGGCAACGATTTTGTTTTGGTCATACAGTCTATCGAGCGCATCCGCCATCTGCCTTTCCTGAAACAATCCCAGTATGGAACTCTTACCATGTGCCGCGATATTGCGTCTTAAATCTGCATCAGTTAATAACAATTCTATCGCTTGATAAATGGCTTGCGAATCGCCATACGGAACGGCCAGCGCATTATACTTATCTTTGATAAAGTCGTTGGCTATCCCGGACAAAGTGAAGACGGACGGCACGCCCATCATCAACGCTTCCACGTAAACCTGTCCGAAAGCTTCATACTCTTTGCCGATGGGCGCGTGGACGAAGACATCGAATGTTTCGTATAACTCGAAAATCCTTTTCTCGAACTCGATCAAGACATATTGCGATTCATCCAAACTATTTAACAACTGATTTATTTGCGCATGGTAAGGGCCTAAAGCGTTGGCTAGAACAAGCTTGGCTTTCGGATATTTTTTAACTACTTCCTTGAAAGCCGGGATGATAAATTGAACGCCTTTCCAGTGTATATGCCTGCTGATGACTCCGATGACAGGATAATGAGCATTCAATTCGTACTTATCTTTTATCTCATCAACCAAAGATTCAACGGCTTTGAAGCGATCCAAATCGAACCCGTGCCGGATGACGCTAATTTTCTTCGGATTGACATTTTCTCTTTGAATAAGAACATCCGATACCACCTCCGAGATTGCAACGATATGTGTGGAGAGATAATTGATGAGCCGGTCATAGTAGACGCCGTGCGGATAATCAAAATGAGTTTCCACAGAATGGTGTCTCGTATGGATGCGCTGCTTGATCCCCTTCAGTTTTGCGGCAGTTAATCCGGCGATTGAAGCGTTTACCAGATGCGTATGAACGATGTCCGGCTTAATCTCATCGAGGATTTTGCCGATCCTAATCACCGCCGGTAGCAACTCTTTTTTTCCATCGCATTTGACGAATTTGACGACGTGGCCATGCCCCAGAAGAGTGTGAAACAGGCTGGGAACAGTCCGTCCGAGAAACACAAAGCTGACTTCGTATTTTTCACGATTTAAAGACCGCCCCATCGTTTCTATCAGATGGCTGGTGTCCACATCCGACACGATAATACATAATTTAAGCTGCATCTTATTGCGTTGTCAGGGAAGCGCATCAGCTGATTATAGCCGGAGATCAGATGCACTGAGGATAACATTCATCGTCGCCCCTTCAGGTATTGCCGCTATCACGGCAGACGTATCAGGATACATCTCCAGAGTTGATTCATCGTAGAATTTGTAGCCAAGCTCTGAAAGAAACGTGACCATGTCTTTCAGGCCATCGCTGCCGCTATCATGCTGAAGCGTGCCCAGCTCAATAAGTATCGTCGGGTGGTACGCGCCAAGAGTCCTGGCAGCCCCCCGAATAACTTTGAACTCGTAGCCATCCACATCGAGTTTAATAAAGCTTACGTTATCAATATTATGCTTCTCCAGGTAGTTATCTAAAGTGGTAAAAGTATTCGGTTCGTCAGCGAGCGATACGGGGTTGGATTTGTTCTCTCGCAGCCAACTGGTGCGAAAGTAAACCGCTTTTCTTTCGTCTCTGTCGGAAAGCGCGATCTTCTCGAAGGTGACGTTTTGGAAGTCGTTCAATTCAAAGTTACGCAGGAGTTTGGCGTGCGCCCACGCCATCGGCTCAAAGGCAATTACTCTTCCGGTAGCGCCGGCCAACTTGGCGAAACGTAGCGTATGGCAACCAATGTTCGCCCCGATGTCAACGACAGTCATTCCCTCACGGCACAGCCTCTCAATGGCCGCCGTCGTATGCGGCTCAAAGCAGCCGGTAAAATATATCGAAGAATCTATGAACTCTCCGAGGTCTAGGTGGTAAGTAATCCCGTCTACGGTGGCGACGACGCTTCTGCGCCGCTGTGTCCATTGATAAGCTTTGTGGACGGGACGAAGCGCCGCTTTTAAGGGGCCAGGTAGCTTCCGATAAAACGGAATCAATCTAACGAACAGTTGATTTATGGTCATATAGTCGCTGGCTGGCGTTAATGTTCGATAACTCCCGTTTTCGACTTCGCGTGATGGCGCGATGACGTCTGGCGTTGACCGGTAAACGTGAGAACTTACTTAACGCCGAACCCGCTCCAATCATTAGAGTTCTTATCGCCGATCTTTACCCTTGCTCTCACCATCTTGAGCGCCCACCGAATAAGCCACCACGTTGAGAGAAATATGTTTGTCTTGAATCCCTGCAAGAAATAGGGAACTGCCGCAGAAGGGTTATGGCGAAGACTGCTGATGCCGTTCCTGAACATCGTTACGGCAAAATATCTTTCAAACCCGAGGCGATCAACTTGCTTTAATTCAGCCCAATGCTTTTGCGAGACTTTCGCCTGCTCGTAAATAAACTTATCGCCTTCCGAGATGGTCTTTGAATGAGAATGGACGCGGAATCTGGCGGTGGTTTTCTTTAAGTAAACCGGCTCGAAATGCTCTGTTACTCTTAAAATAAAATCATAGTCGAAAGCATACCGGTAGCTTTCATCAATGATTCCGACCGTATTGAAAACTTCGCGCGTGTAGAATGTGCCGGGATCATTCCAGCTAATCTTTCCAGACCAGAACTCGACCAAAGTTTCGCGGCTGATATTCTTCGGCTCAAATGTCCGACATTTATCGCTGCCATCGAGGAAATGCTCTACCGGCGAAATGAAGAACTTATCTTTGTTCTTCAGGTAGTTACGCGAAAGCTCCATCAAAGCTCCGGGAAGCAACAAGTCATCCGAGTTTATCCATTTGACGATCTCGCCGCGCGCGATAGCGAGTCCTTTATTTATCGCATTAGCCTGCCCGGAATCTTTTTCGCTGACCCAGTAGGCCAACCATCTCTCATATTTCTTAATGACATCCAAAGTGCTGTCGTCAGACCCGCCGTCAATCACGATGATTTCCAGATTTTCATACTCTTGTAAAATTAACGACCGGATGGTTTCTTCAATGAATTGGCCTTGATTAAAGGATGGAATAATAATGGAGACCAACGGAAGGATTTCAGCATCGGTTACCGCCTCACCTACATTTTCGCTCGCATGAGACCAAGGCCATCCCTTGTAATCGGCAGACGGCGGAGCGGGAATTTCTAAAGACGAGTTAACAAGCATCCGTATCGTTGATCCTTAATATCTGGATTGAATCTTTATCGCCAAGCTTCAAATACCGCACCGTGCCGTTCAGTGCGATCTTTTGCTGATAAGCTCTGTCGCCACTTCGGTGAAGCGTCGGCAAATCGCTTCATAACCGAATCGCGCGCGCGTTCGCCGCGCCAATTCTTCCGGCGGTAGAAAATCGCGGCGGTTCAATCCGGCAATGATGCCCTCCGCCAGAGCGTGCGGGTCTTCTTTGGGAACCAGCAGCCCGGTTCCCTGCTCGACATATTCCTCCGGCCCGCCGCATCTCGTGGCGACCACCGGCACGCCGGAAGCGAGGGCCTCCGCACCGCTGCGCCCGAATGTCTCATAACTGCTGGGAATCACGACCAGCGCAGAGTCTCGCATTAAGGGTGCAAGTTCGGCAACAGGCCGCCAGGGAAGCAGGCGAACGGTCTGGCCGATTCCCAACGCCTCGATCTGCGGCATCAGCAGTTCCAAATCCGGGCCGACCATATCCAGATAAACGCCGCCGCCCGTGCGCCGCGAGACGAGTTCCCACGCGGCGAATAAATTTGGCATTCCTTTGCGCGGATCAAAGCGGCCTCGCGTCACGCACAGCACACGCGGAGCGGTAACAGTCAAAGCATTTTCGTTCGGGTGGAACAGTTCGCAGTCAATCGGATAATCCAGCTTTCCATCCACAGAAGCATTGAACACTTCTTTTATCTCGCCCGCCAGACTTTCGCTCACGGCGGTCAGATAGTCGGCTTTATGGAAGGCGTACTTCAGCGTCCGATACTGAAGCTTTTGCGGAACAGGGGCTTCATCTATCCAATTTGTAACAGGCCCCCAATGTTCTGTAAGCACGACCGGAATGCGAAAGAATCCCTTTAACATTAGCGCGGATAATCCGGCAGGCATCACAATGTGAGCATGAATAATGTCAATCTTCCACTCTCTTTGAATGCGTCGCCACACCTTTCGGAAGGCGCCTAGATAACTGAATATCCAGCTCTTTGAGAGATGCGAATAGGTGTAGTTGATAAACCGAACGCGCGGCTCTAACCACTCTTCGGTGAAGAACGGCGTGTCTCCGACCAGAGGGCTTCCCAGCTGCTGTGGATATACCACCGTCACGTTATGATGAAGCGCCAGACTGCGCGCGTATTCGTAAACATACGAACCCGGCCAAGGCTCGCGCCGTGTGGGGAAGACGGAAGGGATGAGTAGAATATTCATCTCATTTGACAATGCTGATCGCTTGATACGCCTTTACAGATGAACATTCCCCTGCGACCAAAGCAATATATACTGGTTAAACTTTTTTACTAATCATCCAGAAGAAAACAGGATCGAGCGGCTCTGTAATCTGCTTTACATAGCTCAGGTTGGAGTTAGCTTGAATCAAAGGCAGCAGCCCGCTCTCCTGCACCGCATCACCGTTCTCCAAGAACCAGACCTCGCCGCGCTCGGTTAAGTAATTGTGGCACTGTTTGTAAAAGGACTTATGGAAACTCCAATCGGCATCGTAAGTGCCGAGTCTGCCGGGTGACAAAAAGCCTTCAGTGTGATCCGGTGAAAAGAAATGGGGCGGGTTGGAAACAATCAGGTCAAACTTCTCGCCGGCAGGAACATTATCCAGACTATCACTGAGCCAATAATTGATACGGTCTCCCAGAAGTTGATCCAGATTATTCAGCTTCAGAGTTCGACGCAGCGAATTAAGATTGAAAATATTGATATCGACAAAGCCGACTCGTTCGACGATTGATTCGCGGCGAAGCTTCGAGAATATCGTCATCCCGATTATTCCGACGCCGCAGCAAATATCCAGAACTCTTAATTTACTCAATCCTCTCTCCCGGATCATGCGGATCGCCGCTTCGCCCGTCAGTTCCCCCTGCGGTGTTTCGCCGACGCTGCACGGATCAACCTCATATGTTATCTCTCCAATGGTAAATTTCTGGCTATCCTGCTTTTTATGAACCTCGTATCCGAGAGCGTTGAGTCCGCCTTTAACTAATCGTTTCATCTCAATTCGACTCCATTAATGGTTGATCTCTTCTTCCTTTGAAGAACAGGCAGAGGTTGTTCGAGCTACCCTCTTAAAGTATTATCCAGTACCCGATGAATCCGTGCTCAATCGTCGTTATTTTTCCGGTGACTCATCTTTACAGAGCAACAGCCCTTCCTGAAATCCTCTGTAAATTGCGCCAGCCAGCGCCAGCCGGTACAAACGCCAGAGCAGCGATGGCCAGGGAAGAAACCGCTCGCAAGCCGCGCACGCACCGATCAGTGTCCTTTGTCCTATCGAACTACCCAGTAACGATTTCACTTTCTTCCAGAGAACGAGTCTCGGTTGATCTCGCTTCCAGTCGGGCGGAAGATTCTCGCGCGCCAACTGTTGCCTCGGATACTCGTCTCCGTACTTTCGCCAGAAATGCGGCTCGGTCTGCGTGTACAGGCGTTGTCTCAGGCAGTAGTCGCGTATGGAAAAGCCAGCCCAATCGTTATGCAGGACGATGATGCCCGGATCGAAAAGAATAGTGATGCCCGCTTTCAACGCGCGCAAGGCGAGTTCCCTGTCTTCGCCGCTGGCGACAAAGAAGTTTTCGTCGAAACCGTTCAGACGTTCAAAGTCAACGCGCGGCAGCGAAGCATTCGCTCCCGTTATTCCTTCGGCTTTACTCAGACCCCGATCCGGCTCAACGAAGGGCGCTAATGAATTGCGAAAGCGACCGAATGCGGTTGCTTCCAGTTCGGGAAGATTAACCACCTGCCCGACGATCCAGCACTTCGGATTGGCTTCCAAAGCAGCGAAGTGCCTTTGCAGGAAATCCGGCTCAACGAGAATATCGTTGTCCATAAAGAGCAGGTAAGCGCCTTTCGCCACTGCTGCTCCGGCGTTGCGCGCCGCCGCAGGCCCCGGCACATTTTCATGCACCAATTGAAGCGGCACAGGAAAATGCTGGCGGCGTACGACATCATCCGTATCGTCCGTCGAACGATTATTTACAATTATTACTTCCCAAAGTTCATCAAACTTTTGTTCCGCGAGGCGTGATAAAGTCAGGCTGAGCGCGGCAGAGTGATTATGAGTTGGGATGACGACGCTGATCTTCATCAAACTTTTACGGTCGCGCCCTAGCTCTCCTTATGCACCAGATAGTTACCGATAGCGAGCCAGTCGAGGCCGGATTTGTCCAGCACCTCAAGGGCATCCTGCGGGCGGCTCACAATCGGATAACCGTGCAAATTGAAAGACGTATTGAGGATGATTCCGCGCCCTGTCAGTTTCTCGAAAGATTCGAGCAGCGCGTAATAACTCGGGTTCCAATCTTGATAAACGACCTGCGGGCGGATAGTCAAATCGTAGGGGTGGCACGCTGCGCGGAACTCGCTCACGTGCGCGGTCGAATCGAACGCCATAATCATATATGGCGCGGGAATATTTTTAGGATTAACGAAATAATCCGCCGCGCGGCGATCCAGCAGCGACGGCGCGAACGGCATCCAGAAGTCGCGCGACTTAATCGCGTCGTTGATAACTTTCACCACCTCGGGCTTGGCAGGATCGGCCAGAATAGAGCGATTGCCCATCGAACGCGCGCCGAACTCTTCTCGACCGTTGAACCGCGCGACGACTTCACCTTTGGCGAGCAACCCGGCGGCCGCCTCTTCGATTTGATCCGTTTGCCGGACGGAGACGCGATGTTTGAACGGGTAAACCTTTATCGCTTGATTGATCTCATCATCGTTATATTCCTGCCCTGTGTAGAGGTCTCGCAACGGCTGCATCGTGCGGTAATCGCCGTGCTGCGCATAGACGTTGTAGGCGGAGCCGATGGCGTTGGTTTCATCGCCGCACGACGGAAAAACGAAAAGCTCTTCGACTTCCGGCAACTCCATGATGACCTTGTTCAGCTTGATGTTCATAAACAGGCCGCCGGAGAGCGCGACCTTCTTGATCCCGGTCGCCCGAATGCAATTTCTCACCCACTCCGTAATAAAATCTTCAACGAATAGTTGTAGCCCGCCGCAGACCCAATCAAACCTTTGCAATTCAAACATCTCCCGCAAGAAATTGTAGCTGGCGAAAGTTTCAGGGAAAGAATTTCGACGGCTCCACGTCATTCCGTCCGGCTTATCAAACCCGAAGAATCTTCTCAACTCGCGGAAAACTCTTTCAGCTCCCTTCGTCTCAGCATACGGAGCCAGCCCCATCACTTTATACTCATGCTCTAAAGGAACCATCCCCAGCACGCAGGTCGCCATGCCATAGACCATGCCGATGGATTCCCACCAATCCACTGCCGCAAGGCGTTGCAGTTGCCCGTCGCGCCCGACGTTGACGGTTGCGCACAGGCCATCGCCGCCGCCATCGTTGGTTAGCACGAGAACATCTTCGTCAAAGCGTCCCCAGCCGTAATATGCCGCCGACGCATGAGCCAGATGATGCTCGACGATAACGATCTTTTCTTCCGGCACGCCCAACGCTAAAACAGCCGCGACGCGGTGACGCCACCGTTCACGGTCGCGCGATTTCCACATGGATGTCGAACGATAGACATCACGCAGCCGCCCTTTATAAACCGATTGAACCAGCGCCCGCTGCGCACGGTTACGCTGCATATCTATGCTGCTTGGAGGAGTTCGGAACGAGCGTATAATGGTCTCTCGATCATTATACGGAAACGGAACCGCCAGCCCGGTAATTCCCACGAAATCTACGTCTGCGAGTTGACGGCCACCGATGCGCAGGCACTCCCGCACGGCCTGTTCGGGAAAGCCTATCCAGTTCTTCACACGCTGCAAACGCTCTTCCGCTATCGCCGCGACAAGTCGCCCGTCTTCGTAAAGACCTGCGGTTGAGTTGTGACTATCGCTGATACCTACGATAAGCAAGCGTAAACCTCCCCTAAAGCTACAAAGAGTTCTCTCGACGGCGTTCCGCAACCGAATCAAATTTGCGCCCGAAATTCATCCCAGCAGTGAGAATTACTTTTAATCTCTTGATTTCCCCATTGAGCCAAACCCGTCCTACAGCAGCAGCAGTAAAATGCTCATAAGGGAGCGGCTCAAAGAAAACGAATATATTCTCTGAAACGCAGCAAGTTTTCAAACAACCACCGGCGGCGCGTCAATGTTAAAGCCAAATTAGTAGAGTGTAATTGCGGGCGTCAGAGAATTATCAGTTTACCCAGACTCTTTTTAATGTGCCATTCGGTTCTATATAGGCACTCTTTACTAATAAAGTTGTACTTATTTGGCAGAACTTTTATTAACACTTTTTGGAGCGATGTGACCAGTCCCGATTTATCCCAAGCGGAGAATTCTTTCATGTATGCTCTCGCTTCGATTATTTCACCCTCTTCGATCAACGCGCGAATTAAGTCTCGATACAAATTTCTCATTCGCTCCTTCACTTTATTCTTATCGAGACTACTATCGTAGATGTATCTCTTAACAACCTGCAACATCGGCTTGAGCATCTTGCTGTCCTTGTGCGTCATCGCACCCGAATGGCGACGATATCTTACTAACAGTTCTTTCATCCCATAGAACGCGGCTCCGTGCCGGGCGAGTTTTAGCCATAAGTCATAGTCTTCACAACCATGATATAGGGGTGCCTCTTCAAAGCGACCCACCTCGTTTAGGGAATCTTTTCGCGCCAGTACAGATAGAACCGGAAGATAGTTGCCAACTAATAAAAGATCGGAGAGACCGCCCCCATCAAATCTTCCGCGCAGCGTTTGAAAGGTAACATTTTCATCTGTCACATCGTCTTCGACAAAAATGAATCCATCGCTAAATACGAGGTCGACTCTGGTTTCATGGACGGTTTTAACTTGCAGTTCCAGCTTCTCCTTTACCCAGAGATCATCAGAATCCAGGAACGCTATCAGGTCTCCACATGAGTTTTTGATGCCCGTGTTTCGAGCCTTCCCTAGCCTGCTATTCTTCTGAAAGAAATATTTAACACGCTTATCCCGATCAGAGAAACCTCGTGCTATTTCTGCCGTGCCGTCAGTTGACCCATCGTCAACCACGATCAATTCCCAATTCTGATACGTTTGATTTATCGCGGATTGGATTGATTCGGCAATATGCTTCTCGGCGTTGTAAGCGGGCATGATAATGCTGACGAGATCAGACATGAATGAACTTCCGATTCTTCTTTTAATAGACGCAGTTTTATAAACAACATTCGAAGGCGTTGTTGCACAAACAGGGTTGGGTGTCCATAGGTTGCGCTAAATCAGCGCCCTCCATTTTTCTCCAAAGCCCTCGCTACTTTATCCAATAGTGTTATTCCGTCTCTTCTTAATATCCACTTTGCCTTGGAGATGCGCGAAGGATTTTCAACTTCCTTGAGGTTCGCTCTTAGTTGCGCGATGCTCAAGTGTAGGTAAAGCCTGTAGAAAAGCCCTTTCTGCGCTGCATATTTCATGGAAAGTCGGCAAATCATATCCCATTGCGTTCCTTGAGCAACACTTTCGCTTGTCTTTGTCCCGGCATAAAATCGGAAATTCCCCAGAGTTTCATCTATGTAGACGACGTTTGCCTTTTGAAAAGCCCGCAAGAGAAAATCATAGTCCAAAGTATAGTGCTCTTCTACGTCATACCCCCCGATCTTGTCATGCAAAGAGCGGTGGTAGAAATATGCGCTTGGATTGTTCGGCATTTTGTATCGCCAGACTTGTAGCAGTTGGTAGTATTTCGTATCGGGCTTGTTTAGCCACAGCAGGTTTCCATTTTCATCGATCACCTTGCAGTTGCCGGCAAGCAAGCTCGGTTCAGGTAATTCTTGAAAGATTTCGTATACTCTGTTAAGCACGTTGGGTTCATAAAAATCGTCTACGTTTAGAAAACCTAGAATTACCCCTTGAGCCAGCGCAATCCCTTTGTTCATCGCATCCGATTGCCCGGCGTCATTCTCCGATATCAAACGAAGATGAGGGTGTTTCGCCGCATACCGTTCAACTATTTCTGTGGTTCGATCAGTGGAACCACCGTCCATAATGAGATGCTCGACGTACGGACAAGCTTGCTCAATAACCGAATTGAGGCAACATTCAATAAATCGCTCGCCGTTATAAACCGGCGTAATCACGGATATTTCCATACTCGTTTGTTACTACAAGACTTATACGAGAAGCGAATGCTCCAACAGCGATACAAGCCAGAAGAGACACGCAAAGTAAGTTACGCTTGCAACGCATCGCTGAATCTTTTGACTCAGTGTTGGCTCGCTCTGCCTTGCAAGCTGGCCTGATGCGGTTAACCGGTAGTTGCGCAGAGACGTACGCCAAGTCATTATCGAATCAACTTAAGGGAGACAAAACCAAGACGGTGATTTGCCATCCAGGTTGAACCTATTACAGAGTTTCAGGGATGAGCTATCCGGGTTAGAAATCGCTCATCCCTGAAGGACGAAGTATCTTTGAGCTACCTAACCTTCAACGAATGGAGAAGCGGCGCAAATTGATCGCCATGCTCATTCCGCTCATAGTGGGGTAATAGTTCAGTTTCAAATCTAAGAACCACGATGGATATTGATTTAGGAACTCAAACTGAGCCGGTACTTACAACTATTTCCCGCAGAAGATTGCCGGTCGGCACTTTAAGCTTTTAATACCACCCCTACACGGCAGCCAGATGGCGTTCTGGAGCTGTTTTCAGATTGGCGCGAACCTGTGCCTCTATCCAAGCATACGTCCGAGTCAATCCATCCTCCAACGTAATCTCCGGTTCCCATCCCAACACCTCGCGCAAGCGTGTATTGTCCGAGTTGCGTCCGCGCACACCTTGCGGCCCTTCCACGTGTTTCTTCTCAATGCGCAGACCGGCAATGTTTGCGATAATGTCAGCCAACTCGTTGATCGTAACCATGCGGTCTTGACCGAGATTGAGCGGCTCGCGATGATCGGACTGCATTAATTTATAGATGCCGATCACGCAGTCATCTATGTAGCAGAAAGAGCGCGTTTGTTCGCCGTCGCCCCAGATATCGATCTCCGGATTAACGGTCAGCTTCGCCAGCGCAATTTTGCGACACATCGCCGCCGGTGCTTTCTCGCGCCCGCCATCCCAAGTGCCTAACGGGCCAAAAATATTATGGAACCGCACGATCCGGGTTTCGATGCCGTACTCCTCCTGATAATGCAGACACAGCCGCTCGGCAATTAACTTCTCCCACCCATATGCGTCCTGCGGTTGAGCCGGATAAGCATCCTCTTCCTTGAGCGGCGTGACGTTGGCGTCAAGCTGTTTATACTCGGGATAGATACAGGCTGAAGACGTATACAGGTAGCGTCGGACGCCGTTGACTCGCGCCGCATCCAACGTATGTATGTTAATTAGCGAATTGTTGTGTAGAATCTGGGCGTGATTGCCCGAAATAAATCCCATCCCCCCCATATCAGCCGCCAGTGCGTAGACATCATCTATATCGCGAGTAGCCTGAAGGCAGTTGTCCCACCGCCGCAGGTCAAGTAACTCAAACTCGTCTGCATCGGTTGAATTATATTCAGGGTATTTGATATCCACACCCCGCACCCAAAACCCCTGTTCCTTTAGATACGTTACCAGATGGTGGCCGATGAATCCGCCAGCACCCGTAACCAAAACCTTAGTTTGCTTTGGCATCGAAGAATCCCCTTTCAAAATCAATAAATATATACGCGGGAGAGACTTTCGCTCAGCGCTAAATCGTTAGCGATTGGCTCTCCCATCCTGCCATCTTTTTGTTGTGGCTCTTGCTAATCGTTACCGGCTACTGCGGTAGTGTACAGTTGCGCGTCCTCTTGCTGCGGGCCTCTACCCAGTGCTACGTAGTTAACGGACGTTTCGTATTCCTCACGCGGAAGAATACGCCAGCAGTCTACGATTGAGGGTCGGCCATTCGAATGATTGAGGCTCTCCGGTGAGAGTGCTTTGAACTCATCCCAGGGAGTGGTGATGACCACAACGTCGGACTGCTGTGTGCATTCCTCCATCGAGGTGGCGAAGAGCGCTTCACCTTTGAACGAGGCTCGTGCATTTTCCATCGCCGCTGGATCATAGAGCACCAGCGCGACGCCTCTGGAAGACAACTGGCGGGCCAGCTCTAACCCCTGTGCTTCTTCAATTACATTTGTGTTGGGCTTGTAAGATAAACCCAAGATACCGACTTTGCCGTTTGATGGAAGTTGTCCCATAACGATATCGGCTAGCCAAGCCACTTGCTCGCGGTTGACGCGGTCAGTAGCCTCGGCGAGACCTGCGTTTGCGCCAATTTGGCGAGCCAAGTGGGAAAAGGCGACGTTATCCCGGGGAAAGCATGGGCCGCCATAGCCGAGCGCGCCTTTCAAGTACTTACGGCCGATACGGGTGTCTAGTCCGAGAGCTGACGTGACCACGTCCACGTCAGCGCCGGGCAGTTGTTCGCACACCTGGGCCAGCATATTGGCGTAGGATATTTTCGTCGTGACGTAAGTATTGACGGCCAGTTTGGTCAATTCGGCATTCATGAAATTCATTCGCGCGAATGCCGGAGTGTTGTCGCAGGCCCCAGTATGAATGGAGGCCAGGATGTCGCCCGAATGCGAATCGGATTCGCCGATAAGGATAAAATCCGGATTTAGCATATCGTGGACGACGCTACCGAGGGCGATGAATTCTGGATTGTAGCAGAGTCCGAAATCACGTCCGCAACGCTTGCCGGAATGTTGCTCGAGAGCAGGCAGTACCTCGCCGCCGGTGGAGCCGGGCATCACCGTGCTGGTCAGGACGACCAAATGAAACTCATTCTTCTGCTTTAACGCCTGACCGATTTCTTCAATCGCAGACATCACGTACCGCAAGGAGAAACCACCCTGCGGGTCACTCGGCGTGGGCACAATAATAAAAGTCACCTCACTATTAGCGACGGCTGCTTTGAAATCCGTCGTTGCCGACAGCCGCGCGTGCGACTTCTGGATCAACTCATCCAATCCCGGTTCAACGACGGGCGCACGGCCTTCGTTAATTGACCGGACAAAATCTTCATTCAGATCAACCCCAATGACGGTATGGCCTTTGCTGGCGAGCACGGCCGCCATCGGCGAACCCAACTTGCCTAAGCCAATAATGGAAATATTCATACGTCTTCCCTTCCTTCTGTATTAATGATATATGACCAGCGCTCTTAAGGAAGAATGCCGGATCAGTGCTATTTGCGGGCAATCGGCATCCGCCAACCGGTGCCAAAAGCGCGATCTGTTACCTTGAGACCGGGGGCTGCCTGCCTTCGCTTGAACTCGGCGGTTTTCACCAGTTGCAACACACGTCGCACCGTTGCCTCATCGCCAACCCCGCTAATGACGATCTCTTCCGCCGAAAGATGCTGCTCAATGTGCATATAAAGAATTTCATCCAGCAGGTGATAAGGAGGCAGATTATCTTGATCAGTCTGATCCGGCCTCAGTTCGGCGGAGGGCGCTTTCGTTATGATTGCCGGTGGAATCACTTCCTTATCGCGGTTGAGCCAGCTTGAGATACGATAGACCATCATCTTCGGTACATCGGAGATTACCGCCAGGCCGCCCGACATATCACCGTAAATGGTGCAGTAGCCGACGGACAGTTCCGACTTGTTGCCGGTAGTCAATAGTAGCGCGCCGTATTTGTTGGACATCGCCATGAGCAAGTTGCCACGAACGCGCGCCTGGATGTTCTCTTCCGTTATATCGCGCGGGCAACCACTAAAAGCTTCGCTCAAGGTCTCATCAAAGGAGCCCATAATTTTCGCAATGGGAAGCTTGAGCGTTTGCATACCCAGATTGCGGGCTAACTGCAAAGAATCCTCTATGCTGCCCGCGCTGGAATAGGGCGAGGGCATGAGCACACCCAGCACGTTCTCGGCGCCGACGGCCTCAACGGCGATAGCCGCTGTCAGGGCTGAGTCAATGCCACCGGAAAGACCGAGAATGGCTTTTCTGAAACCGCACTTGCGCACGTAGTCGCGCGTACCTAGAACCAGGGCAGACCACGTTTCAGACTCGGGAGTGAAATCATCCGGGCTGAGTGCGTCTGGCGGATTGCTCAAGTCCACTACCACTAAATCTTCAGCGAACTCTGCGCCGCGCGCCACCAGATGGCCGTGGGCGTCGAAAGTGCTGCTACGACCATCAAAGATCAAGTCATCGTTTCCTCCAACTTGATTGATGTAGACCAGCGGCAGATTGTGCTTACGTGCCAGGCTTCCAAGCAATTTCTCGCGCAACTGCTGCTTGCCGACGCTGAACGGAGAGGCAGACATATTAATAAAGGCCTGCGCGCCCTGTCGCGTTAATTCTTCAATCGGATCGGCGTGATAGCGCTGGCGTTGCCAGAAATCGCGGTCGTTCCAGACGTCCTCACAGATGCAAATACCCAGCCGCCAGCCGTTTAATTCGAGCACTTGATTCCCGGTGGCCGGCTCAAAGTACCGATCTTCATCAAAGACGTCGTAGGTGGGCAGTAGCGTTTTACGAAAGCGCTGCTCCACTTGCCCCTTGCGCAACAACGCGGCGGTATTAAACAAAGGCCGCCCGACAACTTCTCCATTTGGTTCGGCGAGGCCGACGAGCACGGGCGGGGCATCCGCCAAATCTGCCGCCAACTGCTGCAACACGTCCCAGCTATTTTGAATGAACCGAGGGTTAAGCAGCAAGTCGCGCGGAAGATACCCCAACAACCCCAACTCCGGCGTCACGACCAGCTCAGCGCCTTGCGCCTGCGCATGGCGAACGCCTTCGGCAATCAAGGCAGCATTCCCCGCCAGGTCGCCAACCGTCGGGTTCATTTGAAGCAGAGCAATCTTCATAAATTAAATCTCTTGTGTTCGCCTTCTTATTTCATAAACAGATGTGCGGAACATTAAAAGCCAAAGATTCTCAAAGTTACGCGAACCAAATCTGGTGGCGACTTAATAAAGCCAAGCTTCTTACTTTTAAGCGAAGACGCCCGATACCGCTTTCTCTTAACAAGTAAAGCTGCCGCCTCAAACAACGAGATCAATTAATCCAGAGATTTACTTCCTACAATATCTTTATACCCGGTGCCCCCTGAGCAAGATGCTAGCCGCTGCCTTTAGCCGCATCTTTAGCGACATCGGTGCGGGTGATAGGGCTTCCCCCTGTGGTAGCTTCCGGTGCTGAAAGTTTGGAAAAGTGCGTGGCCCGGCGTTCTCGTTCAGACTAAACCAAAACCAGTGCCCGGTAAGGGAGAACAATTTATCACCGACAAGCTTTTTCAACTCGGCTACTTTGGAGGCATCCATTCCAAGTTCGGTGTGTAAGTTGTGGTCGGCTGAGTGCAAAGATAACTTGTTACGGCTCGTAAAGTCGAATATGGAAACTGATTGGGCCACTTTTGAAGAGATGTGGCCGAGACGTATGCTGGGGTCTCCGGCAGCCTCTCCCTTCCACAATCCATGCTCACCGTAATTAGTAGTGTATTCGTCGCCGGTATATCGCGCGTCGCTTAAATCGTGCATGATTACCAGATGTGGCCGATCCTGTACGAGCGGCAGTATCTTCCCGAGAACGCATTCGGCGACGTCGAATCCGTGCGCGTCCCAGAAAATCATCACTCTTTTAGCGTCCATAAACGTCGCTTCATAATCAAACGTGAGAATGTCTGCCTGTAGCGCATCAAGCGGGTCGAACCACTTTTCTGGAACCATCTCGGATAAGGACGGAACCGTTGCCTTCTGCCACACGTCGGTCAGACACAAACTAACCACCCGGCAGTCGCCCAACTGATTCGCCGCTTCCGTGAAAATGACTGTCGAATTGCCAGCCAAGCGACCTAATTCGAGAATCACATCAGGCTTGAATTCCAGCGCCATCGTAAACAACTGTGCCCACTGGAAAGGCATTAGATCAGTCAATTTACCGACGGCTTCCTGCAATTGCTCCGCACGCGGGCGAAACTCGGCAAGCGCGTGCCGCTGGTTCCAGTAGGCTTGCGAAGGCGTGGCCGTATTGGCGTTGTTTTCTAAGGTAGGATTCATTATCTACAATCTCAGTCGAGGCCACTTGCCATCGCGAGCGCACCGGCACTGACCGTCGCCAGCGTGGCGACATCAGTTTCACGAATAGCCGCTAAGAAGCATTGCGGACTCATTAGTTCAACTTGCCTTTCTTCAGTTTCCATCCTATTTCGCTGTCGCAACTTGGGACTGCTCCTTGCGAACGCCTTCGGCCGTTGTCAGGGCAGCATCCCTACGAGAGCGCTAACGGTTGGATTCATTTGTAAGAGCGCAATCTTCACGAAGTAGCTGTCTGAACAAGTCTTTCGGTAAACCCCTGCTTGGCGAGTCTAAGAAGTAAAAATATCCCACATAATTCCTTTTGCGAACCCTTTAGGGTAGCGGTTGAGCAAGATTTTTGCTGCAAGTTTTATCCGCATCTTCGTTGAGACATCCTTCTGACTCACCATTTCTTCAAACTCGTATACTTGCTTCATCTTTTCTTCCAACTCGTTTTTCCGTTGTGCTTCATCCTTGTCGTATTCGTATTTTGGGAATGCGTAGGGGCCATGCTTCTCATTCAAACTAAACCAGAACCAGTACCCCCGCAGAGAAAAGTGTTCACTTCCTAATAGCTCAAGTATCTCGGCCATTTTGGTTTCATCTGAGCCTAGATTAGTATGAAGATCGTGGTCAGAGGAATGTAGAGTTAAATCGTTTCGGCTGGTAAAATCTATAACAGAAATAGCCTGTGCGACTCCGGATACGACATTGCCAAGCTGCATGAAAATCCATTCAGCGTTGCTACCCTTCCATAACTCGTAACCTTTATAAGCGCTCTCGATTTCTTTAGGTATGTAGCGCGCATCAGCTAAATCATGCATCATGACTAAATGAGGGCGATCCTGGATGAGCGGCAATATCTTTCCAAGTATACATTCAGCCACATCAAACCCGTGCGCATCCCAAAAGATTAACACTCGATTAGCGTTTTTGAGTACCGATTCGAAATCGAAGGAAAGGATGTCAGCTTGCAATGCCTGAAGTGGTTCAAACCACGCTGCCGGCATAAGCTTTTGCACCTTCGGCAGAGTCTCTTCTTCCCAAACCTTCGATACATCCAGACTAATCACAGAACAATTTGGCAAACGGTTCGCAGCTTCCGTAAAAGCGCAAGTCGAATTGCCAAGGCCGCGACCTAATTCGAGAATCACATCAGGCTTGAATTCCAGCGCCATCGTAAACAACTGTGCCCACTGGAAAGGCATTA
>JBHENC010000006.1:0-324855 GCA_046262295.1 Pyrinomonadaceae bacterium | reverse complement strand
CGACGCGCTGACGTATGCCGGGAATCCAGACAATATTGAAGGCTTGTCCGAATCCGTCCATCATTTTGTTCGTGGAGATATTACTGACCGCGATGCGGTACTTGCAGCACTCCCGAATGACACGGAGGTGATTATAAATTTTGCGGCCGAATCGCATGTGGATCGCAGCATTGCTTCAGCCGACGAGTTTCTGCGCACCAATATTATTGGAACGCAGGTGTTGCTTGATGCGGCACGTGAAAAGAAGGTGCGCCGCTTTGTGCAGGTTTCTTGTTACGATGAGCAGACAAAGGCCCTAACCAAAGACGGGTTAAAGAATTACTGGGAGTTAAAAGAGGGCGATAAGGTCTTATCAGTAAATTCCGAAACCGGAGACGTAGAGGAGAAAACGGTTGAGAAGGTGATCGTCCAAGATTATGAAGGCGAGATGATTCATTTCAAAACGTCCTTATCCGATTTGAAGGTCACCCCGAATCATCGAATGCTGTTCAGGCAGAAAACGCGCGATGGTTTGAGTCCGATTCAAGTTGCAGAAGCGCAACACATTTTAGACAAGCATTTCATGTTTTTTCCTAAGGGGAAGTGGCGCGGTGAAGATCAAACTGAATTTGAAGTTGAAAACATCGGCACTGTTCCGACAAAAGAACTGTTTTATGTTGCCGGCGTATTCATCGGTGATGGATTTATTGCCTCCCAGCAAAAGCATATTCCGTCTTTGAGCGGACTCGACAAGCGCGCGTGTGACGAAGCGCGACGTATTCCACACACAGGAAGATTTGGCGGAGTCGCTGTTAAAGTTGGCAATAAGCCGTTTGCCACCTGTAATAGTTGGCGAATTTTCTTTGATGTCCCACAAGCCGATAAAGCCCGGGCACGACTAGAGCAGGCTTTGACAACATTAGGCATTAACTGGAAAGCCCATAAGAACAAGTCTGGCGAGCATATTTACTTTAGCTCGGAAGCGTGGACTAAGTTTTTTGAGCAGTTCGGGCGTGGATTTAAAAACAAACACATTCCTCATTGGATGTTGAAATATGATAGCAAATCTCTATCTGCATTATTTGACGGGTTGATTGACAGCGCTGGGCATTACACGCCAAAAGGTAAGCCGATTTTTTCAACATCATCGCGCCGTTTGATGGAGAACATTTGTGAGCTTGGAGTGAAGTTGGGAATGTCGCCCCGAATTAGTCAACGGGATGCGTCGGTTACAAGTTTCTTGGCTAAGGAAAATCGAGAAATCCGTGCCTCGACGATCGCCTATTTAATTCATTTCAGGAAGGGCAATATTGGCATCGGACAACAAAGTTATGCTAAAGAAAATTACAAAGGTAAAGTTTGGTGCGTCAAAGTAGAAGATAATAAAAACCTGATTGTTGAGCGCAACGGAATTCTACAGTTTTGTGGTAATACCGATGAAGTGATGGGGAGTTTGCCGGAAGATGAGGAGAGTTTTTTCACGGAGGATTCGCCGTTTGCGCCGAACAGCCCGTATGCTGCCTCAAAAGCCGCCGCCGAACATCTGGTGCGGGCGGCGCATCACACCTTCGGACTGGATACGGTGATAACGCGGTGTGGCAACAACTACGGGCCGCGACAGTTTCCAGAGAAATTTTTGCCCCTGATGCTCTCCAACGCGATGCACGATGAAAGGATTCCAGTTTACGGCGACGGGCGCAACGTGCGCGATTGGATTTACGTTGACGATCATTGCCGCGCTATTTTAGCGGTGATGCAGCGCGGGCGTTCGGGAGAGACTTATAATATCGGCGCGCGCAATGAGCGGCGTAATCTGGAGGTGGCCGAATCCGTCCTGAAGGCTCTCGGAAAGCCGCTTTCGCTGCTCACTCATGTCAAGGATCGTCCCGGACATGACCGTCGTTATGCGATTGATCCAACGAAGATTGAGACGGAATTAGGGTGGCGCCCTCTTGAAACGTGGGAAAGTGGATTGCAGAAAACGATTCAGTGGTACGCGGAGAACGGTGAGTGGATCAGCCGCGCCCGCAGCGGAGCGTACAGAGAATTCTACGCGCAGCAGTACGGAACGGAGGGCGGCGCTTCTTGAAATTCTTAGTGACGGGAGCGAACGGGCTGGTCGGGCGCGCCGTCGTTCAGCTTTGCATAGCATCGAACGATGAAGTCTTCGCCTGCGATCATCGCACGCTCGACATCACGGACGCAGCGGCGATCAAGGCGATGATGGAGCGGGCGTGCCCCGATGCGTTGATTAATTGCGCGGCTTTGACGGATGTGGACGGCTGCGAAGTCAATCACGAACGCGCTTTGGAAGTGAACGCTTACGCGCCGGAGAAACTCGCTGCCGCGTGTCGGAGCGCGGGCGCGGTGTTCGTCACAATCTCGACGGATTACGTTTTCGATGGCGCTAAAGATGGATTCTACACGCAACGCGACGATCCGAACCCGCTTAGCGTTTACGCAGCGACGAAGCTTGAAGGCGAACGCCGCGCGCAAGCCGCCTGCGCACGCACGATAGTGGTGCGCACCGGCTGGATTTTCGGCACGGGTGGCACAAATTTTTTAAGCCGCGTGATCGAACTCGCGGAGCACGGCGCGCATCTGAAAGTGATTCATGACGCATTTGGCACGCCGACCGCAAGCCGCGATCTGGCGCGCCGTTTACGCGAACTGGCAGTGCTTGATCTGCCCGGTATTTACCACGTTACTAACAGCGGCGAGGGCGTGAGCTACGAGGAATTCGCGCGCGCCGCAATCGCTGCGGCAGGCGGTGACGCTGCGATGCTCGAAAGTGTAAGCATAAATGAGTTGCGCCGCCCGGCTCCGCGCCCGCGCAACTCCCGTTTACAGTGTCTTATCTCTGAACCCTTCGGGCTTGCGCCGCTTCCCTTCTGGCGCGACGCGCTCAAAGATTTCGCGGTGGAAACGCACGACGCAAAGTCTTCGGTTTGAGTTGTAAGTGCTTCAGGCGGCTTGTCATACTGCTGGTCTCTGCTATTATACTTTGTTGCCGACGCCCGACATCCTCCGAATTATATTTGCTCTGGGATTTGAATGTTATGATATCTGAAGATAATCGCTTGCTTCCGCTGCCCGCCGGTGAGCGGGCGCTTGATCGCCCGCTGCGCGAACTCACGCAACAGAAGGCCTACGGATCGTCTCTGATCGAGACGACGACGCACCTGCGCGATTATATGCAGGTGATACTTAAGCGCAAGTGGCTAATTCTTAGTCTTGTGCTCATCGTTACATCACTTGTGACGATACAGATGTACCGGCTGCCGTCGATTTACGAAGCAAAGACTTCAGTTCTGATTGAAGAGCAGCAGAAGAGCGTGTTGCAAACTCAAGGTGTAATCATCAACGCGCAGAGCGATCCGAAATTCTGGAACACGCAGCTTCAATTATTAGAGAACCCGCAATTGGCGCGTCAGGTGGTGCTCACGCTTGACTTGCAAAACAATCCGGCATTTCTGGGCGGGCAAGCGCAAACAGGCATCGTCGCTTCACTGCGCAGAATCTTTAAGGGCGATAAGGCCGTTAAGCCTACCGCCCCGGCAGTTGGCGCGAACATCCCTGTGGTCAGCGGAGATCAAGTCGCCGGACAGCAATTGTCGTCCGAGGAGCTGCTGAGCCTGGAACCCTACGAAGATGCCATCGCTAATGGTCTCTCGGTCGAACCATTACCTCTCACCAATATCGTCACGCTCCATTATCAACATACAGACCCCGAACTCGCACAGAAGATCGTCAATACGCTGGCGGATGTCTTCGTCTATAATAATTTCGACCGCATGACGTCCGGTTCCGCCAAAGCGTCAGACCTGCTGGCTAAAGAGATTGCCGATCTGCAATTCAAAATCAAGCAAGGGCAGGAGACGCGTTTCAATTACGCCAAAAATCACAACCTGCCGCTCACGACCGCGCCCGGAGCCAACCTTGCGGCGGATCGTCTGGGGAGGATAAGCGCGCAATTGCTTGAAGCCGAAAATGCCCGCAAGGAGAAACAGGCTCTTTACGAAGGTGCGGCGAAAGCATCGGACGTGTATTCGATTCCTGAAATTCAAGAGGACAAACGCGCGCAAGCGTTGCGTGAAAGACACGATTTGCTGATTGAGAAGCGTCAGGAGTTGCTCGTTACATATACACCGGAATGGCCTGCTGTTAAAAAAATTGACGAGCAAATTAAAAAAATTGACGAGTCTTTGAAGAAAGCTCCGCTCGAAGTTATCTCCGGATTGAAGACGCGCTACCAATCGGCGCTGTCGCGCGAGAATATGTTAAAGCAAGCCTATAGCGAGCAAATAGGCGTCAACTCGAAACAGACTCAGGACGAACTGCAAATCAGTGCCATCACGCAGGATTTGGAAACCAACAAGCAGTATTACAACACACTGCTTCAGCGTTACCGCGAATTACAAATCACGGGGAATGATCGCCCGAATAACGTCAGCGTGTCGTCATACAGCCGCGTGCCGGTCGAGCCAATCGGCCCGCAGCGGGCGCGCAACATCATCATCGCCCTATTGCTGTCGCTGGCGGCGGGCGTCGGCATCGCCTTCCTGCTCGATTACCTCGACGATACGCTGAAGACAATAGAGGATGTTGATCGCTATCTGCATTTGCCCGCACTAGCGTTGATTCCTTCAACGCACACCGAGCAGCGTTTACGCTTAAGAGGCAGACGGGCATCTGCTCCCGATGAACAGAGCGGAACAACGGCGCTCGCTTTGATTAACGAGGCGCGTTCGCCCGTCGCCGAAGCGTACAGGCACTTGCGAACATCGCTTCTGTTGTCGTCCGCCGGGCAGCCGCCGAAGACCGTTCTGGTGACATCGAGCCAGCCGTCCGAAGGCAAAACGACGACCGCCGTCAATACCGCCGTGATGCTCGCGCAAACCGGCGCAGAAGTTCTGATCGTAGATTGCGATTTGCGCCGTCCGCGCATTCACGCGCACTTTAATATGCCGAACTCCAGCGGCATCACCAACTATCTTTCCGGCGAGAAAGATTTGGATGCGCTCTTGCACGCTTACGACAAGCTGCCGAATCTGAAGGTTCTAACCTCCGGGCCGGTTCCGCCAAACCCTGCGGAATTGCTCGGCTCCGACGAAATGCGCCGTCTCATCAACGCGCTCGGCGAGCGATTCACGCACATCATTATTGATTCGCCGCCCGCCATTTCGTTTACGGATGCGTCCGTGCTCTCGACGCTCGTTGACGGCGTGATGCTGGTAGTTCACAGCGGACGCAGTTCGCGCGCGGTGGTACGCCGTGCCCGACAGCAATTGACGGATGTCGGCGCACACATCTTCGGCGTCGTGCTCAACAACGTGAAGCTGGAGTCGCAGGAGTATTACTATAACGGCTACTATTCAGCCTATTATTCGTCAACCGACGAAGAGGGCGACGATGCGCCTGACGCTACGCCGGCGGGCGGGCAGAGATAATGCGCGGCGACTTTTGCTGTATCGCGGCTGACGTCAAACTCGGCCGCGATGTGGCAATTTATAATTTCGTTAATCTATACGGCTGCGAGATCGGCGAGGCGACGAAGATCGGCTCGTTCGTTGAAATCCAGAAGGGCGCGCGTATCGGGCGCAACTGCAAAATTTCCAGCCACACCTTTATCTGCGAAGGCGTGTGCATCGAAGATGAAGTCTTCGTCGGCCACAACGTCAACTTTATTAACGACAAGTTTCCGCGCGCCACTTCACACACCGGCGCATTGCAAACCGAAACAGACTGGCAGGTAATCCCGACACTTGTGCGGCGCGGCGCTTCAATCGGCACGGGCGCGATTATTCTCGCGGGCATAGAGATCGGCGAGAGCGCGATTGTCGGAGCCGGTGCGGTCGTGACAAAGAACGTCCCGGCAAACGCTATCGTCGCAGGCAATCCCGCGCGCCTTTTGCGAACCGCCGCGGCAAACGACGAAAATGCGATTGCCGCCACGCTCAATGAAGCCAACTATCAACAATAGGAGCAGCCCCACGACACCATGACTGTTCCCTTTGTTAATCTGCACATCCAATACCAATCCATCAAAGAAGAGATTGATGCGGGCATCGCGCGCGTGCTGGCAAATTCGAGTTTTGTGCTCGGGCGCGAAGTCGAAGCTTTCGAGGCGGCTTTTGCGGAATACGTCGGCGCGAAGTTTTGCATCGGTGTCAATAGCGGTACGGCGGCGATTCAATTGGCGTTGATGGCTGCCGGAATCGGCGCGGGCGATGAAGTAATTGTGCCCGCCAACTCTTTCTTCGCCACCGCCGAAGCCGTCTCCACCGCCGGGGCGACGCCCGTCTTCGTTGATGCCGATCCTGTCTCTTACACGATTGATGTCGCTCAGGCGAAAGCCGCGATCACGCCACGCACGCGCGCCATCATGCCCGTGCATCTCTACGGGCAGGCCGCAGACCTCGATCCGCTTTTAGAGATTGCCGAACATCACAATCTTTTGATCGTCGAAGATGCGGCGCAGGCGCACGGCGCGCAGTACAAAGGGCGGCGGGTCGGCGCGCTCGGCCACGCCGGATGTTTCAGTTTTTATCCGGGAAAGAACTTGGGCGCATACGGCGAAGGCGGCGCGGTCGTCACCAATGATGAAAGCATCGCGCGCCGCGTCCGGCTGTTGCGCGAACACGGCTCACAGCGCAAATACGTGCATGAAATCATCGGCTACAATTTCCGGCTCGAAGGCATACAGGGCGCAGTGCTCGGCGTCAAACTTCGCCATTTAGATCAATGGAACACGCTGCGACGTGTTCACGCCGCGCATTACAACGAGCTGTTAGGGGGAACCAATCTGGTGTTGCCGCACGAGATGCCTTATGCTCGCCACATCTATCATCTTTACGTTGTGCAAACGGAAGCACGCGATCAGTTGCAAAAGGAGTTAACGGCCGCCGGTGTGCAAACCGGCATTCACTATCCCTTGCCGATTCACTTGCAGCCCGCGTATGCTTCGCGGCAACACAAGGCCGGAGACTTTCCGCAGTCCGAGCAGCAGGCGGCGCGCGTGCTGTCGTTGCCGATGTTCCCTGAACTGACGCGCGAGCAGATCGAAACAGTCGCGCAGGCGTGTCGGCAAAGCATCCACGCGGCGCAGCACAAATCGTAAAGCCGTAGCGATAGTGCAGCAACAAAAGATTTCACCAAGATGAGCAGCGCGAGGAAAACTACTACCACCGTCGGCGTAATCGGTTGCGGCTACTGGGGGCCGAATTTGTTGCGCAACTTCGTCGAAAACGAAGCGGCGGAACTGCGCTGGATGTGCGATCAGGACGAAAAGCGTTTGGAGTCCGTCAAGCGGCGTTATTCTTTCGCTGAAGCGACAACCGACTACCGACGACTTCTCGACGACCCGAATCTCGACGCGGTGGTTATCGCCACGCCCGTCGCAACGCACTACAAACTTGCGAGCGAAGCATTAAGGGCAGGCAAGCACGTACTAATCGAAAAGCCCTTCACCGCCGATGTGCGCGAAGCCGAACAATTAATCGAACTCGCCGCGCGCGAGAAGCTAACCTTGATGGTTGACCACACGTTCGTTTATACGGGTGCGGTGCGTAAAATCAAAGAGATGGTCGAGAGCGGAGATTTGGGCGAGTTGCTTTACTTCGATTCGGTGCGAATCAATCTGGGACTCTTTCAACGTGATATCAACGTCGTCTGGGATTTAGCGCCGCACGATCTTTCCATTATGGATTTTCTGATTGATCGTCAGCCCATTGCTTTGACCGCAACCGGCAGTTGCCACGTCGAGCCGGGCATCGAAAACATCGCGTACCTGATGCTTCAGTTCGATGATTCTTTCATCGCGCACTTTCATTTCAACTGGCTCTCGCCCGTCAAAATCCGCCGCACATTAATCGCCGGAAGCCGCCAGATGATCGTCTACGACGACATCGAGCCGACCGAAAAGATTCGCGTCTACGATAAAGGCGTCACGACGACGATTCGCAGCGAAGACGAGCGGGACAAAGAGGCGGCCTATGAAACGCTTGTCAGTTATCGCACGGGCGACGTGTGGGTTCCGAAGCTGGATCACACCGAAGCGTTGCGCTACGTTTGCGAAGAATTCCTGTCCTCAATCAAAGAGTCGCGTCCCGCGTTGACCGACGGGCAGGCGGGCTTTCGCGTCGTGCGCCTCCTCGATGCCGCGCAGCAATCAATCAACGAGGGCGGGCGTTTAGTCAAACTCTCTTACTAAACGGCATTCCACTCTCGATATTATTTGCGTCCGATGCTGCAGATTCTTCGCGCGCAATTCAGAAGGCGATTTAAGTTTAAGATGTCTACCGCACCTACACTCAATGTTTCGACGATGAAAGTTCCGCTGCTCGATCTTCATGCGCAGTATGCGGAGCTGCGCGATGAGATGCGCGCGGCAGTTGATCGCGTGATGGAGTCACAACAGTTTATTCTTGGCGCT
This sequence comes from Pyrinomonadaceae bacterium, assembly GCA_046262295.1. GTDB lineage: Bacteria > Acidobacteriota > Blastocatellia > Pyrinomonadales > Pyrinomonadaceae > JBHENC01. Next base: position 316,442 of record JBHENC010000006.1, on the reverse strand, counting down.
GAAGTGCAGGCGCTCGAAGAAGAGATCGCGGACTATTCGCAGGCGGCGCACGCCGTCGCCTGCGCCAGCGGTTCCGATGCGCTGCTGCTTGCGCTAATGGCGCTCGGCATCGGTGCGGGCGACGAAGTTATCACGACACCATACAGTTTCTTCGCTACCGCAAGCGCCATCGCACGGCTCGGCGCGCGCCCCGTCTTCGTTGACATCAATCCGCGCACGTACAATATTGACGAAACGCTCGTCGAAGCGGTTATCACGCCGCGCACGCGCGCCATTATGCCCGTGCATCTCTACGGCCAGTGCGCGGACATGACGGCTCTCTTAGAGATTGCCGCGCGTCACAATCATTTGCCAATCGTCGAAGATGCGGCGCAGGCCATCGGCGCGGACGATGCCGCCGCTGAAGAGAGTAACGGCGGGCGCAGCCGTCGCGCCGGATCAATGGGCGCAATCGGCTGTTTCAGTTTTTATCCTTCCAAGAATTTAGGCGGCGCGGGCGATGGCGGAATGCTCTCGACAAACAGCGCGGAACTGGCGGAGAAGTTACGCGTGCTGCGAGTTCACGGCGGCGAAAGACGCTACTATCATCGCGTGATCGGCATCAATAGCCGCTTGGATGCGATGCAGGCTGCCGTGCTGCGCGTCAAGCTGCCGCATCTGGACAAGTGGTCGGAAACGCGCGCGGCGAACGCCGAAAGATATCGTCAGCTTTTCAACGATGCCGGACTAAATGAATTTGTCGAGTTGCCTTTCATCAGGCCGGACGTGCGCCATATTTACAATCAATACATCGTGCGCGTTGCAGGCGGACGCCGCGATGCGTTGCGCGGGCATTTGCAGGAGAATGGAATCGGCACGGATGTTTACTATCCCGTGCCGCTTCACTTGCAGGAATGCTTTCGGTATTTAGGCTACGGGGAGGGTGATTTTCCGGCGGCGGAACAGGCGGCGCGCGAGACTCTGGCGCTGCCCGTCTATCCCGAACTCAAAGCGGAACAACAGCATCATGTCGTCGAAGCGTTCCGTTCCTTTTACAATTAAACCGGAGCTTTGATGAATCCTTGCGAGATGTCTCACGCTACTATTTCAAAACAGAGTAAGGTGCGTCTAGGGGCTTTGCCCGAATAATCGTACCCGCCCGCAAAATGCTTAGCCTCGAAAACAGATAAGCTGTCTCAAAATCTGCCGTATAAAACCGGTTGACATAGCTTCAAATTTATGTCTTGACATCCACACCGTTATGCCTCGATACTCAAGCGGTCTTCGAGCTTGTCCACCTTCCTTTTTAGGAATCAACTATGCAACGATCTTCGGTCGTAGATTTGTTTTGCGGTATAGGCGGTCTGACACATGGATTCGTGAAAGAAGGTTTCAACGTCGTCGCGGGAATAGACGCTGATGAAACTTGTAAGTACGCTTATGAGAAGAACAACAGCGCCACCTTCATCAAGCGTGATGTCGAAGGGATGGCGGCTGGCGAAATCATAGGGCTATATCCAAAAGGTGACACCAAAATTTTGGTCGGGTGCGCACCATGTCAACCCTTTTCTCGCTATACGATTCGCAAAGATGAAGATGATAAATGGAAGTTGCTTCGCTCCTTCGCAAAGTTGATAAGGGACGTACAACCAGAGATAGTTTCGATGGAAAATGTTCCTGAGTTAAAGGATCATCTAGTTTACAATGAGTTTACAGAGGCATTGGACGCGGAGAATTACTTCGTCAGCACGCACGTGGTATATTCCCCTGACTATGGCATTCCTCAAACACGTGAACGACTGGTGTTGTTCGCCTCCAAATATAGCGAGATCGAAATAATCAAGCCTACGCACTCTCGCAAACATTACCGAACAGTCCGGGATACGATTGAACATCTCGAACCGTTGGAAGCAGGTCAGACGAGTGTTAAAGACCCCCTCCATCAAGCAAGACGTCTCTCCGAATTAAATTTACGGCGGATTAGGAATACGCCGCCCGGCGGTGGCTGGAAAGATTGGGATGAAGAATTGGTGCTCGACTGTCACAAGGCTACGACAGGGCGGAGCTACAGCAGCGTGTACGGACGCATGAAGTGGGATGAACCTTCTCCAACTATGACGACACATTGCGGTGGACTTGGCAACGGGAGGTTTGGGCATCCTGAACAGCATCGAGCGATTTCACTGAGAGAAGCCGCTTTGTTCCAAACCTTTCCAATCAGTTACAAGTTGATCCAACCGGGAGCCAAAGTCACTAACAAAACGCTTTCGAGACAGATTGGCAATGCAGTTCCCGTTCGTCTCGGACGAATCATCGCAAGAACCATAAGAAAACACTTAGAGGAGCTTCACCATGCCCAACAATCCTCCAAAATCTGATTATGAATTGAAGGTGTCTCTCAGCGCGTTGAGACACTTGGGTATCAACTTATATAGCAACATACCAGCAGTAATATCTGAGGCTGTCGCTAACTCATGGGATGCAGATGCAGAGCTTGTCGAGATTGATATTGACGAAAGAAACAAGACTATCACCATCACTGACGATGGCACTGGCATGGATGAAAACGACCTTAACGACAAGTATCTCTCTGTTGGATACATGAGAAGGGAGCGTGAGCCGCCTATAACCCACATACATCACAGACATGTAATGGGAAGAAAGGGGATCGGCAAGCTTTCCCTGTTCTCAATAGCTAAAACTATAGAAGTTACATCGGTAAAGAAAGATAATACGGGAAGAATCAAAAAAAACGGCCTAAGAATGAAATTATGACGATATAGAAAAATCCATCAACAAAAAGGAAGAATCCTATAAACCAAAGCCCATTAAAGAAAGCACGATCAAAATTACCGAAGGCACGCAGATAGTGCTCAGTGATCTTAGAAAAAGCATTTCGAGAACGCAGGGGTTTTTGAGAAAGCGCCTTGCTAGGCGATTCAGTATCATCGGGCCAGAGTACAAGTTCACAGTAAAGGTCAACGGTAAAGAGATCGGAGTACAGGACAGAGATTATTTTAAGCATATTGAGTATCTATGGACTATCGGAGAAGACAGCGAAAAGTATAAAACCGCTTCCGAGAATGCCTTGCAAACTACTCATTTGAGTGGGGTATTGGATGCTAAAAAGGGCTACAAGATAAGTGGTTGGATAGGAACATTCGATCAGCAGAAGAATATTGAGGAAGGCAACAACTCCATCATAGTTCTCGCTTGGGGCAAACTGATTCATGAAGACCTCCTGAAAGATATAAAAGAAGGCGGGGTGTACAGTAAATACCTGATAGGGGAAATACGTGCTGATTTCCTTGATCTTGATAATGAAGCTGATATGGCGACAAGTGATCGTCAGAATTTGAAAGAAGACGATCCCCGCTTCCAAAAAATACGAAACTATGTTCAGGAACAAATACTCAAACAGATTCAGACGAAGTGGCTCAAATGGAGGCGTGACGACGCAGAGAGTAAAGCTAGGGCCAATACTGCAATTGATAAGTGGTTTACCAAATTAGGCCCAGATAGGAAGAAGCACGCGCGCACTCTTTTCGAGCAAATTGAGACGCTACCTATAGATGAGCCGGATGATAAAAAAGAACTTTACAGGCATGGGATCCTTGCGTTTGAAAAACTGATTCTTAAAGACGAGCTCAGTATGATCGAAAAATTGAATACTGAATCTGACTTCGCCTTGTTGAAGCGAATCTTTGCTAGTGTTGATGAGCTTGAAGCTTTTGAGTACTACCACATCGTTAAGGGTCGCGTCGAGGTTCTTACGAAGTTCGAGCAGATAGTTCCAGCATCGAAGGAGAGGGTGATTCAAGAACACATCTTCGATCATCTTTGGCTATTGGATCCGTCGTGGGAAAGAGCCAATGAAAACCAACATATGGAAGAAACTTTAACGAAGGAATTCAAAGGTATCAACGCCGGACTGACCAGAGAAGAAAAGGCTGCGAGACTGGACATCCGCTATAAGACTGCTGCTGGTAAGCACATCATCATAGAGTTGAAGAAGTATAAAGTTAAAGTCGACAACCTCAAATTAGTCCAACAGGTTAGGAAATATCGAGACGGACTGCTGAAATGTTTGAAAACGAAGTACCCGAACGATCCGCGTAATATCGAAATAATTTGTATATTAGGCTCGCCGCCGCTCCCCGTAGATCAGGATGAAGATAACAGGAAGGTACTCAATACCTATAATGCTCGATATCTGACTTATGACACGCTAATCAAACAAACAACGAATAGTTATCGTGATTATTTAGACAAGCAGAAAGAGGTTCAGCGAATCCTTGATCTGGTGAATAGCATCTAATCTTACTGAGCGGGTTCATATTCGACTTTCCTAGTAGAAGTTTTTACATGAGGGATCACCTTACACCGGAGCAGCGATTACGTGCGATGTCGAACGTAAAATTGAAGGACGGTAGTCTGGAAATGATCGTTCGCTCAGAGCTGCACAAGCGAGGCTATAGATTCAGGAAGCACGTCAAATCTCTACCCGGTAGCCCCGATGCAGTTTTTCCTAAAGAGCAGATCGCCGTGTTTATAGATGGTGATTTCTGGCATGGTTATCGCTTTCCAGCTTGGGAGCACAAACTAGGTTGTGTTTACATTTCTCAGCGTAACCAAACAAGTGCGCTGACAAAACTTAAGAAGCCCAAATAGTTCTTTGATAGCTTTTCAAATCGTGAGAACACTCGCCGATAATGTTTGATCTTACCAATGAAGCACTCGATTAAGTGTCTTTCACGATACAAGTGCCGATCATATTCGCGTTGCACAAGGCGATTCTTTTTCGGCGGAATCACGGCTTCGATGCCAAGGGCAGTGACCGATGCGATCAACTCATCGGCGTCATAACCTTTGTCGGCGATCAGGGCTAGGTAGTTGAAACCATCAATCAAATTTGCCGCTTGCGTCATGTCATTAACTTCGCCGCCGGTCAAGATGAACTTCAGCGGATAGCCCAAAGCATCGACGGCGATATGAATCTTGGTGGAAAAGCCGCCGCGACTTCGGCCTAACGCTTGGGCTTCTTGACCGCCGCTTTTTTTGACGCTCCTGCCGCACACGGATGAGCGCGAATAATGGTCGAGTCAATGAGCAAGTGTTCCATGTCAGCCTCGCCAGCAAAACATTGATGAAGCTGCTCGAAGATGCCTTGTTGTGACCAGCGCGCGAATCTGCGGTAGACAGTGTTCCAGTAACCGTACTCTTTGGGTAGCAGTCGCCATTGCGCGCCACTACGAGCGATCCACAAGACGGCAGAAAGAAAGCGGCGACATTCATGCTCTTGTCCGACATAGACATTCTGATGAGACTGCAAGAGCGGCAGCATCTTCTGCCATTGTTCATCGGATAAAGTAATGGGTAGCATTCAAAGAGCTTAACCTACAAATGTAAACAGAACCTAACACCGATTGCGCTTATAAAGATTCCGCGGAGGTTTTGCACGTTACCTGAGATAAGGACAAATGGAATTGGTTTAGCACCTTGAATATGTACTGATGGGTCTAGTGTTAGCTGGAAGCAATCCAATGCGACATTACACACTTTGTCAAATTTCCCAACATATAGATTGTCAAATTCACTTATAAGCTTCAGAGCTTCTAGCCGCTTGACAGCTTGAAACCTACAATGCCCCCCTGCTACGCATCTACACAATTCATCAAAGAAGAATATGGGAGTCTCTTCACGATGAAGGATGCCCGAAAGGGCATCATGCTCTTCCTTGACCCTCTGAACTTTTAGGACTATTAAGGGTGCGACCGGATCATCATGTATTCTTGTAGCTATCGCCAGATGTTTACCCTCTAACTCTATTAAGCCAAAAGCAAACTCTACTTTGCTATCTTTAATAACAGCTTTAATTGCACCTGTTGGAGACTTTATCAATATAGCGTGAGTATCATTACCAACTGAGGGGACAAACCACAGATAGGCCGCCTCATTAGCCATTTCGTTTTGGACACGTGCAGAGGGTATATACATATTTCAAGTTGTAACTCAACTAAATATTATACGTCTTGATCTTTGAGTTGAGCGTTGTCGCGTTCATGCCTAAAAGTCGGGCGGCGCGGGATTGGTGGCCGCCGGTTTGCTGGAGGGCGCGGCGGATCATGTCTATCTCGAAGCGGCGCACTTCGTCATAAAAATTAACGCCGTGTCCTAAATCTATCGCCGCGAAGCCGCTTTCGGTTTCGCGCAGGGCGGCGCGGGCGGACTGCGGATCGCTGATCTCTTTGCGCAGACATTCGCGCGTGATTTCATCGCCCGGAGCAATCACGACGGCGCGTTCGATGGCGTTCTCTAATTCGCGGACGTTGCCCGGCCATGAATAATTTTCAAGTAAGGCCAATACGTCCGGCGCGATGGCTTCGGAGAGCTTGCGCCCGTTCTCTTCGTTGAATTTGCGTATGAAGAATTGCGCGAGCGCGAGGATGTCTTCGCGCCGGTCGCGCAAGGGCGGCAATTCAATCGGCACGACCGAGAGCCTGTAATACAAATCCTCGCGGAACGTGCCGTGCTTGACGGCTTCTTTCAAATCAATGTTGGTGGCGGCGATGATGCGCACGTCAACGCGGCGCGGGGTTGTGTCGCCGAGCGGCGTAAACTCGCGTTCCTGTATCACCCGCAGAAGTCTGACCTGCGTTTCGGGCGGTATGTCGCCGATTTCATCGAGGAAGATCGAGCCGCCGTCAGCGACTTCAAACAGACCTTTCTTCGCGGCGACTGCGCCCGTGAACGCGCCGCGCGTGTGGCCGAAGAGTTCCGACTCTAAAAGCTCGCTCGGTATGTTTGAAGAGTTGACGGTCACGAAAGGCTTCGTCGCGCGCGGGCTGGATTCGTGAATGGCACGCGCGATCAACTCTTTGCCCGTGCCGGATTCGCCCGTCACCAGTACGGTCGAGCGCGCCGGTGCGACTTGGTCCACGAGACGAAAAACCGTCTGCATTACTTCGGAGCGCCCGACCATTGCGCCGCGATCAACCGCGCGGCTCATCGCGCGCCGCAGAGTTTGCCGCTCCTCTTCTTTGCGGCGGCGCTTGATCCCCGCCGCCACCTGCGCCGTGATCTGTTCGTTCTGAAACGGCTTGCGAATACATCCGGCCGCGCCTTTTTCCCAAGCGGAAACGGCTGTATCGAACGTCGCGTAGGCCGTGACCATAATCACGACGGCTTCCGGGTCGCGCTTCAGAAATTCTTCGAGCGCGCTTATGCCGCCCATGCCCGGCATGGAAACATCAAGGAGCACCACATCGTAAGCGCGCCGCCCGTAAGCCTCTAATCCCTGCTCGCCGGTCTTCGCCAGATCAACGCGATAGCCTTCCGCCGCCAGCAGCGTCTCCAGCACGTCGCGCATTATTTCTTCGTCGTCAACGACGAGCACCGAACCCTTCTTTGCCATAACTCGCTTACACTTTCGCTCAACTGTTTGATAGACGTATGAAGATAAAATTAGAAAGGTAAAACCGGAAAAACGCAAGGCGCGGTTTGCGCTTCGCGTTGGCAGTTCCTCATCCACTGTTGTGTGATTAATCGCTCGCGGCTTGCAGGCGTTCGCGCCCGCTGGCGGTGGGAAGTTTGAGGCGGAAGGTCGTGCCTTTGCCCGGCGTGCTTTCGACGTTGATGTGGCCGGAGTGTTCCTGCACGATGCCGTAGGAAACGGCGAGGCCGAGTCCCGTGCCGCTGCCGACGCCTTTGGTGGTGAAGAACGGATCGTAAATCTTCGAGACGTTTTCCGGCGCGATGCCGATGCCCGTATCCGTCACTTCAATTAAAAGACTATCGTCATCGCCGCTGCCGTTGCTCTGCTGGCGTGTGCGTATGACAATGCGCCCGCTGTCAACGATGGCGTCGCGCGCGTTTAAGATAAGGTTCGTGAAGACCTGTTGAAGTTTTCCGGCGTTGCCGAAAGCGCGCGGCAACTCTGCATCGTACTCGCGGACGATCTCGATCTGGCTGCGGCGCAGTTGCGGCTCCAAGAGCTGCAGCGTGTCGTCGAGCACGCGGTTGACATCCGTTTCGCCGAACTCTGTCGCGCCGCCCGTGCGCGAGAAATTCAGAAGGTTGTTGACGATGCCTGCCGCGCGCTCGGTCTGGCGGCGCACCTTTTGTAGCAGCGCGTGCTTCGGGTCGGTCTCCGGCAACATTCCTAGAAGCATTTGCGTGTAGCTCGAGACGCCCGTCAAAGGCGTGTTGACTTCGTGGGCGACGCCTGCGGCCAAAAGACCGATTGAAGACAGCTTATCGCGCTGCTGCAACTGCATCTCGCGTTGCACGTAGAGCGTCACGTCTTCGAGCACGACGAGCGCGCCGGTGCGCCCGGAAGAGTCCGCGCGAAGCGGCGCGAGCGCGATGTTGAGAACAAGCGAGCGGCTGCCGTCGCGTCGCGCCGTGTGTAGCTTATAAATGTGGCGTAGTTCGGTGATGTGCCAGCCACCTTTGCCGAGCGCCTGCCGCAGGGTCTCCGTAAAATCCTCCGCGAAGAGTTCTTCGACGTGCGTGCCGATGGCTTCGTCACGGTTGACGCCGAGCATCTCTTCGAGCGCCGAATTGCAGCGCGTCACACGCCCGTCCAGATCAACGGCGAGCAGGCCGACGTTGATTGATTCGACGATGGATTCGTTGAACTCTTTGAGCAGCGCCAACTCTGCGGCGCGCTCCTCCTGCTCCTGATACAGCAGACTGTTTTCGATGGCGACCGCGACATAGCCGGAGACGGTGCGCAGTATTTCCAAATCCTCCGTAGACAGCAGCGCGCCGTTTGCCGAACGCCCCAGACCGATAACCGCGACCATGCGCCCGCGCACCACACACGGCACGTAGTAATGCAAAGCGCGGCGCACGAAGTTGCTTGTCTGCGGCACTAAGTCAAGATCGTCGGCGCGAACGACGCCGGTTGCCGCCGAGCGCACGCGAATCATGTCGCGGAAATCCGGCGGCACGATCATCGCGGACGATAACCCGCCCGCCCGCCCGACGCGGTATCCGGCGGACGAGGCTTTGTCTTCGATAAAGATAGCGACGCGCTCAACGCCTAAGACTTGCTGCAAGCGACTGATGAGCGCGTCAAGCAGAGGATCTAGCGCGGTCGTCGCGGAGAGCGTGCGCCCGAAATCCAATAGACCGTTGCGCAGGTCATAACGCTCGCCATAGAAATATTTGTCTGTGCGTTGCTGCAAAAAGTTTTTGATGGGCGCGGCAATCGTCACGATCAAAGCCATTGCAATGATGGCGACGATCACGCGCAAAGTAATCTCGCCGCTCGCTTCGCTGCCGAGCGCATACAAGCCCGTTTCGTAAACCACCGCGCCGCACATTAAAGCAATGGCGGCGGTCGTCAACACGTAAACGGCGGCGCGGCGCACCACGATGTCCACGTCCATCAGGCGATAACGCACAACGGAATTACCGAACGTGAGCGGAATCAGAATAAGCGGCAGCACGGCGGCGTCCGTCCACCATGAATCCGCACCCGTGCCGAAGATGTAGCCGACGGCATACAGCAGCGAGAACGGCGTGATAGCGAGCACCGAACCCCATACGACCCACTTTAATTGCTGGCGCACAACCGCCGAATCGGTAATCCAGAATCGGCGCACAAGCAACGCTGCGCCCGCGATCAATCCGATCCAGAAATAGATAAAACTCGCTTTGAAGACTCCACCGACAAAGTTAGCGGAGAAGGCGGAGAGAAACGGCGGCGGGTAATAAGTAAGTGTGACGAGCGCGAGCAGCAACGCGGCGGGCAGGTAAAGAAGCGCGGCGAGCGTGCGGCGTTCGTTCGATAGATGATGACGGACGGGATAAATCGCGCAGAGGTGTATGAGCAGCGGCGCAAACAGAATCAACGCGGCATCGTCAAGCAGCGCGACGGCTTTATCGAGTCCTTCGTAAGTGCCGATTGGATGGTAGAAATGAAAGACAAAAGCCGCGAGACACAGTCCTGCGAAATGAACCACGAAGGGCGTGCGCCCGCCCTGCTTGAATAAAATAAAGAAGCCTACGAGAAGATAAATCAGTCCGATGAAATTGAGATATAACTCGCGCGGCGTCCATTGCGGCGCGGCGTCCGGGTAAATCTCCGCCGTAAAAAAGCGCGCGTCCTCGGAATTTGAAGGGCGTTCGATGCGGTACGTTAGATGCCCGCCCGCGCCCGCCTGCTCCAAGTAAATCTGCACGTCGGAAGCCCGCTTGACCTCGTCGAAGTGCTCGCCGTCTTCGCTGATCGCAAAAAGATAATCGCCCGGCAGGATGCCCAGAATTCCGACCTGTCCGCCCTGTGAATTCGGATTTACCGGCTGCGCGACGAGGTGGCCGTTTCTTTCAACCCAATTGATGTTGTCGGTCGGCGGAGGCTGGTGTGAGAGGCGTTGCGAGAAATTAAGCGCACCGACGGCAACGAGCAACGCGGCCGCAATCAGCAGCAACCAAGTTTGCGTTGTCAGAACCGTGCTCTTCATCTTCGCATCCAATCCAAAAAACTTTTCCTGAACTTACACTTACATTTAGACGAGCAATGCAAGCGACGTTCCAAGAGAAAACGGCGTGTTTTTCGTCTTCGCCCTCCGGCAAACTTGCCCGGCACACACCGAACATCGCACGCTTTGTTTAATGTTTCTTAACGTCGCTCGTTTAATAAGAGTTTCAGGCGCGGCGAACCGCCATTGAAAGCATCCGAGATTTCGTACCCGTCCGAGATTTTGGAGGAGGCGTAAAACTTCTATGCTCAAGACAAATCCCCTGCGCAACCGGCCTAACTAAGGGGGCGCAGGGGACAATTGTGGCGATGAAGAAAGCGTTCGGAGTACGGCGCAGTTTTTTAGAATCTGACGGAGAGGCCGCCGCGCACGGAACGGCGTGCGGCTGTACCGATCACGGCACGCGCGTCGCCGTCCTCCGTATAAGTTTGAGCATCAAGTAAGTTGCGTGCGTCAACAATCGCTTCGGCGCGCACAGGCAATCCGAACGTCGGTAAATCCTGTGTGACGATCACGCTCAACGACGGATCGTAGACGGCGAGGCGTCCGGCAAACGGGTCAATGGCAAAGACGGTTGCGTTCGGCGAGAAACGAAAGACGGTGCGCACGCGCGTTCCCGTTCCCAAGTCCGCCGTTACTTGCAGCGCCGCCGTTTGAAAGAATCCATTTGCGAAAATTTCCGCAGCATTAGTCAAGCCTTCAGGCGAAAGCTTTTGCCCGCGCCCGAAAGAATAGCCCGCCGAGGCGCTCAAGATTTGATTGAGGCGGCGCGCGTAAACCACACGCAGGCCACGCGCGGCGCCTTCCTGATTGGCGATGCTAGTGATGCCGTCCGCCGCTTCGCCGTCGTTTGCGAAAGCCGATAAAGGTGCGTTGAACAGCCCGACGCCGCGATTGGAAGTGGTATCGAAAAAGGCCGTCGCCTCTACGCTCGAAGCATTGTCGAGCACTCTTTCGACACCGAATTCAAAGCGGCGGCTGCGTTCCATGCGTGCGCGGCCATGAGCGAGCGCAACGGGTTTCGTCGCAGGCTGTTTGAAAACCACGTCGCCGCCTTCAAACTTTGCCGCCCCCTGCATTGCCGCGTCGTCGCTCTCAGGCGCATACGCCGCTTTCAAGCGCGTGCGCGCATTCGCGTCATACTGCACGCCGAGACGCGGGCTGATTGAATGCGCCTGCGATGCGCCGACAAACCGCGAATAATCAAAGCCCAGCACGACAACCACACCATCGCGCGCTATCATTTCGTCAACGGCTTTGAAAGAAAGCTGGGCAAGCAGCGGCGGCGGCGCATCGCTCGTCGTTTCTGCGGGCGAAAGAATCGTCCCGACACGCGCCGCGCCCGCACGTATGCTCAAGCGGTGGCGATTATCCGCCGTCCGCACGTGCGCTGTGCCTTCAAAGCGTTGCGGTGCGGCGGCTCCCGTGCCTGTTTGTCCGGCGAAAATAAGATCGAGGCGTTCGTTCAAAGGCTGTGCAAGCGCAAAGTTCAATCCGGCGTAAGCGGAGTTAAACGAACTCCCTGAAGCAGAGGCGACGTAAGTTTCCACGACGCCTTGTGTGCGCGATGTCTCTTTAGCTTTCGTATCAGCGGAAGCCGTTACGGAGTTTGTTTGATCGGCATCTTCGCGGGCGGCTTCGACTGTATTCGTTTCGCTTTCCTGAATTTGAAAGACGGAGCGGCGGCTTTGCGCGGCACGTATCGCCCATTTCGCGTCGTCGCGGTCGGCACGACGCTCGGGCGCGGTGCGGCCTGAACCGATGCGCTCAAGATTGAAACGGTAAACGAGTTCGTCCGATGAGCGAACCTGCACGGAGGAAAAAAGCGCGGCCTCGAAACCTTCGGCGATGGCGCGGACGGTGTAGCGTCCCGGCGCGATGCGGGCACTGAAGCTACCGTCCGCCGCGCTGCGTGTCTGCTTAACAATTTCATTTGCGCCGTCACGCATTAAAGAAACGACTGCGCCCGCCAGCGGATTGCCGCCCGCATCGCGCACTGAACCCGTTACAGTGCCGAAAGTGCGCGGCGAACGTCCCGCCGTAGCAGCGAGCGACGGCAGCGCATTCGCTCCGCACACTGCGCAGACGACCAGTAAGGTTAAATAGAAGCGCAAAGCTTTTTTCATTGCCGACAAACCTCCCGCGCAACGCATCACATTTTTCATATAAGTATTGCCGACGCGGTCTTGGTAAGTTTACGGGTGCGTGTTATGCCGCATGAATGCAGCAACAATTTGAATTTAATTTTGCGTCAACTCAAGTTTGCTGCGACACAAAGCTTGAAACCGCCCGCGAAATGCGAAGCATCACGAAATACAACTCGCGAGGTGGTGTCCATCGGGGTCGACCCACTTAGAGAGAGTGCTATTTTCCGCCAACCGGATACGACCTGTCAAGCACACCGCGCTATCATTCAACCATCTGCGGCAACACGCACGCCCTTTGTTTGCCGCCTGTTTTCGGGCGTGCTAGGATGTGTCGTTGCGCTGCTCTCCAGTGTGTTTTTTGACGACCTTGCAGTGCATATCCTTAGAATTCAAAATGACAGACCACATCCAATCAACCAAATTTCCTAACGGGCTGACCATCTTAACCGAACATATGCCGGGCTTACGCTCGGTCACGCTGGGCATCTGGGTCAGGCGCGGCTCGCGCCACGAAACAGCCGCCCTCAACGGCATTTGCCACTTTATCGAGCACGCCGTTTTCAAAGGCACGGAACGGCGCACGGCGCTCGACATCGCCATCGAATCAGACCGTCTCGGCGGCCATCTGGATGCTTATACGACGCACGAAACCACCGGCTTTGCCGTCAAAGTCGTGGACACGGCCTACGCGCAGGCTTTTGATCTGCTCGCCGATATGCTTGCCCGCCCGCGTTTCGATGCGGAGGATTTAGCGCGCGAGCAGCGCGTGATTATCGAAGAGATGAAAATGGTCGAAGACACGCCCGACGAGTATTTGGGCGAACTCTTCAATGCCGCTTACTTCCCCGATCATCCGCTCGGACGCCCCATCGAAGGCACGGCCGCAACCGTTTCATCCTTCAGCCGCGAACGCACACAGGATTTTCACGCGCGCGAGTATGCGCCGCGTAATCTAGTCATCGCCGCCGCAGGCAATCTCGAACACGCGCGCCTCGTCGAACTCGCCGCACGCGCTTTCGGCGACGGTGAAGCAAGCGTTGAGGCCGAGTCTTCGCCGCACGCCACACCGCCCGCTGCGGCCACGCCGATATTGATCGAGCGCAAAAAAGAGCTTGAACAGGCACACCTGATTATCGCCGCGCCCTGGCCTTCGGCGCGCCGCGAAGACCGCTATGCCGCGAGTTTGCTCGCTTCGATTATCGGCGGCGGCACGTCCAGCCGTCTCTGGCAAAGCGTGCGCGAAGAACGCGGCCTCGCGTATTCCGTCGGCGCGGGCGCGAGCAGTTTCTCGGATACGGGGGTCTTTACAATCTACGCCGGAACGTCGCCCGATCAATTAAATGAAGTGATAGATTTATCGCTCGTCGAACTGCGCCGTGCGACACGCGAAAGCGTCGGCGAAGATGAACTGCGGCTCGTCAAAGATCAAGCGGTCTCAAGCATCCTGCTCGGCCTCGAATCCTCCAGCGCCCGCGCCGGAACGCTTGCGCGACAGGAGATAGTGCATGGCCGCCGCATCTCGCCGGACGAAATCATCCGCCGCCTCGAAGCCGTCACGCCCGAAGACGTGCAACAAATCGCGCGCGAATGTTTCAAGACAAACGCGCTCGCGCTCGGCGTGCTCGGCGATTTGAACGGTTTCCATATTGACCGCGCGCAATTGGAGATTTGAAGAAGCGAAATGCTGAAAGCTCCGGCGTAACTCGCTTCGAGTTATTCATTGTTCTAAATTGGTTTTTATGAAACTCACGGTTTTAGGTAGCGGTTCGACCGGCAACGCGATCCTGCTCGTGGCGGGCGAGACGCGCGTGCTGGTTGACGCAGGCTTGAGCGCGCGTGAGATCGTGCGGCGGCTTGCGCTGGTCGGCGAAGATGCCGCGCGCTTGAGCGGCGTGATTCTGACGCACGAGCACGGCGATCATGCGGGCGGCTTGCGCGTGCTGATGAAAAATTTGCGGTGTCCCGTGTATGTTTCCGGCGCGACGCGCGAGGCCTACATACGCGAGCGTCGCAATCTGTCGTCCGACGAACCGCGCAAACGCACAGACGCTTTGCGCGATGTGCCCGTTGAAGAGATCGCATCAAGCCGTGATTTCAAGATCGGCGCGATTGATTTTCATCCCTTCACCGTGCCGCATGATGCCGTCGACAATTTCGGTTTCGTGGCGACGCACGACGGCGTGCGCGTCGCCACCGTGCTGGATTTCGGCCACGTCACAACCTTAATCGCCGAGCAACTGAAGAACTGCGCGGCCATCATCATCGAATCCAATCACTGCCGCGATATGCTGAAAGCCTGCGACGTTTACCACTGGGAATTAAAGCAACGCATCATGTCGCGCAACGGCCATCTCTCGAATGAAGACGTCGCCGACTGGCTGCGCGACGGCTTCGACGGCACAGCCGCCCACATCGTGCTCGCGCATCTTTCGCAACGCGCCAACAATCCGTACCTCGCGCAAATCTCCGCCGAGTCCGCCCTGCGCGAGCGCGCTCCGCTCTTTCAAACAGCAACGCAAATCACGCTCTCATTCCCGAAAGAGCCGACCGCGTGGATCGAGCTATAAAATTTAGTAAACCCAATTCATATCAATTTACGAATTTACGATTGATTATTTAAGAGCATGATTCCACGCTACACATTGCCTGACATGGGCGCGCTCTGGTCTGAAGCTGCTAAATTCCAGAAGTGGCTGGATGTCGAGATAGCCGTCTGCGAAGTCCATGCGGAGATGGGCGTGATACCGCGCGCCGCTTTGGAAGAGATTAAGAGCCGCGCGAGTTTCACGGTCGAGCGCATCAACGAGATAGAGAAGACGACGGATCACGACGTGATTGCGTTCACTACCGCGCTCGCGGAATCAATCGGCGAAGCATCGCGGTTTGTGCATTACGGGCTGACGTCTTCGGACGTGGTTGATACGGCGCTCGCGTTGAGTTTGCGTGACGCCTGCGACCTGTTGTTGGAAAAGATTGACGCGCTGCAAACTGTTTTGCGGCGTCGCGCTTTCGAGTTCAAGGACACGCCGCAAATCGGGCGCACGCATGGCGTTCATGCCGAGCCGACATCTTTCGGGCTGACTTTTGCTTTATGGTACGACGAGATGCGCCGCAATCATCGCCGCCTCGCGCAGGCGCGCGAAACGGTTGCCGTCGGGAAAATCAGCGGCGCAGTCGGCGCGTTCGCGCATCTCGATCCAATCGTCGAAGAGAAAGTCTGCGCGCGTCTCGGACTCACGCCCGCGCTCGTTTCGACGCAAGTTATACAGCGCGACGTACACGCCGAATATCTGACGACACTGGCGATCATCGCCTCGTCGCTCGACAAGTTCGCGTTGCAGATCAGGCACTGGCAACGCACGGAGGTGCGCGAAGCGGAAGAGCGTTTCAAGCGCGGGCAGAAAGGTTCGAGCGCGATGCCGCACAAGCGCAACCCGATTTTGTCGGAACGCCTTTGCGGGATGGCGCGGCTCGTGCGCGGTTACAGCGTCGCGGGGCTTGAATCCGTCGCGCTCTGGCACGAACGCGACATCTCGCATTCGTCAGCCGAAAGAGTCATTCTGCCGGATGCGTCAATCACGCTCGATTATATGCTGCACAAAGCGACATCGCTGATTGATACGCTCGTCGTTTACCCGGAACGTATGTTGCAGAATTTGGGTGCGACGAACGGCCTCGTCTTCAGCGGGCAACTCTTGCTCGCCCTGACACGTGCGGGCGCACAGCGCGAAGCGGCCTACGAATGGGTGCAGCGCAACGCGATGCGCGTGTGGGACGAAGGAAAGGATTTTCAAACGCTCGCCCGCGCCGACGCCGACATAAGCAAGCATTTAACGCCCGCAGAGATCGCGCGCATCTTCGCCCCGGACACTTACCTGCGAAACATCAACGCCATCTTCGCGCGCGTCTTTGATGAGCAATAATCACCGACCACGCTCGATGGTTTTCAATGCTCTGGCTGATTACCGACAACTGATTACTGACCACCCATAGAAACGAGCTATCGAAAGTGAAAGCTAAAGTTTACGTGACATTAAAAGCAGGCGTGCTCGATCCGCAGGGCAAGGCGATTCAGCAGGCTGTCGAATCGCTCGGCTTTGAACGCATCGCGGACGTGCGGCAGGGCAAGTATTTCGAGATTGCGCTGGATGCTTCGCTCGACGAAAAAGAGGCGCGCGAAGATGTCGAAAGAATGGCGCGTGAAATTTTATCGAATCCCGTGATAGAAGATTACCGCGTGGAGATAGAAGCGTGAGCCGTAGTCCCGGACAGTTTGAAGTCGAGTGGGACGAAGACAAAAACAAGTATAATCGAAAAGCGCATCGCGTATCTTTTGAGGAAGCGGCGACAGTGTTTTATGATGAGTTGGCGATCACGATAGATGACCCGGATCATTCGATTGATGAACGCCGATTTTTGATCGTCGGTGAATCCCGCGCAGGGCATACGCTGGTCGTATCTTACGCTGAAGGAAGCAACCGGATTCGCCTCATCAGTGCCCGCAAGCCGACGCGAAAGGAAAGAAAAAGTTATGAAGAAAGCGATTGATGAGATGCGCGCCGAATATGATTTTAGTGAAGGCGTGCGCGGTAAACACGTCGGCGCGAATATACGCATTGTCGGCGCGCGCGGGATTAACGCAGACGAACGAGCGGAGATAGATGCCGAGTTGGACGCGCTCGACTCCGCGATTGAAAACCTTCACAGGTTCGTTAAGAACGGTTCCCGATTGCCCGACGAAGCCCAAGCCTCTATCTCGTACCGGCTAAAAGAAGCGGCACAAAAATTGTCGCGTATCGCAGATCAACATTAAGCGCAGGCTTACACACTTTCGTTGCACACTTATGAAATTCGGCGTAGTAGTTTTTCCCGGCTCGAATTGCGATCACGATGCGTATCACGTCGTCTCGAAGCACGTCGGGCAGCCGGTTGATTTCATCTGGCATCGTGATACGGATTTGAGTGCCTACGATGCCGTGATTATTCCCGGCGGTTTTTCCTACGGCGATTACTTGCGCGCCGGTGCGCTCGCCCGCTTCTCGCCCGTGATGAACTCGATTAAAGATTTCGCGGCGCGCGGCCGCTACGTGCTCGGCATCTGCAACGGCTTTCAGATTCTCTGCGAAGCAGGACTCTTGCCCGGCGCGCTCCTGCGCAACCGTGATCTGCATTTTATCTGCGAGCACACACACGTCCGCGTCGCAACCACCAATACGCCATTCACAAACCAAATACAGTCCGGCGCAGTGTTGCGCTTACCCATCGCACACGCCGAAGGTAATTACGTCTGCAATGGTGAAACCCTCGCGGAGCTTCTGCATGAAAATCGCATCATCTTTCGTTACTGCGATGCACATGGCAACGTCTCCGATGAAGCCAACCCGAACGGCTCGCGCGATTCTATCGCCGGTATCTGCAACCGCGAACGCAACGTGCTCGGACTGATGCCGCACCCGGAACGCGCCTGCGAAGACCTGCTCGGGTCAGCGGACGGGCGCGGCCTCTTCAGTTCACTCGCCGCGACACTCGCCGCTCTCGCATAAAAGTTAAAAATCAGTGTGCCTTTGACGAAGGTTGTGGATGACTTTTATGAGGCGCGCGAAAACGGCGGTAGACGAAAAGCAAAGCGCGATGAGCATACCGGATTCAACGTCCGGCGAATTTCTTTCGTGGGCGGAAGTAAATAAAACGCATCGCATACGCAACGGCGTTTATCAGCGCAGTGGGCGGCTCATTTCGCTGTTGACGGACTTCGGGCGCATCAATCCCTGTTATCCTGACCGTGCCAATCCATCCGGCGACAAAATCTTTTACACGGGCGAAGGCCGTCGCGGGGATCAGGCTTTGACGCCGGGCAATCGCGCGCTGTTGGCAGCGATTGAGACAGCTCACGGCGTGCCGCTCTTCAACAAGCTCGCCGCCGGGCGCTGGCAACACATGGGATTGTGGCGCGTCGTCGAAGGCCGCCACGTTTTCGACGAGCAGGAAGAGCGTATGCTCTGGCTGTTTACGCTCGAGACGGCGCAAAGAGTTTAAGCGAGCGAAGAAGCTTTGCGCCGCTTGCGCCCTGCGGCATTGTCGCTATGCTGCGTCTATGTGCGTTCAGTAAACACCATAGAAGAAGGCTGTGATGCTTGCCGAAGCCAATCAATTCTTGCGGGGCGGTTTGCGCGCGCCGATGCGCGCCGTTCGGCTGGCGCGGCGCGATCCGCAATTGGCCGTGCTGATGCTGCGAATGGCAGTGTGGACTCTTTATCTTTCCGCACTCATTAAATTTCTGCCGTTGCCGCGCGCCTTAAAATTAATCGCGCCCGGTAAGCAGCGGGCTGTTTCCGCAACGCGCGCTCGTTCCGTTTCACACGCAAGACTGGCTCACGCAATGGATGCGCTGCTCGGCGCAAACTGGCTTGTCTTCAAGCCGGTCTGCTGGAAGCGCGCCGTCATCCTTCATCGCTTTCTCGCGCTCAACGGAATCGAGACGCGCATCGTTTTCGGTTTGCGAAACGAAAAGCAACGCGAACTGCTCGAAGGCCACGCATGGCTTGAAGCGAACGGACAACCGCTGCTCGAACCGATTCATCCCCGCTACATTGCGACCTATTCTTTCCCGGATCGAGAACCGGGTTGTCACGAGCGCGGGCGCACCAGTCTGTAAGTTTGAAGCTCGCGCAAGACTTTCTCGATGCTGTTAGCCGCATGATTCTCGCTCACCTCATAGGTGGCCGTCATCTCTCTGACAATTTCAGGAATGGAAAGAGACTTTTCGAGGCTGTGCCAGACCAGCATCGCCGTTTCGTTCAGCTGGTAGTATCGCTTGGTGTTGAGATCAACGAGAACGCCTTCGCCGCCATCGAAGGCGGTAGAGACAATGTGCTCGTATGTGGCCGGTATATTTGTCGTCGCCATCTTAAATTCTCTCGCTTAAAAATTATTTGTGCGGCGCGCTTGAGATTTACAAAACAGGTAACGCGCGCGTCGAAGTTTTTTCCGTCACCTCACGGGAACGCCAGAGGATTTTGCCGAAGCTGTGCAGGCAAAACAGGCACGGTGAGCCGGTAGATAAATCCGGTCGCTCACCTTTCTCGCTTAATGCGGCGAGCGCGGCGGTGCGGCGCGCAACCTGCCCTTCGGCGATGCCGCGCAGTCGCCGGTAAGCCGAACCGAATTCTTCACGTGTCAAATCCGCCGCCACGTCCGCTTCGGCTTCGCCGCTTCCGCGATAGCCGGACAAATTGCAGCAGAGTGTTAAGCGTCCGCGATAATCCACGTTGCAACTTGTGCCGCGCAGCGCCGCGCAGTGCGGAGCCGGATCAATATCATAAAAGCCTGCGGCAAGACCGATCTTCATTTTGAAGATTCCCGCCAGCACAGTAATTTCATGTTCGATTACTTTCTGCTCGTCGAGGCTGAGAGCCGACTCATTCGCGGCGGCAAATGATGTCGGCAGAAAATGCGCGAAGGTCACGCCAGCTGCGCCGAGCCGCGCCGCTAGCAGCGCAATCTGCTCGACTTGCGTAGCAGTATCGCGGCGCAACACCGTCTTAAAGATAAAGGGAATGTTGTGCATATAGCAGCGCGTGACGGCGCTTATCACGCGCTTGAACGAATTCTTTCCGCGCCAGCAATCATGCGCTTCGGCGGTCGCCCCATCGAGACTAAAAGCCACGACATCGAGTGCCGTTCGATGGGCGAGCAACGCCGGGTAAACGCGCTCAAAATGCCAGCCGTTGGTGACAAAGGCCGCCTGTAAGTTTTCCGCGCCGACGGCTTCGATAATCTCGCCGAACTGCGGATGAAGCGTGACTTCTCCGCCGGTGAAATCAACACGCTTGAGATGATAAGTTTGCCGCGCCTCGCGGATAATTCGCCGTAGCAGTTCGAGCGGGAGGTAATGCGCCTTTGTGTGATAGAGCGCGTCTTCATCGCGCAAGCAATAGCGGCAATGCAGATTGCAAATGTTCGTCAGCTCGATGGTGATAACCGGCTTATCAATCGCTCTCTGTTCTGGAAGGCGTGAGAATGTCATAGCTATTCTGCCACTACGTTAGACGGATGAGAGAAGCATTGCGGCGCGTTGCGGTTCGCGCAGCAAGTCCGCGCCCGCAATCAGCCTGTAAGCAACGCTTTGTTTGATGAGCAAGCCGAGCGCAGACAAATAGTCGGGCGCAATGGCGGTATCGTAGGTTGACCAGGGGCAGTGTTTGATAAGCCGTGACATCGCCTCGACGGGTGCGAGCCGGATAAGGCGGCTGGTTTCTTCGGCGGTTACTTCCGGGAAAAGCAGGCGATGCGGGACGCACGCTTGCGCTAAAGAGTCTGGAAATAGAATCATTGGATGGATAACGTGTTTGGTTGGATCGGCGAGCACAGCTTTCCCGAGCGCCGCTTCGAGACGCGGCAATTCTTGCGACATTAGCCCGGACACCGCCGCGAGCGAAAAGATGCGCCGTAGCCCTTGCGCGATGATGTGGCCGTTGCGCTCAATCAGCGTCATCAGATCGTCGGACAGATAGCGCCATCCGGCTGCAGTTAACCGGATGGTCAGCGTGGATTTGCCAGCGCCGGAGTCGCCGATGATGAGCACGCCATGATTGCTTTGCGGCTCGATTAAACCGGCGGCGTGTAGCGGATAGACAGAGGCGCGCCGCAATAGTGCTTGCACGGCATAAATAATCGAGTTAATCAGAGACATCGGACGAAGCGCGCGCGTGGTTTCGCCGATGAAGAGTTCGATCAGCTTTGCCGCACGCCGGTGGACGATAATCAGCGAATCATATACCGCAAGATAAATGGCTTCACCGCTCGAATAACAGTATCCGTCCGCAATCTCAAAGCCGGACAATCCGGCAGGCACAGGCGGCGGCGTGCCGGTGCGCCATATACGCAGAATGCCGTCAGGTTTATTTTCGGAATAAGCGACGGGCAGAAAACAGAAATCAGCGATAACTCTTGTGAACAGCTGCGCCGACCATTCGTCCCGTGTCTCGACGGATAACAAACGATCAGCGACAGTAAAAAAGTTATTCGAGACAGAACCCATAAACATAAAAACCACCGTTGCGCGAAGTCTCCGTTTTCAGACAAAACATTTAGATGGAGGATGAACCGGCGGCACCGGTGGTCTGGAGCAAAAGCCTTGTGGCTTCCAGTACTTTAACGGGCGCGGACACAGAAGGCTCGACAAACAATCTCTTTTGCGCCGCCGGCGGTGCGCCCGCTGCCTGCTCGTTCGATTCTGACGAATAGTCGTCGGGTAATTGCTCGTTATCTTTGTCCATTATTCGTTTCTCCCTGAAGATTATTTTTGGGTTTAGCCGTGTGCTGATCGGGCACGCCCGCAAGCACCAGACGCAGGGGCGTGCTCTCCAGTGTCCGCGCATCTTTGCGTAAATATAAACGCACGGACGAAGGTAGATTGAGCAGTGCTTGCTCTACAGGAACGTCTGTTACATCCGTGTCAATTATCTCTTCGCTGCGATGCCGGATATCGAAGGGAATCTTCATCGCGCGCGCCATCTCATATAAGACAACGGAAACGGGTTGGCCGCGCGCGCGCAGCGTCAATTTATTCTTCTCGAATTTAGCTTCCACAAACCGCTCTGCGATTGTTTCTTTCGGCGTCGAGGCAGATGCTTCGTCCCGCAAGTCTTCCGTATTGCCTTCCATCAGCATAACTTGCGAATCGCTCTGCGTCGGGTCGTTGTTTGCCGGGAGCGTTTCGTTTACTCCGCTTAGATAAATGGCTGTGTACTGCGGTTGAATGGAGGCCGCGCCGCCGATCACAAGTTCATCGAGGCACACTTCCGGCGCGAGCGCGCGCAAGGCCGTCTCAAGCGGCAGGTCGGCGAGGTCGAGCGTCACGCGCTGCCCTTTCATGACGGCGCTGAGGACGATTGGAATCTTGAGCTGGCGGCTCATCTCGGCGGCGATATCTGCGAGCGGCGCATCGGCGGCGCGCAATCTGACGATGACGGGATTCTGGTTCGCAAAGACTTGCACGCGCCACGCGCGTTTTGCGCCAACAATCTTCTTCGTCGGCGCTGTTGCTGCCGGTGGCGCGGGCGAGGTAGCCGCGCCGCTATTATTTGCCGACGATGATGGCTGTTGCCCCGGCTGTGGCGCGTTTGTTTGCGCCGCCGTCGTCAACCCGCATAGCGGAAGAATCAATACCGGCAGCACAACGCGCGGCGGCCAGCCGCGTAAACTGTTTCGCATAACTTCGCTTTTCTCCTTTCGCGCCGATGACCGCGATCCATGCGCCAAAGGTTTACGGCAGCGCCTCGAAGATAACGAAGAAGCGATAGTAGCCGCCCGCTTGCACGCCTGTGCGAAACTGCACGTCTACACTCGCGTTCGGCGCAAGCGGAGTCGTCAGAATACTCTCGACGTTCAAACTCGAATTGAGGCCGCCCTCCTGCGCCGATTGGTTTGGCGGTTGCTCCAGCACCAGAGCTTGTAGAGTTTGATTGTCTACCGTGACAGTCGGCTGCGTGCCATTATTCAAGGCCGTCGCCACCGTGCGATCCAGCACGCGCAGTACCGCCTGACGGCTGGCCTGACTGCCATAGAGCGCACGCACGTCCGGGCTGTTGACGGTCGTGATGTCAATGACGCGGAAGCGCAGGCGTGTGATGTTGCCTGTTGTGTTGTTCGTGTAGCGACGATTAAAGGTGAGCGTGCCGAGCGGCGCGAACGTCGCGTTGGTGTCCGATGCCGCATAGCTGCGGTCGCGCACGTTCGGCACTAAGCCGCCGCCGACGGCTGTATTGCGGCGCGGGCTCGCAAGGTTCTTCGGCGCGGGCGCACCGAGCACGGCGGAGAGCGAACCGACGGCGCCGCTCGTGGAGATCAACACGAAATCGTTCGCGTTATCATTCGTATCCTGCGGCACGCCGGTTGTTTGTTTGCGCACATAACTAAACTGCACGCTCGCCGCCGACGTGGTTGTAGGGGCAAGGCGCGTGCCTTCTCCGTAAGCGGAGCCTGTGCCCGCCGTAGTGGTAAAGCCGACTTGGTCAACGATAGTGTTATCGCTTCTGGCGAGCGCCACGCCGCCGTCATCAGCGATTCCAGATGTTTGATTTTGATTACCGAGGGCGCGGTCAGTGCCGCCGTAATCCTTCAGGCTGTAGCCGGTCGTGGCGGTGGTGTTCGTCACGAGGTAGCTTTGTCCGGGTTCGAGGATCGTGCCTTGCAGGATAACGGCAAGGGTGGATGTCGTTCCGTTGTTGCTCGATTTCAAAAGCTTGTAGCCGGAGATGTCTATATCGGAAGGGCTTGCGTTCTGTAATTCGACAAACTCATCGGATGCGCCTGCCGCGCCGCGTGTGCGCAGTTCGTTGATGACGACATCGCCGGGAGCAACGGGCGCGAGAATCGTCGCTTGTCCCTGCGCGCGATTGATTTCAGCGTTGACCGCATTGCTCAAGTTGACGTTGAAAGTTTCGTTCGGGTCGTTCACCGCGTCGCTGTTAATCGTCACGGCAACGGTCTTGATTGTTTGCCCCGGCGCAAATGTCAGCAACCCGGCGGCGCTCACGTAATCATCGGGCGCGGTGGCCGTGCCGTCCTGTGTCGTGTAAGTGACCGCGACGGTTTGCGTGCTGGCCTGCGACAAACTCACGGTAAAGAGCGCAGTGGATGTGCCGACGGTAGATTCGGCAACGTAAATATCGTTGATCGAAAGGCTGCTCGCGGAAGTGTCAACCGGGATAAAGTAGCTGGCACGAGCGGCGGCAACCTTACCGGCAATGCGAGATTCGCGGCGCGGCGAATTTGCCGTAACTCGATAAGGCGATAGACCACCGGCCAGCGCGAACATGAGACTTAGCGAGAGAATTCGGCTGTGATTTCTTTTGAGGGCTTCGTTCTGATTTCTTTTGAGGAGTTTCATGACGTTGCATCCTTGTCTTGAGGCCCCGGCCATGAGCGCACGGGGAAAAAGGATTAAAAGCGAAGGCTTCGCTCATCAACGGACAGGCCGCAACGCCGTTAGAGGCGACGATGCGTAAGTGAGGTTGAGAGACAAAGCACATAGAGATTCGGTTGCGTAAAGTTAGGATTCACCGGCAACACCGGCCTATATGTTTTCCGGGTCTGCCGTCACTACTGAGGTCGGCGGCAGGCGTTTTGCTGACAAGCTCCGTTTGAGGGCACGCAAACTATCACACGTCGGCTGTTATCGTCAACAAATGGTTGGTGCGACGCGAGCGCGACGAACGCAAGCGGCTAAAGCTGCCGGATGAAACTTTGCGATGCTTGTCAACTTTTACCGCTGCTGTTAACCTTGCATCAAATTCGTTTCAAGCGAAAACAGATGTTAAAAAGGAGTTTTGATTTCACCATGAAGAGACACAATTTAACGGCGCTTTTCATTATCGTTCTGGCGCTTGCGGGTGCGGTGCTAGGTTATGGTAACGCGGGCGTCAGCGCGCAAACGGAGAAAGCGATTGCGGGCGCGCGCGTCGGGTCAATTATCCCTGACTTCAATTTACCGGATGCCAGCGGCAAAGCGCACACGCTTCGTTCACTGAAGGGCACAAACGGCGTCGTGCTGATCTTCGTGTCAGTCAACTGCCCCGTCTCAAACGCTTATAACGAGCGTATGGAAAAGCTTGCTGTTGACTACAAAGCGCGCGGCATCAACGTCGTCGGCATCAACGCTAATAAGACGGAGATGCCCGACGACATCAAACGCCACGCGGCGGAAAAGCATCTGACGTTTCCGATTCTGAAGGACGACGGCAATAAGGTCGCCGACGCGCTCGGCGCAGAGGTCACGCCCGAAGCTTTCTATCTGGACGCAAGCAACAAGCTCGTCTATCACGGGCGGATAGACAATTCGCGCAACGCCGCGAGCATCAGCACAAACGATCTGCGCGAAGCTCTCGACGCCGGTCTCGCTGGCAAACCCGTCACGAAAACGGGAGCCAAAGCGTTCGGCTGCTCGATCAAGCGCGTCGCTTAACCGCCATGAAACTCAAACGATTCCTCGCGTTGTCTCTCGCTATCGGCTGCGGCGCGTCTACGCTGGCAATAACAACACGCGCCGCCACCACGCAACAGCCGCGACGCTCATCGCGTTCCCGTGCGGCGGGCAATAAAAACCGCGCGACGAAAAACAGTTCCGCACAGGCGCAGGCAAGCGAAAAGAAAGTTGTCTCAAACATTGCGGCTACGGCGGAACCCGTCGCCGTGCGCGAGATAGACATCGCCGCACTCAAGAAGATTTTGCAGCGCGGCAACACACAGCCGCCGTCATCGTCAACCTCAACGTCATCGTCTTCTTCTGCGCGTCCGCTGCTCGTTAACTTCTGGGCGACGTGGTGCGAGCCGTGCCGCGAAGAGTTTCCAGACCTCGTCCGCATCAATGAAGACTACAAGAAACGCGGCCTTGATTTCATCGTCGTCTCGCTTGACGATATTGAGGAATTGAACAAAGGCGTGCCGCAATTCCTGCGCAGGATGCACGCGACGATGCCCGCCTATCTTTTGAACGCGCCCGATCAGGAAGCGGCGATGAACGCCGTTGACGAGCAGTGGGGCGGCGCGCTGCCCGCAACGTTTCTCTTCGGCGACAAAGGCCAAATCATTTTCAGACACATGGGGCGCATCAAACCGGCAGAGCTTCGCGCGGCGATAGAGAAAAGCGGTATTCAAAAGATGGACGTGAAGAAAGCAAGTCCGAAATAGAACGTGTCACGCGAGCGCCATAAAATTTAACGGCCTTGCGCCGACACTTCCGCCCTTCGCCTTCCGCTTCCTGCTTATGAACATCACTCCCGAAATCGCCGCCGCGCATCATCTGACCGTAGCAGAATACGCGCGCATCGTGGAGTTGCTCGGACGCGCGCCGACGTTTGCAGAGTTGGGTATCTTCTCCGTGATGTGGTCGGAGCACTGTTCTTACAAATCCTCGCGCGTGCATCTCAAAAAACTGCCGACGACGGGCGCGCGTGTGATTGTGCCGCCGGGCGAAAACGCGGGCGTCGTGGATGTCGGCGACGGCTGGTGCGCAGCCTTCAAGGTGGAATCGCACAATCATCCTTCATTCATCGAACCGTTTCAGGGTGCGGCGACGGGCGTCGGCGGCATCCTGCGCGACATCTTCACGATGGGCGCGCGTCCCGTCGCCGCGATGAACTCGCTGCGCTTCGGTTCGCTCGATCATGAACAGCATGGACGACGCAATCAACGGCTACTGGCGGGCGTCGTCGCAGGCATCGCGCATTACGGCAATGCGTTCGGCGTGGCGACCATCGGCGGCGAAGTCGCTTTCGATGATGCGTATGCGCTTAATCCTCTGGTCAACGCTTTCGCGCTCGGCCTCGTGCGCCGCGACGCAATCTTTTTCGGCAAAGCAGCAGGGATAGGCAATCCCATGTTGTACGTCGGCGCGAAGACGGGGCGCGACGGCATACACGGCGCGACGATGGCTTCCGCAGAGTTTGACGACGAAGCCCTCGAGAAACGCCCGACGGTGCAGGTCGGCGATCCGTTTCTAGAAAAGCTACTGCTCGAAGCGTGCCTCGAAGCGATGCGCAGCGGCGCGGTCGCGGGCATACAGGACATGGGCGCGGCGGGCTTAACCTCTTCGTCCTGCGAAATGGCCGCGCGCGCCGGAAACGGCATCGAGATTGATTTAAGTCTTGTACCGCAGCGCGAGCAGAATATGACGGCCTACGAAATGCTACTCTCGGAATCGCAGGAGCGTATGCTGATCGTCGCGCACAAAGGGCACGAACGTCAGGTCGTAGACATCTTTCGCAAATGGGATTTAGACGCGGTTGTGATTGGTCGCGTTACGGACGACGAGCGTATGCGCGTCCTGCATAACGGCGAACAGGTCGCGGATATTCCCGTCGCCGCGCTCACCGATGAAGCGCCGAAATACGAACGCCCGATGCGAGCGCCTCAACGAGTCAAGAGTCGAGAGTCAAGAGTCGAGAGTCGAGAGTCGGAACGCAAATTCTCTTCCGACTCCAGACTCCAGACTCCAGACTCCAGACTTACTTATTATACGGACGCATTGCGGAGGCTTTTGTCTTCGCCGAACATCGCGTCGAAGGAATGGGTTTACAGGCAATACGATCATATGGTGCGCACCAACACGGCTGTTTTGCCGGGCGCGGATGCGGCGGTCGTGCGTATCAAGGAGACGCGGCGGGCGTTGGCGATGACGCTGGACGGTAACGGGCGCTACTGCGCCGCGAACCCGCGCGAGGGCGCGAAGTTGATCGTCGCCGAAGCCGCGCGAAATGTCGTTTGTGTCGGCGCGCGTCCGCTGGCGATTACCAATTGTCTGAACTTCGCTTCGCCCGAACGCCCCGAGGTAATGTGGTCTTTCGCGGAAACAATCGAAGGCATCGGCGAGGCGTGCCGCGCGTTTGAAACGCCCGTCATCTCCGGCAACGTCTCTTTCTACAATGAAACGGAAGGGCGCGGAATTTTGCCCACGCCCGTCATCGGCATGGTCGGACTCATCGAAGACGTGCGCCGTATCATCCAGCACGGCTTCAAAAATCCCGGCGACATCATCGCGCTACTGGGCACAACGCAAAGCGATCTGGCCGTAAGCGAATACGCCGCGACGATTGAGCAGCGCACTATTGATGAAATGATCGAAGCGGGAGACGCGCCGCCCGCCCTCGATCTGGAACTCGAAAAAAGCGTGCAGGCGGCGTGCCTGCGCGCGGCGGAAGCGGGATTGATCTATTCCGCGCACGATTGTTCGGACGGCGGCATTGCGGTCGCGCTCGCCGAATGCTGCTTTTCATCTTTGAATCGTTCATCGCTCGGCGCAGACATAGAGCTTTCCGGCACGCTTCCGACGCCCACGCAGCTTTTCAGCGAATCGCCTTCGCGCATCGTCGTCAGTTTCAGCGAAGCTTCGCTCGATTCGATAAAAGAGATTGCTGCGCGCGAGAATTGCCCGCTCGCCGTACTGGGTCGCGTCGGTGCGGACAGTTTGCGAATCCGTGTAAACGGCGAAGAAGCGATAGACGCGCGCATTAGCGAACTCGAGACGGCCTGGCGAGCGTCGCTTGCATCGAAACTGCACCGCGAAGTACTGGCCGCCGAAAGCGAATAAGACGGGCGCGCGTGTTTCGCGTTCGAGTTGATAGCTCGAATCTTATACGGGCGCTCTTTCAAACAGGCTGCAAAAGAATGGGCACGGCGCGCGCGACACAGGCAGACAAAACAACGAAGCCGTTTCTTGCGCGCGAAGTTAATTTCACGGTTGAAGAACTTTTGCGCGCCTTGCTCGCGCTTCCGCACGCGCGTCGTTTGAGTCTGCTCGATTCCGGCGCAACACGCGAAGGCTGGACGGGCGGGCGTCTGCTCATCGCCGGATTCGATCCCTTTGAAATCGTCGAAGCTCGCGGCGCGTTGATGCACATCACACAGCGCGGCAGCAGCAGTATCGTTCACGCTGAAACGGAAGCCGTGCTCGATTTGCTCGACGCACGCCTGCGCGAATACCGATCATCATTCCGCCGTGAGCAACCGCACGACGCGCTCTTCTCGCCGCTTGCCGGAGCCTGTATCGCTACCTTCGCTTACGATTATGCGCAACGCATCGCAAGCCTGCGCGCCGCAACATCAACGGCAGCGACGCCCGCAATTAATTCCCGCGCCTCGCTTCTCGCCGCAGACGAGCCCGACGCAGTGCTCGCGTTCTACGACACGCTCATCGTTCACGACTACGCGCGCGATTCGACGCGCATCATCACGCGCGGCGGCCAGCGTGCGCTCGAAGAAACACACGAAACGATTTGCGATGCGGCGAAGAGGTTGAAGTTTTCCGGGCGGGAGGAAAGCGCGGTTGAAAAGATTTCGCATCGCGCCGTTTCAAATTTCGCGCGCGGCGAATACGTTCAAGCCGTCGAGCGCGTGAAAGAGCACATTGCGGCGGGCGATATTTATCAGGCCAACCTCACGCAGCAACTCACCGTCGCGCTCGATGGCGATAACGAACGCTTCACGCCAGAACGTATTTTCCTGCGATTGCGCCGCGATCATCCGGCGGCGTTCTCGGCTTTCATACGGCGCGGCGAAGACGTGTGTGTTAGTTTCTCGCCGGAGCGTTTTCTGCGCGTCGAAGTCGGCGCGGAGAATCGCCGCATCGAAGCCTGGCCGATCAAAGGAACGAGGCCGCGCGGCGCAACAACGAAAGAAGATACACGTTTGCGGCGAGAGCTTTTGGCGAGCGCAAAGGATCGCGCGGAGAATGTGATGATCGTTGATTTGCTGCGCAACGATCTGGGGCGTGTGTGCGAGTATGGCTCTATTGAGGTGACGAAGCTCGGCGCGCTCGAAGAACACCCGACGCTGTTTCATCTGGTCTCGAAAGTTCGCGGAACATTACGCAAAGAGGCGACGGCGGGGGATTTTTGGCGCGCGGCTTTCCCGTGCGGCTCGATTACGGGCGCGCCGAAGATTCGCGCGATGCAGATTATAGATGAGATTGAGACGCGGCGGCGCGGGCTTTCAATGGGCGCTACCGCTCTCTTCTCTTTCGACGGCGCGATGGATTCGAGCGTGGCGATTCGCACGATGACGGTGCGCGATAAGACGGCGCGCTTTAATGTCGGCGGCGGCATCGTCGCCGATAGCCGCGCGGATGCGGAGTATGAAGAATCGCTCGTCAAAGCCCGCGCGTTGCTCACGGCGCTGAATGCGGAATTGAGCGTTTGATGAAACAGACGTGCGCGGACGGGTTTGTAGTTATCGTTGAAAGGTTGCGGCGAGAGTGCATACGCTTATTTATCTGAACAATCGCGTAGTGAATGCGGCGCGGGCGCGTGTGGCATTCAATCCCGGCGCATTGCTTTACGGGCGCGGCGTCTTTACTACGCTCGCCGTGCATCACGCGCGCCCGTTTCTCTGGCCGGAACATTATGCGCGTTTGCAGGAGCACGCCGAAAGAACCGGCATCGAAGCCGTAGAGTTTAGCGAAGCGTCAATCGGCGCGGCGCTCGCCGAATTGATCGAAGCGAACGAAATTGCGGAAGGTCGCGCGCGCGTTTCTTTATTGACGAGCGCGGAGGCAGTCATCTGGCAAACGAGCGCGGGCGATGCAAAACAAAAAACGCGGCTCTTGATTATCACGGGCGAGCGGCGGGCGGCGTGTGAAGAAGGCGTGGCGATCACGGTCTCGCCTTACCGCGTCAACACGCTCTCGCCTTTAACGGGCATTAAGAGCGTCAATTATCTGGATCACATTTTGAGTTGGGAGGAAGCACGCGGGCGCGATTTCGATGAAGCCGTTGTGCTTAACGAACGCGGCGAAGTCGTCTCAACCACGCTCGCCAATCTGTTCTGGGTGCGCGACGGCCATCTACACACGCCCGCGCTTTCCACCGGCGCGCTCGCGGGCACAACACGCGCGCTGGTAATCCGTCTCGCGGGCGAATTATCAATGCCCTTTGTCGAAAGCGTCAATGATCTCGCGCCACTCGCGGAGGCCGACGAAATCTTCCTCACTTCGGCGGGACTCGGGCTACAGTTCGTCAACGCTTTCGATTACCACCGCTATACCATCACCGTCGGCAGCCTCGCCGTCCGCCTGCGTGAAGCCTTGCGGCAGTTCACGCTGCAAGCGAGCTGAAAGACACTTGGCGGCGCGACAGTGAAGCAGCCTACGTTTGCGCCGCACCGGGAATGACTTTTTTTACGGCTTCTGCTTACCGCCCATCTTTGCCGCAGGTGCGGCGGGGCGCGTTGAAAGTTTAGGAGCGGCGTCGTCTTTGGTTTTCACGAGCACGCCGCGACACGCAGCAAGTTGTGCCGCAACTGCCGTCTCTTTTTTCCGTATCGTCTGCGCCAGATACAGCGCATGATTGAAATCGGCGCGCGCCAGTAGCGGCAGGCTCTGTTCAAAGTCGAGCGTCTGAACTCCGAGCATACTCATCATCATATTGTTCATGCCGTTAATCATCGCCGCCATGCCCTTTGCTTCCGGCGCGGGCACGTCGGAATTATTAATCGCGTTAACTGCCACTGCGAAAGATTCAAAACCGCGCAACGTATCGAGGTGCGCGGCGGCGCTTGTTATCAAAAGCATGGCGCGCGCCTTCTCCGGGCCGTTGTCGGCTTTGCCGATTAAGAGTTCGGCTTCGATTAACATTTGTGTCGCGCGCACAGTCTCTTTCTTCTCAATTAATCGTTGCGCTAAAAAGGCGAAGACGGCGGCGCGCTGGACGACATCAGGGATGTCTCTCCCGTAACGATATGCGGCGTCCCAATCTTTTTTGCTGATCGCGGTCATCGCCGCCTGCATCCGAAAGACGGAAGTGAGCAGCGGTTGAAGTTCCGTGTTGTGCGTTTTCTCGACAAGGGAAATGGCCTGATCGTAATCGCCGTTCTGCGCCGCCAGCGCCGCCGCGCGTTGATAGTAAGAGTCCTTTTCGGGATCAGTCTTCGCATCCTCCGCTTTATTCAATAGTTCCTGAACGGTGCTCGGTTGCTGAAGGTTTGCCAGCAGATCGCGCGTTGTGCCGCCGGGGATGGCGCGCAGGCGATTCTCCAGTGCGGCACGCAATGTTGCCGCACGTTCCGGCGCGTAGCGTTCAAAGTACGGAAGCAACTGCTGACCTGTGGCGTAAGAAACGGTAGACTGATAATCGCTCATCATCTGCGCCTTCGCAGATTCTAGCTGCGCCTTCGCAGATTCTTTATCGGATGATGCCGCATCCGGGGCGGACTGCTGCGTCTCCGGCTGGCGCATAATCATGTTGTAAGCGAAGTCCAAAAACGGAGTGACGAGCGCGGGGTTGGGCTGTGTCGCCGCGATGTTCGATTTCGGATCGAGCATCGCCATCATACGCATCGAGTTGGCCGCGCCGCCGTAATCCGGGAAGACATAGGGAGACAGCAAACTGACGTTCGTCATCGCAGTTGCCGCGTCGCGCTCTGCGACAGCAAGTGCGTCCACGAAAAGATCGTCGGCGAGTTTTGTTTCTTTAATGCGAAGCGCCAGCAGCACGCCGGGAAAGAGCAGGCCGATGCCGCCGTTCAAACTGAGTTTGGCGAACTCTGCGGCGCGCACAGGGTCTGTCTCGACGAGTGCGAGCGCCTGCTGCAAGTACAACGTCGAACGCTCGCTCTGATGACCGAACGGCGTGTTTTTCAACTCTTCTTTCGGCGGCGTCTCCACAACTGATTTCGTTAACTCTCTCGCCAGCGCCGTATCGTGGCGCGCAATAAGGCGCAACACTTCACTGCGCAACTGTGACTGCGGCGAACCTCCAAACACCGTCGCCATCGCCGCCATGAAATCATCTTTCGCCGGTGGCGGCGCAGGCTTCAACTTTTCGATTCCGCGAAAGGCCGCCTCAAGCTCGCGCCGCGCCCGCGCTTCATCAAACGCCCACAGCACATCGGCAATCTGCGCCCGCGTTTTAATCCAATCGCGCTCATCGTCGAACCGCTTCGCCGCCTCGAACAATCCATCGAGCACCGCGAGCGCGCTCTGCTGATCCTGCGTCAAAGTTTTTCCAACGGCTTCCTTCTTAACGTCCGTGCGCGTTGGCGTCGCAGTCGTTGGAGTGCTGCTTACCGGCGGCTTGGGCTTCACGCCTTGAGCCGCTGCCGGAAACGGTAAGCTGAATAATATGGCGAGCAGTAAGCTGCACGCCGCTTTCAATGTACGAGGCATAATTTTCGACCCCCATCTAATTTTGCGAGAATCCGCCGCCTTGAACTCTTTTGACGAACTTGCACGCGTCTTCCACCACATTCAATTAATGTAAGCTAGACCTTCTATTAAGGACAGCGTAGCTGACGGCGTTGAGAATCAGGCTCACTGCTAAAGAAACAAGCAGGTAAGAAATAAGTCTTTCTGCGCTAAAGGGATACACGTGCAACAACGGAAGCATCTGCAAGTAAAAGAAAGTTATTACCCAAAAAGCGAAGGGTAGTCCCCGCGCTAAACCGGGATAAATCCCCTTTATCTTAGAACAGAAATAAACCAAGTTTATTGTTACGAGCAGTGCTAAAACGCTTACCGAGATAAGCAGGTATATACCCGAAGCGACGCTTTCCATTGCCCTCGGATTAACGTACCTTATATATATAAATGTGCCGACAAGCGCGATGCCGATATTCACCATCGTTACTCTCAGTAGCCCCGCAACTTTTGCGGTAAGGTGTCCTTGAGTATTCATCTTGTAATTCCTTTGCAGCCCGGAATTTGTGGGCATTCATTTAGTAAGAATCGAGGTATGACGCTCTCGCCATACCCCGAATCTTTTCTTGTTCGTGCCAATCAGCTTCTTGGCATCAAGAGCATCCATCGGGCGCGTTGAGATTGCAAACTCTCCCGTTGAGCATACAGCTACCAGTGTCGAATACGGCAATAATGCTTTACTCGATTAAGGCAAGACCGCTCTTTCCCTGAAGGCAAAGTGAATAAGTATGTTGAGCAACAACCACGCTCCCAGAATAAGAAGAAGCGCGAAGTCCATCCCTTCGGAACTTATACGCCCGTCAAAAAAGAACTCGTAAACTAAGTAACAGAGAGACAGGGCGACAGCAAAGCCCATCGGCAATCCTCGCGCGATTCGCGGATGCGTCTTGACCGTCTGATAGAAGAAATAAAAAAAGTTTAAGGCTATGCCAACCGATAAAATCGCAGTAAAAGCAATCAGTTTAATGGATTGAGAGAGGCTATCACTAGCTAATGTGTGACTGTAATTATAGTAGGAGATTGAGGTAGAAATCGCCATGCCGGTAAGCACCGCCGTGCCGATAAAGAACAACGCGATTCTGACGGTTAATTCTCTTCGCATATTAAACTCCTCTTTTGACTAAGATGACGAAAGAGTTTAGGGCACGGCGCTCAGCGTGCCCTAAACCCGACCCCTAACCTATCGGTTCAGTCACTCTCAAGAACAGCCATCCGGCGCTCGAAGCAGACAGGCTTGCCCCCGATTCTTGGCAATACTCATCGCAATATCACCTACGATGACCGCAATAGCTGTGCATACTGCCGCTCCTAACAATGCAGTGGCAAGCGTACATCCTGCAAGCACAACCAGACCTGCAATAAAACCACCTTTGAGTTCTGCTTGGAAGTCCTGATCGCAGGCACTAGCGTGTCGAGAGATACATTCCTCGCGTGTCTCACCACCACCGGATTCGGGTGATGCGAGAAGATCAAGCAACGAAGAGGGATCACGCCAAATATTATCGGCTGACCCGCCGAAGAAGAAAGCGAGATACACGCTGTCAAGCACAGACACGTAGAAATCTCCAATGTTAATAGTTTGCCGTGCATTGGCTGAAGAGGTCGGCCCGTAGCTCGTTTTGATAAAGCGAGCGGCATCCGGTTGATCTTTAGCGACGGTGTGCCGTACGCCTTCGGATGACGCGATGCGGAGGATGCGTTCGTGCTCGTCGCGTTCGATGAGCGCTTTGTTGCCTTTGCCGTCGGTAAGACTGCGTAGGCGGCCATGCTCGTCGTAGTCTGCCTTAACACGTATACCGCGTCCATCAGCGTAATCGGTCAGTGCGCCGCGTGCATCGTAACCGAAACGGCGCGTGATGCCGTCAAAGCCCGTGAGCATCGTGACACGTCCGGCCTCGTCACGAACCGCACGCATCTGTGTCCCGTCGGCTCTAGTGTAACTTACCGGCGCGCCGCTGCCATCCCGCTCTACTGTCGCAGAATGCCCGCGATTGTCACTTCGTTTGGTGATTAGTCCGCGCGCGTCGAATTCATTGCGATACGTCAAGCCTGACGGGAGACGCTCTGCGATGGTGCGCCCCGCCGCATCGCGTTTCGTCTCAAAGCGTCCCACGTCGGAATAGGCAAAAGCTGTTTTGTTGCCCGCCGCATCGTGCTCCAGAGAGACGTTGCGCCCGCGCCCGGATGAAATTGTCTTTGTCTGACCGCGCGAATCCAGTTCAACGCGATAGCTCTTTGCCGCATCGCTACTCCTGACGGCGATTACATTGCCTCGCTCGTCGCGCATGAACTCGGTGCGCTCGCCGTGTTCCGTCGTCGAAGTGATTTGGCCTTTGTCGTCGTAGGCGAAACTCTTATCCGCGCCGTCGCTCGATGTTTGGCGAAGGAGTTGATTCTGCGAGTCGAAGGAGAACGTCGTTTCGTCGCCGAGCGAATTTGTGATGCGCACGGGGCGATTGGCAGCGTTGTATTCAAAGCGTACCGTCTGTGCTTCATCGTTGCTAATGGCTGCCACCGCGCCGCGCTCCGTATGCTCGTAGACAATCGCAGCTCCTAGCTGATCCGTGACAACGGTGCGGCGTGAGATGGGGTTCAAGGCCGAATCGTAGCCATAGAGAGACGTGCCCGCCGCATCGCCCGCTTCCGTGACGCGCCCGGCTTTGTCGTACCACAGTTGCAGCAATGTTCGATTAAGCGGATCGGCGGCGCGTGTGAGTTTGCCGCCCTCGTAATTGTAAGTCCACGTTGCGCCAGCGGCATCGGTGACGGCGCGCAGGCGTTGGCCGTCCTGCTTGAAAGTGATGCGCCGTTTGGTGCTGTCAGTGACGGCGAGAAGGCGTGCATCTTTGCCGTCCGTCCATTCAAGAGCGAGCGTTGCGCCGCTGTTGCTGGCAATCTGTTTGACGTTCGCGCGGTCGTCGAACCTGATTGTGATGGCGTTGCCGTTCGGATCACTGATTCGAGTAAGGCGATACGCTTCTCCGAGCTTTGTGTAAGTGCGCGTAAGGCCGTTGGCGCGTTCGATAATCGTGTCTTTGTCTGCGATGTCGAACGATTGATGCGGCAGCGGTTCGTCAATTTGCAGCACGAAGCGTTGTGTTTCCCCAATGCGGCGAAAAGCGAGCGCGGAGCCGCTTCCCGTTGTCAGCAACGCCGTATCAGCATTGAGCGTGATGCGGTCATCGAAGACGAAAGACCAGCCCGCGCCGAGTCCCGTATCTTCGCGGCGGTCGCTGGCATAGGTGCGTTGAAAGGTGATGGGCATTGCGCCGCTGTTAAGTTCGAGATCGGTAACGGCAAAAGCGAGATGTCCGGTTGCGGTGCTGACCATGTTGACGTTTGCGCCCTCGAAGGCGGAACGCTGAAGTGGCGTGAATGGAAGCGGTTGTGTGCGGCGGCCGAGCGTCGCTAATTTATCGAGTTGATCCGCCGGAGTGTTGCCTTGCGAAGCGGCTTGGCATGGCGCGCAACTCTTCTTTTTAGCTGGCCTTAAATTTGCGGGGGGGGGCGTGAGATCGTTAGCGCGCGTGAGGCCGTTCATAAAGAGCGTCGAGGTGGCAAATAGTGTGATAATGGTTATGAATCTTTTGAACATGGTGCGTCTCCTTATTTGAGGTTGAGAAAAAGACGGCGGAATGCAGTGATGGCGTGAAACGAAGAGAAGTGCAATAAACCACTCGCTCCGTGTAAACGCGGTCGCCGGATTCGTCAGGTTAAGGTGCGTTTGGTGTTTGCCAGCCGACAAATTCAATAGTGTTAAGTATTGAAGGTATGAGTTAAGTCTGGTCAGCGTGAGGTTAACCCGTGTTAACGCGCGTGAGAAGACTTTCCGGCGAACGACGGGAGTATCAAACTTCATGAGACCGATGTCAACAACTATTTTGCAATGAAAGCGGTTTCATAAGTTTCATAAAGAATTCGCAGCGCGGCTTGAAAGCAAAGAGGCTGCATTGAAAGAGGCGTCGTCGTGCTATAATCCGCAGCCTGTTACGGCCTCGTTCGACCTCGTTGATATTTCACACTATTATCCAGCCACAGGAGGACGCAAAGAAAATGGCTACCGAACTCCAGCGCACTGACGCTTCAAACGCTTCCAACATTGAAGAGATATTGGGCGCGGAAGACGCGCGCACGCTGCTCGATTACACGTCGCAAACAATTCCCAAAGATCAACTGCAATTGCCGGGGCCGGATTTCATAGACCGCGTTTGGCTTGTATCCGACCGCACGCCCGCTGTGCTGCGTTCGCTGCAAACCCTCTTCGACAACGGCAGGCTCGCAGGCACAGGCTATCTTTCGATTCTGCCCGTTGACCAGGGCATAGAGCATTCGGCGGGCGCTTCGTTTGCTCCCAACCCGCAGTATTTCGATCCCGAAAACATCGTCAAGCTCGCCATTGAAGGCGGCTGCAATGCCGTCGCTTCCACCTACGGCGTGCTCGGCATCGTCGCGCGCCGCTACGCGCACAAGATTCCGTTCATCGTCAAAATCAATCACAACGAATTGCTCACCTACCCGAACAAGTTCGATCAAATTATGTTCGGCACGATTGACGAAGCGCGCGACATGGGCGCCATCGCCGTCGGCGCGACCATCTACTTCGGCTCCGACGAATCAACGCGGCAGATCACGGAAGTCGCCGAAGCTTTCGCTTACGCGCACGAACTCGGCATGGCGACCATTCTCTGGTGCTACCTGCGCAACTCGCAGTTCAAAACCAAGTCAGGCGATATGCACGAAGCGGCGGATTTGACGGGTCAGGCCAACCATCTGGGCTGCACGATTCAGGCCGACATCATCAAACAGAAACTGCCTGTGCGCAACGGCGGCTACAATCAACTCAATCTGTCGAAAGACGCGCCCTACGGCAAGGCCAGCAATTTGATCTACGAAAAGTTGAGCAGCGATCATCCGATTGATCTCGTGCGCTATCAGGTGGCGAACTGCTACATGGGACGCTGCGGCTTAATCAATAGCGGCGGCGACTCCAAAGGCGAAAGTGATTTACACGATGCCGTGCGCACCGCCGTCATCAACAAACGCGGCGGCGGGATGGGTCTTATTTCGGGTCGCAAAGCTTTTCAACGCCCGATGCCCGAAGGCGTCAAGGTGCTCAACGCGGTGCAGGACGTTTATTTGTCGAAAGACATTACCGTCGCTTAAAGGAAGTTTGATTCAAGCATTTACTTCTGAAAAGCATTGAAGTCAGAACAAGCACAAACGACCGACGCGCAGCTTCTGGAAGCGATCACGCGCGGCGACGAAAGTTCGCTCGCCGCGCTTTATGATCGTTACAACTCAATCCTATTCGGCCTTTTGCTCCGTATACTACATGACAGGGCGGAGGCCGAAGATGTTTTGCAGGAAGTTTTCTGGCGCGTCTGGCAACACGCGGCGGATTTCGACGAAACGCGGGGGCGCGTTTTTACATGGCTCGTAACCATTGCGCGCAGCCGCGCCATTGATCGCCTGCGCTCACTGGGTTCACGCGAACGCACCGTCGAAGAAGCCGCGCGTACCAGCGAGTTGCTTATCTCGCCCGTCACGAACGCGGCCACCGCGACGCTCGCCGCCGAGCAACGCGAGATCGTCAGCCGCGCGCTGGCACAGATTCCCGAAGAGCAAAGGCGCACACTCGTGCTCGCCTACTTTGAAGGATTGACGCAATCGGAAATAGCGGCGCGCACCAATGAGCCGCTTGGTACTGTGAAGACGCGCACGCGCGCCGGACTCGCACGCCTGCGCATTCTTTTACGCTCGCAAGCCGAGAATCTTCGTTAAAGCTTTTGATGAACCACGACGAGTACACAGAAATGCTGGCGCTGGAAGCGATTGCTGCGCTCGACGACGCCGAACGGGAGGCGTTGCAAAAGCATCTGGCAACGTGCCCGGAGTGTCGCCGCGAACTCGTCGAATGGCGCGACACGGCCGCGCAACTCGCGCTCGCAATCGAACCCGTTGCGCCTCCATCCGAATTGCGCGCCAACATTCTCGCCCGCCTTAGTGAAAATTCGCCGTCTTCGCAAGCGTCGGGGATGCGCGGCGCGGACGCTCGTTCCGATCATGATCCGGTTGAAGAGAACGGCAAAGTTTTACCTTTACGAAGACCGGAGAAGACAGCCGACCAGAGATTCTTTTTGAGTAAATCCGCGTTCTGGTCTGGCGCGCTCGCCGCGTCGCTGGCGATTCTGGCGCTGACCATCGCGCTCGTCGCGCTCTGGAATCGTGAGACGAAGGTGCGCGAGCAATTGGCGCACGAGCGTTCGACGCGAGAATTTTTAAGCGCGCCCGATGCCCACATCGCACAGCTCACGGGAACGAGCGTTGCGCCGCACGCGCGCGCTAAACTCGCCTTCGACAGCCGCACCGGGCACGCGCTCTTTTTCGCTTACGATCTACCGCCCGCGCCCGCCGGTAAAGCGTATCAAATCTGGTTCATCGCCGGTGGCAAGCCCATTCCCGGAAAAGTCTTTATGACAGACGCCGCCGGGCGCGCCGAACTCGAAGAGCAAATCCCCGCCGCCGGACGCAACGCTTCGATCTTCGCCGTCACGATTGAACCGGCGCACGGCGAAAACTCTCCGACCGGCGAAAAATATTTACTGAGCACGCCTTCTTAGCCTGCCTTCGCTCACGCGCGCCCGCTTCACAATTTTGTTAAAATGTACGGGCGTTGCAGTTTGAGTTTGAATCAAGGAAGGAAACAAAACAGTTGGTTGAAGAGAAACAGAAAGAGACGCCGCAACCTGCGAACGTCATCTCCGACGAAACAGGCCAGTACGATGCGCGCTTTATGCTATGGCGCGTGTTCTGCGCCGATAATAACGTGCCGGTTGAAACGCTGCCCGGCGATTTGAGCAGCGAGGCGAAAGAAAAGTGGGATCAGATGAAAGAGAAACTGCCCACGAATCCCGCCGCAGAAAAGAAGTAACCGGCGTTCTCTCCCTTCGCCGGTCTCCAACGCCTCTTTCGTTTGCATTAAGTATTTGTGAGAAACGGATTGTGAAGCCGCTCGCGCCCGATGGTCGTATCTTCACCATGCCCGCAGCAAACTTTCACGTCGTCGCCGAGCGGCACAATCTTATTCACGAGCGACTCCATCAATTCTTCCATAGACCCGCCCGGCAAATCAGTTCTTCCGATTGAACCATTAAACAAACAATCTCCGGCGAAAAGCGTGCGCTCGCGCTTCTCGAACAGCACGACATGGCCGGGCGTGTGTCCCGGACAATGCAGCACCTGAAATTCCAGCTCGCCAAGGCCGTAAACCTCTCCCTCCGTCCAGTATTTTTCGATAGCGGGCGGCGCGTCATACACGAAGCCGAGCGCGCCCCACTCTGCACGCGGAATCCCCAGCCACGCGGGTTGTTCCGGCAGCGCGGCGTAGAGCGGCGCGTCCGCCTCATGCAGAATTATCAACGCTTCCGGGTACAGCTTCTTTAATTCAGAGACGCCACCCACGTGATCCATATGCGCGTGCGTCAAAGCAATCGCCTGCAACTCCAAACCCGTCTGCTCAAGCCGTTCGACAATCCGTCCGACCTCGCCGCCCGGATCAACACAC
Organism: Pyrinomonadaceae bacterium; assembly: GCA_046262295.1. Classification (GTDB taxonomy): domain Bacteria; phylum Acidobacteriota; class Blastocatellia; order Pyrinomonadales; family Pyrinomonadaceae; genus JBHENC01. Next base: position 275,573 of record JBHENC010000006.1, on the reverse strand, counting down.
ATCGCCCGACCCGTCCGCCCGCACCCGACAATCCGCGCGTTCTGCTGAAACACCGTCACCGTTATCTTTTCGTTAATCATCACCTTATCCATTTACAGGTAAAGAATTTTTCGCTAATCACATTTAAGATCAAGCTTCTCTTAACTCACACAAGCGTAAGCAATTTCATAGAGCCGTAGAAATTTTATCGCACAGGAATGACAAAAGGCGAAGCACAGTGAACGCTTCGCCTTTCTTTGTCGAAAAACAGTGAATCTTTACTCTTCTTTTTTCATGCGCATCGTGCGGCGAACAAGTGGTTCGTTTGCTTTGACAGTGTAGTCTGCGGGAACTTCAAACAGCGTGCGAGAGGGTTCACCGCGCGAGATGTTAGTCAAACGATAAACATTCGTGCCCGTGCGCGGGTCGTCCTGTTTGGTCATCACGAGCGCTTGCAATTCGTTTGAGTACCAGCGTTCGGAAACAATGTCTATGTCGCGTTCGTTGCCGATTTTTCCCGCCGGAATCGTCGTCGTCGTGCGTGTGCCTTCGGCTTCGACGCCCTCGATAATTTGCTTGCCGAGCGATTCGGTTCTGGTGTTAGGCGAGCGATTTGGCAGAGAAGAAGCAAGGGCGGGCGCTTTATCCCCCCTCTCTTTTTTGATTCGCGCTAAGGCTTCGTCTGCTTCTTTGCCTCTGTATTCCTTCGTGGTCGCCACGCCGTCTTTAGTCTCGTTGATAATAACGATTTTCTCTCCGTTATTGAGGCCGTTTTTCAACTGTATGGCGGCAAGTCCGGACTTACCGGCGAGCATACTGTTGCGCAATGCGTTCATATCGAAACTAAAGTTCTTCAGTTTGCGCGCCGTATGATCTTTTTCATTCAGTATGTAATTAACGCCCGCTACCGGATCGTTAATGAAAATGGTGCGCGAAGCTTCGTTCGGATTGGCCGCCATAAAGCTGTTGATAAAACTAACTGTTTGCTCGCGGCGCGTGCGGCCTTCGCTGTCGCGGTAAAGCTGGCTGGAAGATTTATTGACGATGCGATTTCCATCGGGAAGCGTTTGCGTTCTTTCCGTGACGCCGGTTGCCGAATACGGCGCGCCTTTGACGACTTTGCCGCTCAAATTCAACTCAGTCGAGACGAAATCGAACGTGCCGCCGTGCCCGAAAACTTCCATCGCTCCGAATGGCAGATTCGGCGGTGGCGGTGGTACCGGAAGGCTTGCGCCGTCCGGTGTTTGAACTATGATGTTGCGCTCGATTCGCACTTCGCCGTCACGCTTCGGCGCATCTGTCGTTTGCGGTTTATCCTGCGCGCTCGTTGCGGCGCAGGCGATGGCGAGCGTCAAGAATGCGCCGCCGAAAAACTTTACAGAATTACTTTGGACCATCTGTTTTAATCTCCTTCGTTGATAAGTCGAGTTATCAAAAGAAACGCTGCGAGTGAATCTCTGCCAATGGCGAATGAAGCGTTTCGTCTTAGTCGTTTCTGTCGTCCCTATTGTCTTAGCGCACAAAGCGAATTGCGCGAGCGAGTCCGTCTTCACCGACGACGACATCCGCCTTCACGGGTTCATCCGCGCGCTCTATGTTCATCGGCAAACCGAAGGCGAGCAAAGCCGAGCGCGGCAGCTTAACGCGCACAAGCTGTCCGCCGTCCTGTGTAGTAAGACTGTCGGCATCCACCAGCGGCAGAAAGTCCGTCGCAATCTCTGTTTCGCCCGCGCTACTTAGCGCGGCATCTGCGGCAGGCGCAGAACCCGGAGTTGATTTCGCGCGCTCGCCGCGCCTCATTGCTTCAGCGACGAAGACACGCCCCGTGCGATCAGATGCGTTTTTGAAGTTTGCTTGCGAAGTGCTGTAGCTCGATTGGGCGGCGACAAAGTCCCGTGAAGGCGCTGCGCTCTGTATGCCCGGCGAAGGTGCGAACGCGGGCGCAGCGGAAACCACCGCCTGCGGCGAACTCTGCGCAACACTGATTGTCGGCGTCTCTGTTATTTCGGTTGACGGCGCGTAGAGCAAACGGGCGGGGAAAGTCAGGCAGGCAAGGACGAGTGCCGCCGCAATTGCCATCATGGTTTGACGCGCCAGCGCGCGGGGCACGAGCTGCTTTGCCTTGAAGCCTTCAATCGTTTCCAGCGGCGCGTTTGCATAAGAAGAGAAGCCTTGCGCTTGCGCGGCGCGATGGCGAAAGGCCGCGCGAAGCGTCGCTTCAATGTGTGGAGGAGTTTCGACAGTCTCGCTCGCTTCCATCACAGCGCGCAAGCCCTGGCTCAAGGCGCGCTCGTCCGCCAGACGCGCGGCGCAACGCCCGCAAGCTGCCGCGTGCTTCTGCATTTCCGCATTCAACGCGGCGTCCATCACACACGCACGCGCCAGATCGTTAATCGTCGCTTCAAACTTTTGGCAATTCATGCGAAGCACCCCGCCGGAAGAATCTTTTGTGATGTTGTTTCATGTTCCGGCGCATCCTTTGTCGCGTGCAGTTTTTCGATCAGCAAGGCGCGCGCGCGATGCAGCCGCGAGCGAACTGTTCCCACCGCGCAGTTGATAATAAGGGCGGCCTCCGCGTAGCTCATCTCGTGCAGATCGCATAGCACCAACGCTTCGCGGTAATGTGCGGGCAAGGTGGCAATCGCCCCGTGCAGTTGCGCGACCATCTCTTCGCGCGCCAGATTCGCCAGCAGGTCGCTGCGGTTGATTAACGCTTCGGCAACGGGCGCGTCATCATCCGTGCCGCCGTCGCCGTTAAGCGGGACATATGACTTGTCTCGCTCCAAGGCGCGCAACACTTGATGGCGCGCGATGCCGTACAGGTAAGCGGCGAGCGAGCCGCGCGCCGGATCGTAGCCACGCGCTTCGTCGCGCAAGAGAGCCATAAAGACTTCCTGCGTAACGTCCTCCGCGATCATTTCAGAGCCGCACATCTGCCACGCAAAACGATAAATGCCGCCCTGCCTGCGCTGGTACAACAGCGCGAACGCCGCCTCGTCTCCGGCCAGCATCAGCCGCAGCAAGTCATTGTCGGAGAGTGTTTGGGGAACCACCATCGTTTCTTTAACGAGTCTGAAGCGTTTGCAGCGTTCATAAGAGATTCGCCCGGCGCAACGAAAAAGTTCCCGAAAGTTGTGTTGAGAAGATGCGGTTCGAGAAAAACGGTGTGAAAGTTGTTTTGGAAGTCGGACGGGCGCAGGCGTCAGAAGTTGGAGGAGCGGCGCGTTTTGCCTTCTTCCGTGCCGAACAGCGGCGAATACTCTTCGTCGTTTTCGGCGGCCTTGAGAGCGCGTTTGAGTTCGGCGATATCGCGGGACACGACGTCGAAATCTTCTTGATCGAACGGCTCATATTCGGACGCCACTTCGAGCACGCGATTAATTCTCCGGGTGGCGCGGTCGAGCGCATCCAGTGCCAGCTCTCCCTTTTCCACCGCCTCGACAATCGCATCACGCGCGGCGACGAAATTCGCTTCCTGCTCGCAAATCAGGATCATATCCGAACCCGCTTGAACGGCGCGCAAAGAGGCTTCGGCAACGGAGAGCGTTTGCACGACTGCGCCCATCTCCATATCGTCCGTGATAACGAGGCCGTCGAATTTCAAGGCCTGACGAAGCAGACGCATCACGACGTTGCCGCTGATCGTCGCGGGCAATTGATGCAAGTCTTCAAGGCTCGGCAGATCGCGCGTGCGGCGAAACCACGCTTGCAGAAATTCGGAAACTTCGGGAAACGCCGCGTGGCTCACCATCACGGAATGCAGCCGCTCGCCCGGACGGTGAAACAGCAAGTCCATGAACGGCACTAAATCGCGCTCGAAAATCTCGTCCCACGAATGCTTCACAACGGGCAGCCGCCTGTGCGAATCAACGCTCGATCCGCCGAGTCCCGGAAAATGCTTGCCGCAGGCGATTACGCCGCCCTGTTGCAAGCCATCTACATACGCGCCCGCGAGCCTCGAAACTTCCGCCGCATACGCCCCGAAGGTTCTGCCGCGCAATCCGTTGTCATGATTATCGCCGGAAAGATCAAGCACCGGCGCGAAGTTGATGTTGAAGCCGAGCAACCGCAACGCCCGCGCCGAAAACTCGCCGAACTTTTGCGCCAGCTCTGTTTGGCCGGCTTCGCGCACGGCTTTCGCGGACGGCATCGGCTCGCAGATTTCCCGAAAGCGATCAACGAGGCCGCCTTCCTGATCGACGCCGATGAGCACGCCGCCGCTGCCCGCTGCGTCGCGTATCTGCGCCGTGAGCAACGCGACCTGCGAAGCGGATTCAATGTTGCGCCCGAAGAGCACGACGCCGCCCGGCTTGACCTCTTCGATCAAGGCGCGCGTATGCCTTGAGAGGCGCGTTCCGGGAAGACCTATAAAGAGAAGTCTTCCGGCCTTTTCTTTGATGGAGAGATTGTCGTTTGCGGTGATTTGCTCTGCCCGCCGTGCTGCATCTTGTGCCAACTCTTGCTCGATCTTCATCCTTAAATTCGTGCCTGCGCTTTCAATTTCACAAAATTCCCGCACGCAAATTTTTATGTTCGATGCGGGCAAAGTTCCTTACCTGAACGGGAGAGCGGCGGGGTGGAGGAGGAGGCACCACGCAAACCTTCGATGAGCTTAACGGGTCAAAGTATGTTTGGCAAGACGAACACGCGACGAACACGCGCACGCTTCGATTCGTCTGCCGGAAAGATGCGAAGTAAATTATTACCGGCCTGCGCAATTAACGAACGATGAATTCTCTTTATCAAAGTCTACGCGCTTGATTAACTGCGTGCGGCGGCTTTACCATATTCGCCAATGCTTCAAAAGAGTCTTCAGCTTTCGCCATGAATACAGCTATTAACACGCCAAGAAGTCCGGCGCTGCTTTCCCGAAAAATCAAGCAGAGCGCGCGCGAACTCGGCTTCGACAAAGTCGGGATCGTGTGCGCCGAACCGCTCACAAAGGAACGCGCGCGTTTGGAAGAATGGTTACAGCGCGGCTTTCAAGGCGAAATGCAATGGATGGCGCGCGAACCGGAAAAGCGCACAGACCCGCGCCTTCTCTTTCCGGCGGCGCGCTCGGTCATCGTCGTCGCGCTCAACTACTACACGCCGCATAAGCATTCAAACGATCCGGCGCGCGGCAAAGTCTCGCGCTATGCGTGGGGCGACGATTATCACGACGTTGTCGGCGAAAAATTGCGCGCGTTGCTCGCGTGGATCAAAGAAGAGTGGCCGCACGCCGAAGGCAAACCGTGCGTTGATATACAACCGATGATGGACAAAGCTTGGGCGGCGCGCGCCGGTCTCGGCTGGATCGGCAAACACTCCAACTTAATCACACGCGAATACGGCTCGTGGGTCTTCTTAGGTGAACTACTGCTTAATCTGGAATTGGAATACGATGCGGAAAAAATAGAAGACCACTGCGGCACGTGTACGCTCTGCCTCGAAGCGTGTCCGACCGGCGCGATTACGGAGCCGCGCATCGTTGATTCCAACCGTTGCATCTCCTACGCCACCATCGAATTGCGCGAACCCGATCTTCCCGCAAACGTCGCTTCCCATCTCGACGGCTGGCTTTACGGCTGCGACATCTGTCAGGACGTGTGCCCCTGGAATCGTTTCGAGCAGCCGACCCACGAAACACGCTTTGAACCGCGCGCCGACAGCGTTTCCCTGAACCTTCTGAAACTCCTCGAACTATCGCCCGAAGCCTACGCCGCACGCTTCCGTAAAAGCCCCATCAAGCGCGCCAAACTCTCCGGCCTCCAGCGTAACGCCCGCGCATTGCTCAAACACCACACACATCCCGCCGCAGAGGATGAAGAACCAAACGCCCTTAGCTAAGGAGGCATCAAAATGCGAAAGGTAAAATTCAGCATTGCCAATAGTCTTGATAATTACATTGCCCGCAAAGATGGCTCGTTTGATTGGATTCTTGGAGGCGATGAAGCCAATTCCGCGATGACAGAATTTTGGAAGAACATTGACGCGGTGGTGATAGGGCGCAAAACTTACGAACCAGTGCTGAAAAGCGGTTCGCCTTTTCCGGCTTATCCGGGCGTGAAAAATTATGTCCTTTCGCGCACGTTGAAAGAAAGTTCGGATAAGAACGTAGAAATCATCCGGGAAGATGTTGCCGATTTTGTGCGCAAGTTAAAAACGGAAGAAGGCAAAAACATCTTTGTGATGGGTGGAGGCGAGCTGGCGAAACCGCTTTTCGAGGCGAACCTGATTGATGAAATCAGCTTCAACATTCACCCTGTTTTGCTCGGTTCCGGTATTCCGTTGTTTCACGAAATGAAACAGCAAATTAATCTGGAACTGCTTGAATGCAAGACTTTCAAGAACGGCTGCGTGCTGGTTTCTTACCGCGTCAAAAATTCGAGCGGGTGAGATTAATCTTTTAAGCCCGACCTTCGACGACGTTCATGACCGCTTCGAGCAGCGCACCGTTGGTAGAGATGGCGTTGCCGCCGTGAATCGTTCGTTGCCCGCGCCAATCCGTAAACGTGCCGCCCGCTTCTTCGATGATGGGCAGCAGCGCGGCGCAGTCCCAGACGTTCATCACGGGGTCTAGCATCACGTCCGCGCGCCCCGTCGCAACAAGCGCATGACCGTAAGCATCGCCCCACGTGCGCCGCGCCTGCGCGCGTGATTGCAACTCTTCCGCCGCCGCGCCGAAACCGTAAGCCGCGCACGTTCCGAAGTCCGTCGAGAGAACTAACGCTTGATCGAGCGATGCGGTGGTGGAGACGGCTGTGCGTTCACCGTTCCAGAAACAGCCCGTGCCGCGTGCGGCGTAAACAATTTCGCCGAGCGCCGGAAGATTGACGACACCGAGCGCGGGTTCGCCGTCAATCTCTAAGCCGATCAGCACGGCATAGAGCGGCACGCCGTGAACGAACGAGTACGTGCCGTCAATCGGGTCAACGATCCAACGCCTGCCGGATGATCCGGCGCGCTCGCCCTCTTCTTCGCCCAAGATGGCGTCTTGCGGAAAGCTCTCCGCGATGCGCGCGCGCAAATAGCTTTCGGCTTCGCGGTCTGCCGCCGTGACAAACGAGCCGTCCGCTTTGCGTTTGGTCGTCGCCGCCGTCAAGCGATGAAAATAGCGCAACGTGATATCGCCCGCGCCGCGCGCCATCTCAACGGCGAAATCCAGCAACTGCTTTAAGTCCGCATCGCTTGCGCTCATTGTTCCTTTTGCCTTCCGCCGCGCATGGCAAGCTCACGCCGCACGTCTTCGAGTTTCACGCCGCGTTCGACCAACAACACCATCAAATGATAAAGCAGATCGGATGTTTCAGAGACGAGCGCCGGTGAGTCTTCGTTCTTCGCGGCGATGATTGTTTCGGCGGATTCCTCGCCAACCTTCTTTAAGATTTTATCCAAACCCTTATCGAACAGATAGGTCGTATACGAGCCTTCCGGCCTTTCCGCTTTGCGGCTTTCGATAACGGCGTAGAGCTTTTCGAGCGTCGCGCCCAAGTCTCGCGCGTCATCCATACTTTCAAGATTCATCGAACGCGCGTCTTCCTCGTCGCTCTGAAAACAGGAACGCGCTCCCGTATGACACGCGGGGCCTGTCGGTTCGACCAGCACGACGAGCGCATCTTGGTCGCAATCGAGTTGTACATGGACGACGCGCTGAGTGTTGCCGGAAGTTTCGCCCTTATGCCACAACTCTCGACGCGAGCGCGACCAGAACCATGTCTCGCCTTCATGGAGCGTGCGTGCCAGACTCTCCGCGTTCATGTAGGCGAGCGTCAGCACTTCTCTCGTGCGCGCGTCCTGCACGACGGCGGGCACAAGGCCGCGCTCGTCAAACTTTACGTCTTCGATTTCAATCATCGCATCACGACTCCGCGCCCGCGCAAATAATCTTTAACTTCGCCGATCTTGAGCTGGCCGAAATGAAAAAGCGAAGCGGCAAGCACCGCGCTCGCGCCGCCTGCTGTCAACGCTTCGTAGAAATCTTCGAGCTTTCCCGCTCCACCCGAAGCGATCACAGGAATCCGCACCGCATCGGCGACCGCGCGCGTTAGTTCGATATCGTAACCGTCGCGCGTGCCGTCCTTGTCCATGCTCGTCAAAAGTATTTCGCCCGCGCCGAGTTTTTCCGCGCGCACTGCCCATTCAATTGCATCCCAGCCGACGTTTTCTCTTCCGCCGTGCGTCCACACATCCCAGCCGTCTTTTGCGTCGGACAAATTTCTGCGCCGTGCGTCAATCGCCACGACCATACATTGACTTCCGAACGTCTCTGCGCCTTCGCTGATTAGTTCGGGACGTTTCACCGCCGCCGTATTGAGAGAAATCTTATCAGCGCCCGCGCGCAAAACGGCGCGCACGTCTTCGACCGTACCGATGCCGCCGCCGACCGTAAGCGGAATGAAAACTTCATCGGCCACACGGCGCACGAGTTGCGCGACGATGGCGCGCTTATCCGACGACGCCGTGATGTCCAGAAACGTCAACTCGTCCGCGCCCTCCGCGTCGTAACGCCTGCCCTGCTCCACCGGATCGCCTGCATCAACGAGCGACACAAAGCGCAAGCCCTTGACCACGCGCCCGCGATCCACATCAAGACACGGAATAATACGTTTCGCCAGCATCAGCTTTTAAGCGCGACAAAATCACTTTCCGCAAAATTTTTGAGAAGTTGCAGCCCCGTCGTCTGGCTCTTTTCCGGGTGAAACTGCACGCCGCAAATGTTCGCACGGGCGACGATGGAAGCATACGGCGTGCCGTATTCCGTTTCGCCGAGAACGTCGCGCGCGTCTGCCGCCTCGCAGTAATACGAATGTACGAAATAAAAGAAAGCGTCGTCTGCGATGTTCGCCAGAAGCGGATGCGTGCGCTGTTGTTTCACTTGATTCCAGCCGACCTGCGGCACTAATAGTTCGTTCGTGAAGCGGCGCACGCGCCCGCGCAGCAGCCCCAGGCCAACGCTTCGCCCGAACTCTTCCGATTCCTCGAAGAGCATTTGCATCCCGACGCACACGCCTAAGAGCGGCGTACCTTCGCGGACACGCTCGCGCACCAACCCGTCGAAGCCGCGCTCTGTGAGCGCCTTCATGCACGCGGCGAATGCGCCGACGCCGGGTAACACCAATCGCTCGGCTTCGCGCAGCACACGCTCATCAGTGCTCACAACCGCGTCGCAATCCATCGCCGCGAAAGCCTTCTCGACCGAGCGCAGATTCCCCACACCGTAATCAATAATCGCCACCCGCGCTATTGAAGAAGCAGCCAAAATGTTTACAGCGATCCTTTCGTGCTCAAGACGCCTTCAACGCGCGGATCGCGTTCGCACGCCTGCCGCAGCGCACGCGCCGTCGCCTTGAACGTCGCTTCTAAAATGTGGTGCGTGTTGCGCCCGCGCAAAAGGTCTATGTGAAGATTACAGCGCAGGGCTTCGGCAAACGAGCGCCAGAAATGTTCGGCCAACTCCGTCGAAAAATTCCCGACGGTGTGCCGCTGTGTTTCGGCTTCGTAAACAAGGTAAAAGCGTCCCGACAGATCAACGCACGCGCGGCACAAAGCTTCGTCCATCGGAACATACGCCGAACCGTAGCGCGCGATTCCCGCCTTGTCGCCCAAGCCTTGCGCGAACGCCTGCCCGAGCGAGATGCCGACGTCTTCCACCGAATGATGATCGTCTATGTGCAGATCGCCGCGACACTTGATGTCAAGATCGAAGAGTCCATGACGCGCAAACAGTTCGAGCATATGATCGAGAAACGCGACGCCGGTTTCAATCTTCGATTGCCCGCTGCCGTCCAGATTAAGCAGGATGCGAACGTCCGTCTCTTTCGTTTGCCGGTGAACGTCCGCGTTGCGCGCGACTGTTTGTATTTGAGTGCTCATAAGTTCGATTATAGATTCCGAACGGTTATTTCACGCAAGGCGGCGAGCAGTTGATCGTTTTCGGCAGGCGTGCCGACGCTAAAGCGCAAACAATCTTCGAGCATCGGATAACCGCTCACGTCCCGCGTGAGAATGTCGCGCCGCAAAAGTTCTTGAAAGAGACGGCGCGGTTCGATCCGGGCGAGACGCACCAGCATAAAGTTGGCGCGCGAGGGCACAGCGGCCAGCCCTTTGATGTTATTCAACTCACCGAAGAGTCGCCCGCGTTCGCTGATGATCTGTTGCACCAGCGGCGCGAGTTCGGCTTCGTGCATTTCGACGGCGACTTCCGCGATTGTTTGCGAGACGGCGTTGAGATTATACGGCAGCACGGCTTTCCCGATCTCGCGCGCCAGTTCCGGCGCGGCCAAAAGATAACCGACGCGCAGCGCCGCCATCGCCATCGCTTTCGAGAACGTGCGAAACACGACGAGGTTCGGGTGCGCTTCGAGAAGCGGCGCGACAGTGTGTCCGGCAAACTCGAAGTAAGCTTCGTCCACCGCAATGATTCCGCGCGTCGCTTTCAAAAGGCGCACGAGTTCCGCATCATCCATCACACAGCCCGTCGGATTATTCGGTGAACAGATGATCGTCACGTCCGGGTTATCATCTTTGATGGCGTGAAGCAGCGCATCAATATCAAAGGTCAGGGCGGAAGTAAGCGGTACGCTCTTAACTTCGCCGCCGAGCACGGTTGCAACCTGCCTGTAAAGCGCAAATGTCGGTTCGGAAATCAGCACGCGCTTGCCTTCGCCGATAGTCACCATCAAAAGCGCCTGAATCAATTCGTTCGAGCCGTTTCCGGCGATGATGCCGTCCGCACGCCACCCTGAAAAGCGCGCGAGCTTTTCATGCAAACTCGCGGGCACAAAGTCTGGATAGCGCGACCACTCGCGCGCACGCAGCCGTCGCAAACTCTCTTCCTTAATCGCGTCCGGCGCATCGAAAGGATTCTCGTTCTGATTTATCTTCACCGATGCGCGATCCGGCGAAAGCGTGTAAGCGCGCAACTCACGCACCGGCGGTTTGATGTTATCCAGAAATTTGTTCATTGAATTTATGATTCTTCTTTTGCTTCGACCCGCATCAGCGCCGAACGCGCGTGTGCGTGCAAGCCTTCGGCGTGCGCGAGCGCGGCGATCATTCCGGCGGTGTCGCGCATCTCTTCGCGCGAGTAGCGCAATAGACTGGTGCGCCGCACAAAATCATTCACGCCGAGCGCCGAAGAGAAACGCGCGGAGCTGCCCGTCGGCAAAACGTGATTCGGCCCCGCGAAATAATCGCCGACAGCTTCCGGCGTGTGCGCGCCGAAAAAGATTGCACCCGCGTGTTTGATTAAATCCGCCGCCGCATCGTCGTCCCGCGTGATTATTTCCAGATGTTCCGGCGCTAATTCGTTGGCAATCGCGCACGCTTCCGCAATTTCGTCAACGACGATGATCGCGCCATACTGCTTGAGCGAACGCGCGATGATTTCACGGCGCGGAAGCGTCTGCGTTTGCTTAACGAGTTCTTCGTAAACTTCGCTCGCGAGTTCGTCGCTTGTCGTGATAAGCACGGCGGAGGCATCTTCGTCGTGTTCGGCCTGCGCGAGCAAATCGGCGGCGACAAAGGAAGCGCGCGCCGTTTCGTCAGCAATGATGACGACCTCCGTCGGCCCCGCGATGGAATCAATGCCGACCGCGCCGAAGACAATCTTCTTCGCCGCCGCGACATACTTATTGCCCGGCCCCGTGATCCTATCAACACGCGGAATCGTCTCGGTTCCGTAAGCGAGCGCGGCGATGGCCTGCGCGCCGCCGACGGCATAAATTTCCGTCACACCCAGTTCGAGCAACACGGCGGCGACCGCCGGAGTTTCCGCGAGCGTGCGCGGCGGCGTGGTGACGACGATGCGGGGGACGCCAGCGACCTGCGCGGGCACGACGTTCATCACCACCGACGACGGATAGCTCGCCGTGCCGCCCGGAACATACAACCCCGCGCGCTCAACCGGCGTGATGCGTTGCCCCAGACGCGAGCCGTTATCTGTTTTTATCTCCCAAGATTCCGTGCGTTCGTGTTCGTGAAAAAAGCGCACTCGTCTGATAGCTTCGCGCAAAGCTTCGAGCACGGGAGCCTCAACGCGCGCGGCAGAGCGTTGCAGAGTTTCTTCCTTAACGCGCAAATCTTCGGGCGCAAGCATGACATCGTCAAAGCGGCGCGTGTACTCAATAAGCGCCGCATCGCCACGTGTTCGCACGTCTTCGATTATGTTGTTGACGGTTGTCAGCAGCTCCGTTCCAAGCGCGACGCTGCGACCTGCGATGCTCTGCAACTTGATTTTGCGCTGCTTCGTATCCGTGCGGCGAACGATTTCAATCATGCCGGTAATTCTCCCTTAACCGCTTCGGTCAAAATGTTGACCAGCTCTGCGACGGCGTGCGCCTTCAATTGATAGCTCGCGCGGTTGACGACGAGGCGTCCGGTTGAGGTGGCGATCTCTTCTATTACTTCGAGATTATTTTCGGCGAGCGTGCGCCCTGTTTCCACCACGTCTACGATGCAATCGGCGAGGCCGAGCACGGCGGCAAGCTCGACGGAGCCGGACAACTCTATGATTTCGACGGACACGCCGCGCTCGCTGAAATGCTTGAGCGCAACGCGCGGGTATTTCGTCGCCACGCGCAACGCGCCGAGATTCTGCGTCAACTTGCCTTCGCGCGCCGCCACCGCGATGCGACACGCGCCTATCTTCAGATCGAGCGGTTGCAGCAGGTCGGCTTCGGATTCGAGCAGCACATCGCGCCCGACTACGCCGCAATCCGCGACGCCGTGTTCGACATAAACGGGCACATCCGCAGGCTTGACGAACAGGAAACGATAGCGCCCGCTTTCGTCTTCAATCGCCAGCCGCCGCGAACGCAAACTCTCTTCGCTCACACGCACGCCCGCCCGCGCCAGCAAGCGAAACGCATCCGTCTGCATACGCCCCTTGGCGACGGCAATGGTCAATTCGGAAAGCATAAAGCAGTTTTCAGTTTTCAGTTTTCAGAGATAGACGAAGATAGTTATGGTTTCGGTTCATTTATCTTTTGGAATCTTTTCCTTATTTGTTAAGTAGCACGCGCTGGCCTCTGGCGCGGTGCTTTTGCGCTTCGAGAAAAAGCGCTGTGGTGTCTTCGGTTTCGAGATGTGTCGTGTTGTCGGCGGCGTGATTGCCGTTATGTGTGTTCGGCGCATCGTGTGAATCGCTGCGGCGCGCGAGCACGTCTGTGATGCCGTCGAGTTCTAAGACGAAGCCGGTCGCCGGTTCGGTGCGTCCGAAGTTTGCGGCCAAGCTATCATAGCGCCCGCCGCGCCCGACGCGCGCGCCCGCGCCTGCGATGTAAATTTTGAAGATCAGACCCGTATAGTAATCGAGGCCGGAGACATCGCCGAGATCAATTTCAAAGACGTCCGCATAACCTAGCGAGTCAATCACGCTCCACAGTTTTTCGAGATGATCGAGGGCGGCGATTGAGCGCGGATTCGTAATCACGCGGCGCGCTTCCGCGAGCACTTCGCGCTTACCGGAGAGCCTTGTCAGGCGTGCGAAGGCGGCGCGCTCATCCGGCGCGGGCGCGAAGGGAGCGAGAAAGCGTTCGAGTTCGGCGGCGTCCTTCAAATCAATCAAGCGCCGCATCGTTTCGCGCGCCTCCGCGTCAAGCGATAAATTTTCCGCGACGCCGTTAAAGATTTCGACGCTGCTCAAAGTGATGCAGCATTCGCGTCCCAGATTCAGTTTCTCTAACACTTCCGTAGCGATAAGAAGCATCTCTATGTCTGCTTCGGCGCTGCGGCTGCCGATTAATTCGCAGCCGAGTTGCGTTGATTCGCGGCGCGCTTCGGCGTGCGTGCGCGGTGTCTGGCGAAAAACGGTGGCGGCGTAGCACATACGCAAAGGTCGCGCGCGGTCTGCGAAAAGCGTTGCGGCGGAGCGCGCGACGGACGACGTGACATCGGGGCGCAACGCGAGCAGCCGCCCGTCCGTGTCCGTGAAACGAAATGCACGCGAAGCCTCACGCGCGCCCATCCCGCGTTCAAAGAGCGCATAGTAATCAACGGTCGGCGTGGAAATTTCTTCGTAAGACCAGCCGTCGAAAACCGTCATCGCGGCATCCTCGACGCGCCGCCGCAAGCGCGCCTCCGAGCCGAAGTAATACCTCATGCCGTTTGGAACTTTAGAAAGCGGTTCAGTCATCGAATCTTTGAAACTTTTGAAACCATCGCCCGCGAAATTTTATACGGCGTTCGCGCTCATCGCCTACTGTCATTCCACGAAATATCGTTTCGACAAAAGGAAGACGCGCTGCCGGAACTTTCTTGATAGGCAGCGCGTCTTCTTTGAAAACCGGGCGCGAGAAAGTTTTACTTTTAACCGCCCGCGACACCGCTTGTGAAAGACAGGCGAGGCGCGCTCCTTTGATGGCACTGCCATTCGCCATGATGATGGCGACGTAGATCATTGTGCGCGCTTATGACGCGATTGGTTCGTGGCGTTTTCATCTTTAATTTGTTGATTGAAAGTATAATTTTATACTTGACCGTAGCGCGCTTTGTCAAACAAACGACCGGCGGCGCGAGAGCTTCGGCGTCGCGTAGCAAGGCTCGATTTAAGCCTCCATAGGACGCGAGTAAAAGCGGGCGCGGCAACGCGGTCGAAGCGTCAATCCACCGGCGATGTCGCATCTTACGCTTCCGCCGAATCCATCGGGAACATCGCGCTCTGTGCCCAAAGTCTTCGCTGCGGACTTGCCCAAGACGCATTTCTTGATGTAAGACAGTACATATTCTAAACATTAATCACTGCTGTTGTGTCCGCCATTTGGTTGCGACGAATAAGGTATTGCGCGTCTGATGTTGACGCGCCGGAAAGTTAGAATAGACCGGACACGTTTAATTGGATGTTCTTATCTTAAAAGTATGAAAACGAAACTTTCGCCCCCCCCACCGACACGCGCCGAACAAGAGACTGGAACGGAGGCGGCGCGTCTCAAAGCGCAAATCGAAGCGGCGCTCGCGGCGGTCGCCGTGCGTTCAAATCAAGACACGACGGATTTGGAAGCGTGCGCGACGCGCCTCGAACGCGCCGCACGTGATCTGGCCGTCGCCCTGCGCGAACTCGCGCACGAGCGACGCCAGACGGCAGCGATAGAAGACGCCGAGGTGAAGCGCGCTTCAAAGGCTTCCAACGAAAGCTAACTTCAGACACCGCACACGCCCTCATCAATTAGTCAGCGGGGCGGCGAAAATTCTATTCTGAAAAGGAACTTGTCATGCAGGAAACGGGACACAAGCGCACTGATTACGGCTTGGAGAATTACGGCATCACGGATGCCCGCACGGTTTACTGGAACTTAACCGCGCCCGAACTCTACGAAGAGATTGCGCGACGGGGCGAAGGCATCTTCTCCGATCACGGCGCACTCGTCGTTGACACGGGCGAGCACACGGGTCGCGCCGCCAAAGACAAAGCCATCGTGCGCGAGCCTTCGAGCGCGGACAAAGTCTGGTGGGGCGAAGTCAACAAAGAGTTTTCGCGCGAGCGTTTCAACGCCCTGCGCGACCGCATGATGGCGCACACGAAGAATCTAGACCTCTTCGTGCAGGACACCTTTGCCGGAGCCGACGAAAAGTACACGTTACCCGTCCGCGTTATCACGGAACTCGCGTGGCATTCGCTTTTCGCCCGCACGATGTTCATCAACCGTGCGAACGCCGGAGTCGCGCACGAACCCGAATTTACGATCATCAACATTCCTTCGTTTCAATCCGTGCCGGAACGCGACGGCACGCGCTCCGAAACATTTATACTGATTGACTTCGACCAAAAGTTGGTCTTAATCGGCGACACATCTTACGCGGGCGAAACGAAAAAGAGCGTCTTCACGATTCTCAATTACCTGCTGCCGCAGCGCGACGTGATGAGTATGCACTGTTCCGCGAACATCGGAGACGCGGGCGATGTCGCGGTCTTCTTCGGTCTTTCCGGCACAGGCAAAACGACGCTTTCGGCAGACCCGGAACGGCGTCTCATCGGCGACGACGAACACGGCTGGTCGCACGACGGCGTTTTCAACTACGAAGGCGGCTGCTACGCCAAAGTCATCAAGCTTTCACCCGAAGCCGAACCCGCCATTTATCAAACGACACGTATGTTCGGCACAGTTCTCGAAAACGTCGTCTGCGATGCGGAAACACGCGCGCTCGATTTAGACGACGGCTCGAAGACGGAGAACACGCGCGCCGCTTACCCGCTCGAAAGCATTCCGAACATCGTGCCGGAAGGATACGCAGGCCACCCGCAAAACATCATCATGCTGACGGCGGATGCCTTCGGCGTGCTGCCGCCGGTTGCACGCCTCACGCCGGAACAGGCGATGTATCATTTCCTCTCCGGCTACACGGCGAAAGTCGCGGGCACGGAGCGCGGCGTCAAAGAACCCGAAGCGACTTTCTCAACCTGCTTCGGCGCGCCCTTCATGGTGCTGCATCCGGGCGTCTACGCAGACCTGCTCGGCAAACGCATCGCCGAACACAAAGCCAACTGCTGGCTCGTCAACACAGGATGGTCTGGCGGCGCATACGGCGTAGGCCACCGCATGAAGATCGCCCACACGCGCGCCATGATCCGCGCGATTCTGAACGGTAGTCTCGCGCAAGTCGAAACCAATCCCGATCCAATCTTCGGCGTCAATGTCCCCGTTTCCTGTCCCGACGTTCCGACGGAAGTTCTCACGCCCCGCAACACCTGGGCGGACAAAAACGCTTACGACGAAAAAGCCCGCGATTTGGCAAGACGCTTCAACGAAAACTTCAAAAAATATTCGGACGGAGTTTCGGAATCAATCCGCGCCGTCGCCCCCGTCGCAGACTAAACGCATCAACACATCAATCGGAAAGGGCGGCCATTCACTTGCGCCGCCCTTTCCATTTCTCACTTCCATTCCCGCCCCTTGCGTCTCACCGCAACTGCTTCCGCGTCCGCCGCCGCGCGCCTGATTTTGGTTTAGGCGTGCGTGATCTTTTTGGCGTTTCTGCTTGGCTAGCGGATTGACGAAGCGTGCCAGCTATTTCTTCAACCACTCCACGTACTTCCGGTGAAAGCTTTTCAATTATTACATCTTCACCTGTAAGCAAATAATCAATCGCACAGATGAACGGAAAGAAGAATCCACTTAAATCCGAATCCTTGATTGAATCTCGAACAACCTGTAAATCACCTGTTTTCGCGGCTCGTAATAAAGTTTCCGTTAATAACGAATGCCATCGCTCTTCCGCAACGTGTTTTTCAACTTCAGTAGTGCAATCCAGTAATTGTTCCCAAGCTTGCCGTGCTAACTTAACTTCACCTTGTCTCGCCAAAACAAGAAATTTATTTAAGCGCGCGACAGAGGTAACGAACCAATCATCATTTGACTTAACTTTTGCGGCGCGATCAAAGTTTTTAATAGCTTCCTCGTCATTATTTAGTTCGACATACACAAGGCCTCTTCCAAGCCAAGCATCCTGATAGCCAGCATCAATCTTCAAAGCTCGATCAAAGCTTGCGATTGCTTCTTCGTTCATGCCTAATTCTTGGAGAGATTTACCGCGTCCGTGCCAAGCTCCAGACAATGAAGGATCGGCCTTTAGAGCCTTGTCAAAGCTTTTGATTGCCTCTTTGTGTTTATTTAATTCGGCAAAGACGACTCCGCGAGCGTGCAACGCTTCCGAATAGTCGGATTTAATTTTTATTGCAGAATCAAAGTTTCTGATTGCTTCCTCACGCCTACCAAGAATGCCTAAAGACATCCCTCGGTGAAACCATACTTCATGCTTATCGTGTTTGATTTTCAGAGCATGATCAAAACTTTCGATTGCTGCATCCTGTCTATCCACCTTGCTTAAGACGATACCGCGATTTAGCCACGCTCGGTAAAATTCAGGATCAAGCTTTAATGCCCGATCGAAACTTTTCAAGGCCTCTTCATATTTACTCATTTGGGCAAGCGTGGTTCCTCGGCCATACCATGCCCAATATGCACTAGAATTAATTTTAAGCGCTCTCTCAAAGCTCGCTAGAGCATCTTTATACTTTCCTAGTTGTAGAAGTGCGCCGCCGCGATTCAGCCAAGTCTCGAAGGATTTCGGTTTAATCTTTAATGATCGATCAAAACTCGATATAGCCTCTTCATACCGGCCAAGTTCTGCTAATGCGAAGCCACGACGATCCCAAGCATCATGCGATTTAGGGTTCGCTTTTAGTGCAAGGTCAAAGCTTGCGAGAGCTTCTTCATATCGCTCCAATCCAGAAAGCGGAATCCCACGATAATAGTTAACATATGGGTCGGCGGGATGGGTTTTCATAAATCGATCAACGCTGGCAAGTGCCTCCTCATATCTGCCCATATTCGTCAGAGCAAAAGAACGAGGAATCAATGAATGGTACCCATCCGGTTCAAGTTCCAACGCGCGATCAAAGTATTGCAGCGCCTCTTCTAATTCGTCTGCCAGGAACGCTTTGAAACCTAGTTCGATCAGCGCGGCGGCTTCCGCCTGCCGTTGCTGGGAGTCTTTCGCAGGCGAAGTTTTTGAAGCCTTTGTATGGTCAAACTTCTGCTGGCTAATGCACCCAGCGTTGAGAAGTGCTTTCAAAGTTTGAGAAGTAAGGTTTTTAAGTTCGATTGTAGTTAGCAATTCCTTTTTCAATATTTCAATGTCTTTGAGTTTGAGGTAGCCGCGAATCACACCGTCCAGCGCGCTAACACGGAGTGGCGAATCGCCCATAGCATCTGCGAGATACCGATGATGTTCGAGCGTATCGCGAGCGTGGCGGAGCCGCCCGGCTTTGAAATGTTCGTGAAAGCGTGCGACTAAGATTTCGCTTTGTGTGCCCATCTCTTCTGCGTCATACAGGGCTTTCAGAATAGTGACGAGCCAGCCCATACGTTCGCGTGTGTTGCGGCCGAAGCGCATTTGATGCCAGATGGCGTAGAGGCGTTCGGAGAGCGTGTAGTAGGTGTTGCGCCCGCTGCGTATGTTGGCGGCCTGTACGTAGCCGCTTTCGGAGAGGCGTTTGAGTTGCGCGCTCGCTTGATTGGGCGTCATGCGCGTGGCGGCGGCGATTTCCGTAGGCGTCAGGCCTTCGTTGGTCTGGCTGCTGATGCGGGCGATGTGATCCAGAATCTTTCGTTGCTGCGGCGGGAGGCTTTCGACTTTGGATTTGTAGTAGGGCGTAACTTCGTCGAGCAGTTTT
Source organism: Pyrinomonadaceae bacterium (assembly GCA_046262295.1). Taxonomy (GTDB): domain Bacteria; phylum Acidobacteriota; class Blastocatellia; order Pyrinomonadales; family Pyrinomonadaceae; genus JBHENC01. Next base: position 256,441 of record JBHENC010000006.1, on the reverse strand, counting down.
TCGAGGCCGCGACGGACTTCGGAGATGTCGGATTGCGTGATGACGCGGTAGAGCATTAGCACGAGGCGCGGGTTGCCGCCGGTAAAATATTCCAGAACGCGCAGGCGGCTGTGGTTGGCTTTGAGCACTTCTTCAAAGTTCGGTATTTCGTCAATCGCGGCGCGCTTGCGTAGCAAATCCTGCATCTGCGCGAATTTCAGATTGTCCAGATTGTATATTTTGAAGAAATTGTAGAGCGGCTGATCGTAGGCGCGCGCTTCGTGGAAGAAGGTGGTTGCGCCGCCGATAATCATCAGCGTGCCGTCGTTCATCAGCGCGTCACGCAAACGCGCGTTGTCGCGTTCGTCGTTGATCTGTTCGAGGATCATATCGAAGTTATCAACGAGGACGACGAGCCGTTTTTTGTGTTTGCGCCGCCAATCTTTGATGAGCGCCAGCGCCGCTTCCTGCAAATCGTCGGCGTTTGTGTATTGAGCTTTGATCTCTTCAATGCGGCGGCGCAGTTCGGCATCATTGGTATCAATTTCAAGATGGTGGAGAACTTCGAGCCAGAAGTCTGCGAGGTCGTTGATGCCGTAGCGTTCTTCGGGAAATTGCACGGCCTGCCAGCGTCGCGCAAGGTTGCCGTCGCGCACGGCAAAGCGCACCATCAGAAAGACCGTCGTCTTGCCCATCCCGCGCGGCGCGATGATGACGACGTGCTGCACGCCCGCGCCGCCGGGCTGTTTGCCGATGAGGGAAACGAGTTCGTCAACGAGCGGCTGGCGCGCGACGAAGGTTTGCTTGATCTCTTCTTCCGGCATCAAATCTGGGTTGTATAAATTTTCCATATTTTTCTCGCCCTCAACCTTCGGCTTCCATCGCGTAATGACGCAGCCACCAATCGCGCAGCAGCTTGGAGGCAAACTCATACCGGCGCGCGTCCACATCGAAGCGAAGGTAGAAATCAACTTCGAGATCGGTCATCAGGCGATTGAACTCTTCAAGGTCGGCGCGGCTGCCCGTCTCGTTCCTGTAAAATTGATAGCAAGCATCGCGCGTGAGCGAACCGACGACGGCCAACTCGCGCAGGATACGCTTGACGGCTTTCTCATCGGCGCGCGGATAGTAATCGCGCAGCCGCCCGTAGTAGTGATCGAAATAAGTTTTGCAATCAACGCCCAGCACTTTGTCGCGGTAGATTTGCTCGACTCTCTTCGGCGTGACGGCCTCTTCGTCCTGCGCGTGAGCTTTGGCGACTTCTGAAAAGATGACCTGAAGGAAGTAAGGAATCGGCGCGCCGATTACTTCGAGCATCTTTCGCTTGCCGGGTTGCGAAATGGGAATCCGGTGTGTCGCAGCGAGTTCGTCGAGCAACGCGGCGGCGACTTTCGGCGGAAAGGGCGGCAACGTCAATTGCTCGAAGTCGTTGATCGCGGTAATTTCCCCCAGATCGTTGAGTACGTGCCCGATGCCAATCGAGCCTGCGATAAGGAAACGCACATTTTTCAGTTCGGGCGATTGGCGCAATCTGCGCAGCCAGCGAAGCATCGTCCTGGCTTCTTCACGTTGAGTTTCCGAGCGTGCCATGCGATCAATCATCATCGGGAATTCGTCCAAGATGAAGACCACAGTGTTTTGCGCGGCGGCCACGCGCCTGAAAAGTTCCTCGCCTTTTTCCTGCCAGCCTTCGCGCAGTTCGTTTCGCAGCTTAACTTTCAACTTGAAGAGTTCCACTTCCTCGAAGTTCGCCTTGAAGCGCGACCAGAGCGTTTTAGGAACGTAACTCAGAGCGTTGACGATTTTCGCAAAGCGGTCATCCTTCGCAAGTTGCACGATGAGAAGCGCAAGCAAGTCGGCGGGTTCGGTGAGGTGTTCGAGATCGGCGTGGACGAGACTGCAATCCCCGCGAGGTTTATCAATCAGGCGGTACATGATGCTCGTCTTACCGAAACGGCGCGGCGCGGCCAGCAGCACATTTCCGGCTTCGAGTTTGTTCCAAACGAGATCAACGAATTTATCGCGGCCATAGAAATCCGTTCCCACGACCGGCGAACCGACGCGATTTGCAACCATGACGATAATCCTCTACAACAAAATCGTTGTACAACGAAAATGTTATACAACGACTTTGTTGTAGGAATCAAGCTTTTTTAGCTCGGCCGCCTGACGGACGATTTCGCTCCTTGACGGCGAGAGCAATCGGGCCTTCGCGTTAGAACCTGTAGCTGAAGGCGATGCTCGCTTGAAAGTTGTGCGTCGTGTTGGTGATGGTTTCGGCGGGAAAGAGCAGGCCGCCGCCGGTGCGTTTCAGGCGAATGATCGTATCGCCCACATCGAGGCGAATGATTGCGTGTTTTGTCGGATAAACTTCGATGATGCCGCCCGTGTCGAAAGCGAAGTTGTTGTGGTTCGGGCGGCAGACGGTGAAGTTTCGCCCGGCCTTGCAGTCAAGCGATGAGGTCACTTCGCCGATGAACATCACGCCGGGTCTGGCTTTGGCGAAGAAGCCTATGTGATTGAAACGCTTGCCTGATTTGATGCCCGCGAAGGCTTGCGTCTTCTGGCCGATCTGGTCGTTGCCAAGATGCGTTTCCGGGAAAAAGCTGGCTTCCGTGTCGAGCGCAAAGTTTTCCGTGAAGTTGTAGCTGAATCTTCCGCCAAGTCCGTTCACCGTCGCGTCGCCGTTAGTTAACGAACTCCGCGTAGGGAAGTTGCCGAGGATGAGTGAAGTGAAGAGCGATGCCGACTTCAACCTTACGCTCGCTCGTTTGCGCGCGCGTGAGAGCCGGGCAAAATATAACGAACAGGATAATGGCGGCCAGCGCGAAAAGCTGTTGCAACATTTGATTCTTCCTTTGGTTAAGATTGTCCGGGAATTAACTGGCATCCCTCTGGACTTACACTTGTGAGATAGTTTTGCAACACGTGTGCCGCCTGCGAAGTGTTGAAAAAAACGGGCTGGCATAAGACTTTCAATTAATCGCGGTGCAGCATTGCCGCAGCAATTGAAAGAAGAACGCGGCGGTTAATCGAGACAGGCGACGAACGCACTTGCATGAAAACCTTTGCATGAAAGCATCGCCGGGCGGTGCGCCCGCAGGAAGGCTTTTTTTATCGCCGCGTGATGAAGCCTACGCTTTTTCGCTTGACCGCCGGGCACGTCTACGCATAGAAATAAAGCGCAACGGCGGCATCAATCGTTCTTCAGCGGCCATCCGGCAGCGATTCCCGACGCGCTGCATACACGCACACTTCAAATAGCACGACCTGAAACTCTATGAAGCAAACACAAGCGGAAGCGCATCGGGGGCGCGCCGATATGACGCCTGAAGAAGCGAAGCGCGGGCAGAGCGGGCAGCCCGAAAGCGCGGCGACGCTTCGCATGGTGGTGGCGATGGTCAGGCGTATCATGCGTGCCGACACCGTGAGCGTCGCAAGCTTTTCGCTCGCCGATGAAACGATCACATGGAAAGCTTTGAGCGGCTTTCGTGCCCGCGTCGTGGCGGACGAAAAGGAGTTTACAAGGCCGTTGCAGGGCGAAGTGGCGACGCGCGCCGCACACGCCGAACAAATCATGATTCTGGAAGGCATCGGCGCGCCGGATGGCCTTCCCGCGAGCGAATTTCCTTTGCACGGCGCGGAAGGTGTGCGCGATGTAGCGCTCGCACCGCTTCACGCACACGGCGAAAAGCTGGGCGTGCTGATCGTCGGTTTTCGCTCGACACATTCATTTTCGGATGACGAAAAGCAACTGCTCGAAGGCTTGGCGGACATGGCCGCGCTTGCGCTCGACAATGCGCGGCTCTTTGAGCACGTCGGCGCAAGCAAGCGCATCTGGGAACAGACCTTCGACGCCATCTCCGACGGTCTTATCGTCCACGACGATAAAACGCGCATCGTGCGTTGCAACACGCGCGCGGCGGAGATGATGGAACGCACGCCCGCCGAAGTCGTCGGGATGTCGTCCGCCGAAGCCTTCTCACAACTTTTCGGAAAACGCGCCTCCGCTTTTCACATGAAGCAGGCGCTTCACCCGTCGAAATCTGCGGATGCAACAGCGAGCGCGACGGCAGCGGAAACGCCGACGGCTTCTTCTTTTGATCTGCGCGCCGAAGACGGCAGGCGTTATCTGGTGCAGGTCGCGCCGCTCGAAGCGATGGAAGGCGGAGCGGGCTGGAGCGTTATCACATGGAGCGACGTGACGGAACTCGCGGAGATGCAGGAACAGTTATCACGCTCGCGCAGACTGGCGACGGTGGGACAACTCGCGGCAGGTGTCGCGCACGAAATCAACAACCCGCTCGCCGCCATCACAACCTGCGCCGAAGCCACGTTGCGCGACGTGCGCGGCGATGAGAGTTTGCGCGTTATTGCGGAAGAACGCGACTGGAATTTTTATCTGGAAGAGATTGTGCGGCAGGCGTTGCGTTGCAAAGCCATCACGCGCGGCCTGCTCGATCTGGCGCGTCAACGTCGCGCCCGCCGCGCCGCGTGCGCAATCAATTCCGTGCTTGAACAATGCGTAAAATTATTTCAGCAACGCGCGGGCGGCGCAGGCGTCGAAGTCGTCGTCGCCCTCGATGAAGAGGTGCGCGAGGTGGCGACCGACGAAGCGATGCTGCGTCAGGTGTTGGATAATCTTTTGAGCAACGCGATTGACGGTTTCGCGGGCGAGGCGGGCGTCGTCACCGTTTCCAGTAAGGCGCACGGCGAGCGCATTGCGATTGAAGTCGCCGACACGGGACGCGGCATCCCGCCGGAACTTTTGACGCGCATCTTCGATCCGTTCTTTACCACGAAGGAAGCCGGGCGCGGCTCAGGACTGGGACTCGCCATCTGCACCACGCTCGCGGAAGCACTTGGCGGCGCGCTCACCGTCGAATCGAAGCCGGGCGCAGGCAGCCGCTTTCGCCTCTGGATTCCACGCCGCGCGCCGGATACTGCATAACCAGCCTGATTCTCTGGTAAGGGTTGCGCGTCTCGTAGTTTCATTGTATCTTCTTTGTAGATACGAAGGGAGGCAGGCCGTGAAAGCGCAGATTCAAAGATGGGGCAATAGCCTGGCGTTGCGTATTCCAAAATCGTTTGCCGTCGAATCGGGGATCGAGCAGGGTTCGGCAGTGGAAGTTTCGCTGAATCGTGGAAAGATCGTGGTGACGCCGATAACAGAGCCGGAATTTACGCTTGAAGAATTGCTGGCCGGTGTCACGAAGCGTAATTTGCATGGGGAATTCGATACCGGCGAGGCGGCTGGAAAAGAGGATTGGTGATGGCTTATGTGCCTGATCGCGGCGACGCGGTGTGGATTAGCTTGAATCCTCAAGCAGGCCATGAGCAGGCCGGAAGGCGTCCGTGCCTTGTGCTTTCTCCCGCAACATACAACCGCAAAGTCGGGCTGGCTATCTTTAGTCCCATCACAAATCAGATCAAAGGCTATCCGTTCGAGGTGGTTATTCCGGCGGGGCTGAAGATTATGGGAGCCGTCTTGTCAGATCAAGTTAAGAGCCTTGATTGGAAAGCGAGAAACGCGGAGTTGATCGCCAGGCTTCCGGTTTCGGTAGTAGAAGAAGCGTTGAAAAAGCTCAAGGCTCTGCTTTAACCGTCTCCAAAGAGCTGTTGATTATCAAATGCTACGCTTAACTTTTTCTTTTGTCTTAGGTTGCGGTGCTGGTTAAGTTGTAACGCTCTTAGTGCTGCATTCCGGCGGAAGTTTTTTGGTAAACGTATGAGCCGTAAGATTCGCGTGTTGATTGTGGATGACGATGCGTTGTTGCGTCGGCTTGTGCCGCAGCAGCTCGCGCGTTCCGGTTTCCATACGGCGTCGGCGGCTTCGGGCGATGAAGCGATGACGACGTTGCGCGAAGTTGATTACGACGTCGTGCTGTTGGACATCAATATGCCGGGCGTGCTGTCCGGCCTCGATGCTCTGCGCGAGATTCGCAAGATGGAGGATGCGCCGGAAGTCATCATGCTGACCGCCGACACATCGCTTTCGACCGGCATCGAAGCGATGCGTCTCGGCGCTTACGATTACCTGACGAAGCCTTCGACGCTCGACGAAATGGAAGCCGTCATTCGCAAGGCGGACGAGAAACGCAGGCTCGTGCGGCAGAACGCTTCATTGCGCCAGACAATCGAGCAGCCGCAGGCGGATGAAGACGGCGCAACCTCCGCAGCGCCCGCCGTTGTTTACGAAAGCCCGCAGATGCGCGGCCTCGTCGCGCTTGCCGAAACCGCCGCGACCCTCGATTCAACCGTCATCATCACGGGCGAATCCGGCACGGGCAAAGATGTGCTCGCCCGCTTTATTCATTCGCGCAGTTCGCGCGCGGCCTTGCCCGTCATCACCGTCAACTGCGGCGCGCTGCCCGAAGCACTTTTCGAGTCGGAATTTTTCGGGCACGAGAAGGGCGCGTTCACGGGCGCGTCCGCTCTCAAGCGCGGGTTGATCGAAGCCGCCGACGGCGCGTCGTTGTTTCTTGACGAAGTCGGAGAGATGCCGCTCGCTTCGCAGGTCAAGCTTTTGCAATTTCTCGAACAGGGACGCTTTCGCCGCGTCGGTTCGACGCGCGACCAGATGGCCGACGTGCGTATCATTGCCGCCACCAACCGCCGTCTTGCCGAAGACGTGCGCGAAGGCCGTTTTCGCGCAGACCTTTTTTATCGCCTCAACGTCATCTCGCTTCACGTGCCGCCCTTGCGCGAACGGCGCGAAGATATTCCCGCACTGGTAGATTATTTTCTCACGATCTATCGCCAGCGTTTCAATCGTCCGGCGCTTTATCTTTCGGACGAAACGCGCCGCCGCCTGACGGAGTATGAATGGCCGGGCAACGTGCGCGAGCTGCGCAACTCGCTGGAACGCGCCGCCGCGCTTTCCGCAACGGACGTGCTCGAAGCCGCACAGATTCTGCCCGCAATGCCCGACGATCCGACGCGGCACATCGCATCGCAAAACAGTTCGAGCGCGCACGCGGGCGGCGGCCTGACACCGGCGGGCGCATCCGTCACACTCGATGAGTTGGAACGCCAACACATCCTGCGCGTGCTGGAGGAAACCGGCGGCAACCGCGACCGCGCCGCCGCCCTGCTCGGCATCTCCGCACGCACGCTCTACCGCAAGCTACGCGAATACGAAACGCTGTCCGGCACGAACACGCTCTCACACGCCGAACCGTCCGAACACTCCTAGCCCGCATCGCAGTTCTTTATTCATCGCGCGCATCGCTTAGTTTAGTGTGCGCGAAAGCATAGTCGCGCCTAGTTGGGTCTCGCCGGAAGCTGCTGACAAAATGTCGGGCGGGTGACAAAACGTCAGCCGCCCCTGTCATTACGGATTTCCCCGCCCGTCTCCTTAACTTTTCTCCAATACTTCTTCAACACGTGTGCTTACAACATCTTGCGGAGCGTGCTGGCAGCGCATCACGCCTGCGGTACGCCGTTTGTTTTAGGCTTTGTCCGGCGGCGTAAAACTATTGCGCCGTTAAGACGCAGCGAACAAGGAAAAGGAAGTTCCCGATATGGCGAGAATTATGGTTTGCGATGACGACCGCGAGTTGACGCGAAAGCTGCTCAACGCACTGCGCGCCGCCGGACACGAAGCGGAAACGTGCCGCCACACGATGGACGTGTTGCGCGAAGCTTCCGGCGGACGTTTCGATCTCGTCGCGTTCGGTCTGGAACTGCCGGGCTTCGGGCGCAACGGCGCTATCGAAGCGATGCGCGAAGTCGCGCCGCACGTCGCCTTGATCGCCATTCATGAAAGCCCCGCCGCCGTCTTGCGCGAAATGGCGCGGGCGCGCGTCGCCGCTGTGTTGCCGCGTCCCGTCGTCGTCAAAGATTTCATAGAGGCCGTCGGCCACGCGCTCCGCCAGCAAGAGCTTCCGGCGCTGCACGCCTGACCCGGCAAGACACTACATCCGACACATTACTCAACGGAATTTTTCATTCATCTTTTGCAAGGAGACAACCAGCATGAAGCCAGCAGTTAAAAATCGCGTCCGCGCCACCGTCGCGGTGTCGTGCCTGCTTATCGCGGCGAGCGTCGCGGCGGCGGCCTTCGCGCCGAAACAACTAACGCGCGCCTTCGCCTTAAACGCCGCCACCACCACCACCGCGCGCCCGCTTATCAAAGTCGCGCTCGCAGGCGTGGTCGAACGCGATCACACAGGCTTTCCCTTAGAGAAAGTTTCCGCCGTTAATCCGGGCGAGACTTTGAGCTGGACGATCATTTCGCAGAACGATGGCGACGGCGCGGCACGCGACTACAAAGCCGTCGGGCAGATTCCGCGCGGCACTGTGTTTATCGCAGGCAGCGCCGAGACGGAACACGCGGCGGAAGTCACGTACAGCATTGACGGCGGCAAGACGTTTGAAGCGCAGCCGTTGATCGAAGAGAAGCAAGCGGACGGAACGACGAAGCGCGTGCCTGCGCCCGTTTCCGCGTACACGCAGGTTCGCTATGAATGGGCGGACGGCCTCGCGGCGGGCGGCAAGCTCAATGCTTCTTACAAAGTGCGCGTGAGGTAACGACGCATCTCCCCTGCGGCAGCTTCGGAGTTCAAGTAGATCACACGACTCATCTACGCTCCACTGCCCGCATCATTCCCTACGGCGCATTTGCCTGCTCGCAGCGGTAACGGCAGCAAAGCCCGTCCAACCTATAAAAATTTAGGAGCTACGATGAAACGCACATTTACAGAAGCCGTCCCGCGCACGCTTGTCGCGCTGCTCGCAGGTTTAGCAATTACCTGTGCGTGTGGCTTGCAGGCGCTCGCGCAAACGCCCGGCGGCACGGCTATTCAGAATCAGGCCAGCGCCACCTATTCGGACGGCAGCGGCAATAATTTCAATACCGTTTCAAACACCGTTACCGTCACGGTCGCCAACGTCTCCGGCCTTGCGATTACGCCCGATGCGGGCACGCGCCCGACTGTTGTCGCCGGTCAAACAACTGCCGTCTTTTCTTTCAACGTCACCAACACGGGCAACTTCGCCGATCAGGTGCGCTTTCTCGCAAACGGTGCAAGCGCGGCGGTGACAGGCCCCGCGACGATCTCTGCGATGGCGATTGATCTTAACGGTAACGGCCAGATTGACGCCTCCGACACCGACATTAAGAACAATGGAGCGGACGTAATTTCCGCGACGCTCACGCCAAACTCCGCAACGCAATCGCTCGTCGTGCTCGTTCAAGTCAACATCAACACAGCGGCGCAGAGCAGCAATACGATCACGGTCACGCTCGGCGATGCTCCGGCCAACGGCGCGGGCGATACGACCTATGACAACGTCGCTATTCCAAACGGCACGCCGCCCTCCGCCCGTGAAGTGCGCACGGTTTCCACCACCTCCGTCAACGGCTTGCGTGAAGCACGCGGCGATATCTCGGCCACCGTTGACAACGATGCGCAGATTCTTCTCGCGCTCACCGCCCCGTCCGGCCCCGTCGCGCTCGGCTCCGATATCACTTACTCGCTACGTGCGACCAATAACGGCGCGCGTGATGCCGCCGCCCAGACTATTCCGAACGGCCCGTCGGGAGCCAGCACAGGCATCTTCATCGTCGCGCCGATTCCCGTCGGCACAACCTTGAAGGCCGGTCAGACCTTCCCCGCCGGAACGCTCTTTTCAACCTCCGACCTAACCACGACCAGTCCGCTCGGCGGCACAACCACCAATCCGACTTCGGCCATCACCACCGCGACGTGGACGACCACCGCGCCCGCAGACCTTACGCAACTCAAGCGCATCGCCTTTAACACAGGCGCGACGCTTGCCGTCGGCGCGTCAACCGCACCCCAGAGTTTTATCGTCACCATCACGACCGGCAATGCCACCAGCCCGATTGCGGAAATCGCCGACGTGTTCGCCAAAAATTCCATCGGCGCGAACATCACGGATCAATCCGGCGATGCGACGCTCAATTCCGGCGACGGCAACGCCAATTTCGACGAAGGCGCGCAACCCGGCTCGGTTGACGGCAACGGCATCATTCAGTACACCACGCTACAAACGCAGGGCAACGTCGCGCTCGGCCCGCAAGGTCAGCCGACCGCCAGCAACACGACGACCAACGACGACTATACGAACAAGAATGTTGCTCCGGCAGCCATCGCAGGCGTTGCGCCCGGCGGAACGTCGCTCGCCGCCAGCACCATCACCTATACCAACACCATACGCAACACGGGCAACGCCGACGACACCTATGCGCTGACCGTGCCCACCGTCCCCGCTAACTTCACCGTTCAGATCAGCGTTGACAACGGCTCGACCTACACCACAGTTGTACCCGGCAACGGCACGGTCAGCCTGCTCGTTCCCTTCAATACCACACGGGATGTGCTGGTGAAGATCACCGCGCCCGCCGCTCTTTCCGTATTGCAGGGCTTCGACACCGTCGTTCGCGCGACATCTACGAATACTCCCGCGAACTATAACGAAACCATTGACCGCATCTATACGGGCTTCCTGCGTATGGACAAAACGGCGACCATCTCGAACACGACGGGCGTCGGCAGCGCGACCGATCCGGTTCCCGGCGCGGTCATCACTTATACGATCAACTACTCGAATGTGTCTTCATCGGGCGGCACGAACAACGTGCAGTTGACGGCCTCCAGCATCGTCATCACGGAGAACGGCACTGCCGCGCCGAACAACTGGGGCACGACGACGGATCAAGTCGTCGGCTCTGCTTCGGACGCGCGTCCCGGCGCGACCATCACAGGCGACGCCGCCGGATCAACGTCGCTCACAGATACGGTGGGCACGCTCGCCGCAGGGCAATCCGGCACCTTCACCTTCCGGCGCAGAATAAGGTAGCGCGACTGCTCCTCGCGCTTCTTTGAAACGGCGCGGCGATTCCCGAAAGCCTCAAAAACTTTTGCGAAGCGCCGTGCCGCTTTGTGCCCCGCCCGAAGCTTTATTTGCCTTACCTCTCTGCAAAACTTTTCAAACTCGCTCACTGACAAACTGTCAGGCGACTGACAAAACTTCAGTCCGGCCTGTCATCGCTCGCAACGGGAAGTTTATCCATCAATCTCGAAGCCCCTGCGGAGACAGGCTAACTGCTTTGTAAAGACCAGTTAACCTGTCTGCGCAGGGGCTTTGGAGCGCGGCACGATAGTTGTTTATTCCAATCCCGAACGGCGTGCATCTTTGCCCGTCGTGCCCTTGAAAACACCGTATCGAACAGCTTGCCGCGCTGATGCCGCTTCTTAAATTTCATCCTAAAAACTTTGCCTGTGCCGTCCTGCTCGCGCTTCTTTTTGCCTGCGCGATGGTGGCACACGCTCTGGCGTTTGCAGACGGCGGTTCAACTTCGACGGCGGCAGGCACGCTCATCACCAATCGCGCCGAAGCGACCTACGAAGACGAAACGGGCACGGGCTTCGCCACCGTTTCGCCGACCATCTCCGTGCTGGTGCTTCCCGTCGCCGCACTCGTCGTCACACCAGACGATACCGCGCCCTCCGCCACCGTCGCGCCCTTCGAGCGCGTCACACGTCTCTTCCAAATCTGCAACACGGGCAACACGCCCGACCTCTACACCATCGCCGCCGCAGACGCTAACGCACCCGCCGAACTCGTCAGCCTTCATTTCGACACGGACGCCTCCGGCACGCTGACAGACGCAGACGCTCCCGCGCGCCTCAACGAAACCATGAGTCCACGCCTTGCTCCCGGCAAGTGTACGGGCGTGCTCGCCGTCTTCGACACTAAAAACATCGCGCCGCAAAGCACGCTCGCGCTTCATCTCACGGCGCGCTCGAATGTCGTCACCGTAACCGGCGGGCAGATGGCGCAGAACGACGGCACGATCATCAACGCCGTCGGCGAAGGCGCACGCCTGACCGCGCCCGACAACGCGCAGCTTCCGCCCGTCAAGCTCGTCGAAAACAAAGACCGTGCTGCCGCTTCCGCCGGACAAGCACTCACTTACTCCATCGCGTTTCGCAATCGCGGCGGCATCGCCGCACGCCGCGTTCGCCTCATTGACGAACTGCCCGCCAACCTCGAATACGTCGCCAACTCTCTGCGCCTCGGAACGCGCACGCTGACGGATGCGGACGACGCAGACGAAGGAGTTGCTTCGGCCACACGCATCGAAGTGCGCTTGAACGAAGTCGCCATTGACGAACTCGTTCAAGTCTCTTTCAAAGCCAGAGTGATCGGCAGCCTCGCCTCCGGCACGGGCATCGTCAACGCCGCCGTCATCTCCGGCGACAACTTTGCGCCCGTCAATACTTCGGAAGCCATTGCCATCGTTGATCCATTCGGCACAGTCTACGCAGGCCACAGCCAAGGTGCGACGCGCATCGGCGGCGCGCACGTCTCGCTGCTTACAGATCAAACAGACGGGTCAACGCTCACGCTTCCGCAGGGCGCGGGCTTTGTCCCCAACGAAGCCAACGACAATCCGTTTTCGACGGACGCGCAGGGACGCTTCGCCTTCGCGCTCACACCCGAACAACTCGGCACTACTGCGCAACCGGCGCGCTACATGATCGCCGTCAATGCGCCGAGCTATCGCCAGCGCCTTCTTGAAATCTCTTTGCGGCCAACGTCTGCGACAAGTGGATTATTTGAAGCGACGGTGCGCGCGCTGGACAATCAACCGCTCGCGCGCGGCGGAAGTTTCGAGACGACGACGGAAAGCGTCGAACTCGCCCACATCGCAAGCGTTGCGCTCAACATTCCTATGTTCGAGAACTCCGCGCTCGAAATCACGAAGACCGCCGACAAGCAGCGCGCGGAGATCGGCGACATCGTTTCCTATCGCGTAGAGGTTCACAACGCGAGCGCCGCGCCGGTTCAAGGCGTGCGCGTCAGCGATCAATTGCCGCCATCTTTTCACTACGCCGAAAACACCGCGCGCATCGAAACGTCTTCCGACAAAACGCGCCGTAACATCGAGCCGGAAGCCACCGGCAGCACGCTCGCTTTCAACGTGGGCGACTTGGGCGGCAGCGAACGCGCCACCATCTCTTACCGAATCCGCGTCGGCGCAAACGCGCGCGACGGCGAACAAATCAATTCCGCGATTGCTTCCGCCACGTTTCCGAGCGGCGAACAGATCACGACGGCAACGGCGCACGCCTCCGTCAATGTCGGGCGCGGCGTCTTCTCCACGCGCCAGATCATCATCGGGCGCGTCTTCGAGGACGCGAACAACAACGGGCAGTTCGACGCGGGCGATAGCCCCGTCGCGGGCACGCGCGTTTATCTCAACAACGGCCAATCCGTGATTACGGATTCCGCAGGGCAGTACAATATTCCTTCAACCGGCGAAGGCTCAATAGTGCTTTCGATTGATCCGATCACGATTCCGCAGGGACTCGCGCTCGCCGACGAGAACCACCGCGACGGGCGCAGTTGGACGCGGCTCTTGCGCACACCGCTCGGCGGAGGCGCGCTCCTGCGCCAGAACTTCGCCCTCGTTCCGTCCAACCAGCGCAAAGATTCCGCGCGCACTTTCGCCTACAAAACATCTCTCGCGGATGAAGCGACACAGGAAAAATCCAGCGCGCCGCAGACGCCCGCCACAGACCTTACGACGACCGCACGGCTCGGCGATCAACTTCCGAAAGCGGCCAACGGGCAACTCGCGTCCGGCACTTACGAAGTAGCTTCGACGGAGAGCCTCAAGCCGGTTGCGCCCGGCGACGTGTTGATTGTTTCGCCCGGCGCGGACGATGTCGTGATGACGCCCGCGCTCTCGATTGAAGCGCGCGTTCACGAATCATGGACGGTGGCGGCGGAAGTCAACGGCGAGCGCATCGGCGATTCAAACATCGGCGTGCGCCGCGTTGACCACAAAAACGAAATCTCGACTTTCGGGTTCGTCGGCATCAACTTACGTCCCGGCCCCAACCGCGTCAAAGTCTCTGCCGTTAATCCCGCAGGCGCAATCGAACGCACCGTCGAACAGATTGTTTACGGTCGCGGCGCGGCGAAGCGTTTGGAAATCGTTACGGACAAAAATAGTTTGCAGGCGGGCGGGCGCGATTCGATGCAGGTTCGCGTGCGCGCCTTCGATCAATGGGGACATCCGGCAGCCGACGGTCAGATCGCTCTGGAAACCTCCGCCGGACATTTTCTTAAACCCTCACCGAATGCGAACGCCGCACGCAACAGCAACGTGAAAGCAAACGCTGTCGCAGGTGGTTTGAGCAAAGATGATCCGTCGGTTATCGCTTCGCCCGAGCAAGCGAATGAAAATGTTAAGCAACAAATCGTTTCGCTTTCCGGCGGCGAAGCCGTGTTGCAACTCTTCGCGGAAAATTCGCCCGACACCGCCCGGCTTCACGCCGTGACGGGCGACGCGGAGGCGCGCACCGAAGTTCGCTTCACGCCCGAAGTTCGCCCGGCGATTCTCGTCGGCCTCGCGGAAATGTCCTTTGGCCGCGCCGCTCCCGAAATCAGCGAGCACGGCGACGACAGCAGCACGCGCCGCCGTCTCGCCTTCTTTTATCGCGGCTCTTTCTTCGGCAACGAAAACTTGCTCACGCTCGCTTACGATTCCGCACGTTCGCTGAATCGCACGGCGGGGCGCGACCGTCTTTTCCAACTCGATCCGCTTGATCGCGCGTATCCGATCTTCGGTGATTCCTCGACGCGCTTTGAAGACGCGCAATCTAACTCGAAACTCTACGCGCGCCTTGACCGCAATCGCTCTTACGCGATGTTCGGAGATTTCGACGCCGGGATGGACAATCTTTCTTTAAGCGGTTACGCGCGCAAGCTGACCGGCGTTAAGCTGCACGTCGAAAACGCGCATGGCGATTTCATCACGGCGACGGGCGCGCGTCCCGACACGACGTTTGCACGCGACGTGATTCCGGGCGGAACGCTTTCGCTTGTGCGTCTCTCGAACGGCGATGTGTTGCCCGGCTCCGAAACAGTCGTGCTCGAAGTTCGTGATCGCCGCAACCCCGAAATAATTCTTTCGCGCGAAACTCTCGTCCGCTCCATTGACTACAATCTAGACCCGGCGAACGGCGCGATCTTCTTTATACGTCCCGTCTCTACTTTCGATTATCAACTCAATCTCGTGCAGGCCGTCGTCACTTACGAGCATCGCACGAACAGTATGGCGGCGGCCGTTTACACGGCACGCGCGGGCAAGCGTTTCGACCGTTTAGGCCTGCGCTTGGGATTGTCGGCAATCAATCAACGTCAGGGCGAGTTTGGCTCGTTCATGCTCGGCGGCATTGATGGCGAGAAAGATTTACCACGCGGCGGCCATCTGAAATTCGAGTTGGCGACGAGTCGCGGGCGCGTCATCAGCGGCGGAAACGTACTCGCGCAGAACGGCGCGGGCGAAGAACACAACGGCAACGCTTTCCGCGCCGACCTCGAACAGCCGCTCGGCTTTTACGGCGCAACTTTGCGCGCCAACTTCTCGCGCTCCGATGCGAATTATCTGAACCCGTTCGGCGCAACCGTCGCGCCCGGCGCAGAACGCATCGGCGTCTCTCTCGATCTCAAACCGCGCGCTTCGCGTTCGCTGCACTTAGGCTTACTAGATGAGCGCAACCGCACCGCGAACGTCAGCAACAATCGCGTCACGGCTTCCCTCGGCTGGAACGAAACGTGGCGCGAAAATTTCCGCACCTTCTTCGGCTACGATTACCGCAAGCTCAACGACGACGTGAGCGCGAAGGAAACATCTTCCAATCTCGTCACCGCCGGAGCGGAATACAGACCATTTGAAAAGCTCGAGCTATCCATCAAGCGCGAGCAGAATATAGGCGAAGCCGACCCGACCTATCCCAACCAGACGACGCTCTCCGCGAAGTATCAAGTCAATCAATTGACGCGCATCTTTCTCACCGAGCGCCTCGCTTCTGCCGCCATCAAACCGATAGCGGACGTGGCCGGGACGGGTTTCGCGTCAACGAATGCGCGCCATGAAACAGCTATCGGCGTCGAAACACGTCTCTGGCAGCACACGGCATTGAACGGGCGTTATCAAATCGAGAACGGCATCAACGGCGCGGACAGCTTCGCCGTGATCGGCTTGCAGAACAGTTTGCCCATCTCGAAAACTTTATCGCTCGAACTCGGCTACGAACGCGGCTTTCATCTGGCGGGTGAAGGCGCGAGTTTCAATAACGCGACGATCGGTTTCTCGTGGCAGCCGCTGGAAAACTTTCGCTCGTCGGCGCGTTACGAACTGCGCGACCGCAACGGCTTCGGCCAGTCCATAGCGATTGGCGCGGCGGGCAAACTCACG
The DNA here is from genome assembly GCA_046262295.1 of Pyrinomonadaceae bacterium. Taxonomy (GTDB): domain Bacteria; phylum Acidobacteriota; class Blastocatellia; order Pyrinomonadales; family Pyrinomonadaceae; genus JBHENC01. The sequence goes on along the minus strand of JBHENC010000006.1, from coordinate 240,219 downwards.
GAAGGCATCACGGCGCTGGCGCGTCTTCAGTGGGCGCGTGCGTCGCTTTTAGGCGGACGCGGCAGCGCGTCTTTTAACGGCACGGCGGCGCTGGCGCTGCGCCCGCTCGAATCGGATCGCGCGGCGCTTCTGTTCAGTTACACCAGACGTTCGCTCATGCAAGAGGGCGATGCGCGCGCGCCGCTTGCGACACGCGACCGCGCCGACACGCTTTCATCCGACGGCCTTTTTCAAGCGACGAAGAATCTGGAACTATACGGACGCTTCGCCTTAAAGTTTAGCGCGAACGGCGACAACTCGCTCGCTTACACCTCCGCACTCACCTATCTTGTTCAGGCACGCGCGCAGGAACGACTGGGACGCTATATTGATTTCGCGGGCGAGATGCGTATGCTCGCGCAGCCTTCATCGGGAACACGGCGCGCGTCCTACGGCGCAGAGCTGGGCGTCTGGGCGACATCCGATTTGCGGCTCGGCGTGGGCTACAATTTCACGTCCGCCGTTGAGCCGCAGGGCGGCTCCGTCTTCGGCGCGCGGCGCGGTTTCTATTTCAACATCTCTTCAAAGCTCTCGAATCTCTTCGATCTCTTCGGCACTTCGCAACAGGGATTAGCCTCCGGCGGCGATTCCGTGCAGAATCAAGCTGAGCCGCAGCGGTAAGCAGAAGGAATGGAAGCGATGTCCAGCTGGCGCGACTGCCAAAAGAAATTACCAGCCACTGCGGGCGGAAGCGCGCGGCTGAAGCTGCTGCGCTGGCTGATGATGCTGCTGTTGGGAACGGTGTGCGCCCAGAGCGCGTATGCGGGCGTGACAGTTACGCCCGTGACATGGAACGTCATCGGGCTTGACAGCAATAATCCGAATGTTGGGCCGAATACGTTTCAAGTCGGCGCGCGCGTCTGCAATACCGGCGCAACTTCAATCACCAATGTGGCGGGTAACTTTGTCTGGGATAGTTCCAATTCTTACATCAATCTCAGTGGATCATCCACCAGCGTTGTGAAATCTTTGAGCGCGGGCGCGTGCGTTGATATGTATTTTCAAGTCACCGTCACGCGCACTTCGCTGGCCTACGATACGACGCGGCGGTATCACATCACTGTCAGCGCGGATAACACGGCAGCCGTGAGCACGCCGACGCCGCGCGAGCTGTATGTCGAACGTATCATTTCACAGGGGCGTAATTCGACGGTTTCGATTACCGGCCCGAGCACCGTTTACGTCGGGCAAACTTATACCTACACGCTCGCCGCCAGCACCGCCACGCAAGGCTACGACCAACTCGAAGCGTTCCTGAGTCTCTCCAACGTCATCTTTCAAGTGCAATCAATTGCGACGACGTACAGCGCACCGGCGGGCGCAACCAACGATAAGTTTTATTCCGATGCGTGCGGATGGGACAACAACCCGCTTAGCTCTTCTTACAGAAGTTGCATCGGCCCGGCCAATTATCCGGGCGGAAAAGCGGGCGGCACAATCAATACCACTTACACCGTCAAAATTCTTTCGGCGGGAACGACGACCGCCGGCGCTTTGATTCTGGACTTTTCAGGCAGCAGCTACCACTACAATAGCGACTTCGGCTCTCAGGTATTATCCGTCACATCATTGCCGCCGCCGCTCGTATTAAGTAAAACGGCAACCCCTTCGCCCGTGCTGACCGGCAGAACGGTGACTTATACTTTGCGCGTTACGAACAGCGGCACGAATTCTTATACGCTGACCGACTTTATTGATACGCCCTCGTCAACTCCCGCCCGCCCGACATACGTCAACAATTCTTCGACATTCGGCGGCGCGGCAATCGGCAATCCGACGGATTCGGGCACGACGTTAACGTGGGCGGGGAGTTTCCCGATTCCCGCCGGACAAAGCAGAGACTTAACTTATCAGATGGTGATGCCTAATGTGGCCGGAACATATACGAACCGCGCGATTGCACACTTCGATCAGTTTCAGGTTGACACCACCAACGACACTACCGACAACGCACCGGCGGCGGCGAACGTCGTCGTGCAAGCTCCGCCCAACATCACGCTGACAAAAAGCGTTTCGCCGCTGGGCACGCAATTGCCCGGAGCCGTTTTGACGTACACCATACAGTTTACGAACTCGGGCGGCTTGGCGGCGGCGAACTTCGTTTTAATAGACCCCGATCCGGCCAACACAAGCTTGAGTCTTAAAACCAACATGGACTTTAAGCTCGGCTCCGTCACAAACTCACTCGGCACGACGGGTCTGACCCTAGCGGTTGCGTATTCAAGCGACGGCGGCGCAAGCTACGCCTACATTCCTGTCAGCGGCGGAGGCGGCGCGCCCGTCGGTTACGACCGCAACGTCACGCACATCCGCTGGACTTTCACCGGCAACCTAAGCCCCACATCGCCCAACAATACCGGCAGCATCGCCTTCAGCGTTCGCATACGCTAGGTTGTGTTTACATTTCTCAGCGTAACCAAACAAGTGCGCTGACAAAACTTAAGAAGCCCAAATAGTTCTTTGATAGCTTTTCAAATCGTGAGAACACTCGCCGATAATGTTTGATCTTACCAATGAAGCACTCGATTAAGTGTCTTTCACGATACAAGTGCCGATCATATTCGCGTTGCACAAGGCGATTCTTTTTCGGCGGAATCACGGCTTCGATGCCAAGGGCAGTGACCGATGCGATCAACTCATCGGCGTCATAACCTTTGTCGGCGATCAGGGCTAGGTAGTTGAAACCATCAATCAAATTTGCCGCTTGCGTCATGTCATTAACTTCGCCGCCGGTCAAGATGAACTTCAGCGGATAGCCCAAAGCATCGACGGCGATATGAATCTTGGTGGAAAAGCCGCCGCGACTTCGGCCTAACGCTTGGGCTTCTTGACCGCCGCTTTTTTTGACGCTCCTGCCGCACACGGATGAGCGCGAATAATGGTCGAGTCAATGAGCAAGTGTTCCATGTCAGCCTCGCCAGCAAAACATTGATGAAGCTGCTCGAAGATGCCTTGTTGTGACCAGCGCGCGAATCTGCGGTAGACAGTGTTCCAGTAACCGTACTCTTTGGGTAGCAGTCGCCATTGCGCGCCACTACGAGCGATCCACAAGACGGCAGAAAGAAAGCGGCGACATTCATGCTCTTGTCCGACATAGACATTCTGATGAGACTGCAAGAGCGGCAGCATCTTCTGCCATTGTTCATCGGATAAAGTAATGGGTAGCATTCAAAGAGCTTAACCTACAAATGTAAACAGAACCTAAAGCTTCAACGCTATTTCTTTACGGCAATGGGGAAATCCGGCACGGTTTGTGGTTTCGTAGTGGTCGGCGACTTGTCCTTCCGTGTGTGAGTTATGAAAGCTCTACTTTGTCATATACGTCTGGCAGGGCAAGCGTAGTTTGCGTGGAGGCTAGTTCGATGATAGCGTCGGGCGAGCGTATGTCGGTCAATAACCAGCGGCCATCGGTTTGGCGTGTATATTGTTCGACGCGGCGTTCGTTTTGCGCGATCAATAAGTATTCGGCGAAGGATTCAAGCGTGCGGTAGTAACCGAACTTCGCCGTTGCGTCATACGCGGCGGTGGATTTCGAGAGCACTTCGACGATCAGCGTCGGATTGAGCAACGTGTCAACGCCCGTATCCTCAAACTCCGGCTTACCACAGACAACGACGACATCCGGGTAGGTGTAGATGTTCGTTGCGGGAATTCGCACGCGCATATCGTTGACATAGGTCTCACACTCGCGCTTTCTCAATTGCGCACGAAGTTCTGCGGCAACGTTGAGTACGATCAAATTGTGTTTCCGGCTTGCTCCGGTCATCGCAAACACTTCGCCGTCGAAATACTCGCTCTTTGTTTCGGCCTTACGCTCAAAAGCCAGATACTCTTCCGGCGTCAGATAAGTTTTAGATTGAGTTGACATCACGTTACCTCTGAGGCTTGCAAGTTTACACCCGGCTGGCGGGCGATTAAAACGAAAACGTGCCATGTAATTTACGTTCTATAACTAGAGAAGCGCACAGTGTTATATTAATCGCCTCATGTCAAAGGAAAACGGCAACGACGCGCGGCGTTTGAGCGAGCTGACGATTGGCGATGCGAAGCGGATTCTCGTTTACGGGACGATGCTTGTGCTGGCGGCGATTCTCTTTGCGCTGCTCGTCGGCAAAGTGATCGTCGCGTTGCTGCTCGGCGTCGTCGCGGGCATCTATTTGTTGCCGGTGCAAAAGTGGTTGGAGGCGCGGCTGCACGCGCGTGCGGGAAGCGCGCTGGTGACGATTGCGTTAATCGTCGTGCCGCTCGTCGTGCTTGTCGGTTACGCTTGGTACGAGATGTCCGGCTACTCGAACCTCGTGCATGAAAAGCGCGTCGAGATCATCAATTCGATTAGTTCATCGCTGGCGCATTATCTGCCGGTGAGCCGCGAAGGAACGCGCGCCGGATTGCGCGTCGCCTTTACGGAAGCAATCACGCGCTCGGCGGAAGCGATTCAGGATTTACGCAAAGGCTCTGCGCTGCTGCTCGCCTCGCTCGCCATCTTCTTCTTCACAGTCTTTTATGTGCTGACGCAACGCGAGCGCGTCAATGCTTATATCAAGCTGCGCGTGCCGGGCGAATACCTGCCGCTTTACGATAGGCTCGTGGAGAACATCGGCGGCGTGCTGCGCGGCGTGTTGCGCGCTGTCTTCATAGACCAATTCCTGAAGGGCGCGGCAATACTTCTGCTCAACGTGGTGTTCGGCGTGCCGCTCGCGGTGGTGCTCGCCATCATCACGTTTCTCGTAGGCTTCTTTCCGCTGCTCGGCGAATGGACGATTTACATTCCGATCTGCATTTACCTTCTCGTCTTTCGCAGCGATCCGCTGAGCGCGGGCATTTATCTCGGCGTCGGCATTCTGATGACGCTCGCCTCGACATTCATCGTGCGCCCCAGACTCGCGGCAGGCAGTACGCGGCAGTTCAATTTCTACTGGATGCTGATCGGACTCGTCGCAGGCGTTTATGCTTTCGGCGTCGCCGGTCTGATTCTCGGCCCCGCGATTTTGGGCTTCGTCAAAGCGGTGGTTGACACTCTGCTCGGCGACGTGCGCTACGAAACATCGCTGCTCAAATCCGAAGGCGAACAGCTACGCGAGCAGGCCGCGACGCAACTAACACAGGAAAGACAACAGGCCGCGAGCGCAACCGATTAAGCGACGGATGGAAGAAGTCCCATCGGGACGCAACGGGCAATCGGTTTGGTCTTGGCGGAACGCGAGTTTGACAGTGCGGGGAGCCGTTTTTGTTGCGCGGGAAGCGATTTTACATTTGCGGGAAACGATTTTGCTGCTGCGGGAAGCGGTTTCGTCGTTGCGGGAAGTGACTTATGCGCTGCGGGAAGCGATTTTACGGGTGCGGGCGAGTATTTCGACGGTGCGGGAGAAGATTTGACGCTGCGGAGAGAGATTCTTAGCAGTAGAAAATCAACTTTGGCGGTGCGGGAACAGAGTTTTGCGGTGCGGGAACGAGTATGTGATTATCCCGGCGGCCATTGAAGCGGGCGACCGCCGAGTATGTGTATGTGCAGATGAAAAACGGATTGGCCTGCGCCCGCGCCGGTGTTGATGACAGTGCGATAGCCGCTTTCATGTAGCCCTTCGCTGTGAGCCACACTTGCGGCGACAGCAAGCAGATGGCCGAGTGTCGCTTCGTTAATTGCTCCTTCGTAACCGGCTAAGGCTTCACGAACATCTTTACCGCTAATCAACACTGTGTTCGGACTATCGTTCGTTAGGTCTCGCCCGCGTACCTCCATCGTGAGTTCTTCACCCGACGTGGAAGGCGCGGCGAGTTCGCTTCTAATAGCCTCTGCGGTTCTCTGGCCGATTCGGATGTTGTGTTTTCTTTTGAGCAATTGGGCGATGAGATCATCCGCCGGTATTGCGCTCATCAGAGATTCAACGTGGGCGCGGGGAATGACGAGTATGTGCGTCGGAGCTTGCGCGTTGATGTCGCGGAAGGCGAGCGTGTGTTCGTCTTTGTAAACAATGTCGGCGGGAATTTCTCCGGCGACGATGCGGCAGAAAAGGCACTCGTTGGCAGCCATAAAGTTTAGTTCTCCAACTTAAATGCAGCGATGCGGAATGTTACGCTGGAATTCAGCCACGCCGAGCATAAAGCATTCAACTTAATCGAAGCAAAGAATCTTGAGAGGCACGCAGTCGAGGCGTCGCGCTGGAATGGCTCGTTGGGCAGATGCGAGTACGCGCCACTTACGATACATTCTCTTTCTTGGCTTTCTCTATTTCTTCTATCCAATTTCTAACGCGACACCACAAATCAGACCATCCAGAACCTTGCTTTGTTCTCTCTGCTTCGAGTGCTCTCAAGAATAGCTTTGCTTCTTCAAGATTCACCTTCGCCTCTCCAAGAAGCCGCATCCAATTCTTAGCCATGAAGAAACCTAACACCCAAGAATTGGCGTCCTCCTTTTCTCGATTAGCCAGACCTTCAAAATAGCTGGCTAGCCATTCTGCTTGAACCATCCAAGGTTGTTTCCCGTCTGGATATTCCATCATTCAACTCATACGCCCAACGCGGGTTCGGCGGCGTTCGTTTGGTGTCGCGCGTCGAGCGGCGCGGTGACGCCCGCTTCGCGCAGGCGTTCGATGTCTGCGCCGACGGCGCGTAGCTTCGCTTCGATCTTTTCGTAGCCGCGATCAATGTGGTAAACGCGCTCGATGATGGTTTCGCCCTGTGCCGCGAGTCCCGCTAAGACAAGCGAGGCGGAGGCGCGCAAGTCCGAAGCCTGCACACGCGCGCCTGTTAGTTGCGTTGCGCCTTCGACGATGGCGGTGCGGCCTTCGATCTGTATGTTTGCGCCCATGCGCTGCATTTCCGAAGCGTGCATGAAACGATTCTCGAAGATGGTTTCCGTAATCGAGCTGCGTCCTTCCGCCTGCGTCATCAAGGCCATGTACTGCGCCTGCATATCGGTAGGAAAACGCGGATGCGGTTCGGTCACGATGTCGCGCGCCCGTAGGCCGTCGGCGCAACAACGCACGCGCAGAGTGCTTTGGTTCATCTCTTCGATTTCGACGCCCGCTTCGCGCAAGGTGGCGATGAGAATCGCGGAATGTTCCGGGCGGCAATCCCTGATTTCCAACTCGCCGCGCGTGATGGCGGCGGCAATCATAAACGTGCCCGCCTCTATGCGGTCGGGAATAATCGTGTGCTCCGCGCCGCCCAGAGTTTCGACGCCTTCGATGTTGATAATTGGCGAGCCTGCCCCGCGCACGCGCGCGCCCATTTTGTTTAGTAGCTCAGCAAGGTCTGCGATTTCGGGTTCGCGTGCTGCGTTGTGTAGCACGGTCTGGCCTTTGGCTAACGTCGCGGCCATCATCAGATTCTCCGTGCCCGTCACCGTCACTTTGTCGAAGTGAATCTCGCCGCCGCGCAGCCTGCCGCCCTCCGGCGCACGCGCCACCACGTCGCCCGCTTCCAACTTCACTTCCGCGCCGAGATGCTCGAAGCCTTTGAGATGCAGATCAATCGGGCGCGTGCCGATAGCGCAGCCGCCCGGCAAGGAGACTTTCGCTTTGCCGAACCGCGCGAGCAACGGCCCGAGCGCGAGCACGGAAGCGCGCATCGTTTTGACGAGTTCATACGGCGCTTCAAAAAGCTCTATGTGCGCGGCAGAGATTTTGTGCGTGCGCAGTTCCGGCGTCAGCACCGTCGCGCCGACATCTTCCAGCAGACGGCGCTGCGTGATGATGTCGCGCACGTATGGAATATTGTGCAGCGTGACGGTTTCGGGCGAGAGCAACGCGGCGGCCATGCAGGGCAACGCGGAATTCTTCGCGCCGCTAATCGAGACGCGCCCGTTAAGCGCCCGCCCGCCCGTGATTCTAAATCTATCCATACAACGCGCGCTCCTTCAACGCACACGACAGTTCATCCGTAACGAAATTAAAATTCAAAGGTTCGATATCTTGAACCGAACACTACCGCACGCACCGTCAGCCGGCGGTGCAGTTGTTCGTTAAAGCGATGCCAACCGGCATCGAAAGTTTGATTTAATTCAGGGGCGAGATATCGCGCGGATTTTATCACGAGCCGTTTGCAAAGTGGAAAGAACGCGCCGCCGGTGTAATCGCTTCACTTTTCACTTTCTTCTCAACTCGACGAGGCGTGGGATGTTCTGCAAATCTTTGTGGATCGCCTGAAGCGTCCAGACGCTTTTATCAATCAAGGCTTCGACGGCGGCGTGCTGATCGTAGCCGATTTCAAAAAGCAGCGAACCATTTGCGTGTAAAAAGCGTGACGAGTCGGCCAGCAAACGCCGTATCATAAAGAGGCCGTCCGCGCCGGGCGTGAGCGCCGCACGCGGTTCGTAATCGCGCACCTCGCGTTGCAACGCGGGCAGTTCGCTTTCAGCGATATATGGCGGGTTCGAGACGATCATAAAGAATCGCGCGTGCGACTCATCGAGTGCCGTCAGTCCGTCCGACGCCAGCAACGCGAGGCGTTCGCTGACGCCATGACGCGAAGCATTGCGCGCGGCAACACACAGCGCAGACGTGGAAACGTCTATCGCCACCGCGCGCAAGCGGGGTCTTTCATGTAGCAGAGAGATACTAATGCAACCCGAACCCGTGCCGACATCGCAGACGAGCGGCGCAGGCTCATCAATTTCAACGAGCAGTTGAAGCGATCTTTCAACCAGCAGTTCGGTTTCGGGGCGCGGGATAAGGACGGCGTTCGTGACTTCAAAATTCAGATTGAAGAATTCCTGATGCCCTGTGATGTACTGAAGCGGCTCGCCCTGTGCGCGCCGTTCGACGAATTCGCGCAGCCGCATAACATCGGATGCGGCGAGGGCGTCGTTGGCGTGCGTTAGCAAAAAGGTGCGGTCGCGCGCGATGACGTGCGCGAGCAAAGCGGCGGCGTCGCGTCTCGCTTCAATGACGCCGCTCGTGCGTAAAAGATGCGTGGCTTCGACCATCGCCTGCGCGACTGTGAATCTGTGCGGTTCGTTCATCGTTGAGAGTTTGTGCTTCCGCCTCGCTGTAAACTGCGCGGCGCTTTGCTGTATAATGCCACGCATTCGTCAAGATCGTACAAATCGAGTAGCGTGCATCGCGCCCGCGTCAGTAGTTTATAACAATCGGCGCAGGTTTTGAGTTTTCGCGCCGTCTGGAGCGCGAGACACGCACGGAGGAGGACACGAAGAAATGAAAGCAGAATTTCATATAGATGGAATGCACTGCGATTCATGCGCCGCTGACATCAAAGAGACGCTCGAAGAAACAGCGGGCGTGCAAAAAGCGGACGTTAGTTTTAGCGGCAAAACTGCCATCATCGAATTCGACGATCAAACAATACAGCAACAAACGCTCGTTAAAAAATTGCAGGACTTGGGCTATACGGCAACCGTTGCAGGAGAATCGCAAAGCGGAGTGGGAGCATAATGACTGAACCGAACAATAATCAAACAGAGAACCAAAACACGAACGCCGTTGATGATCGCGGCACAACGCAACAGGGCGGCATGGAGATTCTAAAGCGGCTGCGCGATGGAGGCTTTGAAGGAAACGACGAAAAATTTGCCGTCGCGCTTGGCCGTCCCGTCGAAGAAGTGGCGGCGTGGATGAGTGGCAGCGAACCCGTTGACGACGACATCGTGATGAAAGCGCGCGGCATTGCGAAAGAGCGCAACATCACCATCGAATAGAAGCGCGAGAGTAGGAACGCAAGCAATAGAATCGGGTTTTCGTTTTGAAGGCCGTTCGCGCCTGCGTTCCGTTTACTCGCGGCGCTTGATTTTCACACTATGAACGAAAAGATTCTTCAGGCCGCCGACGCGCTGATCGAATCCTACGCGAGCGACCGCATCAAGATTCACCACCTTGATCGCCAGCCGTTGCCTTCGCACGCCGAAATAATACGTGTGTTAATGGTTGCACATGAACTGCTCTTTCCCGGCTACATCGGCGCACAGGGTTTGACGGGCGAACATCTGCGCCGCCACACCGAAGCGCGCATCGCGTGGCTCAGCGAAGTCTTGACCGAACAGATCAGCCGCGCTATCAATCACGGGAAAAGGTCTGACACGCCGTGCGCCGTCACGGAGCGCGAAGCGGCGGATTGCGCGGAAGTCTTCATCGCGCAGCTTCCCGTTTTACGCGAAACGCTCGCCACCGATGTGCAGGCCGCTTACGACGGCGACCCGGCGGCGACGTGCCTTGACGAAATCATTTTCAGTTATCCGGGGATTTACGCGGTGATGGCCTATCGCGTCGCGCACGAACTCCACAAAATGTGCATACCGCTTTTGCCGCGCATCATGACCGAGCACGCGCACCATCGCACAGGCATAGACATTCATCCGGGCACACAGATCGGCGAACGCTTTTTTATAGATCACGGCACAGGCGTCGTTATCGGCGGGACGGCCATTATCGGCAGCGGCGTCAAACTTTATCAGGGTGTAACATTAGGCGCGTTCTCTTTCGACAGAGACGGCGCAGGCCAGTTAATCCGCAGCACGAAACGCCATCCGACGATTGAAGACGATGTGGTTATTTACGCGGGCGCAACCATTCTGGGCGGCGATACCATCATCGGGCGCGGCAGCGTCATCGGCGGCAACGTCTGGCTGACACACTCCGTTCCGCAAGGCACGCGCGTTCTTCAGGAATCGCCCAACCTACGCTTCATCACCGCAGACGAAGCCGCCGCTTCCTGAGAACTCTTTTAGTCTAAGCAAAGTGAAACACCTTGAGTTCAAGTGTTGGCCTTTGGCCCGTAGTAAATAATCCAATAGCAAAAGAGAAAGAGTCCGCTGGCAAACGTGAGGAACGCGAGTAAGACGTACAGAAGAAGTCGAAGCGTCTGCGACATACGCGGATTCTCTTTTCTGATTGACATAAAGTCAAGATGGATTATCACGCTGTTAGAGTTTCCCAATTCGCTGAAAACGCGCTACCATTCGCTCTTTCTAAACGGTACAAGAGTTTAGTTAGCTTTTGCCGCAGAAAGATTATTTCGTGAACCCCCAAAACCTTTCGAGGTGCTTGGGGGTTCGGTTATTTCAGAGGGAAGTTAAACAAAGTTTACCCGTGAAGGAGCATTGACGATGACCCCCCTTTTGCAATGCCTGCTCTTATTTTTTCTGAACTGGCTGGACGCGCAGTTGACGATTATCTGGGTGCGCGCGAATCTGGCGACTGAAGGCAACGGCCTGATGGCGCGGCTGCTGGACATGGGCGATGCGCCCTTCTTAGGCGTGAAATTACTGGTCGGCGCGTTCGCCGCCCTATTGCTATATCGTTTCGCGCATTTGCCGATTGCGCGGCGCGGCCTCAAGTTAACGCTCGGCGTTTATGGAACGCTGATGCTCGTTCATGCGGCGACGGGACTCAACGCGCTCGGCTGGCACACAGCGGAAACAGTGCTCGCCCATCTCGGTAATCTGCAAATCACAGTGTTTGCTCTCTTCATCTAAACGCAAAAACTTTCAGTTCAAAATAATGCGCCCTGCTTCAAAATTTCATGTTTGAAGCAGGGTTTCACATTGCTGTGATTCGCCCTGCGGCCTTACCATCCAAACTCACGCTCGTTTAACTTTACCCCGCAGCAAAACATTCTCTCCCAAGCCTTCGTACATACGTGACGAAGCCGCAGGCGTGCCCGCCATCCCAAAGACGGCGCACAACGGACGCGCAACCGTACGGGCGGCGGCGCGCATCTTAAACGCTACAACGCCGCACGCGCGACTTTTGAAATTTTAGAAAGATTGAGAGAAAAGAGCCATGTACAAACTCTCCGCCCGCCAGATTCTAGTGATTGCGATGCTATCGGCGATTTTCGCCGCCGCCGCCGTCTACACCATAGATCGCTTCGGCAGCCGTTTTCAGCCGAGCGGCGCAGCCTTCTCCGAAAACGCGCCCGCCAGCATCACCAACCCTTCGACCGCCACCGACGAACAGAACAACGAAGAAGTCTACAAAGCGCTTTCGCCCGGCGTCGTCTATATCACTTCGACATCTTACAGGAAGGATTTCTTCGGGCAGGTTCAGGAAGGACAGGCCGGCGGCTCCGGTTCCGTGATTGACGAGCAGGGCGACATACTGACCAACTATCACGTTATCGAAGGCGCGCAGAAATTAACGGTCAGCTTCGGCGGCAACAAAACTTATCCGGCCACCAGAATCGGCAGCGATCCCGATACAGACCTCGCGGTGATTCGCGTCAACGCGCCGCGCGAGCAACTGACTGTTGTGCCGCTCGGCGATTCCGACCGGCTCGCTGTCGGGCAGAAAGTGCTCGCCATCGGCAACCCGTTCGGCCTCGACCGCACGCTCACAACAGGCGTCGTCAGTGGTCTGCAACGCTCGATTTATGCGCGTAACGGTCGTTTGATCGAAGGCGCGGTGCAAACGGATGCGTCCATTAATCACGGCAATTCCGGCGGCCCGCTGCTCGATTCGCGCGGGCGCATGATCGGCATCAATTCGCAAATCCTTTCACCGGGGGGCGAAGGCTCCGTCGGCATCGGCTTCGCCATTCCGATCAACATCGCCAAGCGCATCGTGCCGCAACTCGTCAGAAACGGCAGAGTGAATCGCCCGAAACTAGGCGTTCTCACGCAGGACATCAAGGGACTCGGCGAGCAAGCGCGACTGCCGGTTAAAGACGGCGTAATCGTGATGCAGGTGCAACCGGGCGGCGCGGCGGCAGCAGCAGGGCTGCGCGGTCTGATGCAAACCGAAGACGGCGCAGTAGTGCTCGGCGACATCATCACCGCGATTGACGGCGAGAAGGTTTCATCGCAGAACGATCTATTCCGCATTCTGGATAAGCATCAAATCGGCGACTCGGTTCGCGTCGAAGTTTTGCGCAACAACCAGCGGACAACCGTGCCCGTGCGCCTGACGGAAGCGCCCGATTCAGGACGCGGCTTGATTCGCCGCTAACTTTTCGTTCTCGTGAGAGAGACAAATTATTTCATCAACACGAATTCCGGCTGGCTGTGTAAGCATTGCCGCTCGAACGTAGATGCGCGCGTTTCCGAAAGGGAGACGCGCGCACGCTTTTTCACCGAAGGCGAAGCCGAAGACAAGCACCCGCGCCTCTCAACTCCGGCGCTCGCGCGCTGGCGCGACCACACACGCCGCACACTCGTCTGCCCGCATTGCGGAATCGAAGAAACAATCAGCGACGAACCACACTGAAGCTCGCCTCTCTCTTATCCTTTGTTCCTCGTAACCTTACTGTTCATAGCGCATCACCAACTCCGCCGCCATCTTTCCAGATAACAGCACAAGCGGGATGCCACCGCCCGGATGCGTCGCGCCGCCCGCGAAATACAGCCCCGCAATATCGCGCGCTTTATTCGGCGGACGCAAAAACGCGCTCGTCAATTTATTGGACGACACGCCGTAGATCAAGCCGCGATTGGCGCGGTACGTCTGCTCGAAATCTTCCGGCGTAATTATCTTTTCGTAATCAATTGACGCGCGCAAATCTTTTAGCCCGCAAGCTTCCAACTTGCCGATAGTCAAATCGCGGTAACTCGCCGCTTCTTTCGTCCAACAAGTGTGCTTGCTTGTCGCGGGCGCGTTGATGAGCACGAACAGATTCTCATGGCCTTCGGGAGCTTGGCTCGTATCTGTGCGCGACGACGCGCAAACATAAATCGTCGGATTATCAGCCGGGCGCAAATCCCCGAAGATCGCGCGAAACTCCGCCGGGTAATCCGGCGAGAAAAAGATGTTGTGATGAGCTAAAGAATCGTAGCGGCGATTGACGCCGAGCAGCAGCACAAAGCCGCTGCATGACGGTTCGATGCGCGCGATTTTTTTGTTCGTGTAGATACGCCGCGAGTTTTCATTTATGAGTGAGCGGTAAGTCTCTACGGCGTCCGCGTTCGCAATCACCGCATCGCACTTTTGTATTTTACCGTCTTTAAGAAGCACACCACGCGCGCGCTGTTTCTCAATTAATATCTTTTCGACTTCCACATTCGTTCGTATCTCTACGCCCAGTTCATCGCACAAACGCACAAGCGCGCGCACGAGATTATAGATGCCGCCGCGCACATACCACGCGCCGAGACCGAACTCGACATACGGAATAAGCGCGAAGGTGGCGGGCGCTAGGTATGGCGAAGAACCGTTGTACGTGGCGAAGCGATTGAATAGTTGTCGGAGGCGCGGCGATTGAAAATATTTTCGCACGTGAGCATCGAGCGTGCGCCATGAAGAGATAACCGCGAGGTCGCGCGCGTAACGCGGGCGCAAAAGCTTCGGCAGGTCATTCAAACTGTGCGCAAGGAAAGTTCTGTCCGCGACTTCGTATTTACGTCGCGCGTCTTCCAGAAATTTACGAAAGCCAGCGATGTCTTCGGGCGCGAGCTTGCGTATCTCCTGTTCGGTCTTTTGTAGATCAATTGATGTATCAAGCGTCGTGCCGTCAGGCCATGTGTAACGGCAGATTGGATCGAGCGGCACTATCTCAAGATAATCTTCGACGCGCCTTCCGACGCTCTCGAATAATTCTTCGACGACGTGGCGCATGGTGAGCAGCGACGCGCCTGTGTCGAACGTATAGCCCGCCGCGTGATGTATGTTTACTTTGCCCCCGGGCGTCGCGTTGCGTTCCAGCACATAGACGCGCGCACCGTTTGCCGCCAGATGAATCGCCGCGCTTAGTCCGCCGAGTCCCGCACCGATGACGATGATGTTTTTATGCTTCACTTCGCGGCGCACGCACTTACAGTTTAATCTTCGGCTTGCAACAGGCGGCGCAGTTCGCCGAGACGATCATCCGGCGCGCCGTAGAGGGCGTGATAATCGTGAAGGGTGCGCGCGATAACGTCCAACGCTTCGGCGCGATTATAAACATCCGCTATCTCGACGCGGCGCGGGGCTTCCAGCGGCAGTTGCTTATAGCTGAGAAAATAATGTTTGAGGCGGTCAACGAGTCCCTGCGGGCATTCGCTGATGTCCTGTATACGCCCGTAGGCCAAATCGTTTTCGAGCACGGCGACGATCTTATCGTCGGCCTCTATGCCGTCAATCATACGCAGGCCGCCGATAATCTTGGCGCGCACGAAAAAGTTGCTGTGCGCGATGGTCTTTTCTGTGAGCACGCAGATGTCCAGCGGGTCGCCATCGCCCTTGATGCCGTGCAAGCCCGTGCGTATGGCGCAGAGTTCGGCGAGCGCATCGCCGCAAAACGTCTGCGGAATAAAGCCGTAAGGCACAGGACACAAACTTGAAAATCTCTGCGGGCGGTCAAGGCGCAAATGGCCGGACGTTTTGTCCAGTTCATACTTGACGACATCCGTCGGCACGATTTCGATAAAGGCGTTGACAATATCCGGCGTCTCCGTCAAGGGCGCGACGCCGTGCCAGGGATGCGCCTGAAATAGAAGATTGATTAACTTGTGCAGCCTGACATCATCCGGCACGTCTCTGGTTCTCCTCGCTCTTTCGGCGTTAGGCGTATGCTACTAAAAATTTTACCGCCAAACAAAGCGAAAGAGCCGCGTGTAAACAGGCGCGGCTCTTTGCGAATTGAAAGCGGAGTGCTGTTATTTGCCCTGATTTTTGTTGGTGTCGGCGGCGGATTTGAGCGCCTGAAACGTGGGCGGCCACAGTCCTACGAAGATGCCCGCCTGCTTTTTACCGGCAAGGAATAATGCAATGGACGCGCCGATGGAGCCGAGCGTCAGAATGTGTAGCAGGCTGACGCCGGTCGCGCTTTTGGTTGATTCATCCATTGTGCGCAGCATGGATTCGGCGGCGTCGGTCTGGCCGATTCCCGTCGTCGTCTCGGTTTGCGGTCGTGCCGCTGCTGTTGCTTGTGACATAAAATCTTTCTCCTTGTAGTTATCTGTAATGACAAACCTAATCGTCGGCGCGTCCCTTCAAGAACGCGATTGCGAATAACGCTGCCGGCGAGCCCCCGGCAATCAAAAACCCTTCAGAGGTTTCACAGGTTTTCTCTTCGAGCCTGCGCCCGTCGTATTCAAGACCCTTTGCGATTGCTGCTTTGTGCTGCTCATTGTCCCCTGACCTTCTTACCAATTTATCTTCGCCGCTGCCCGCTAACGAAGTTACTACCATACAGAAGCCGAATGTTCTGCGCATCACGAAGGGGTGTCATCTATCGGGCATTTCCTTGCCGCGATTGCGTGTCTATCAAATTTTCGTGACAGGTATTTTGTTAAGAAGATTTACGGAAAGAGGTTTTATAGGATTGGTAGGCTGTTAGTCTAACAAACGATTCGGAATTTAATCTTCGTCGTGGTCTTCGCCGTCGTAATGCATTACTAGACGCTCATCGTCAACCATTGTTTCGAGATGCACGGGGCGTCCCCAGAGCGTGTAAATGTGTTCGAGGGTTTTGCGCGCGTAACCGCCGTCGAGTTCCGACCCTTCGTAAGCGTGGCGCAGGTAAAGCTCGCGGTTATGATTATAATCGCCGTCCAAAACTTCTATATAAGGAAAACTGAAGTTGGTCATGTTCGCCACAAGTTGATCGCGCACGCGCTGCCAGCGTTTCTCCGTGATCGTCCATTCCGCTTCCTCTATCAACTCGTAAACGAACAGATCAAGCTCCTCGCACAACTCTTCAGTCAGATAGTTACGCAGAAACGAAACATCATTCTCCAATTCGCGCACTTCAAATATCTTCTCGCGTCCGACGTCAACGCCGCGCCCGAATTTTTCCTTCTCGTCAGCCGTCGGATTATTCCAACGCCGCTCTATGTCCTCGAAAATTTTGTAGCCCAGATAGTAAGGATTCAGTTGCCCTTTGTGCGGCGAGACGACGCCGGAATGCAAGTCCGCGAACTCTATGTGGTCGTTGGTCGGCAGATCAAGCTCGCGCATAATGCGCGCGTGCCAGAAGCTGGCCCATCCTTCATTCATCGTCTTGGTCTGCATTTGCGGCACGAAGTATTCCATCTCTTCGTGAATCATCGCCATCGCGTCGCGCTGCCAATCCATGAGCGCGGGCGAATTGCGCATGATGTAATAAACGATGTCCTTTTCCGGCAACTGATCGTCGTCCAGATTCTCCGTTTCATTGTTTGACGCAAGTGCCGCATTCGGTTTTTCGCCGAGCCGCCACAGATCATCGTAACGGCCTTCGCGGTGCGATTCTTCCGCCTTCAGGCGTCGCGCGTGCTCCTGTTGACGGGTTTCGCGTTTGATGAAAAAGTTCGGATCAATGTGTTCTTCTATCGAAAGCACGGCGTCGAGAAACTTTTCAACCGCCTTATGCCCGTACTTGAATTCGTATTCCGTCATGCGTCCGGCGTGGGATGAAACGCTTTCGACCATGCGGCGGTTGGTTTTTGAGAAATAGATATTGTGCTTGAAGAAATCCACGTGGCCGAGCACGTGCGCCATCACCATCTTGTTTTGAATAGGGCTGTTGGTTTCGAGCAGAAAGCCGTAAGAGGGATTGGTGTTGATGACGACTTCGTAGATTTTCGAGAGGCCGAAGTCATACATCGTTTTCATGCGATGATAGGCTTTGCCGAACGTCCAGTGCGAATATCTGCCGGGCAGAGCATAGGAACCGATCTCGTACATCACGGTCGCGGGCACGATCTCGAACCGCGTCGGAAACGGATCGAGGCCGAACCGTAGCGCGATCTCCCAGATTTGTTCAAGCGCCTTTTCGAGGTCTTTAATTTCGCCGTCGTTCATAAAAACTTTCAACCCGGCTTCTCAGTTTTGAGATTCTCCGTTGCGCTCTGCGCGGATAATGTCAATCAGGGCGTCTAAGCGTTGATCCGTGTGCGCTTGAGCTACGGCAAGCTCGGCCATTTTTGTTTCCGTCTTCTGTTGCGCCGTAGCGAGGCTCGTCATCGCCTCCGTAAGAGTCGCAAATCTATCGTTAAGCGCATCATTAAGCGCGCCAAACCGATTTTCAGCCGCGTTAGCAAGCCGTAAGACAACTTCCTCTAGTTTCGCCATGCGCACTTCCGCTTGTGCGTCACGCTCCTTCAACAATTGAATGTCAGCCGTAAACTGCGCCTGCTGCTCGACAATAAACTCCATCTTCCGTTGCATCTCTTCTTCGCTCACGATGATTCCCCCTTACTGAATTAACTTAGCTGAGAACAACTATCTCGAAACAAAACAATTCAAGTTTCTTACAAAGGTAATTCCCCTTACGCTTCGATGCCGCGTCGCCCGAAGAATTGTTTCAGCGCCGGGTAAACGTCTTCCTTATCGTCAATGCGGACGCCGACGAAGCGATCCTTTTTCTTGAGACGGTCATTGAAGATAGAGAGCAGCGCGCCGGACGAGCGGCGGTAACTCGTTGCGCCTTCCTCGCCGATCTCGCCGTAGCCGAAGAGATTGCAGGTCGTGATTAACTGATCCGCGAGGCGCGTCGCTTCCTCGTTGTCCGAGTAGTAATTATCGCCGTCCGAAAAATGGAAGGGGTAGATATTCCAGTCCGCCGGAGTGAACCGCTCCTTGATGATTTCCAGCGCGAGATGATACGCGCTCGAGACGACCGTGCCGCCGGATTCCCCTTGCGTGAAGAACTGTTCTTCGGTGACTTCCTTCGCTTCCGTGTGATGTGAGATAAAAACAATGTCCACGTTGTCGTACTTGGTGCGCAAAAAACGAACCATCCAGAAATAAAATGAGCGCGCGATATATTTCTTGAACTCGCCCATGCTGTTATGGCTCAATATGCCGTCAACGATATAGTTGTGGTGATCCTTCACCTCGAAATCGTAAACCACAACAGGCTCGTCAAGCGTCGTAACTCTCTTCACTCGTGACACGATCAATTGCCGTTTCAATATATCTTGCAGAGCATTCAAGTGGGCGTCGGTCGCCTTCGTATCGCTCGCTATTGTCTGCAATTGACTGAAAGACAACGCCTGTGCGTGCGGGCGATAGTAGCTATATGTGCGCGTCGCGCGGGGCAGATGCTGGAAACGCTCGCGCCACTCGAACGGCATAATGAATTTACTGCGCATCGCATTAATGCCCGCTTGCTGGCGTGCCGCCAAACGCTCGAGCTTTGCCGCCTTTTCCCGGCAGGAAAATCCGATAACGTCACGGAAACGGACGGCGTCTTTAGCATTGATGGAGAGCGTGTAATAAAGGCCGGACTTGATCGGCTTATCGCCTAGACGGTGTTCGTTCTGAAGGAAGTGCGTGACGCGCGCGCGAATGCCCCAGTAAGAAAGCAAGTGCTTGACCTGTTTTATCAAACGATTGCTAGACGAATTCAGTATTACGCTGTGATGGGCGAGCGTGCCTTCGGCGTCGAACAAACCGCGCAGGAATGCGGCGCGCACACGGGGCGGCTCTTTGTATAATGTACTTTCGATATACCTTTGAGGAGAGCGTTTGACGAGCATTGGATAACGCTCCGCCAATTCGTGAACGAGAGCCGTGCTGTTGACATTGAGCCGTTGACGGGAATGCTCTCCGCGCTTGAGTTTAATAATGCCGTGTTTATCGAACGCACTCTGGAAAAGTTGGCGGTAATTTTCCAGCCGGGCTAAATTTTCATCCGAGATGGACGGATATGTTCCGTAAGTTTTGGCTTTCGTAGGGATGCGCAAATGTCCGTCGCCGAGCATCGCGCCGAGCAAATAAGCTTGATCTGTCGTTAAAGCGTTTTCCCACTGCCTTTCCGCTCCACGCCCCCATGAATTAACCAAGATGAGCTTGTCATCTGCGCTCAATTCATCGGCGCGCTTTTCAATGATGTGGTTATGCTGCTCATCGTAAACGAAGAAAACGTGCGCGGGAGTTGCGCGCAACGCTGCGTCTTCCGCTTCGATGACGAGCGTGCGAGATGTGCTTTTCGTAAACGTCGCAGCGACGGTCGAAGCTGTTTTCTCGTGGCTTCGCAGATCAACGCAAGCCACGCAGTCGCCCTTTTCGATGTCCGCAATATCCTTGTAAGAGCCGTCGGCCATCTCTATCAGATGCCCCCCCGTCAAACAGCCCGACACGTCCATCATGGCAATCACGACGGCGTTGGATTCGTAACGCAGATTCTCTTCCCATGTTTTGAAACGCAAGTCTTCTTTCTTCACATCGCCGAAGCGCGCACGGCCTTCCTCGCGGGCGTTGCGCTTGATGTTTTCAAGGATCATGCGCCGCTTGTCCAGATTCGCCATCACGCCGGTGCGACGTATTTCATTGAAGCGCGTCGTCTTGGCCTGTACAGCTTTCTTCGCTTTCTCTTCGAGGAAGGGCAAATGCAAATCTTCAAAGATGAGCGCGGCGATGTCGTCTATGTTGACTTCGGCTTCGTAGTATTCGCCGCCCGTGTCCTGCCCGGCCTGTCCCTTGCCTTTGCCCTTTCCCGTTTGCCCCTGCGGATTCTCGCGCCCTATGACATCGCCCACCTGCGTTTTGCCGTCGCCCTGCCCGACCTGTTTGCGCTTGCGATAGTCGAAGCGAAACTTGTATTCGTCGAGCGCGCGAATCGGCACTTTCACGGTGCGCTTGCCGTCGGACAAAATGATGGATTCGTTGGAGACGATAGAACCGAGGTTCTTTTTTATCGCTTCCTTGACGCGCTCTTTATGGCGATCCTGATCTATGATGCCTTTGCGCTGCAAAGACCAGTCGTTGCGTTGAATGGACATCGCTTACAACCTCGCGGCGACAACCTTCTCTTTATTCAAAATATCCGCGTCATCCGTCGCGCGCGGCGGCGCGACGGATACGGTCTCTGCTCCAACGAAATTCTTTATCACTTCGGCAAACTCGCGCGGGTACTCTTCCATCGGCAGATGCCCGCAGCGACGAAAGACGATGAAGCGCGCGTGCGGTATCGAATCGAAGAGATGCTCGCCATCGCGGAGCGGAACATCCAGATCGTTTTCGCCCCAGACGAGCAGCGTCGGCTGTTTGATTAAATGAGCTTCGCGGGCGATGCGTTCGGCATTCCACTGACGCAGCGTGCGCAACACGGCGCGTTGTGTTCTCGCGGCGCGCAGCGGACGATGGTGCGCTTCCAGCCTTTTCTCATCATGCAAATGCGGCGACGCGCATTCGGCGTAAACATTCTTCATGCGCCAGCGCACCATCCGGCGCGAATCCAGCAAGAGCGGCGACAATAGATCGCCCACCAACGGCGAGGCGGCCATCCGCATCAGCATCTCTTTTTTGATGTCGTCGTTAATGACCGCGCCGACAAGGGCAAGGCGTTCGACTCTGTCCGGGTAATCGAGCGC
Organism: Pyrinomonadaceae bacterium; assembly: GCA_046262295.1. GTDB lineage: Bacteria > Acidobacteriota > Blastocatellia > Pyrinomonadales > Pyrinomonadaceae > JBHENC01. Next base: position 219,014 of record JBHENC010000006.1, on the reverse strand, counting down.
GGCCATCGCCGCCACCGCGCCGCCGTAAGAGCTGCCGACAATCGCGGCGCGTTCGATGCCCAAGTGATCCAAGAGGCGCGTAATCATGCGCGACTGTGCCGCAATCGTGTATTCGACGCGGCGCGGTTTTTCGGAAAAGCCGAAGCCGACAAGGTCTGGCGCGATGATGCGAAAGCCCGCATCGGCCAGCGGCACAAGCACATCGCTCCACACGAAATTAGAAGCGCAAAAGCCGTGAATCAGCACAACCGGCGGCGCATTCTCTTCGCCCGCTTCCTGATAATGCACGCGCACGCCGTCTATTTCCGCGAAACGCGATTTCTCCGCATGATGCAATTCTGCGGCGTGTTCGTCCCACGCCACATCGCGCTTGCGGCTCAAAAGCTTTGCCGCCAATGCCGCGCCCGCAAAGCCGTAAGCTCCGGCGATTAAATATCTCAGTTTCATTAACTCAATTCCCTTGTGCTGAAATCAACGCCCGCGCTTTCAATCGAGAGAGAGCGCGGGCGCGAGTTAGTTGTGATAAATACTCAAATTCCGTTCAAGGCGTTTCCCGCTCAACGCGAAAGCAGCGTGCCGACGTAAGTCAAAAGCTCGTTGGCGCAGACGGGGCAGTAGCCGTGATCTTTAACGAGGCGGTCAACGACTTCGTTGATGCGGCGCAGTTGATCCGGGTCTGGCGTCTTCACGGATGTCGTGATCTTCACTACGTCTTTCAAGTCCGCGAAAATCTTTTTCTCTATCGCTTCCTTCAAACGCTCGTGCGAGTTGTATTCAAAGGCGCGTCCCTTTCGCGCATAGGAAGAGATGCGTATGAGAATTTCTTGGCGGAAAGTGTTCTTCGCGTTCTCGGAAATTCCGATCTGCTCTTCGATGGAACGCATCAGGCTTTCGTCCGGCTCCATCTCTTCTTCCGTGATGGGGTCTTTCATGCGCTCTTTGTTGCAGTAGGCTTCGACGTTGTCGAGATAGTTGTTGCACATCGTGCGCGCCATCTCTTCATACGAATAAACGAAGGCGCGTTGCACTTCCGTCTTCGCCAATTCGTCGTATTCTTTGCGCGCGACGCTGATTAAATTCAGATAACGCTCGCGCTGTTCCGCGCCGATGCCTGTGTGCTGCTCGAAGCCGTCTTTGATCGCGCGCAGGGCGTCTATCGGGTTGATGCAGGTAACGCCGTCGCGTACCAGCGCGCCCGAAAGACGATTGATAATGTAACGCGGAGAAATACCGTCCATGCCTTCGCGCACGGTTTCGTCTTTCAACTCGCGCACGTCTTTCGATTTGTAGCCTTCGACATCCTCGCCGTCGTAGAGCCGCATCTTTTTGGCGATGTCCACGTTGGCGCGTTTCGGTTCTTCGAGGCGCGTCATCACGGCGAACATCGCGGCGACACGCAAAGTGTTCGGCGCGATATGCACATTGCGCAGAACTTCGGATTGATTCAATAGCTTGCCGTAAATCCTTTCTTCCTGCGAGACGCGCAAATTATAAGGCACACGCACGAGTATGATGCGATCCTGCAAGGCTTCGGATTTACGATTGCCAGCGAAAGAGACGTACTCGTTTTCGTTCGTGTGCGAGAGAATCACTTCGTCGGCATAGATCATGGCGAAGCGTCCGGTCTTGATGTTCTGTTCCTGCGAAAGCGTCAGCAGGCTGTACAGAAATTTCTCGTCAACTTTCAGCATTTCGACAAACTCCATCACGCCGCGATTGGCGATATTGAGTTCGCCGTCGAAACGATACGCGCGCGGGTCTGATTCGACGCCGACATCGCCGATGGTCGAAAGATCAATCGAACCTGTCAATTCCGTAATGTCTTGACTGTTGTGATTGATGAAGCCGTTGGCACAGAACGAATGTGTAACGGGCACGGTCAAGTCGTACACCTGCGCTTCGCCTTCGACGATTTCACGCACGGGCAGCCAGAGTAAACCGGCGTTCAGGTGTTCGCGCATCTGTTTTAGCAGCGGCGAAGTTTGACAAATCGCACTTTCTGTGGCGGCAATAATGCGCGCCAGCATTTGCGGCGTCGCGTCGCGCTGCCATCCGGCATTGGAAGTTGCGTAACGACGAAACTCCGTAAAAGAGTTGCCGCTTATTTGTTTCGCTTCCTGTAATGCGGCATGGATTGTCGCGTGCAAGCCTGGAATCGCGCCAAAGTTTGCGCGTGCGCGTTTGGGCGCAAGCAGTTCGGGCGCATCCGTGCATTTGTCGCGGAGCGAAGGAATCGCGGCGAGCAGGTCAACGACCGCGTCGCCCGTGACGACGACTGAGTAGGCGATGAATTTATCCTTGATGCGTTCTTTATAAAGCGCCGCGACGATGCCCATATTGAGCAACGCGACCTGCACTTGGCGGGCGAGTTCCGACGAGGCGGAGGCGAACTTGAAACGATTGCTGCCGAGCACCTTGCGTGCGCTGATTGTGCCGTCGCCCCAGAACAGACCTTCAAGAAACGCCAGGAAGACTTTTTTCGGAGCTGCCGTCACCATGCGCGGAATACGTTTGTGCGCCGCACCGCGCGTGATGCCACAGATTTGCTCAAGCCAGCGCACGAGTTTGACTGACGAGATCGAAAGCGAGACGGCGTGTGTGCCTCGTTTGCCGTAAATTTTCGGGCGCACGGCGAACAAGCGTTCGCACGTATTTAGAATGTCAGAGACAACGCGCTCATCGCCGTTCGTAATCCACAAAGCCGTGTCGGTCAAAGAGCCTTCGGCGACGATGTAGCCGAGCATTCGCCCTAAATCCGGTGTCAGTTCACGCGGCAACGTCAAGTTACGATTCTGCCCGCGACTCGCCGAACCTTCGTCAATAAATGGCAACAACTTCGTTTCCGCGCCGAACAGGTTTTGCCCGAGCTGCAACGCGACCGCATCGCCGATTTTAACTTCCGAAAGTTTCGTCCACACGGCGCGCCCCTCGCGCATCACAAGCACGGGATGCACAAGTGAGCCTTCGATTTCATAGCCGAAGCGCGTTTTGATGCGGCGCGTCTCGACTACGCCGCCGTTGTAAAAGTGCGAGGTGAACTCGTAACCATTTGTGCCGCTAATGCCCACGTGAAACGGCGTGAACTCGCCGGGCGCGGCTTGCGCTTCTCCTTGAAGTTCATCGAAACGCAACAGACCGCGATTCGTTAACAGCAGCGTATCGCCCGTCACACACTTCGGATCAGACGGGGCGAATGTGCCGATGCCGACGCGCTCTTTTTCGGAGAAGAGCACGCGATGCACGCGCACGTCTTCATGGCGTCCGCCGTAGGTGTGCTCTAGCGCGTAGCGGCATTGCGGGCACAGATCGCCTTCGATGTAGATGCCGTAATGCCTTTCGATTTCGTCGCGGAGTTCGTGCGGAATGAGATGCAGCGGCTCTTCGTGCATCGGGCAATCTTTGATCGCAAAGACCGCGCCAGCTTCCGTCCGCGACCATTCTTCGAGGCCGCGTTTGAGCATTGTAACGATGGTGGATTTGCCGCCGCCGACAGGCCCCATTAGTAACAGGATTCTTTTGCGTACTTCGAGACGCTGCGCCGCCGATTTGAAATATTCGACGATGCGCGCGATGGGTTCTTCGATGCCGTAGAGTTCGGAGGCGAAAAAGTTGTAGCGTGTGATTTCGTCGCGCGCGCCTTCGTTCAATTTCTCGACGCCCGCGTGATGAATCATGTCGTTCAGGCGTGCGTGCGAAAGCTGCGCGAGACGCGGATTCTGCGAGACGAGTTCAAAATAATCGCGGAAAGAGCCTTCCCAATGAAGCGATTCGCGCTCGCGGCGCAAGTCTTCGAGCCGCTCGCTGATGTTAAAATTGTGTTTGCCATCCTGCTGTTGCATAGCCTTATTTAGTACCTCATTTCGGGCCAAAGCGCGCAAGGGACGGCGTGGGGGATGTCACGCCTTACTGCTCAAGCAAACGGGCTGCGCATCGTGCGAGAAGAGTCCGCTCGACGCACGCTGACAGCCAATCGGCTTGAAAATCCTATCTCGATGCGCGACTAAATTCGGAGACGCCTGCGCGGTAGACTCTCACGGCGCACGCCTTCGAGATTCTCTATGGAAACTTCAATGAGCTTGTGTGTCAAACAGAAGCGGGAAAGGACGGAAGCGCCGGTTGGTGGCGAGAAAAGCGACCCGCTCGCTTCGACTTTCCTCGGAACGGCCTCGGTGTTAAGTATAACACAGGCAATCAAGCGGCAAGTCAAGACTTATTTTTCCAGCGCAATCAACACGCGCGGGCGCACGGTTCTTTGCGCGGCATCGTAAACGCCGACGGCGATTAGATTATCCGGCGGCTCGCGCATTCTCACATAACAGCCGTCCGGCAATTCCGTTTCTTTCAACGCGCTATCGCTGACGCGCACCGCGATGCCATGCCGCACCGCGCGCGCGTCCTGTTCGGTTAGATGCAGCAAAGGCATCTCAGGGAGCGCCGCGTCGGGAGAAAGAATCGCGGTGGTTGCCGTTCCTTCCTCCGCCATTCGTTGCAATTCATCGAGGGTCAGAGCGTCAGTTATCTTGAAAGCACCGGCGCGCGTGCGGCGTAGTTCGGCGAGATGCGCACCCGCGCCAAGTTTCTCGCCGATGGTTTCGGCAAGCACACGCACATACGTCCCGGCGGAGCACACCACGCGCGCCATCATGTCCGCCGTGCCGTCTTCATTGCGTTTTAAGAATGAACCATCGTCGCGCCCGATTGCTTCTAACTCGCGTATGAAAATACGCGCGGCTTCGCGCTCGATTTCGACGCCCTGCCGCGCGAGTTCGTACAACTTTTTTCCGCCGACTTTTTTCGCGGAATACATCGGCGGGACTTGCCTTTGTTCACCGCGCAAACTCTCAAGCGTCGCAGTAATCCGCGCATCGCTCCACGACGCGGAATCCGTCTCAACCGATGGCGGCTCTTTTGTTCGGCGTGTCCCCGTCGCGTCGCCCGTGTCCGTCGCATAACCGAAGCGAATCAAGGCTTGATACTCTTTCTCCGCGCCGTTAAGAAACTGCGCGAGCTTTGTCGCGCGCCCGACGAGAATGACCAGCACGCCCGTCGCAAACGGATCGAGCGTTCCCGTATGGCCGACGCGCCGCTCGCTCAAGATTCGCCGCACGCGCGCCACCACATCATGCGACGTCAAACCAACCGGCTTATCAATAATGAGAACGCCATTCATATATAATTGTGTTTGCCGCCTAAAGTTTGCATCTTCAATCGTAACTTCGGAATCTAAAATCGAAAGCAACAACATTTTGTTAAAGGCTAAAGCCTTCATGGTAGAGTAGCAGGATTAATGAGAAAGCGTACTTATAAATCGAAGACAACGCGCGACATCCGAGCGGATGAACCGCGCCCGTCCCGCCCTATTGATGCTGAAAAAGCGCGCGCCAAAACAATGAAGCGCGCGATAAATTTGCTTGCCGCCAAGCCGCGTTCGGTCAATGAAATGCGCGAGCGGCTGCTGGAAAAAGAGTGGACGAATGAAGAGACGGTCGAAGCCGTGATTGCGAAACTCAAAGAGTACGGCTATGTGGACGACGAACGCTTCGCATACGGCTTCGCCTCATCGCGCGTGCGCCAAAAACCTTTGGGGCGCGGACGCTTGCTGCGTGATTTACAAATGAAAAAAGTTGACCGCGAAACCGCGAGCGAAGCCATCCGGCAAGTCTTTGAAGAAACGCCCGAAGAAGATTTGATTGACCGCGCGATTGGAAAAAGAGTGCGCCTGCGCGGATTGCCGCAAACTCGCGCCGAAACCAAAAGCCTCTTCGATCATTTGCTGCGTCAAGGCTTTTCTTACGATCTGGTAATACGCCGCGTCCGCGCCGCGACCAATGCAAGCATAGACGAAACAGATGAGGCGGCAATCGAATAAGAGTCTAAACTTAAAAGTTTTCCAGAGCTTTCTAACGGGATAAAAAGCGGGCGAATCATTTTTAAGATTCGCCCGTTCGCCGTAGATATCGCTCTGACTTGCGCCGTCGTAATTACTGCTACGGCTGTCCGCACGAAGCGTCGGAGCGCGTCACGACAGAACCGAACCGTTCCTGATATTCGCGTGATGTGAGAAAGGCGCAGGCCATCGCGCGGTAGTTACCCGGCACGCGGTTGTTCAAAACATTCACCCAGAATTGGTATCCGGCTTCATCCGGATCGCGTCGCAGGTAACCGAAATACTCTGCCAGCACAAACGCGCGGTTAAATTCGCCTTGCGCGAACGCCGCGTTATCTACGACGAGACGCACCACACGCGCACGGCTGTTGTTCGCGTCGTAATCCGCGATAAACGACGCACGGCTGTTTGAAAGGTCAAGGCCGGAAGCATTCCTCACATTCTTAATCAACGCATCAACGAACTCGCTACGGCTCAAACTCTGCGGATATTTCAGCGCGAATGCCGGACGCTGCACGAACTCTTCGGCAAAGGCTTGCCTGCTCGCTTCCAGATCGGACGAGGCGAGAAGACGATTGCGGTCGCGCGTAAACTCCGCGTAGTTTGGCCTGCGCTGGTAAGCCGCTATGTAAAAACGGTAAATGAACGCGCCCGTCTGCTGAAATTCCTGCTCGATGAAGAAGGCCGCCGAAACATCTATGCGCTTGTTTCGAATGCATCGCTCGTCGCCGCCGCACTGTGCGATCTGATTTGTCCAGTAATCAAGCCCGCCCGCATCCGGCAAGCGGTTGAGGAAATCCACATAGTGCTGGCGAACAAAGAAGCGCGCATCGTCAATCGGATTTGACGTAGACGACGCCGCATCGTTGTCGTTGATCGTCAAGGCAGCTGCAATCGTGCGTCCCAAGCTTGTGCCCGGCGTTTGGTTGCGGAGTATGAGATTGAGTGTTTCGTTTCCTTCCTGCTTGTTATCGTCCGTGATTAGGATTGTGAAGATTTTGCTTGCCTCCCCGGGAGCGAAGCGGAGCGTGCCGAAGGCGGTTGTGTAGTCGGAGCGTTCCGAAGCCGTACCGTCGTAGGTTGCGTAGTCAACCGTCGCGGCGTTTGAAGTGTCGCCCGTTCGCGTGACGGTGATCGAAGCATTGCCGTCGCCTTCGGCCACGCTGTAATTAGCTGCGCTGAATTGCAGTGTGCTGCGGCTTGAGTTGGCGATTTTAAGTATGAAAGGACTTCGCAAATCGCCATTGTTGGCGGCAACCGGCGTTGTCACGGGCGTCGAGCCTGTATGGATAATGCCCGTCGTGTTTGCTCCGCCGCCGATATTTGCGACGACTACGCTAATGTTCTGCGCGGAGCCTGTGACGTAGGCGCTGCCTTGTGTGTCTACCGCGATGCCGACTCCGGCTTCGTTATAGTTGACGCCGAAGTAAGTAGAATACACAAGCGAGTCCGCACCGGAGGCATTGGTGTTTATCTTTGCGATGAAAGCGTCTGAAGCGGAGGGCGCAACAGGAGCGACTTGCGCGGTTTGAATGCTGTTATCACCGCCGCCGAACTTTTCCTGCAAGGCATCGCGCACGGGAAAGTCGGAGGAGAGTGTCGTTCCCGTCACGTAAGCGTTTCCGGCCGCATCAACGGCGATGCTTGCTCCCGCATCGCGGCCGGTGCCGCCCAAGTAAGTCGAATAAAGCAACGCCGTACCTGCTGGATTTATCTTCGAGATGAAGGCATCGCTGAAGAGTGCGTTATTGAAGCTACCGCTATTGCCGTAAGTGCCTTGAAAGGCGTTGCGCGTCGGGAAATTCGGCGAAAAGGTAAAGCCTGTGACGTATGCATTGCCGGACGAATCAACGGCGACGCCATTGGCAACGGCATTCGGAATATTACTGCCGCCGTTATTGGTGCTACCGTAATTGAAGGAATAAACGAGAGCTGTGCCCGCAGAGTTTAGCTTTAACACGAGCGTGCCGCCTGCGACGTAAGCGTTACCGGGCGGGTCGGCGGCGATGTCGTTGCTGGCGTCGCAGTAGGTTGAGTAGATGAGCGAAGATGCGCCGGAGGCATTAGTATTGATCTTTGCCACAAAGCCATCGCCGGAAGGGTTTTGCTCTCTGGGCGTAGTCCGCAGCGCGCCCGGTGTCGTCGGGAAGGTTGATGAGTTTATTGAATCAACTCTCCCCGTCACGTAGGCATTCGCGGAAGAATCCACGGCGATGCGATTACCCATTTCAAAACTGCTGCCACCTATAAAGCTCGAATAAAGAAGATCGCTGCCCGCAGCATTCAATTTGGCAACGAAGGCGTCTTGAACACCGCCGCCATGCTTTTCCTGAAAAGCATTTCGTGTCGGAAAATCCGTCGAAGTTGTAAAGCCTGTGACATACGCATTGCCCGCCGCATCCACAGCGATGCCTTTGCCGATGTCAACGCTGCCATTAGACCCGCTGCCGCCGATAAAAGTGCTGTAAACGAAGTTCGATCCGTCGGGGCTTAGCTTCGAGACAAAAAGAGTACTGGCAAAAGGAGTCCCGCTTGTCTTAAAAGCTCCCGGCGTCGTCGGATAATCAGAATTCGTTAGTCCCGTCACATACGCGCTGCCCGCTGCGTCAACCGCAATGCCATGACTCTCCGCAAAGCTGCCGCCGAAGTAGGTCGCATAAACAAGCACAGGGTCAATCACGAGTGGCTTCGTCGCATCATACGCGCCAATCTCGAAGCCGACTTCGCGTTTGTTGTTCAGCACGTAGCGGCCTGCGATTTCGCGCCGCGTGATGTTCGTCTCCTGATAAATCACAGGCTTGCGCTGGCGTATCTCTTCGCCGCCGATACGAACGACGAGTTCGCCCGCCGCATCTACTTTCACGTCGTCCGCACCCTTAAAAGCGAGGCGGATCGTTTTCGGATCCGCGCCCGGCGCGACCACGAAATCGTACTCGAGCTGTTTGTGATTGCCGTAATAGATCATGTCCACGCCCGGATAGACATTCTCGTATTTCACTTTGCCGTAAGCGGCGACATCCCTGTGCCACTTCTGCGGATCATTGCCCGTCAGGTAATTGATTCTACCCGGCAACTCGTCTTGTCCGGCCACTCGCGTTCGAGGATTAGCGTTGACAAGCTTCATACACAACACGGCTTGCGCGGACAAGCGAGAGGCGCGCGCCATAAGCGAAGCGGAGTTCTTCCCTGCAAATTTTGCGCTCTGATTTTTGCGCAAAGCCAGCACCGCTTCCGTCGAAGTTAAAAAGAGATTGTAGCCCGCGCCGCGTGATAGAAACTTGATCTGCGCGTTCGACTGTCCGCGATTCGCCTCGAAGCTCAACGGCAAATCGCCGTATCTTTGGTTGACACGCGCACGCACTGATTGATCCGGCACGGAAAGAGGGGAAAGCGCGACGCTTTTCACGGAAGCATCCGCTGGCGGCTGATCGTGTGATCTTGAGAAGCGCGATCCGGCGTTCGCGTGTAAATCCCGTGTTTGCGCTAAAGAGTAGCCCGGCAGAAAGATGCCGTTTATCAAGCCTGCGAGCGTCAAGGCAGCCGCGAACATTCGGCTGCGCTCTCTTTTTGAATACTTCATTGTCTTACTCCCCACAAAAATTTCCGGCAAAATTGAGTCACTGAACGGACCCGCAACGAGCGTTAGCTTTTGCGTATAATGCTGCGCTTGCGCGGCGTGACGGGCACTCGCGCTGCGAGCAGATGTGTATGTTTGTTTTTGAGCAACGAATTTAGCGACCCGTGATCCTCATAACCTAAAAGCTTCGCGGCGTGTGAGACTCTTCCGTCGGTAGCTTCGAGCGCGCGTTCAATGTAGCGTTCCTCCAAACGGCGCACCTCTTCTTTCAGCGAAAAGTTTTCCCACGAATCAACGCCCGCCGGTTTTTGTGCTTGCGTTGCTGCGCCCGATGTCTCGCTGTGTACGTTCCTTTTAATCAGCACACGCCGCGCGGCGTACCGCAGGCGTTGGAGAGTTTCAGGCGTCGTTGTGCCCGCGAGCGATTCATCTGCGCGCCTGTATGTCAGGTAAATCTCATTGTCATTCAGGTAATCGCCAAGCTCTTCGATCATTGTGAGCAAAGCTAAACTCGCGCCCTCCGTGTTGCCGGATTGTTCTGCGAGAGCGACGGCGCGGTGCAGCGTGGCTTGCGCGGGCGCGTGGCGAGTCAGGCGCGCGAGCGCAACGCCGTGTGTGGTCAAAGCTTCAACCAGCAGCGCATACTCGCCGCCTTTCTTCAAAGCGTTGACAGATTGGCGCGCAATCTTTTCGGCTTCCGGCAAATGTCTCTCGGCGAGCAGAGCGCGGGCGCGTGTTTCATCAACCTGCGCCATATGTGCGCCGTCTTTGAGGCGCGCAAACAAACGCCGCGCGTGTTCGAGATGTGCGTGCGCTTCTTTGAAACGTGCGGCGTTGAAATAGAGAAAGCCCAGATTGTTTTCTACCGCCGCTTGATAGCGCGTGTGCCGCGCCTGCTCAAAGTGGAAACCGGCGGCGGCGTATTCAACAAGCGCGCGGTCTCTGTAATCCACGCGATGCTCTATGCTGCTCAGGCAATTGAGCACGCTCGCAAGTTCGTTGTGAAACTTACCTTTAAGCGCATGGCTACGGCTCGCTTCAAACAGCGGCGCGGCGTCCGTCAGAATACGCAACGCATCGCTGTAGCGCGTCGCGGAGGCTTCGATGATCGCGCTACGCAACAGCGCGACAACCTTCAGTTCACTTTCGTCGCCGATTCTGCCGAGCACCTCGCGCAGCATCACGCGCGCTTCATCGAACGCGCCTTCGCGCCAGTAGCAATAGGCGAGCTCGACATGCGCTTCGCAAACTTTCTCCGTCTCATGCAGCTTCTCAAAAACGGCGACGCTCGCGCTGATTAAATCTTTGGCCGTTTCCTGCGCGCCTTCGATCTGTCCCGCGCTGCCGATCCAGCCCGACAACACGCCCGCGCGCAAAAGCATCTCGCCCCGCGTGCGCTGGCTTAAACCTTCAAGCTTCGGACGCTCGCCGATCCGTTGCCAGAACTCGTTTAGAGCTTCACGCGCTGCCTCATAATCGCCCGCGTCCTCAAACTTTTTAGCGCGAACGCACGCCCCCCGCGCCCGTTCGTCAAGGCTCTCCGTTTGCTTCTCAAACTGCTTTCGCAGGTTCTTTAATGACATGGTTGTTGGATTTACTCTGCTTTGGAAATAATTTCCAAGCGCGGACAATAAACTTTCTCGCATTCAAAAGCAACTGTTTTTTTACGCCGGCGTGGATTTTCCACATCAAGCTATAATGAGGCGATGTGGCGGCTCGCTTCGCTGTGAGTTGAAAGGCCGCTTCATGCCGCTTCATCGTTCGTGTTAAAATCACGATTTACGCAAACCACTATGGATTCAACTATGATGACCGGCAAAGAGATACGCGAAAGATTTCTGCAATACTTCGAGCGGCACGGCCACACGCGCGTCGCTTCAAGCCCGCTGTTGCCCGCAGGCGATCCGACGTTGCTGTTCGCCAACGCGGGCATGAACCAGTTCAAGGATGTCTTCACGGGCGCGGAGAAACGCGATTACACACGCGCCGCATCTTCCCAGAAATGTATACGCGCGGGCGGCAAGCATAATGATTTGGACGAAGTCGGCAAGACTGCGCGCCATCACACCTTCTTCGAGATGCTCGGCAACTTTTCCTTCGGCGATTATTTCAAGCGCGAAGCGATTCAGTTGGCGTGGGATTTTCTGATTAACGAAGTCAAGCTCGATCCCGAACGGCTCTGGTTCACGGTCTTTGCCGGTGATGCGGAAGTTCCGGCGGATGATGAAGCCGTCGCGCTGTGGACGCAAGTGGGCGCGCCGCCCGAACGCATACTGCGCTTCGGTCGCAAAGATAATTTCTGGCAGATGGGCGACACAGGCCCCTGCGGGCCGTGCAGCGAAATCCATTACTACATGGGCGATGACCCGTCCGATCCATCCAAGAACCGCACGGAGTTCGTCAACGGCACGGGCGACACGACAATGGAAATCTGGAATCTGGTCTTCATGCAGTTCAACCGCACCGGCGAAGGCGAAAAGGATTCCCAGACCGGAAAGTTTTCCACGTACAAACTCGAACCACTGCCGAAGCCTTCTGTTGACACAGGCATGGGACTCGAACGCCTGACCGCCGTGCTGCAAAACGTGCCGACGAATTACGACACGGATTTAATCCGCCCGATCACAGAATTTACCGCGCAGCTTTCCGGCATAGAATATAAGCCCGACACGCCCGCAGGCTTCGCCATGCGCGTCATCGCCGACCACGCGCGCACCACAGCCTTCTCGATTGCCGACAACATCTTGCCCGGCAACGAAGGCCGCAATTATGTGCTGCGAAAGATCATGCGCCGCGCCATCTATCAAGGCCACCACACGCTTCATTTTGAAGATGCGTTCTTTTATAAAGTGACGAATTTCGTCGTTGAAGGAATGCGCGACGTATATCCCGAACTCGAAGCCGCACGCGAATTTATCGAACGCATGGTCAAACTCGAAGAAGAACGCTTCAGCTCCACTTTGACCATCGGCTTGCAAAAACTCGATACGCTCTTTGCGTCAAACGAAGAAGGCGTGCTTCCAGACTACAAAGAACTCGCGCGCCTCTATGACACCTTCGGCACGCCGCGTGATCTGATTCGAGTAAGTCTGGAAGGACGCGGTTTTGTGATTGATGAAGAAGCATTTAATGAACATTTTGACGAAGCAATTAAGAGTCTTCAAGCGGTAGACGGTGCGACTGCCTCTGAAAATGTTTCAGTTAAGAAAACGAAGGCAGTTTATGAAACTATCTTCGAGCGTGTGGGGCGAAGTGAGTTTACAGGCTACGAAACGACGCGAACCGAAAACTCTAAAGTCGTCGCGCTTATCAAGGGCTATGATGAAGTCGAAATTTTGAATGAAGGTGAAGAAGGCGAAGTGGTGTTGGATCGCACGCCTTTCTACGCAGAATCAGGCGGCCAAGTTGGAGACACAGGCTCTTTTATCAGCGCGACGACGCGCGTTTTAGTTAACGACACGGTTGCTCCAATCAAAGGTTACACCGTTCATCGCGTAACTGTTGGGCGCGGCAGTTTGCGCGTCGGCGATACGGTGACGGCACAGGTTGATGTTGAAGAACGTGATGCGACGCGGCGGAATCATACGGCGACGCATTTGCTTCATGCGGCTTTGCGCGAGATGCTCGGCACGCACGTGAAGCAGGCGGGATCGCTGGTTGCGCCGAACCGTTTGCGTTTCGACTTTTCGCATTTTCAACCGCTCTCGCGCGATGAGGTCGCGGAGATCGAGCGGCTCGTCAATTATCATATCCTGCGCAACGAACCCGTACAGACGGAGATTGTGCCGCTGGAGCAGGCGATGCAGTCGGGCGCGATGGCCTTGTTCGGCGAGAAGTATGCGGAGCAGGTGAGAGTGTTGACGGTGTCCGGTTTCTCGAAAGAGCTGTGCGGCGGAACGCACGTGCGCGCAACCGGCGACATAGGGCTGTTCAAAATCGTGCGCGATGAGGCGGTCGCATCGGGCACGCGCCGCATCGAGGCCGTGACGGGTGCGGACGCTTTCACGCGATTTCAGGAAACGGAAGCGCTCGTGGATCAGGTCGCAACGGAGCTACGCGCTTCACGTAACGAAATTCCGGCGACCATCGAGCGGCTTCAGGAAGAGCTAAAGAAAGCGCGGCGCGAATCCGATGAGTTGCGTTTGAAGATTGCAACGGGCGCGGCGGGAAACTCTTCGGCGGCGAACGACAACGAAGCGCGCGAGGTGGCGACGGGCGTGCGCGTGCTGGCAAAAGAGATCGAAGGACTCGATGCTGCCGGTATGCGCCAACTCTCCGATACATTGCTCGCACGCTTAAACGGTTCGGGCGTGGTTGTGTTGGGACGAAGCAACGCGGATGAAGGCAAGGTGTCGCTCATCGTCCGCACGTCGAAGGATTTGGCGAAGCGTGTTCCGGCGGGACAAGTGATAAAAGAGCTTGCGCCGATTGTCGGCGGGCGCGGCGGCGGCAAGCCGGACATGGCGGAAGGCGGCGGCAACGCGCCGGAGAAATTGGCAGAAGCCTTAGAAGCGAGCTATGCGATTGTCCGGCAACTTCTCGGTTAAAGCGGCGCGGACGGTTGGAAGATAAAGCGGCGGAGAAGCCGGAAGAAATGATTTTCGCGGCGGCGCAGTCTTCAAGTGTCGCAGCTTCGGCTCTGACGGAAGTTTCTACGAACACGAAACGAGCGCACCTGTTAAAAGCGTGCGCTCGTTTTGCGTTGATCTACGGCTTGCCGGTAAAGTTGCGTTTCGTGCGGGCTACATCGTTTTCTGTTTGTCCGTCAGGGCGATGCCCATCTTTTCGAGCGTCAGGCGATTAAGTGTGCCGGTTACTTTGATGTTCTCGGCTGTCTGATATTTCTTCAACCCGGCGCGCGTCGCATCATCGAGTTTGCCGGTCTGCGCGCCGTCGTAAAAACTGCGTTGCTTGAGAAGCGCCTGCGCTTGATTGATCTGTTCTTTGCTGGCGCGAAAAACGGGGCTGCGCTTCTTCGCGCTTTCGGTCATCGAGCCTGCGCTCATGCTTTTTTTAGCGCCTGTTTTCGCAGAGGAATTTGAGTTTTGGGGTTGAGTTGCCCAAGCCATCGAGCAGGCCAGCAGCAACGAGAGCGAGGCCGTGAGAAATCTTTTCATGTTGTTCTCCTAAATGGTTGTGAGGCGCGTAGAAAATTTACGACGCGCGGATTCATGAAGAGCAAGCTGCCGATCAAACCCGCCTATCATACAGCAGGTGTCAAGCGCCTCACGGCCTGACGCGGCCTTCCCAAACCTCAATTTCTCTTAGCCGCAGTTTCTATAATATTCGCCTTTCGCCGCCTCGGTTGTCTTCCCGAACCGAAAAATACGCTTATAACCTATTGATGCTTTTAGGTTTACTAAAGATTATAATTTCATATAAATTTCGTTGTTATACTTTTAACATTGTGTTACACTGTTTTTGCGTTCATGGTGAGCGTCTTCGACTAACCTCTATTCGGTTTCCATAAGGTTTCCCTCAAAGCGGCTGTAAGTAACCCGCAGCAGCCCGAACAATGTGCTCGGAGTTGTTCAAAACAAGGTAATTAAGATGAGAAGATTCCCCTTCGTAATACTTTTGGCGCTGGCCTGTTTTATCCCCGCCTCGGCGCAGAATCGCACACGCTATTCCTTTGATAATTTCGATACGCGCACCGGCGTCCGCGTCGAGAGCGTCGTCATGACGGCGACGCTTCCGCCCGCCAAGACCATTCGCTCCACCGCTAAAATAAGTACCGCAGCGGGCGGCGCGGATGTTCGCGCCGCATCGTCTCTTTACGTTCAACCGCGTCGCAGCGTGGCGATGACGGTGAGCAAATCGCTTGACGGCTTCACGACCGGCAACGCGACGGTTGACTCTTATATCGTGGAGTCGGGCGCGCGTAACGGAGTTGATCCCGTGTTGCTTTATTCCGTGATGCATCAGGAATCTTCTTTCAAGCCGGGCGCGACCTCCAACAAGGGCGCGCGCGGCCTGATGCAACTGATGCCCGGCACGGCGGCGCGCTTCGGCGTTGCAAATATCTACGACCCGCGCCAGAACATCGAAGGCGGGGCGCGCTACATACGCCTGCTGCTCAATATGTTTCAGGGCGATGTGGCGTTGGCTCTCGCCGGATATAATGCGGGCGAGGGAGCGGTGCTCAAGTACGGCCGTAACGTCCCGCCGTATCGTGAAACGCAGGAGTATGTGCGGCGCATCGCACAGCGTTATACGCTGATGCGCGATCCGCAAACGTCGCGCAACGCGCGAACCGTGACAAGAACCGAAGTCGCCGCAGTGAAGGCGGAAGAACCCGTGCCGCTGACCGTTTATGAGCGCAACGTGTTTGCCGTGCGGATGCCGGACGGAAGGTTGCAACTCGTCAGCCAGTAAGTTTTTTCAAAGTGACTTTTACCGGATCGAACGGGCGTGGATTTTCGTTGGAGAATCCGCGCCCGTTTTTCGGTTTCAGGGCGCACGCTATTTATGTATGATAAGCAGCGCACTTCGCCCGGACGATGTAACGCACAGGCGATTGCACCAGAGGAGGCTACGCTCTCTTGCCGATGACAACTCCCAGCAATGCAGATTCGGACGCGAACGCCGCCGCACGCCCACGCCGCGCTTTGATCATCGCTGAAACCGCCGCAACGCTGCCAGCCCAACTCGCCGCCTCCGGCTATGAAACTTACACGGCGACGATGGCGAACGCCGCACGCGCCATCAGCGACTTCGCGCCCGACGTTCTGATAATTGAACTACCGCCGAAGCACGTTGAAGATGCCGACGACATCAAGAACGCAGGCGTCGAAGGCACGGAGTTAGGGCTGGCACGGCGTCTACGGGCTGAAGCTTCGACATATGCGCTGCCGCTCGTTTTCGCGTGGAGCACGGATCAACGCTCGGTGCGCAACGCCGCTTTGAGCATCGGAGTTGACGACTACTTTGCGCTGGCAACGCCGTTGACGCAGACGCTCGCGCGGCTTGATGCGCTTTTCTGGCGCATCGAAGCAGGCCGCCGCGCCGCGCCCGTCATCGGCGATCAGCGCGGCGAAATAGACAACTTCATGTTGATGCTGGATTCGGTGCGCGAAGAGATTGCGGGCGGCGCGAACGGCACGCTGGCGCTCGTCTACGCAATTTCACATGATGCCAAACAGCCCGTCAACAAAGCGATGCGCGACCGCACGCTTGCCAAAGCACACGGTTTTCTCAAACTCAATCTGCGCCGCATTGATGCCATCGCCTTTTATGGCCCGACCACGCTGCTGGTTTATCTGCCGCGTATGGCGTCGAGCGCGGCCATCGCTACGCTGGCCAGATTACGTGGCGAATTCCTGAACGAACGGCTCGGCAACGACCTTGCCATCGGCATCGCTTCGTTTCCCGATGACGGCAAAGATATAGAGACGCTGATCGGAAAAGCTGAAACGGCTGTCGAAGCGACGCGCTCGCAAGCGGCACACGCGCGCGTCGTCGCGTCTTCCGCCGCGCACGCCAAAGCGTCGTCGCCCGCTGCAACGCAAAGCGCGCCGCCGCAGGCTTCGCCAATATTAGAACCACCGGCGCAGGCCTCAACAACGTCTTCCACACCAGATTCTGCAACGACTACCGCAGAGCAAGAACCATCCGTCGCGCCGCTCTCAACGCGCCTTGTGAGTTCGGGTGTCACGCGAGAGACTAAAACCGAAGACGAGGTCAGGCCGCCGGATAGGGAGATGCCCGTGCATGACCGCCAGCCCTTTCAAACAAGTGGCACGGACTTCGCTCAGGCAGCGTTGGAGGCGGCCGCGCGCGAACGCGAACGCCGTTCTGGCGGGGCGACGATGCCGCGCCGCCTGCTGCTCGCCATCTCCGACGCGGCGCGTATGGCGCAACTCAATTCGTTGATTCGCTCGGCAGGTTATGAAGCACGCGCCGCTTTCGACGGCCAGCAAGCTCTCGACTTATTACGCATCGAACGCCCGGACTTGCTCGTGCTCGATTACGAACTGCACGGCATCAACGGCGTCGAAACTTTGCGGCGAATGCAACAGCAAGGCGGCGGGCGCTTGACCCTGCCCGTGCTTTTGCTGATTCCCGCGCAGTATGAAAGCGCGCGCAGCGAAGCCCTCACACTGGGCGCACGCGGCGTCGTCGCGATGCCTTGCGATCCGGCAGATTTTCTGGATAACGTGCGCGTCGCCGGAAGCGTCGAATAGGAAAACGTGCAATGCGCTATTACTGTATGAGTTGCGGTTCGAGCATCGCGCCCGGCGCACGCTTTTGCCCCGGGTGCGGCACAATTGCCGTTGACCGGCAACAAACACGCATTGCGGCCAATGAAATCGTCTCGTCGCCGCCGCACGCCGCTTCGATGTTTCAAGGGCGCAACCCGGAATCGAATGAAGTCGAACGCATCGTTTTCAAAACCGCGCCGACGCTGCTCTTTGTCAAAGCGGGCTACGTGGTGGCCGCGCTCGGCTCAATCGCGCTCATCGTAGTGTTCGCGCTGATGAACGCGCCGCCGCTTGTTTCAATTGTTCTGGCGCTCGCGCTTCTGCTCGTTCCGGCCTCTTATCATTTAAAGCGCAACGCCATTCGCTACACGCTGACCGATTCCAAAATAGAGATTCAACGCGGGCTTCTGGCACGCTCGACGCGCAACATTCCGCTACGCAATATTCAGGATGTGACCGTCTCTTCCAGCATTGCGCAACGACTGCTCGGCATCGGCAGCCTTGTCATTGATAACGCCACCGAAGGCGACGGCAAAACGATCCTGAGCAATCTGCGCCAGCCACGCCACCACGCGGATTTACTTTTACGCGAGCTTCGCCGCTGGCGCTAAACCAGATTGCGCGCCTGTCCTTCCACGCAACCGTAGAGAGCGCACGGAACATCCAAGCTTTTCCGGTGTCTAAATAATATTGCGTGTTAGACGGTTTATTCGAGAGGTCTATTTTGCTGCCTGAACATCGCTCAAAACTGCGCTTTCTTTTCATTCTAACTTTGTTTTTATGTTCATTGACCGGCGCATACGCCGACGCGCCAAACGAGGCCGCGAAACAACTGCCGGATCGCGTCGGCGACTTTCGTGCGCAGGGAGTGTCCCGGATGATCGGCGCGCAGGATTACAACGCTTTGGCTGCCGCGACACGCGAATATCAATCTCCGAAAGGGGAAAGGATCAGCGTAACGCTCATCAAAACACGTTCGGATTCGAGTGCTTACGCTCTTTTGACCAGCCTGCTTTATAAACCTGATGCTAATACGATTGCAGAGCTTGTAGTGAAGTCATCGTCAGAGGGTTTCAAGGTAGGCGAGATAGGAACAGCCAGCTTTAGTTCGCCTGACAGCGTTCACTTCTTCAAGGGAACTAACTCCGTTGCCGTCAGCAACCCTGATAAACAGCTTGCGGTTGAATCAATAACAGCTTTCGCACGTCTTCTTGCGCAAACAATCGAGAGCGAAGACAACGATGTTCCCGTGCTCGTCAAACATCTTCCCGATTGGGAAGCGGCGCAGGCGCACGCGGCGTATGCAGTTAGTCTCGTATCGCTTAAAAACATTTTGCGGGATCAACCCGTCCTTGATGCGATTGATTTCGCGGGCGGCACGGAAGCGGTCGTCGCGCCTTATGATTCGGCGCAACTCGCCATTCTCGAATATACGACGCCGCAGATCGCGGCGGACAATGACGCGCGAATTAAGGAACGAATCAGTAAGTTAAGCAGCGAAGGCCAGCCCCTTCCCTCCGCTTATCGTCGTGTCGGCAACTATTCGGTCTTTGTTTTCAACGCGCCGGATGCGAAATCCGCCGAAGATTTACTCGGCAGAGTTCACTATGAAAAAGTTGTGCAGTGGCTGGGCGATAATCCGCGTGCGTTGCAGCGTGCGCAGAGAGAGTATGCAGCGACGACTGCCGGGATGATTCTGGCGGTGCTCAAAGCGTCTGGCCTCGCGCTTATTTTATGTCTGAGCACGGGCGGGCTGTTCGGCAGCATTATTTTTCTACGGCGTCGCGCGCAGCAATCCGCAAACTCTGCTTACACTGATGCTGGCGGCCTGATGCGTCTCAATATAGACGAAATGACGCCGCAACCGGCAAACCCGGCAAGACTTCTCGGCGACGGCAATAAGTAAAAAGCTTTTGGACATAAAAAGCGGCGGAGGCGAAAGTAATTGTTACTTTCGCCTCCGCCGCTTTTACCCCTTGAAAAAGTTTGCGGGTTGTTGGTCTTCCCGTAAGGCTCCCCCAAGCCTGTTCAGGACGCCGACCAACAACCCAGCAACTTATGCCCTTTGACTGCCTTAGCTATTTTGACAACCCCGTTCCCCCGAAAGAGTTATCATTCGCTTTTCCAAATGAGAGAACGCCTCCCCCAAAGCCTTCACTCACTGCTGTCTCCGAGCCTACCCGATTTAACCCTACTTTATTTACCCCTCATCATTTTAACCAGAATTGTCTAAGGCAAGGAGCGTGCCATTTACCTAAAAATAAAAGTGCTAAGCAAAATAAAGCATTTACTCGTTTATAATTGCTATATTATAGAAGTTAGGCTGAGCTATGAAATAGCAAGTAAACCTGCAAAGTTGACTTAAAGATATACATACCATGTGTATGATTGAACTATTTCCGTTCGTTAGAGTGCCTAGTGTTAGTTAATTGTTCAAGGTAGCGCGGCGAGAAAAGCCTCTATATCATCCAGAGTGTTGTAGATGTGCGGAGAGATACGCAGGCGGTCGCCGCGCGGCGCGACGATGATGCCGCGCTGTTGCAGATGTGCGTAAAGAGATTTAGCCGTGTGCGTACCTTTATGGTACAGGCAGACGATCTGCGACTTTTCATTCGTCCGACGGGAGCTAACAATCTCATAATCGCGTCCGGCCAGATTTTCGCACAGGTAGTCCGTCAATTCTTCGAGATGAGCGGCGATGCGCTCGATGCCTGTTTCGTGCAGCAGTTTGAGGCTTGTTTCCAATCCGTGAAGAAGTGCGGTCGCCACCGTGCCTGTTTCCCACGCGAGCGCACCGCCCTGCCAATCCTGCTCAAAGTCGCTGTAATTTTCCGGTTCGCGCACGCTCACCCAGCCGACCAGCGTCGGCTCGATTCGTTCCCGCGCGC
This sequence comes from Pyrinomonadaceae bacterium, assembly GCA_046262295.1. Lineage (GTDB taxonomy): Bacteria > Acidobacteriota > Blastocatellia > Pyrinomonadales > Pyrinomonadaceae > JBHENC01. The sequence goes on along the minus strand of JBHENC010000006.1, from coordinate 198,461 downwards.
GGTCTGAAAGATACAGCACACCAACGCCCTCCGGCGTGAGCAGCCACTTATGGCACGCGCCCGCCGCAACGTCCACGAGTTGCGCTTCCACATCAATCGGCAGCACGCCCATACCCTGAATCACATCTACGACAAGCAGCGCGTCATGCTCCCGCGCAGCGCGTCCGAGACGTTCCAAATCCACACGAAAACCGGAGGCGTACTGCACCCAGCTAATCGCCACGACGCGCGTGCGCCCGTCAATCAAATTTATAAAGTCGTTCGGATCAACGCGCCCGTCGCGTTCTTCGCAAAAACGCACTTCGACGCCATGCCGCTCGCGCAGGTGCAACCAGGGATAAACATTGGACGGGAATTCGCCGCGAAAGGTGACGATGTTATCGCCCGCCTGCCAGCGTAAACCGTTGGCGACGGTGGAGAGGCCGTCCGAGGTGTTGCGCATAAAAGCGATCTGCTCAGACCTTGCGCCGAGCATCGCGGCACAGAGTTTTCGCGCATTCTCCTTTACCGCTACCCAGCGACGGTAATTGAGAGAGCCATTCAAGACTACATCTTTGAGTTGCGCTTCGACGGCTTCTACTGCCGTCAAAGGCGGCGGCGAGACAGCCGCGTGATTCAAATAAACCGTTCGCTTTGTAATCGGAAAGAGCGCGCGCAATTCGTCGTTCATAAAAATTTGTGTGCTGGAAATTATCGTTCCGGTCAAAGTTTTCGGATAACTTATCTTTCGTTTTCGGTTCTTATCGCGCCAACTCGAAAGCCGCACGGACGATGCCGACGTGGTCGCCGCGATGATTCTGAACGGGGAAACGGCTGTAAGGCGCGACCGCTTCCAGCGTCTCCCCGCTGAGCACGCCGAGTTGATGTAAGGCTTCAATGACCACTGTCGGGCGGGCGCGAAGGTCTTCGCCGTCTTCGATTTTAAGCGCGAGTCCCAAGCCGCGCGGCCATTCGGCGCAGGGCAACACGCCCACCGTGTAAACGCCTTGCGCGCCGACCTTTGAAATCAAACGCCCGCGCGCCGCAAGCATCAATTCCGTGTCGAGGCGTTCGCTTGTGCCGCCGACCATTTCAGGATGCTCGATCATCGCCGCCACAATTCGCTCGCACGCCGCGCGTGTCTTCTCATCGAAACTCTCATGCGGCGCGACGAGCCGCGCGTACATCAGCGCCATCGCATAAACGGAAACACCGAAGACAGGCACGCCGCAGCCGTCCACGCCAATCGCAATCTCCTCAAAGGGCACGCCGGAAAACTCCGCGACCGTGCGTGCGATTAATTGCTGCACAGGATTTTCCAGTAAATCGTAACTCTCCGTCGGCGCGCCCAAGTGAAGCGCGAGCGCGAGCATTCCCGTGTGCTTGCCCGAACAATTGTTGTGCAGCACAGTCGGCTGCAATCCACGCTCGCGCAACCTCCGCATCGCCTCACGGCTAAATGGTTCGTGCGTGCCGCATTTCAAAGCGTCTTCGCCGAGTCCGATCTTACGCAGCATCCCGGCGACCGTTTGCGTATGAACAGGTTCGCCGCTGTGCGAGCCGCAGCTAATCGCAATCTCCTGCGGAGTGAAACCGAAGCGGTCAGCCGCGCCCGACGTGACAAGCGGCACGGTTTGATGCGGTTTGGCGGACGAACGCAAGTAAGTGACGGTTTCGGGCGCACCCAGACGCGCGCGTTCCCGTCCATCTACGTCAACGGCGACAACGTGGCCGCGATGCCTCGATTCGATAATGGAGCCGCGCGTGACTTCGACCAGCGGCGCGGGCGTCAAAGCGTTTTGTTCGTTTATCATTTATTCGTCGGCGACCGGCAGATTCGGCGTCATGCGTCGGGCGCGCGGCGGGCGCACACCGGCTCTCTCATAAAGCTGGCGTCCCTTCCATGTAACGCCGTTGCCTGTGGCAATCCTGATTGTTGAATTAGCGAGGATGGCGATAAAGAGCGCGTGGCCGAGCGGCACTGTCAGCGCATATCTCACAGGCACGTCGCATCTGTTATTAACAAGCGCAAAAATCGAGACCTGAATTATCCAGATCAAAGCCGCAGGCACAAGCAACTTCAACCAACCTGCGCCGGGTTGCGGCGCGTCACGTGTCGCGCCGATAAAAGCGCACGTCAACGCAACCAACAGCGGCGCGACCGCAAAGAGCAACACGCCGATGCTACCCGCAATTGATTTAAGCACGGAGAATTCCGCGCCCGCGAAAAGATTCTTCGTAAAGCCTTCCCAGATTTCCCGAAAGTTGGTCTGCATCCGCGTGCTGCATAAATCCGGCGCGTACTCTACACGCAAACGCGCCCCCGCACGCTTCAAAGCCTCCGCCATGCGTAAATCTTCCGCGACCTCCGCACGCACCGTATTGTACTCGCCGACGCGCCGCAGCATCCCGCGATGAATCATAAAGAAACCGCCGATGCCGATGGCTTCGCGCCGCTTCGGATCGTTAACGCGATGCACGGGCAAGGCGACAACCATAAACCAGCCGAACACGGGCATAAACACGCGCTCCCAGAACGAAAGGCAGCGCACGTGCGGAATAAACGTCACCGCGTCGAACTCTCCGGCGAGCGCACGCGCCACCGCCGTTCGCACCGCGCGCGGCTCGAAAATCATATCCGCATCCGTCGCCAGCATCCATTCGCCGCGCGCCGCCCTTAAAGCCTGCTGCATCGCGTGCGGCTTGCCGAGCCATCCCTCCGGCAACGGCGCGCCGTCAATCACGCGCAAGCGTTCGTCCTTTTTGGCGATGGCATAAAGCATCTCGCCGGTTTTGTCCGTCGAGCGATCATTAACGGCGACGATCTCGAAGTTGCCATAATCCTGCGCGAGCATCGAAGAGACGGCAGCCGCTAGCACACGATCTTCTTCGTTTCGTGCAGGCACGAGAATGGAGACCATCGGCGCATCATTTGTTCTTAAACTTTCGCCGTCGCCGTTCATAACCGGCGCAAGCGGCGGCTGACGCCTGATGCCGCGCAACGTCGCAAAAGCGGCGGCGAACCACAGTAGGACGGTTACCCACGCAACGCCCACCAGCCAATTAAGCGCAGTCAACTCAAACATTTTTTAGAATCGAACAATTTTGAATTTCGGATTAACATCTTATCATGCCCGCCCCACGCCGCGAACTTCAACGCGAATTCCGCAAGCTTCGCTAAAGCAAAAGAGGCCGCCGTCTCTCTTGACAGCAGCCTCTTTGATACGAAGTTTCCGAATCTAGGATTTATTTACGAACGCGCGATGGAGCGCGTTTTCCGCCGTAACTCAAAACGGTCAAACGCACGCTGCGGCGACCAAAACGGCAAGCCTCGCGCGATGAAGGCATCCACACATCAATGCGCCGCCCGCGCACGCCGCCGCCTGTGTCCGCTACCAGATATTCGCCGCTGTACGTTCCGGCATCAATGCGCACGCGCGAACCAAGCGGCAGCAACGTGCGATCCGCCGCGATGATCCCTTTGCTGACAGGCAGGCCGCTCGCCGTTCGCCCACTCAGGCTGTAAGCCGTTGCCACAAAACTTTGCGCGGGAGAAGCGACAGACGTAGCGCGCATCATCTCGTCAGTACGCGAACTAATTATCCCGCCGCTTGAAGGCGCGACAATCGCTTTATCAAGCGTCGCCGCAACGTCTTCCAATGAATCTTCCGCCGTAGATATACCCGCGACGTTCGAATCTTCCGCAGAAGCGGCACTAGCGACAAGAACGGAGGCGTTTTTTTGTTGGGCTGTCTGGTTTTGTAAAGCGGAGTTTGGTTCGGCGACGAGGGGTCTTGGATTGAAAAGCAAAGAGCTTGCGAGCAGAGCGACGGTCAAGGCGGCGCTACCGCCTAAGAGGGATTTCATAGTAAAGGGGTTCTCCTGTCCGGGTTAAATCAATCTTTCCACAAACGCACCGCGCGGGTCTGGTACTTTCTGCGACACGACCTTCGGCTCTAGGAGTTAACAAAAACGTCAACCGAAGTTGGGGGCTTGCATCCTTGATGCGGCGCGTGGAAAGAGCCAAAAGAAAAACAAGCGAACCAATTAAGTCCGCTTGTTACAAAAGAGAGACTAACATATTGCGAAAATGTTGTCCAGCCCGGATTGTGAGAAATTCAACAAACTTTGCACATGATATCTTCAACCGTCCGACGTATCCAGCCATTCGCCTTTATAAACAACGTCCGCTTTTCCCGTCAATACAACTTGGTTGTCAGTCTCGCGCCAGACGATTTCGAGCCGCCCGCCTTCCGTCCAGACGTTTATCGCGCGACCCGTTTTGTTGTTAATCACGGATGCGACCGCCGCCGCGCACGCACACGTCCCGGATGAGAACGTCTCGCCCACGCCCCGCTCCCAGATGCGTAACTCTATGTTTTGACGGTCGCGCACACGGACAAATTCCACATTCGTGCGTTCTGGAAACAGTTCGTGCGTCTCAATCGCGCGTCCGACTTTGCGCCAATCCAGCGCGTCGAAATCGTCAACGAAGACGCAGCAGTTCGGATTGCCCATCAACAGCGCCGTCACAGAAAGCGTCTCGCCTTCAACCGTTAAGGGATAATTCGTAATGCGTTCCCTTGCTTCCGCCGTCAACATCGGCACAGACGCGCTGTCAAACTTCGGCTGGCCTAACTCCGACTCGAATTGGTAATGCCCGCGCCCGTCATCCTCACGCAAACGATAAAGCACTACGCCCGCCCGCGTCCGCAAACGCAACGCTTCCTTCGTCCACAATCCCTGATAATAAAGAGACGCCGCCGCACACCGCGTTCCGTTCCCCGATAGCCCCGCCTCGCCGCCGTCCGGGTTAAAAATCCGCACACTGAAATCCGCGCCCTCCCCTCCCGCCTCGCCAATCAACGCCACACCGTCCGCCCCCGCCCCGTAATGCTTGTCGCACACACGCCGCACCAATTCATTCAACGAATCATCCTCAACAACCTGCTCCGCCTCGATGACGATGTAATCATTCCCGAAGCCCTGAAATTTAATAAAGTTCATAGGTATATTCGACCCGCTTTATGACCGTCCGCTAAAGGAGGCGAGGAGTTCGGCGATGGCATCTATGTAGGAACGTCGCACATCTGCGCCGCCGGTGTAGTTGTTGACCATGATGGAGAAAACGAGGCGCTCGCCTGCGGCGGTGGTGGCGTAGCCGGAAAGCGAGGCGACGAATTCGACTGTGCCGGTCTTGGCGCGAATGTTTCCGGTCGCCGCTGTGTTCTTCATGCGGTTGGCGAGTGTGCCGTCAACGCCCGCGATGGGCAGCGCATCGCGGAAGGCATTCGCGTAGGGGCGGCGGCTGATGTAGGTTAAGAGTTGCACGCTGGCGTTCGCCGTCACCAGATCATGGCGCGAGAGGCCGGAACCGTCGCTCATCCGGACGCTTCCGGCATCCACTCCGGCGCTGTTCAGGAAAGCTTTGACGATATCAATGCCTGCCTCCGCGCTCGTCTGTTTGGTGCGCGGCGGTGTCGTTTGCGTTTCGGCGGACAACGGCACGGCGGCGAGGGGGGAGACGCGCCCGACTCCTTCACCGAGCGTGCGCAGAATCAACTCCGTATAAAGATTCTGGCTCGGCTTCAACGTCTTAGCGGCGACGACGCTGAGCGGCGGCGATGGCCTGCTCGCTATCTCGACGAGCTTTGAGACGTCAGGCGAAGCACTCTCACGCGCACGCGGATCAAGAATTCGCGCTTGGCCTGTGACGTTAATCCCACGCCGTAAGAGCGAAGCTCGTAAGAGGTCTACGAATGTCTGCGCGGGGCGCGCGATGGCGACTTCGCCCGTATAGCCTTTATCATCCAGCGGCAGGCTACCGCTCACTTCGATAAGGTTTTCTGCAAGCCCGCGATAGACAGTTAAATCTCTGCGCGTGCCGCGCGGCGCGGTCGTCGCGTGATTGCTGATTGTGATGTGCGGCAAAGGCGACGGCCCCGTTGTGACGATGCACGCCGCACCAACGCTTGCGCCCGGCTTAACGAAGAGATCAATCGCGTTGTCGTTAACGGTCAACGCGCTCACCTCTGCCCCGTAGTACCACTGCAAATCGTCCCATTCCCAGCTCGCGCCGTAAGGCGGCCCCTTGAAATAAGCTTCATCGCCGACGAGCGCGCCTTCGATGCGCCGCACGCCCGCCGCCGCGATACGCTCCGCGAGTTCGTCAATCGCTTTTGTGTAATCGCCGTCGTAAAAACTCGCCGCAAGAGAAGGATCGCCGCGCCCGTAAACGATCAAATCCCCGCGAATCGTGCCGGAAGCATCGGGCGGAGCGGGCGCGTAAACGGAAGTCTTCCAGCGAAAGTCCGGCGTGAGGCGGTCGAGCGCGGCGGCCACCGTGTACATCTTCATGTTCGAGGCTGGAACAAGAAGCTTTCCCGCGTTCTCTTCAAAGAGCGTGTGCCCCGTGTCGAGCGAAACGGCTTTGACGGCAACGAGCGCGGGCGCAAGCGGCGGACTGCTTAGAATCTCGCGTATGCGTGTACGCAACTCTTCGACGGTCTTCGGCGCGCTTGCGGGCGCAACACGCGCGGTTGCCGAAGACGTGACAACTCTTCGTTCGCGTTGCGGCTCCGGCGTTTGCTGTGCGCCCGCGCTCACCGCGTTAAAGCTCAGCGAGCAAAGTAATAACAGGCAAACGAAGCGAGAGATGCGTTCTTTTCTGTGTGTCATTATTTTTCTTCGCCCGACTTGAATGAATTAATAAGTTCTTCGGCGGTGGCGGTGGCCGTGCCGAGTTTGCCGACGACGATACCGGCGGCATGGTTGGCGAGGATGGCAGCTTCGAGCATCGTCGCTCCGGCGCTAAGAGCGAGAGCCAGTGTTGCGATCACCGTGTCGCCTGCACCCGTTACGTCGTAGACTTCGCGCGCCGCCGTTTCGACGTGAATCGGCGCAGCGTCGGATTCAAGCAGCATCATGCCGCGTTCGCCGCGTGTGATAAGCACCGCGTCGCAATCCAGACGCGCGCGAATCAGGCGCGCCGCCGCTTCCAGCCCCACGTCCGTGTCCTCTTCCGTACTTGTGAGGCGCAGGGCTTCGTGGTGGTTCGGTGTGACGAGCGTCGCCGGTTTGTAAGCGTCGAAGTTGCGTATCTTCGGATCAATCAGGATAGGAATGCCGAGCCTTTTCGCCAGCGGCAAGACTTCCGCGAGGATGCGCGGCGTGACACCGCCTTTGTCGTAATCGGAGACGACGAGTGCGCTCGATTCTTCAATCAAACTTTTCAGAACAGCGATGATGCGGTCTTCTGTTTCCGCAGCGACGGGCGTGCGGCGTTCGCGGTCTGCGCGAACGACGAGTTGATTATGAGCGATGATGCGCGTCTTGATCGTCGTCGGGCGGTGCGCATCAACAATGAGCGTTCGATTCGCCTGCAACGCGCCCGCGTTCTTTAGCTCTTGTTGCAGATTCTCTCCCGCACGATCATCTCCGACGACGCCGACGACACAGGCACGCGCGCCGAGCGCCAGCAGATTGGCAACGACATTGGCCGCGCCTCCCAGATGAACCGATTCGCGCCGGATGTCAACGACCGGCACGGGCGCTTCCGGCGAGATGCGCGTCACATCGCCCCACACAAACTCGTCCAGCATCACATCGCCCAGCACCAACACCAGACAATCTCTCATGCTTGCGGCGAGGTCTGCTGCTCTTTGCGCCGTTAACTGTTTCATAAAATTTACAGGGGCGGCAGTTCATTCCCGCCCGCGTTTTATATGGAGTAACGCGGGTAGTGATGAATTGCTGCCCCTACATGATAAACGAAGAACGTGGCGGCGGCGAATCTGCTTGATGGTTTCGCCGTCGTCGCGTTTTTGCGTTGGATGTTTTACTGCCGTAGAACGGATCAAGCCCTGTCAGGCAGCAGGGCTGGTGGAACTTCCGTTCTTGGTAGCGAGACGTTTCTTGCGCTCGCTTTTGCGTATGCCGCCGCCCTGTTCATATTCGTTGCTGTCTTTGCCGTAACGCGCGGCGACTCCGGCAAGCATTCGCTCCGAAAGATCACGCAGATTCTGTTCGGCGGCGATGACCAGATTCTGCTTTTCGTCGGCAATCGAAAGCGTTTGATTATAGTCGTTGAGTTTGGCGCGCGTGTCTTCGATGGCGGCCTCGAACTTGGCGACGGTTAAATCCCCGCCCAGATCAAGGGCTGGCCGGATGGCCTTCATGCCGCTAATGCGTCTGGCTGCGTTGTCCATGATTTTTGAGGTGCGTTTGAGTCGTCCCATGAGTAACCCTCCTGTGATTGTGCGGACGTGAGAATACGCGAGGAGACAGGCTGCGCAGTATAAACCAAAAGCCGGAAAGGTCAAGCAGTAATTCTCAAGTTGAGGGAAGATGACAGACCCGTCAATCAGCGCGGGAAATCACACACGCGCTTTTAATTATGCGCGTAAACTTCCGCTTCAAAATCTCATCCATTTTTCTTTTAACGCTTCCCGGCAAACACGCAAAGAACATCCGTAACGGGTATACGATTACCTATGACGGGTACGCAATTATCTGTATAGGATACCCGAATGTTTATGGCGGATTGACGTTAGCTGGTGATGAGTAAATATCTGTTCATAGCCGGTGCATATTTCTTTATGAAAGATGCTTGTTATCGAGTAAGGGGCGAATGTTTACTTTTAATGAGTACCCGTTCTCTTATGTGGAATAGATTGTTCTTTGTAAGGGATTAATAAGAGAAGCAAATCTCGATAGAAGCTTGAGCAAGTTTCAAGGATTTGTTTATCTATTTCAAGGGATAGTCTGCTATATTGCGGTTACAAGCGGTTCGCTGATGGAGAGGCCCGTATGATTCTTCTCCGGCCTCTCAAGGTTTTTCCACCCCCGTTCTCGAAAGGAAACAACCGAATGAAATGTTTTCGCGCTTTAAGCGCAGGCGTAGCTCTATTCGTCGCTTTGATGATCGGCTCGGCCTCGCTCGTTCACGCTCAATCAACCACCAGCCTTCAACTCGCGCTCGGCAACCCTAGCGGCGCAACCACCAGCATCTATGACGAAACCGATTACCTCATCCAACGCCCGCAATACTCGATGTCGTACCATCGCTATCACGGCATTCCGAATTGGGTGAGCTGGCACTTGGGTTATCTCGATTTAGGCTCTGCGCCGCGCGGCGATTTCCATACGGACACGACGCTGCCGAGCGGTTGGTATCGCGTCACGTCGTCGGATTACACGTATAGCGGTTATGATAGAGGCCATATGTGTCCTTCGGCTGACCGCACGGCAACCACCACAGACAACTACGCCGTCTTCTACATGAGCAACATTCTTCCGCAAGCCCCGGACAATAACCAAGGCCCTTGGGCGGCTCTGGAGACATACTGCCGAAGTCTCGTTAACGCCGGAAACGAACTCTACATCATCAGCGGCGGCGATAACTCTGCGGGCACGATTGCGGGCGGCAAAGTACAGATTCCCGCTTACGTGTGGAAGGTAATCGTCGTCCTGCCGGAAGGTTCGAACGATTTATCGCGCATCAACACCTCGACGCGCGTCATTGCAGTGGATATGCCGAACGTGCAGGGCATACGCTATAACGATTGGCGGCAATACAGAGTCAGCGTAGATCAGGTTGAATCTTACACGGGATACAACTTTCTCTCGAACGTCTCCTCCAGCATTCAAAGCGTCATCGAGTCCAGAGTCGACACGCAGTAACTAAAGGCATTACGACAGCAGTTACACTTTAGAGGCCGCCGGTTGCGGATTGATATTCCGGCGGCTTCACGTTCGCGCATCCTTTTCCTTCATCAGCAATTCAATCAGCCATCCCATCTGATCGCTGATAAGCCTCGCGCATTGCTTGTTGACGTTAAGCTGTTGGCCTCACCCCTAACAGCTTGCCTGTGGACGAATTAGAGAGCCTGACCATGCGATGGATGAAGAGGACATGACAGAACGGAAATGTTTTGCGATGAAATCGGGCTAGGCTGCCAGCACGCGCTCGATGGCGGCCGTGACGCGGCTGACGCTGACGCGGCGGATACATTCGGGCGCGTCGAATTCCGCGCAGGTATAGCCGGGACAGGGCGCGCACGGCATCGCTTCACGGACGACTTCATAAGGCGCGCGTGTCCAAGGACGCCAGCGCGTGATGCTCGACGAGCCGAAGACGACGACGGACGGCGCGCGAACGGCCGCCGCGATGTGTGCGATGCCGCTATCGTTGCCGACAAAGAGCCGCGTGCGCCTGGCGAGTGCCGCCACCTCCGGCAGCGAAAGATGCGTTAAAGGAATAATCGGTGCGGAAGAAGTTCGTAGAAGCGTGGCAAGTGTTTCCGCTTCCTCCGGCGCAGCTATCGCAATGCATTCGAGGCCGCGCGCATAAAGCATTTCGGCAACGCGAGCGAAGTTCTCGGTCGCCCATTGTTTCGAGGCAAAAGCCGCCGCCGGATGAATGATTGCGAAGGGTTTCGACAAAACAGCGGCCTTCGCTGTGTCGGACTGCGCGGTGCGTAACTTCAAATCTAAGCTTGCTGCCGCCGCGTGCGTGACGGCGAGGCGCGTCGGCGGCAAATCAGTCACGGGCACGCCTGTCCAGCCGAGCAGCGCAAGTTGATTTTCAACGGAATGCGTTTCTTCCCTGCTCCAGAGATGGGCGGCGGAGGGTGCGGCATGATTATGTAAACGGCTGTAACGGTAAGACGCATAACCGACGCGATGACGCGCCCCCGAAGCCGCCGTCAGAAAAGTCGCCGTCGTTCCGCCGTGCAGATTAAACGCGACATCGTAGCGGGCCGCGCGAAGTTCACGCACAGTGCGCAGGCGTGCCGCCGCGCTCTTGCCTTCGATTCTCACGACGCGGTCAACGTCCGGGCTTTCATCAAGCACCGGCGCGACCCAATCTTCCAGCAGAATATCTATTTGCGCGTGTGGCAGAAATCTACGCAGCGCGTAAAGCGAGGGGGTGGCGAGCACCGTGTCGCCGATTGAGCGTAGGCGCACGACGAGCACGCGCTTTACTTTTTGCCAATCCCAGCGCGCGGGCGCGAGCGGTTGCGGCAAGCTCTTCGCGTCGTCTGTATCGTGTAAGTTTTGATACGTGCCGCCCGCCGCCAACATCTGCGAAACGGCAAACGCGGGTTCAGGATTTGCGCGCAGGCTCTTCATCCTCGATTGTCGCTTCGTCAATCAGCATCACGGGAATGTCATCGCGCACCGGATACACGCGCTTGCATTCGACACACTTGAGGCTTTCTCCGCCGGGCTGCAACAAGACCTTCGCCTTGCACGCGGGGCACGCCAGTATTTCCAACAAATCTTGACTGATTGCCATAATTCAACCTTTCATTTCGTGCATTCAGCTTAACAGCTTCGCAAACGCGCGGGCAAGCAGACGCATTTTAGTCTGGCTCCTCGCAACCTTTCATTATCGCATAGCAACGCGCGCTTGATCGTTGGCGCGGCGGTGTGGTAGTGATTACAGAAATTACGATAAACTGTTTTGCGCGTTGCACGCGCGAGAAAACCAAGGGAGAAGTTTTGTCTCTGGAATTTACAATTGACTATGCCTGTCCGCTTCGCGCGCGCTATTCGGAGAAACATTTGCGCGCGTGGGGAAGTCTGGAGAGCATCTACACGCGGCTCATGACGGATACGCAAACGTCGCCCGATGCTGACAAGCTGCGTTTTGTAGAGAACGCGCGCGTCGAGATCGAAACGATGCGCAACGAGGCCGCGCGCTGTCGGACGTGTCCGGCGTGCCTGCCACAATCAGCGTCCAACGAAGCGGAAAGTTTGCGCTGTCTGGGGCGCATCAATTATCCGGTCGAAGCGCAGTTCGAGAAATTTCTGGCAGACCGCACGCAGCTTTTTTTAGACACGCTTGATACCGAAGACCAGCCGCGCTTGTTGCGCATTCTGGTTGACGCCGAATCGCCCTTCGACGGCGAAGGCACGAAGGAATTGCGCCGCGTCACCACGCCGCAGAATCTGCGCTTCTTCGAGTTACGTTTGCCGATTCGCCTGACGCGCGAAGCGGCGCACATCACGACCGACAATCTCTTCGATATGCTTGCCGGATTCCGCTCCGAAGATGCGCCCCGCACGACCTTCGCCCGCGAGATTTCCGGCGCGGCCATCGCCGACTACTACGATTTTCTAGACCTACTTCTACGCAACGATCTCTCCGCATCCGAACAAACGCGCCTTCACGCGCGCGGGCAAAGCTATGCACAGTATCTGCGCCTGCTCACCGCACTCGAGCGCGCCGAAGCTCTACATTCCCGCGTGCTGCTGGATTGAATCAAACACGACCCTTTAGATATTCACGTTTCAATTTAGCCTTCTGGTAGTGCTCTCAGTAACACTTTGCGGACGCACTAATTCACTGGTTGTGCGACGTATGCGTGTCTCTGAATCGGAGACCGGGACGCTCTGCACAGGTGGTAAAGCCGCTTCGTTCATAGTTGCGTTTAACTGCGCTGGCGCGGCAGGAATCGAAGGCTTCTGCTTTTCAAAAAGCGCATAGATTATTCGGGCAATGCCGAACATACAAAGACCCATGCCTGTAAAGTAACCAAGCATGACGGGAATGCCTAAGAGAGTCAAAAAGTTTACGATCAAATCACTCAATCCGGTGGGCGTTCCGGGGGGGAGCGATTGTTGATGTTGGAAAAGAGCGATGCCCAGAATTTGAAGCAATTGAAGCAACAGGAAACAGCCAAAGCCAATTCCAACACCGAAAAGCAAAGATTTCGCGCCCCGTCGCAGTCCTTTACGCCGTAGTGAAGGCTCCGGCAGCATTTCTTTTACCGCTTGCTCAACCGCGTTAGACTCTCTGGCCTCATCGCTGTTATCTGTAAGCAGTGCTTTTAATATTTCGAGCGAGAATCCGCAGCGCGTACAAAACTTTGTGTCTTCGGAGGATTGCTGCGAGCCACATTTCGGGCAGTGCATTTGAACGTCTCCTTAAGCACTTCTTCGGTCATCACACACGCACTTGAGAGGAGGAGTTTGCTGCGCTGTCTTATACCATCCGATTCGAGCTTTATCTAGTCAGCAAACTACATATTCTCTTCGTCCAACTGCCTTAACGAATCAAGCAGTAGATTGGTATTGCTGGCGGCGTTGATGGTGACGGGAAAAGGCTCGGCGTGTTTGGCAAAATCGAAAGTGCCGGTGGTCGCTTCGACGATTTTGCGGAAGGCTTCTTCGCCGTTGAGTTCGGCGGCTTCCGCGCCGACGATGCGTCCGTCGTTGAAGAGCACGCGCCCCTGCACAATATCGCCCGCGATGGCAAGCGCACCTGTCAAACGCGCGTTCTCTAAAACCTGCACGGCGTCAAAGATGCTAATAACGGAAAGATCGCCGGTGAACGTCGGCACGTCGCGCGGCATGGAAGAGGCGAGGTTATTTTGAAGCTCCGGGCGACGCGCGCGGCGAATCGCTTCGAGGCCGGTGGCGATGGAAATGCGCGGATCGAATTGCTTGGCTTCGAGCAGGCGGTCATGCGCCGTCTCGAAATCCTCGCGCTCGATGTAGAGGCTGGCGAGCGCGAGGCATTGGCGCGCGGCCTCATCCGTGTGCTGTGTCGCGGCAGCCACTTCGCGCAAGCGTTCGCGCAATTGCACGGAACGCGGGCGGCGTTCGAGCGCGCTCTGCAAACGCTTGATCGCACGCTCCGGCGCTTTGTACTTAACGAACAACTCGGCATCGAGCAGCGCCGTTTCGATGTCTCCTTCGCTGTCATTAGGCAGGTGCGCGTCGCTCATCCGTTCAGCCCTTTCCGACACCTTGAAACTTTAGTTCGCCGGGAATCTGTGTGCGCGAGTTTAGCATAAATTTTACAGGCATCTGGCTAAGACAGCGCGCTCTTTCGCGTTCGGCGAACACGATTTGGTATAAGGAACACACACGCTGCCGTGAAAAAAGCCGCCGCAGGCTTCCGGCTCGCCGCCGCAAACTTTTTCGCTTACCTGATGTTCAGCCTTAACATTTCTCTCTCAATCCTTAATAAATGTGCTTTTACGAACTACCCTTAATTTCCCGCTTGAGAGTCGTTTTCGCACACGCCCGCGCATCGCCGCCGCCGAAAGAATTGGCTGGCACGCCGGATGCTCATTCGATATCGAAAGATCATGCCGGGTGTTTGCTTAGCAGTTGAAAAATTCGGAGCTTTGTTAGCATCGAAGCTTTCCCCGTGAAACGTGTTGGTTCGGGTTTCGACCCGATATAAGGAGCGACAAACTTTGCACGAAGAAATGACATTTGATGCGATTAGCGGCGCGACGATTCGGCTGGTCAACGCAAGTTGGGCGAACTACTTGCAGCGTGTCTGTCATGGTCTCAAATCAATCGGGCAGGCGTGTCGCGGCAACAATGCGGAAGCCCTTATCAAACGATTGCGGCGAACGCGCCCCTCGACTTACGCGCATAGTTTGCGCGTCGCCAAATACTCGCGCGCCGCAGGGCAAGCATTGGGTTTCAACGAAGCGCGTTTGCAGCAACTCGGCCACGCCGCCATCATGCACGATGTCGGCAAAATATTCATTCCCGAATCCGTTCTCAATCGCCCGCGCAAGCTAACGCCGACAGAGTTCTTCGTGCTGCACAAGCATCCGAGCTTCGGCGCGATGCTCGCATCTTATTTCAAACTTCCGGCGGAGTTGAGCGTCCGCACGCAACACCACCATGAGCGTTGGGACGGCCGCGGTTATCCAAGCGGGCTGGCGGGCAGCGATATTCCGCTGATGGCACGCATCGTTCAAGTCGCGGATACATACGATGCGATGACCTCGACGGATCGCCCGTATCGCAAGCCGCACACGCACGCAGCAGCCATCGCAGAACTTCGCAAAGAAGCGGGCAAGCAGTTTGACCCGCGCGTTGTGGAGGCGTTCACGGATGCGTTTACCGAAACAATTTCCACTGAACATTTCACCGGACACTAAAGCGGCTTTTCTGGAGCGCGGCGGGCGTTCATCGTTTATTCAGTTGAAGAGGGCGCGAGAAGCATCTTGGCCGGAGCAGTTTCGCGGCGATGTTTTTCGCGCCCTTCGTATATCAATCGTCAGCCAGATAATTCCCCTACAATAAGCGGAGCGCCAATGTCACACCCCTTTATGCAGTCAACCCCGATCACCGATTTCACAGACTTCAAAAAACTGCTCGAATGCGGCACGGACGAGATCGTGCGACGCTGGCTCGAAGCCGTGCGCGCAGACCGCGAAGTGCCGTCCACCGAAGGCATTTCCGAACCGCTGCTAATTGATTCCGTGCCGCACGTGCTGCGCGAAATTCTGCGCGTCGCGGAACTGGATAACCGGCAGATTGAAACCGCACATATCATCAATGCCGCCCGTCATGGCCGCGTCCGCGCCCGCCAGCACTTCGATGTAGCGGAACTCGTCCGCGAGTATCAATTGCTACGCGAACACATCTTCCTTTACTTGCAGGAGCATCTCGCGCAATTTGCCACCGGATGCGACCCGAGCGCGCTGTTGACGATTTATCGCCGCGTCGGGCTTGCCGTTGACGAAGCGACGCGCGCCACCATCGAGGCTTTCGTTGCAGAGCACACGGGCGAGTTGCTTCATCTCTCGCGTACCGATAGTTTGACGGGACTCTATAATCACAGAACTTTTTACGAACGCTTATCAGAAGAAATCAAACGCGCCGCGCGCTACGAAAACACGCTCACTATCGCGCTCATTGACCTTGACGATTTCAAGGCGGTTAACGACAAGGCCGGGCATCAATTCGGTGATCGCCTGCTCGCAAAATGCGCGCAGAGCTTTACCGACGCGCTACGCGAAACCGACATCATCTGTCGCTACGGCGGCGACGAATTCAGCGTCATCCTTCCCGAAACGGAGAAAGAGAGTGCGGCAAGCTTGATGCAGCGCGTGCAGCAAGCCTTCAAAGAACTCGGCGCAAAAGAAGGCGCTCCCGCTTCCTTCGGGATGAGTTTCGGCCTCGCCGTTTATCCGTCAGACGACACCACGCCCGAAACACTGATTCGCATCGCCGACGAACAATTGCTCGCCAAGAAACGGCAACGGCGCAACGAAGAATTAGCACAATAGCGATGCCCACGACGACTCTTATCGTCCGTCGTTTGGTTTCGCGCCCGACTTACGCAAGGCGCTTAAACGAAATGAAAAGGCTGTCTTCCACAGAAGGCATCCTTTTTTATTTTCGGGCGATGAATAATCAACGAGCGCGCCTCAAATAGCGAACCCCGATTTTTAGAAATCGAAACGCAGCCCGACGCGAATCATGCGCGGGCGCAGTGTGCGCGTGGCGACGAGAAAATTATCAACGAATCTTTGTCGCGTCTCTTCGCTTGCCGTCGGGCTGAAGGCGTTGAAGTCTATGAACTGCGTGCCGAAGCCGAAGACGGTTTTGTTGAGCACGTTATCGAACTCGACGACGGGACGCAACCGCACTTTATCGCGCACGCGAAACTCGCGCGTCACGTTCAAGTCGAACAGGAAAAGCGTGGGGCCGCTGGCCGCATTGCGCGGCAGATTCCCCGCCTGCCCGATGACCGGCAGCGCGAAAGCGTTCAGGATCGTCGGATCAATCGGCGCGCCCGGACGCCTTGCGCGGAGCAAACGCGCGTTGCCCGTAAAAACCGGACGGTCGTTGCCGACATCATCGAGATTACGATCAACGCCGCCGATGGAAATATTGAACGGCGCACCGGATGCCGCACGCAGGATTGTCGAAAAGCGAAGTTTGCCAAGATAGCGCGGCGTGTCGAGTAGGCCGGAGAGAACGAAGCGGTGGCGGCGATCAAGCAAGCTTCGCGCGCGCTCATTGCGAAAGTCGCCGGGCACAAGCGCGTCCGAAGTGTTCACGATGCCGTCATCCCTCAAGCGCGAATACGTGTAAGCAGCGCGGTACGAATAACCGAATCCACCTTCGTTGCGATTGAAACGGCGGCGCGCTTCGATGGTCAGGCCGTGATAAAAACTGTTGCCGATGGAGGCAAGCTGCTCGACTTCGGCGCGCGTCGGGTCAGGCCGCAAATTATCAATCGCGCCGAGCGCGGCGTTGAGCGCAAGCGTAGAGTTAACGCTGTTGAGATTAATCACGGAGACGGGCACGCCCGCGTCAAAGATGCGATTGATGTTATTGGCGTCGCTTGTGTTTGATGCGCCGAGCACGAAGCGCACGAGTTCACCGGCGGGCGCCGTCGAGCCAGTGGTGTTGTAGAGCGGGCGCGGTAAATCGTTGCTGCGAAAATTCGGGAAGTCGCGCGACAAGAGATAGTCCGTGAAAGTTTTGAAGCCGCGCGGCAACACGGGCGCGTTGGCGTTGAATTCACGAAACAGGTGTATCCCGCGATTGAAAGTGTAGTTGGCTTCGAGAACGAAAGCCTTGCCGACTTCGCGCTCGAAGCCGATGTTGGCCTGATAGCTTTCGGGGATACGCAACGCGGGGTCGAGACGGCGCGAGAAGCTTGTTTGCAATCCGCCGAGCCACGCGACGAGCGGCGAATCGGCGTTGAGCGTTTGCGGAAAATTGAGATTGCTGACGACGAAGCTGCGAAGTTGTTGTTGCGTCGCGTTTGAATTGCGTTGTGTCGCAAGAAAACTTTGTTGCGCCGGAGTGAGACGCTTGCCCGTCGCAGGATCGAGCGCCGTATCCGTGTCAACGAAAAGCCGCTGCTGGCCGAGCGTGAAATCGTCTATCGTGCGGAGCAACGCGCGATTGTAAAAGATGCCCGCGCCGAGACGTATCACGGTCTTGCCGGAGCGGAGCGGATCGTAGGCGAGAGCGAAGCGGGGCGCGAAGTTATTTTTATCCCGGATGATCGTTTCGTTTTCGTAGCGCACGCCGTAGCTCACAGTGAGATTGGAACGCACGCGCCATTCATCCTGCGCGAAGAAGCCCGTGTAGGTGTTGCGCTGCGTTGATTCGGTCTGAAAATTCTGCCGGAATCGTGAAGGCAAATTTGCGAGAAAATCGCCCGCGCTATCGAAATTGAAAGTGCCGGAAGCGTCCGCCAGATCAATAAACGTAGAGCGTATGCGCTGCACGTCCGCACCGAACTTCAAGGAGTGTGCGCCGTGTTGGGACGAGAAGACATCTTGAATTTGAAAGCGATGTTCGCGGCGATCAGATGCGCCGGTGGTTGATGAACCGACGACGAGCGTGCCGTCACGATTGGCTGGATTGTCGGACGGCAAAGGATCGTTGATGCTGATGAGCACGACGGGACTCGAATTGTTACGCGCTTCAAATGCGGGCGAGAGGCGCGAGAGTTGAAAGCGCAGTTGGTTAACGATGTTCGGCGAGAGAACGTAGTTATCGGAATAAGCGAGCGCGTCTGTGTTGCGCGTGCGGCCTTGCAAGGATTCGGCGAGGCGCAGGCCGCCACCGAACTGCCGCAAGTTTTTCAGGCGTCCGAGTTGAAGAAGAAACGAGGCGTTGTGCGCTTGCGTGTATTTGTGGTCTATGCGCGCGGTAAAAATATGATTGCGTTGCGGCGTGCTGATCGTTTCGACGAAGGGCGCAACCTCAGCTCGCAAGCTTGGCGCGCTAACAGTTTCCAAACGGCGTGCGTCGAGAGTTGTCGGCGGCGGCAACGGAAAGGAATCGTTTCGCTCTACGGGCACGAGCGTGTCAACGAGCGCGGTGTCGAGCAGCGTGTCGTATTCGTAAGCGACAAAGAAGAACGTGCGATTGCGTTCTTTAATGAGCGCGGAACGATTTTCGCCGAAGCGCGGCAGATAAAGCGCGCCGCTTAAGGTGAAACCGGGATTGTGTTCCTGTAACGGCAGGCGTTTGAGGCCGCGCAGGTTGTTATAAAAACTGTTGGCGTTTAAGGATTCGTCGCGGAAGAAATAGAAGAGACGCCCGCGAAATCTGTTTGCGCCGCTGCGTGTGCGCAAATTGACGCGACCGCCGCTGGCGCGCCCGTACTCCGCCGAAAATTGATTGCGGATAATTTGCACTTCATCAACGGCTTCGATGGATGGTTGAAAGCGTTCGCGTGCGGCGCGGTCGTCGTTGTTGTCTAGGCCGTCAATCGTAATGTTGTTGGAAGAGGCCGCGCCACCTGCAAGCGAAAAGATTCCGGCTTCTTCGGGTGTTGCGCGCGGGTTCTGGTTGCGGTCTTCCGCCAGATCGCGCGACGAAAGCGGTTCTTCCGTAACGCCGCCGAGCGTGAAGATCAGATCGAGAGGCGAACGTGTCGCAACGGGCAGAGTTTCCACTTCGGCGCGCGTCACAGTGCCGCCGACAATCGTCCGCGTCGTATCAACAGGCGGCGCATCGGCGGCGTTGACAGTCACGGGGTTTGAAACGATGTCGGCGGGATAAAGCGTAACGTCTAACCGAATGTTTTGCCCGGCGATGGCGGAGATGTTACCGAGCGTTTGCGTCGCAAAGCCTGCGGCGTCGGCGCGCAGTTCATACGTGCCGGGTTCGAGCTGTATGAAACGATAGCGGCCTTCTTCGTCGCTGTGCAGACGGCGTTCGATGCCGTTGGCTTGAAGTTTGACGGTGACGTTCGCGTTCGGAATGAGCGCGCCGGTCTGGTCTAGCACGCGCCCGCTGATCGTCGCGTTGTCGAGGTCTTGCGCATGGCTGCCTGTAACGAATGCGGCAAGCAATAAAAGGGCGGACGCAAACGGCTTTTGGAAAAAGCAGTGAGGTTGAATTCTCATGATGTGGTCGCTCTCCTAATGAGGTTGAGGCCGCGACGAATTCGGTAGACAGCCGTGCCCGATACGGCGGCACACAAACGAAGCCGAAGCGACGCATGGAGTTTTCGACAAACTCTAAGTTTTGAATTTTCGAGAGGATCAGCGCGGCGGCTTTAAGTTAAGGAAGCGCGGCGCGCATGAGCCGGAATCAGCGTGTTCCGATTGCAACGGGCAAGGCACTATGGAGCACGCTGAAGGGCAGACTTTAGCACCGCGCGGGCGCAAAGCACAAGATTTTTTTGAGGGTTATTATCCGCGCGTGAAATTGCTGCGGCGGCGTAGCAGGGCGGCGCGCGTAGAGGGCACGAGCGCGCCCGGCGGCGCATCCACCGGCGCTTCCGTAAAGCGCGAAAACTCGTCGGCGTGCGCTTGCAGGTAAACGAAAAACCGCTCGAACTCCTGCTGCATCGCGTCCATCTTTTCGCGCATATTGAGAATAATCTCGACGCCTGCGAGATTGACGCCGAGGTCGCGCGTCAGCGATAAAATCACTTCGAGGCGTTCGAGGTCTGTGTCCGTGTA
This sequence comes from Pyrinomonadaceae bacterium, assembly GCA_046262295.1. Taxonomy (GTDB): domain Bacteria; phylum Acidobacteriota; class Blastocatellia; order Pyrinomonadales; family Pyrinomonadaceae; genus JBHENC01. Next base: position 178,278 of record JBHENC010000006.1, on the reverse strand, counting down.
AAGCCGCGTGTTGCCCACCGAACGCGAGGGCGCAAGCAAGCCTTCGCGCTCATACAAACGCAGGGTCTGCGGGTGTATGTCGTACTCGGCGGCCACCGCGCTGATCGTATATGTGCGAGCGTTGCGTTTCATAAAACAGATGTCAGATGTTGGATATTAGATGTCAGAATCGTCTACCGGTCTTTACCAGCATCTGACATCTAATATCCAACATCTATTCCAATCCCATTGCGACGCGCGGATTCTCCGGGTTCATTTGCGCGAAGCGGCGTAGTAAATCTTTTGTTTCTTCGGAGACTACTTTAGGCAGCGTGACCTGCACTTCGACGAATTGGTCGCCGCGCGCCTGCGGGTTGCGCAGAGAGTGTGCGCCGCGTTCGCGCAGGCGAAATTTTTGGCCGGACTGCGTGCCGGGCGGAATGCGCAGTTGCGCTTTGCCTTCAACGGTCGGCACTTCTATCTTCGCGCCGAGCGCGGCTTCCGGCACGGTCAAGGGTACGGTCACGTAAATATTATCGCCCTTGCGCGTGAAAAATTGGTGTCGCCCGACGTTCGTGATGATAAAGAGGTCGCCGGGAGGCGCGCCGAGACGCCCGCCCGCGCCCTTGCCCGGAATGCGCACGCGCGAACCCGTGTCAACGCCCGCCGGAATGCGCACCTTGACCGTCTCCGTCTTCGGCACAACGCCTTTGCCGTTACATAGCGAACACGGCTGGCGGCGTTTGCCAGTGCCGTTGCAGTCCGGGCACTCCTGCGAAAAACGCAGACGCCCGCCCGTGCGTTGCACTTGCCCGGAGCCTTTGCAGGTCGAACACACGACGACGGGGCCGCCCGTGTCGCCCGCGCCGTTGCAGCGCGAACACTGCTCGGAACGATTGACGGTGATGTTGGTCGTCATGCCTTTGACAGCTTCCTCAAAGGAAAGCGCGAGTGGCATTTCGATGTCTGCGCCGCGCTGGGCTTGCGGGCGCAGCGGTTCATGTTCGACGCGCGAACTACCGCCACCACCGAATAAATCTGCGAAGATGTCACGGAAGCTGGAACCGCCCGACGCATTGCCGCCGCCCGCGCCTGCACCGGGAATGTTGCTCCAATCGAAGCCTTCAAAATCAAAGCCGCCGGGACTCGCGCCCGCGCGCCCGCCGCCGCCCGCCGCGCCGCGTGAAGCCGCGTCCGCAAGGTTGTCGGAGTATTGACCGAAGCGATCATAGACGCCGCGCTTTTTCGGATCGGAGAGCACGTCGTGCGCTTCCGTAATCAACTTAAAGCGTTCTTCCGCAGACTTGTCGCCCGGATTCACGTCCGGGTGATACTTGCGCGCCAGCCTGCGGTAGGCCTTCTTGATCTCTTCCGGCTTGGCGTCGCGTTTGATGCCGAGCACTTTGTAAAAATCTTCTTTTGCCATCAGTGAAATTTACGATTTTAGAATTGCAATTTGCGATTGGAAGCGGCATAAAGAATCAACGCGAAAGTTCACATCTTTACTTTTCTTCCAATCGCAAATCGGCGTTCGCAAATCTAAAATCTGCTTTACTTGTTTTCGTCCACATCAACGTATTCGGCATCAATGACGTTGTCTTCGCCGCCCGTCGCTCCTTGCGAAGCGTTGCCGGTTGCGGCGCCCGCGCCCGCCGCCGAAGCCTGCTCGCCCGCGTTGTCACCGCCCGTCGCCGTGCCGCTTTGTTGATAAAGCGCCTCGGCGAGTTTGTGCGAAGCCGTTTGCAGGCGGTTAAAAGCGTCGTTCATTCTTTCGACACCGCCCTCTTCCGTCGCCTTCTTCGCGTCGGCAATCGCCGCTTCCATTTCAGTCGCCGACGTGCCATCTAACTTCTCGCGGTTCTCCGTAAACGTCTTCTCCACCTGATAGGTCAGCGAATCGAGACGGTTGCGCGATTCTATTTCTTCGCGCTTCTTCGCATCTTCGGAAGAGTGCGAATCGGCCTCGCGCATCATCTTGTCTATCTCATCTTTCGAGAGACCGCTTGACGCCGTGATGGTGATCTTCTGCTCGCGTCCCGTGCCCATATCTTTGGCGGACACATTGACGATACCGTTGGCGTCTATGTCGAACGTAACTTCGACCTGCGGCATACCGCGCGGCGCGGGCGGAATACCGATCAAGTGAAACTTGCCGAGCGTGCGATTGTCGCCCGCCATCGGACGCTCGCCCTGAAGCACATGAACTTCGACGCTTGTTTGATTATCCGAAGCCGTCGAAAAGACTTCCGATTTTCTCGTCGGAATCGTAGTGTTGCGTTCGATCAACTTCGTGAACACGCCGCCCAAGGTTTCGATGCCGAGCGAAAGCGGCGTCACGTCAAGCAAGAGAATGTCTGTCTTCTCGCCCGACAAAACACCGGCCTGCACCGCCGCGCCGATGGCGACGACTTCATCCGGGTTGACAGATTTGTTAGGCTCTTTACCGAACAAATCCTTGACCATCTCCTGCACGCGCGGGATGCGCGTCGAACCGCCGACGAGCACTACTTCGTCAACCTTCTTCGCGTCAATTCCGGCATCCTTGATCGCCTGCTCGACGGGAGCTTTCAGACGCTGCAAAATCGCTTCGATTAACTGCTCGAACTTCGCGCGCGTCAGTTTCATCACGAGATGCTTCGGCCCCGATTGGTCGGCGGTGATGAACGGCAGATTAATCTCCGTCTCTACCGCAGTAGACAGCTCGATCTTGGCCTTCTCCGCCGCTTCCTTCAAACGCTGCAAAGCCATCTTGTCGTTTGAAAGGTCAATGCCCTGATCCTTTTTGAACTCTTCCGTAATCCATTCCATCAGGCGTTCGTCTATGTCGTCGCCGCCGAGGTGCGTGTCGCCGTTCGTGGATTTCACTTCGACGACGCCTTCGCCGACTTCCAAGATGGAGACATCGAAGGTTCCGCCGCCGAAATCGAACACGGCGATGGTTTCATCTTTCTTTTTATCTAAACCGTAGGCGAGCGCGGCAGCCGTCGGCTCGTTGACGATGCGCATCACTTCGAGTCCGGCGATTTTGCCCGCGTCTTTCGTCGCCTGACGTTGCGCATCGTTAAAGTAAGCGGGCACGGTGATGACCGCTTTATCAACTTTCTGGCCGAGATAATCTTCCGCCGACTGCTTCATTTTTTGCAGAATCATTGCGGAGATTTCCGGCGGCGGATAGTCTTTGCCGCTCGCCGTGACGCGCACATCGCCGGTTCCGGCGGCCTGTACTTTATACGGAACTTGTTTGATCTCTTCGGTCACTTCATCGAAACGGCGACCCATAAAACGCTTGATCGAATAGACAGTGTTTTCCGGGTTCGTGACCGCCTGCCGCTTGGCAACCTGCCCGACGAGGCGATTGCCGTCCTTTGTGAAAGCGACAACGGAGGGCGTCGTGCGCCCGCCTTCCGAGTTGGTAATCACGGTCGGCTCGCCGCCTTCCATCACGGCCACCACAGAGTTTGTCGTGCCCAGATCAATACCGATAATCTTGCTCATATTCTTTCTTCTTCTCCAGAGTAGATTTCAGGCCGACTCCGTAGCGGAAATCGGCGTGAGCGCGTCCATATCAGAAAATTTCATCAGCAACAAAGCTGAAAGATGGAAACTATGCAACTTGAACACCCAGACAATATAATACTTGAGTCAATCATTGTCAAGTTTAATTCCGGCATCATTGACACCCGCGCGTGCGTCAATAAGTCTTTCCTTATCAACGCATTACGCTTCCGGAGCCGAAAGCCTGTGGTGTTTACTGCCCGTTATGGCGGTCTTCGGCAAGCAGATTCGAGGCAAAGAAGACGTAGTGAACGCCGGAGAAGAGTGCGAAGGCAAAGACGAGCGCGTAAACGGTGGGCAGGTAATAGCCGCTGCCATTCGGGAAAATGGCGGCTACCAGAATCGCTATGATGGCGAGAATCTGCACCGTCGTGCTGGTTTTGCCGAGCCACGAAGGGCGAAAGCCTCTGAAGCCGGTGACGATGTTGATGGCCGCCGCGCCAACGACGATAAAGACATCGCGGCTCAAGACGGCTGCCGTCACCCAGAACGGCACGGGAAAGTGGCTCGGTCTTGGCTGCGGGCTGATTGAGGGCAGCGACAGCACAATAAATGAGGTGACAAGCAGGAGTTTATCGGCGATGGGATCGAGAATCGTGCCGAGTTGTGATTTCTGGTTGAAGCGACGTGCGAGCAGACCGTCGAGGCCGTCCGTGATGCCCGCGAGCACAAAGATGCCGAGCGCCTGCGCGAATCGCTGGTAAAACAGCAGCGACACGAAGAACGGCACGAGCACCATGCGAAACACGGTCAGCAGGTTCGGGAGCGTGATAATTCGTGAAGAAGACATGAAACGATTTGCGATTTTTGGTTTTAGATTTGCAATTCGGATTTCAGAAACTCTTCAGTCCTCTTTTAATCGCAAATCGGCAATCGCAAATCTAAAACTTTAAGTTGCGCTGCGCAGTTCGAGCAAAGTGACTTCCGGCGGGCAGCCATAACGAATCGGCAGCACGACTGTGCCGAGACCGCGCGAAACGTAAATCTGCGTCGCGCCGCGTCGCCCCAAGCCTTTGAGAATACGTCGGCGCGGGCGTCCCAGCGCGTTGTTTTCCGAACGCCACGCGACTTGCCCGCCGTGCGTGTGGCCGCTTAACACTAGGTCAACTCCGGCGCGGGCGGCGCGGCGCAGGATCAAAGGGTTGTGCGCTAAAAGCAGTTTCATTTCGTCTACACTCGAACCGGCGAGCGCGAGCGGCAAATCTTCCAGCCCGACCATCGTATCGTCCACGCCAGCCAGCCAGAAGCTTGCGCCATCTAACTCGAAACGAAAGCCTTCGTTAATCAGCACGCGAATACCTTCGGCGCGAAAAAGGTCTGCGACGAGCGGCGCGTCCGTCCAGTGATCGTGATTACCTAAAACCGCATAGACGCCGTGCCGCGCTTTCAGTTTCCCGACGAGTTCCGCGCACGGGGCGGCGTATTCGCGTTCGTGCGAAACGTAGTCGCCCGTTAAGGCGACGATGTCGGGTTGCAAGCTGTTGGCCGTCTCAATCGCTTGCCGTAGTTGCTCGCTGCCTGTGAAAGGGCTGTGGTGCAAGTCCGTCAGGTGAACGATGCGCAGGCCGTCGAGCGAACGCGGCAGGCGCGGCAGCAGCACGGCATGACGTTCCACCGTCAGCATAAACGGCTCTGTAAAAGCGGCGCGTGTCATCTGCGCGAGTCCCGGCGCGACGCTCGCAGCGAAGGCGCGCAAAGGCGTCACAGCGGTCTGCGCACGCGCGCCGCCGCGTCTCTGCTTCCAAAGTAGATTTCTTGGCATAGTTCAGAAGAAGTCCGAGGAGAGTTTAAGACCACATAGGCGCGCTTTCGTTCCATCAACAAAACGCGCCTTGAATGAAAGCCTGTGCATTATAGTGATCCCTCCCTGCGAGCGCAAACGTGGAGAGCAGAGATAAGAAGCGGGATGCGTGAGGTGGACGAGCGATTTAATAAACATACGGCATTTGAAATCCGGCGTTAATCGAATAACGAACGCGGTATTGCCGTCGCAGCTTTTTTGGGGGCGCGTTTCTTTGCCGTCTTGTCCGTTTCAGAAGCGGGATAATGCGCGAGGTGTTCGGCGTTGAAGCCGAGTTCGCGCAGGGAGGCGGCAAACTTCGGTTCGCCGTGCATCGTGATAATCCGTTCCGCGCCGGATTCGCGTGCGAGGCGCACAAGCTCGTCGTAGTCCGCGTGATCCGAGAGCGGCAGAACCAAGTCCACGTTCTTGTACATATAGGGCGCGCTTTTATGTAAAGCCCAGCCCGTCAGCATTATCACGTAGCGGCGTTCGATGTTTGTAATCATCGCCTGCTTGCGGCAACCGGGCGGCGTAATCAACACACGCCCGCGCAAATGTTCGCGGTGATATTTTTCATACGCGCCAGAAAACTCCACGCCCAACTCTCTGTATATCTCCGAGACGTTCCACACGGAGCCGTGCAGCGTCACGCGATAGCCGCGCCGCAATAACAACTCAAGGGCTTCCTGCCCTTTGCCCAGCGCGTAGGCGAGCACTACCGGCACTCTATCGTCCGAAAGCGCGCGATCAACCGCCGCGTACAAACGGTCGAACGTCGCCACGTCCGGCGGAAAACGATAAAGCGGATCGCCGAAAGTTGATTCCATGACGAGCGTATCGCACGGCACGATGACGGCAGTTTCCGCCGTGACGTTCGGGCGCAGTTTGATGTCGCCCGTGTAAACAAGCCGCTCGCCATCGGCTTCGACGAGCACCTGCGCGGAGCCTAGACAGTGGCCTGCGGGATAGAAAGTCAAAGCGAACCGCCCGTAATCACGGCGTTCGCCGTACTCCAGAGTTTCCATTGCGGCGTCGCCCCGCCGGTGGCGAAAGATGCGTGCAGTTTCGGGCGTTGCGATAATCGCTTTGTGTTCCGCGATGTGATCCGAATGGCCGTGCGAAATCACGCAACGCTCGCGCGCGCCCGCCGCGTCCAGCCACAAATCAATGTCCGGCAAATACAATCCGTCGCGGTATTCGACTCTTAGCACTTAAAACACGCTCCTTGTAATACTAATGATGAGCAATTCGCACACGCTCCTTCGTGTGCAAAACTTCGCGGCCTTATCTTTCAAGGTGAATTACACGTATATTATAGAGCAGTTCGGAAAGACGTACCACGACGCTGTTGCTCCGTTTCTAAAACCGATGAGCGAAAAGATCAGAACCGCGCATGAGGCGCAGGCGCGTGTTAAGGCCATCGCCAAACACGTGAAGCCGGAGAAGACAATCAAGGCGGGCTTGCGCACGGTCGCCGTGTTCGAGGCAAGCAAAGGCGTGCTGGTCTTAATCATCGGCATTGCGCTCTTGACGTTGATTCACCGCGACGCGCAGGAGGTGGCCGAAACGATTGTGCGTTATTCGCATTTGAATCCAGATCGCAAATTCCTGCGCCGCTTTGTGGAGTTTGCGGGAACGGTGTCGGACGCGCGCCTCTGGTTTATGGGAGCGATTGCGCTGCTTTATTCGACGATCCGCTTCACGGAGGCTTACGGGTTATGGCGCGGGCGGGTGTGGGCGGAATGGTTCGCCATCATTTCGGGCGCGGTCTACGTGCCGATAGAGATTTACGAATTAGCGCGCCAGCCGAGCCTCTTCAAAGTTGCGGTGCTCGTCCTCAACGTCCTGATCGTCGGATATCTCATTTACGTTCGCTGGTATGCGAATCACGAAAAAGAGCGTTTGAATCTTCAAACCGATTCAATGTAAACGAACGTCAACCGCATTCCTTTTTCAAAGCGCCGCCGTTCGATTAACGACTTGCGTTGGCACGCTTTCGCTCTTAATCGCCTGCGTATGGAAAACAACGAAGCTCACGCGATGAGCGAAAAGCGTTTCAATATTCCGGTCTCCGGCATTCTTCTCATCACAGGATTCGCCGCTTACTACAACATCGCGCACGCTTTTTTTCTCTCCGACGATTTCGATCAGATAGGCAAGGTGCGCGCGGGCGATTTATCGGTCGTGTGGGGACGCGAGCACGGCGGTTTCTTTCGCCCGCTCTTTATTTTGAGCTATTGGATGGACGTAAAATTGTGGAACGCAAACCCTCTCGGCTTTCATCTGACCAATATCGCGTTTCACACCGCGAATGCCTTTCTTCTCTTCATACTAACGCGCCGCTTAATTGCCCGTTTCGATTCGACGCCAAGGCTTACACGTGATGTTTCGCTGGCGGCAGCGTTGATTTTTCTGCTGCTTCCGTCGCACACGGAAGCCGTCTCTTGGATTTCCGGGCGCGCCGATCTGCTCGCCGCTTTTTTCAGCCTCGCATCTTTAATAGCTTACGTTTCTTACCTGCGGGCGAATCGTTTATCACGCATTGTTTTCGCGCTGCTTTTTTTTGCGCTCGCGCTGCTCTCCAAAGAAGCGGCGATCTGCCTGCCCTTCGTGATGCTTATAATCGGCGGCGCGTCGGCATTCCAAGAATCAAGCGCCGCAATCTTCAAGCGCACGCTGAAAATCGTTTCAGTCTTCGCGCTCGCGCTGTTTGCTTTTATCTGTTTGCGCTATCTCGCGCTCGGCTCGCTTGTCGGCGGCTACGGCGCATCGCAACACTTGAATTTCAGTCCGGCGTGGATGCGCGACAGGCTGATACAGGCAACGCTACGCGCCGTGTTGCCGCCGCTCCCGCTGCAACTATCCGCCGTGCTGTTGAAGCCGCTCAAATCGCCCGCGTTTCTGTTGTTCGCCGTCTTGTGCGCGGGCTTAATTGCGGCGTTGATTGTTCACAGGCACAGGCGACAAGACGCCGCCGCGCGCAAACCGCAAAACATTTTTACGGCGCAGCTTATTGCCTCTTTTCTCTGCTGCCTGCTGCCCGTCATCAATCTGCGTCTAGGTTTGTATGACACGCAGGGCGAGCGATTCTTATACTTGCCGTCCGTCTTTTCTTCCATCGCAACCGCCTACATCGCGTTTATCTTCCTGCGACGCAGGAGCGCGTGGCTGTCGCTGATGGGATGCTTGCTGATTTTCTACTCGTTCGTGCTTTATCGCAGCAACGAAAATTGGCGGCAGGCGGCGAAGATTTCTCAAGCAATCGTCGTGGACATCGCGGCTTCGTCCGGGCACAACAATTTATTGATCCTCAACGCCCCGGACAATCTAAAAGGCGCGCCCGTCTTTCACAACGGCCTCGAAGCTGCGCTCAAAGATTTCCAGCCCGCAAAGCAGTTGAAAGAGATACGCCTCATCGCGCTGCATAACCTTCAATCCGCGAATGACGAAATCGAATTAACGGGCGACGAAACCGAGTTGAACGAGCATCCTCGTTCGTTCACGCTCCGGCTGCGCAACGAAGCGTGTGCGTTCGAGCGCGTTGACGATCAATCTTCGTGCGTGGCGATTAGAAATCGCGCGAAGACTTTCTTTCAGTTTCAAACCGGCGATTGTCTTTCCGACACGGACACATTTGTTTTCGACAGAGGCCGGATGCTGAAGGTTATGACCTCTCAATAACGATTCATCTTTAGCCGCGCCTTATTGAGCAATCTCAGTTCGGCAACAAGCGCCAGTTGTTTGTCGGTTCGGTGGGAATAATTTTATTACGCTCGACCCAGTCAATTATCAGATCGCGTATCTCTTCGCTGGAGCGATAAACGACCGCCGCGTTTTTGTACATCGTGAAGCCGCCGCCGCCGTTGATGCGATAGTTGTTGGTGACGAGCCGCAGCTTTTGCGTGGGCGCGACGAATTGGCCGCGAAAGCGCAGATTTTCGATGCGCTGGCCTGTGGGTTTGCGTATGTCCAGATCGTAGGTAACGCCTTCGGCAATATCGAAGTTATAGCCGGGAACTTTCTCGTCCACCAGATCAGCCGCCGCTTTGTTCGGGACATAGGCGCGGAAATATTCGGCGGAGTGTTCGAGTGCGTCCTTCAGTTGTCGGCCTGTCACTTCCAAAACAGCGAGCGTGTTTTCGTATTCGTAAAGCCCCGCGATGTCGCGCACCGTGACGGAGCCTTTCGGGATGTGCGCCTGCGGATTGAAACTCGCGGCCATCGAAACGTCTGCGCGGCCTGCTTCCAACTGTACGCGCTGAATCAAATCGAGAATCGCCGTATCACGGAAGCGCGCGTCCTTGGCGTTTAACTCTGCCGCCGATTCGCCGATCACGCGCCCCAGCCAGCTTTGCGTCTCTTTGTCATACGGCGCGACGAGCTTCGCAATCTCTTCGTCCGGCTTCACGCGCTCGTCAACGGGAATCGTGCGCGCGGATTTAGCGACGATTCTCCACTGCGAGGCGTCGCCGCCGGGAGTGATGCCGCTGCCATCTGCGTAAACGCGCGTATTGCTTTCAAGATAAATGTCCACGCGGGCGACGCGGCGCGCCCATTTGTCGGCCTGTGTTAAGAGCACGCCGTTGATATAAACGCTCGGCACTTCGCGGTGCGTGTGTCCCATAAAGATTGCGTCAACACCCGCGACCTGTTCGGCGATGGCAACCGCCGCGTTCTCGTTTTTGACTTGGCCGGGATCAACCTTGCCCGTTCGTAAATCTTCTTCTAATCCCATGTGCATTGCTATCACGACGACATCGGCGCGCTCTTTTTCGCGCAGGATTTTCACCCACTTTTTCGCTTCCGCGACTGTTTCACGAAATTCGAGGCCGGGATAATTTTCCGGGTTTTCCCAGTTCGGAACACCGGGCGTCGTCAAACCCAGAATGCCGACACGCGCGCCGTTTACTTCCTTGACGATGTACGGTTGATACGCCGTCTCGTTTGTTCCCTTCTTGTAAGTGTTCGCCGAAAGCCAGGGGAAACGAGCTTCGCCGCGTGCCTTTTCGAGCACCTTCAAGCCGAAGTTGTATTCGTGATTGCCGACGGCCATCGCGTCGTAATGCAGAGCGTTCATCGCAAGCATCATCGGATCGGGCGGGGCATTGTTCTTTTTGTTGTGATAGTAAGCGAGCGGCGTGCCCTGTATCGTGTCGCCGGAATCAATGAGCAGTAGATTCGGATTTTCTTTGCGCGCCTGCTTGATGACGGTCGCGGCACAGGCGAGGCCGCGCGCGTCCGGCTTGTTCGAGTAGTAATCAACGGGCAGGATGTTACCGTGCATATCCGTCGTCGCCAGAATCGTGATCTGCGCACGCGCATTGGCGGAAACATTCTGCGCACGCGCAATCGTGCGAACGCCGTCGCCACCTGCGATGAAGGCAAGCGCAAGCAACGCCGATACAGTTAAAAAGAATGTTGAAGATACGGCGATGGAAGTTTTTCGTGGTCTCATTTGATTAAGCGATTGTCCGTTGAACGAATTATGATTAAAGGAAGTCGTGCGCTGCATTTTACGTGTTAGTGCGAAGAAGCGAAAGCGTGCAACGGTGCACGAAGATTACGAGCGAATCACGCGGAAAGAATTTTGCGCGGCGTCGTGTCTAAATGCCTGCCCGTGCGGGGTTGACCGCAGGCGCGCGTTTAAGCGATGCTACATTTTCAAATTACCAGCAACTTTCCATAGGTCGGAACGAAGATGAATCAAACAGCAACCGGGCAGATGGCGGGCGCGGCCTTGAGCGTGCTTTCCGAAGAAGAAGAGATGTTTCGCGCGAGCGTGCGGGAATTCGCGGAGGGCGAACTGCGCCCGCGCGTCGAACAGATGGACGAAGCGGGCAAGCTCGATCCGTCGCTCATCAAACAATGTTTCGAGCTTGGCTTGATGGGCATCGAAACGCCCGACGAATACAATGGCGCGGGCGCATCATTCTTTACCGCGATTCTCGCCGTCGAAGAACTCTCGCGCGTTGATGCGAGCGTCGGCGTTTTCGTTGATGTGCAGAATACGCTCGTCAATAATTGCATAATACGCTGGGCAAACGACGCGCAGAAGAAAAAATACCTCGCGCAGCTCGCCTCTGAAAAAGTCGGAGCTTACGCGCTCTCCGAAGCAGGCTCCGGCTCGGATGCGTTTGCGATGGGAACGCGCGCCGTAGAAAAGGGCGATCACTACGTTATCAACGGGCGCAAGCTCTGGATCACGAACGGCAACGAAGCCGAAATCTTCGTCGTCTTCGCCAACGCCAACCCGGAAGCGGGCTATCGCGGCATCACCGCCTTTATCGTCGAGAAAAGTTTTGCAGGCTTCTCCGTCGGCAAAAAAGAGAACAAGCTCGGCATCCGCGCTTCGTCAACGACAGAGATCATTTTAGAAGATTGCATCGTGCCGAAAGAGAACGTGCTCGGCGAAGTAGGCCGTGGTTACAAAGTCTCCATCGAAACTTTGAACGAAGGGCGTATCGGCATCGGCGCGCAGATGATCGGCATTGCGCGCGGAGCTTTGGGCGCGGCGCTTCGCTACACGGGCGAGCGCGAGCAGTTCGGCAAAGCGATCAGAGAATTTCAGGGCGTCCAATTTCAACTCGCGGAGATGGCGACCGAGCTTGAAGCCGCGCGCTTGTTAGTCTATAACGCCGCGCGTTTGAAAGACGCCGGGAAGTCTTTCCTGAAAGAAGCGGCGATGGCGAAACTTTATTCGTCGCGTGTCGCCGAACAGATTAGCTCGAAAGCGATAGAGCTTTACGGCGGCTACGGCTTCGTCAAAGATTACCCCGTCGAAAAGTTCTGGCGCGATTCCAAGATCGGCGCAATCTACGAAGGCACATCCAATATGCAGTTGCAGACCATCGCCAAGCTCATTACTACCGGCAAGCAACCGCTGACGGACTAAATGATGGATGCAGAAGAGATCAAACAGTATCTTGAGGACTTGAACGGCGAGTTACGTGCTGCAAATACAAAGGGCGAGGTATGTTTATATGGAGGAGCCGTGATGTGTTTGGTTTACGAGGCGCGTCCGAGCACCCGAGACGTTGACGCGATCTTCAAACCGGCCAGCGAGATGCGCGAGGCTATCCGTCGCGTTGCGGAAAAACACAATCTACGGAGTGACTGGTTAAATGATGGTATAAAGGGTTTCGTTGTTCCCCACAGCCAACGCATTTTATTCGATTTCTCGCACTTGAAAATCTATGTCCCCGAGCCTGATTATCTACTGTCGATGAAAGTTTTAGCCGCGCGTGTCGACACAACGGATCGAACGGACGTGGAACTTTTAATCAAGGCTCTGAAGCTTAAAAGTGCCGATGAGGTATTCACTATTCTTGAGAACTATTATCCGCGCCAGCAGATCAAACCGGCGACGCAATTTTTCGTAGAGGAGTTGTTCGAGCAGTGATTACTCTACGCGATGTAAAAAAGAGAATCTCCGGTGACGCAGCGAACTGGCGCATTTATTTGATGGACTTCGTTGATGATTTTCGCCACTACAAAGACCCGCAGGCCGTCGCGGATTCGTTCGGCTTAACGGATAAGCGTATGGATGCATTGCTGGCGTCAACGGCTGAATACTTATGCGACGAATTGGACATAGAGCCGCCACCATGGTTGGCGCGTGTTCCTGCGTGCGCTGCTCCATATTTCGTTTCCGGTATGGAAAGCTTAAAAGCCATTGCGCTTGTGGAGAGTCCTTTGCGATTTCGGATTCGCAAAATATTCGTTTTAGAAAACTTCTTACGCCGCGTGTGAAGCCGTATGAGTATCTTCACATGACATGGAACCTTCGGTGAACAATTATGGCTGCATCACGTATTGACACGTTCACGCAAATGCTGGAGAGCGATCCCGATAACGCGCTGGTGCGTTTCGGCCTCGCCAACGAACTCTTGAAGGCCGAGCGTTATGAGGAAGCGATCACGGCGCTGAAAGTTTATCTGGAGCGCACCGATGATGAAGGCGCGGCCTACGGAATGCTCGCGCGTGCGTTCGAGAAGACGGGCAATCGTGAGGAAGCGCGCACGGCTTACGAGCAGGGCATCGAGGCGGCAGAGTCGCATCACCATCCGTCAATGGCCGAAGACTACCGTATGACGCTGGCAACGGATTACGAAGACTAGCGCGGCAAACAGACGACGCGCCTAAGTAGCGGCATTCAACGCGCAACTCTTTTTTATGTAAGGAGCTTGTGATGACAATCAAATACCTCATCGGGTCACTCAGCCTTTTTCTCTTTCTTTGCGTGACGGCGACAGCACAAACCGTAACGCCTTCCGAAGCACCTTCGACGGCAGAACAGCAAGAGGCGCATAAGGCACTCGAGCGGAAAGCCCGCGCGCTCGTTGACGATGTCGTAACGGGAGCACAGGCGTTGCGTGTTCCGGCCAACCGCTCGCTGCTGCAAGCGATGGCGGCGGATTTGCTCTGGGAGCAGGATGAAAAAAGAGCGCGCGCGATCTTCACGCAGGCCTTCAATGATCTGAATCCGGCGAGCATGAACGGTAGCGAATCGCGTGCTCGCGCGGGCATGGATTACGAGCGTTGGATGTCTCTGCAATTGCGTCAACAGGTGTTGCAACGGCTCGCCCGCCGCGATCCGCAACTCGCGCTCGATCTCTTGCGCGCGAGCATCGCGGCGAGGCCGCCCGCCGATCCTTCCGAACCCGCGACGGAGGCGGATTCACAACAACCATCCCTCAACGAAGACCTGCGCCTCGAACAAACTCTGGCGCAGCAGATTGCCGCCAACGATCCGCAACTCGCGTTGCGCGTGGCGACGGAGAGTTTAACGAAAGGCGTCTCGACAAGCTTAATCGCCACGCTCCAACAACTGCGAAGAAAGGATGCGGATGCCGCGTCGAAACTCGCCGCAAGAATCGTTGACAAACTGCGCACAACGAATTTCACAACTGCTCCCGAAGCTGCCTTCGTTGCCATTCAACTCTTGGGCGCAAGCTTGCAACCCGAAAGATTCACGCCGCGTCTTGCCCGAAACCAAACAACGCAAAAGCCTGCGGAAGAGGCATCGAAGAAAACGCAACCGTTGCTCGGCGACGAGTCGTTGCGCGCCTTAGCCGACACGCTTGCCGCCGCCGTGCTCGATAATTCATTGATGCGCGGAGGAATGCTTTATCAAAGGTCGTTGCTGCTTTCGGCAATTGAAAAATATGCGCCGCAACGCGCTCCGGCCGTGCGCAAGCGAATGGCGCAGTTCGATCAAATGATTGACCCGCGCGAGAAAGCTTTTTCCCAAGTCGAAGAGCAAGCGCAGAACGGCACGGTTGATTCGATGTTGCAGGCCGCCGCACAAGTTCCCGCCGAAGCGCGCGATATGCTTTACGCGGGAGCGGCAATGAAAGCTCTTGAAGGAAATGATGCGACGCGCGCCCGCCAGATCATTCAGGACAAGGTTCGGGATAGCCGCCAGCGCGACCAGCTTCTTACCGTTATTGACCAGCAGACGCTAGCGCACCTCATCGCGTCGGGCAAACTCGAAGAAGCGCGGCAAATGATTCGCAGCACTCCGAACCGCTCCAAAAAAGAGCAGGCCGCGATGCTCGCAACGCTGGCGCAAGCAGTGGCGAAAAAAGACCGCAAGCTGGCCGCGCAGTTGCTCGATGAAGCGCGCCAGCTTGTGCCCGGCGAAATTAAAAACCAGGAGCAGCTTGACGCTCAACTAGCCATCGCCGCCGCTTATGCGTTCGTCGAACCGGCGCGGAGTTTTGAGATCATCGAACCGTTGATTGACCAGGCCAACGAATTGATTCAAGCGGCGGCGCTGCTTGATAAGTTCGGCAACGCTAACGGCGCGCCGAAACTTTTTCAGAGCGGCGAGATCATGTTGCAACTGGCGGGCGGTTCTACCGGCGCAATCTCGCAGCGTTACGGGCGCGCGCTGGCACAACTTGCGAGCACGGATTTCGACCGCTTGAAGGGCGTCGCAGATCGCTTTCAACGCCCCGAAATTCGTCTGCTCGCACGCTTGCTGGTAGCACAGGGCGTGTTGGGCAAGCAGCCTTCGGAAAAGGCGGGGGAATCAATGCCGGACGAGATGGACGGCGTGCTGATGCCCGGCGGTAATATAATCATCGAGCCTTGAAGTGGGGCGGCGTGCGCGCGTCAACAACTTCCGGCGTTTTGCTTGTGATGCCGCCTGTGATAGTTATATCGCATAGCGAATTCAGACACGTTTGAGAGTGATGGAGATTGAAACGGAATGGCGACAGCATTAAAACAGCGCGAATATACGGGCTTGGATCGTGAGCAGATGATCGGGATTTATCGCACGATGTATCTTTCGCGGCGCATTGACGATAAAGAGATTCAGCTAAAAGGGCAGAACAAAATCTTTTTTCAAATCAGCGGCGCAGGCCACGAAGCGGTGCTCGTCGCCGCAGGCCTCGCTTTGAAGCCCGCCTACGATTGGTTCTATCCGTACTACCGTGACCGCGCGCTCTGCCTGCAACTCGGCATGACGCCGCTCGAACAACTCCTTTCGGCAGTCGGTGCGGAAGCCGACCCGAATTCGCACGGGCGACAGATGCCTTCGCACTGGGGACACAAAAGCCTCAACATCGTTTCGCAATCTTCGCCGACGGGGACGCAGTTTTTGCAGGCCGTCGGATGCGCCGAAGCGGGCTACCGCGCGACGCTCGTCGAAGAAATGAAAGAGCGCGTCGCGGGTTTTCAGAAAGACGAAGTCGTTTATGTTTCGGCAGGCGACGGCACGACAAGCGAAGGCGAATTCTGGGAAGCCCTGAACACGGCATCGAACTTGAAACTGCCGGTGCTGTTTCTCATAGAAGACAACGGCTATGCGATCAGCGTGCCCGTCGAAGTGCAAACAGCAGGCGGCGATATTTCAAAATTGGTGGCAGGCTTTCCCGATCTCTACATACAGAAATGCGACGGCACTGACCCGATTGAGTCGCTTGAAACCATGCGCCGCGCCGTCGCCTATTGTCGCGCACGCAAAGGCCCCGCGCTTGTTCATGCGAAAGTCATACGCCCATATTCGCACTCGCTTTCCGACGACGAAAAGCTTTATCGCCCGGACGAAGAAAGAACTTCGGATGCCGAGCGCGATCCGATCAAACGCTTCGGCGCGCTCCTTATCGAAGAAGAGTTTGCGACGCAGGAAGAGTTGCAGAAGATCAAAGACGAAATTGACCGCGAGGTAACGGAGGCCGGAGATTTTGCGCTCGCCAGTCCGCAGCCCGCGCCGGAAACGGCGACGCATTTTGTTTACTCGACGAAAATTGACCCGACGGCGAAAGAGTTTGACACGGAAGAAGGCGCGGAAGTTTCCGGCAACGCGGGCACGATGGTTGATTTAATCAATCGTTGTCTGCATACGGAGATGGCGCGCGATCCTTCAATCGTCGTCTTCGGCGAAGACGTGGCCGATGTCTCGCGCGAAGAGAACATAGAGAAAGTAAAAGGCAAGGGCGGCGTCTTCAAAGTGACGGCCAACCTGCAACGTAAATTCGGCGGCGCGCGTGTCTTCAATTCGCCGCTCGCGGAAGCCAACATTGTCGGGCGCGCTATCGGCATGGCGACGCGCGGCTTGAAGCCCGTCGTCGAGATTCAGTTCTTCGATTACATCTGGCCTGCCTATCACCAAGTGCGCAACGAACTTGCGCTGATGCGCTGGCGCTCCGGCGGCGATTTCAGTTGCCCGATTGTCGTGCGCGTGCCCGTCGGCGGCTACTTGAAAGGCGGCGCGGTTTACCACTCGCAGTCCGGCGACACACTCTTCACGCACATTCCCGGCTTGCGCGTCGTTTATCCGTCAACGGCGCTCGACGCCAATGGGCTACTGCGCACGGCGATTCGCGCGGACGATCCCGTAATCTTTCTCGAACACAAGCATCTGTATCGTCAGGCCTATAACAAATCGCAGTATCCGCCCGAAGGCTTTATGATCCCGTTCGGCAAAGCGAAGAAAGTGCGTGAGGGCGCGGACATTTCGATTATCACGTTCGGCGCGCTGGTTCAGCGTTCGCTGGTCGCCTGCAAACAAGCGGAGCAGCAGGGCATCAGCGTCGAAGTGATAGACCTACGCACGCTCGCGCCTTATGACTGGGAGGCTATCGCCGCGACTGTGAGGAAGACCGGAAAGGTGATCGTCGCGCATGAAGACACGCTCTCGTTCGGCTTCGGCGCGGAGATCGCCGCCCGTATCTCGGACGAACTCTTCGAGTATCTGGATGCTCCGGTGCGCCGCGTCGCCGCGCTCGACACCTTCGTGGCTTACGCGCCGCAACTCGAAGACGCGATCCTGCCGCAAGTTGACAACGTGGTGCGCGCCATCACGGAGCTTTATAAATACTGACGAGCTACTTCAAAACACCTCGGGCAAGGAGCGGGCAAAGTTTCTGCCCGCTCTTTTTTTGCTTATTGACCGGAACGCTAAAGTACACACGATGTATCGTAATGCTTCGCTTTTTATGATTTTTCGCTGGTTAATCGTCAATTAACGGTTGTTATTAATGTTGGCATGAAGGTTGCGTTTATTCTTTGTACAAAGATTCGCCATTATCTCCCAGCAGCGAAAAAACTTTATTTCAAATCGAGGAGAACATTAATTATGAATACACGTTTGTTCAGATTTGCGGGCGGCGTTACGCTCTCGCTTGTCGCAGCCGCAGGCGCGACCTATGCGCAAGATACACAAACCACCACCACTACAACGACGCAAACCACAAAAACAATTCAAAACGCCGACGGCACGTACAGCGTTATACAGTATCCGGCGAACAAGGAAGTGATCGTCAACCTGACGCCGACGACCGTCATTCCCGGCGCTTCCGGCAAGGCCAGAATTTTGCGCAACGGAACCAGCACGGCGGTTAATCTAGACCTGACCGGCTTAACCGGCGATGCTACCGGCTATAACCTTTATGCCGTTGATCCGGCAGGCAAAGTCACTTCGCTCGGCCCCATCACGGTTAATGATGGCGTCGGCACATTGAGCACGACGACGCCGCTCGATAAATTTATGCTGGTGCTTTCGCCCGATGCTAATCTGACGAGCATCGCGCCGGATACGAAAGTAGTTCTGCGCAGCGCCGTGCCGGAAGGTTTCGCCGTTGTGCCGGTCGCACAGAACGGCCCGGAAGACGGAGCGCCGGTTGGCGGGCGCGTCAAGGCGACGACGACTCCGGGCGGAACTTCCGCTTACAACGCGCCGTTGCTCGGCATTCCGAACTTCCGTCGCGGCACGGACACACATCTTAAAGTGAACTTCACAGGCCCGATGCAGGGAACGCGTGCCAACATCTTTTTAGAGCCGCGTAAGGATGGCCCGACTGAAATCAAGTTGCGCTTTCATGATCTGAAGAGAGCTCCGGCCAATTCCAGATTAGTGCTGTGGGCTGTCGCACCCGACAACACCTACACGAAAATCGGGCAGGTGATTAATACTGGCGGACGCAACGAAACCGAGATCAAGGGTGAAACCGCGCTCAAGGATTTCGGTCTCTTCGTGACGGCGGAAAGTGCGGAAGTCGCCTCGCCGACGACGCCGATCATTGGTACGATTATTCAGAGGCGCTAAGTCCATCAGCCAAAGAAAACTCGCCGGATAAAGTCTGCGCGAGTAGCGGGATAACGAAAAAAGAGGCTGCCTCCGATTTGGAGACGGCCTCTTTATGTTTGCTATGATTAATCAACGAGCGCAATGCGTCGCCTTGTTAATATCCGCCCACACCTGTAAAGATTTTCTGGTCAACGCGCGCCGGATCGCCGAGCACGACAAAATGTATGTTGCGCATATAAGTGCGCGCGACTCGCTGCACGTCAGCCGGTGTCACGGCGCGCGATTTTTCTAGAAAGTCGAGCGAGTTGCGCCACCCGCCGCCGATAATCTCATACTGCGCCAGCTCGCCGACCTGCGCGGCGTTCGTCTGCTGTCCCAAGTAATAGCGCGTCAGAAACTGCGAGATGATGGCGCTGACATCTTGCGGCTCGACCTGCTCGCGTTGCAGTCTGCTGATCTCATCAAGCATTACGTGCGTCGCTTGGTTGGCGTCAACGGCCGTTACGTAGATGCCGCCGATGTTTGCCTCCTGACTGCCCAGAAAAGCGTCCGGCGCATAAGACAAATTGCGTTTGACGCGCACCTCTTCAAAAACACGGTCGCGCAGAATAGACGACGCGACGCGCATCGGATAGATGTCGGCAGCCGTCAAAGGCGGCGCAACGAAAATTCCCTGTATGTAGTTGGTCGGCAGGCCACGCTTCGTGACTTCAACCGAAGGCGCTGTGAATTTCAATTGCGGCGTCGGTTGCGCACGATAATTGCCGCGCGGCAGTTTGCCGAACGAATCATTGATGCGCTGGCGCAACAACGCCGAATCGAGATCGCCGACGATGACGAGCAGTAATTTAGAGGTCTGAAACGATTCCTGATGATAGCGGCGCAAATCCTCAGCCGTCAGTCGCGCGACCGATTCCGCCGTTCCCTGCGGGCGGTTGCGGTAAGGATGCCCCGCGTATGCGACGCGCTCCTGCAAGCGTTGCAGGTAAGTGTCCGGATCGTCCGTGTCGTCGCTTAAACCGACGACGAGACGGCTGCGTTCGCGTTCGACATCCTCCGCAGTAAAGGCCGGACGAAGCGCCACATCCGTAAAAATTTCCCAAGAGCGGTCGAAGTTGGCGCGCGTCGCACCGAGCGACAGCGCAGAGTAATCGTAGTTGACGCCGGAGCCGATAATCGTGCCCATGCGGGCAAGCTCCGTGCGTAATTTCTCGCGCGGGAAATTGCGGCTCGCTTCCGTCGCCACATCGAGCATCAGGGCTTCGACTCCGGCGTTCTCCGCCGTGATGTTGCGCGAGCCGCCGCGTAGAAAGAGTCCGGCGGCGATTGTCTGGCTGCCCGCGCGCTTTTTGACGAGCACCTTCAGGCCGTTGACTTCAAACTCCGTGACGAGCGCGGCCTCTCTCGCGGCGATGCTCTTTTCCGCAGGCGCGGCGGCTTGCACGGGCGACGTGGTGGCTGGCGTCTGTTGCGCCGCACCGTTCGTTGTTTGCGCGGCCATCGCAGAGGAAGCCGCGAGCGACACGAGCAGCGGCAAGCTGAGAGCAAGCGCAAGAATCTGTTTTGTTAGTCTATTTATCATTGCCGATTAATTCTTCCGGTTTGAGTCCTGTTTTGGCGAGCGCGTCTTCGCTCATCAAAGCGAGTCCGACGTGCGGCTTGCCCTGTATATAAGTGGTGATGTAGCGGCTGATGTCCATGCGCGAGGTGGCGCGCAGATTTTTCAGGTAGCCGCGAAAATAATCAAGCCCCGTCGAAGCCCACCAGAAACTGATCGTGTGCGTGTAATCGTCCGTCTTCTCGCGCGAGTAAAGGTCTTCGGCTTCGAGCAAACCTTTGGCGCTCTCAAGCTGTTCGTCCGTGAAATAGTCTTTGTCGTTGAAGTGCGCGACCTCGCTGTAAATGGCGCGGACGGCGGCGCGCGCTTTGTCGGGCGTGGTCTGCGCGATGATGTTGATGGGGCCGACGTTGCGTTGCGTTAAGTAGCCGATGAAGACGCCGGTAACGAGTCCCGTATCAACGAGGTTGCGTTGGAAACGCGAGTTAGGCTGCGCGAGAATAAACGAAAAAACGTCCGCCGCGTAAGTCGCCGGATTGTCTTTGCCAATAGACGGCCCCTGCCAGCCGAGTTCGATGATGACGTTCTGCACGGGCTGTTTGATAACCGCGCCTTCGCTTTTGGCGAGCGGCGGATGCTCTACAAGCGGATACTTGACGAACGGATCAACCGGCGTGCGTGCCCAATCGCCAAAGAGTTCCTGTGCGGCGCGGAACACGTCTTCGGCGCGCACGTCGCCCGTCACGACGAGCGCCGAATTGTTCGGCACATAATAGCGGCCTTGAATAAGCCGCATCATTTCGGTGGTCGCGCTTGAGACCGTCCGGCGATTGCCGAGCGGATTCTTGCGGCTCTGGTATTTATAAAAGAGCCTGTCGTTCATCTCACGATTCAGATAGTAACGCGGGTCAGATTCATTGCGATCAATTTCGCCGATCACGACTTGGCGTTCGCGGTCAAACTCGCCTTCGTCAAAAAGCGGGTAACGCGCCGCATCGCGCATAAAGCGAATCGCGGTCGGAAAGTTCGGGCTGGTCGTCGTGAAATAATAATTGACGAGTTCCGTCTGCGTCTGCCCGTTATAGGCGATGCCGAGTTGACCGATCTGGCGCAGATACTCTTCCTGATTGGCGATGGCGCGGTTGGCCTTAAAGAACATATGCTCGTACAGATGCGAGAGGCCGTTCAACTCCGGCGGCTCCGTGTAAGAACCGTTTTTGACCGCCAGCTCAATGGTCACGAGCGGCACGGCATGATCTTCGCGCACGACGACTTCGAGGCCGTTCGGAAGCACGCGATTATAAAGTTGCGTCGGTTGGCCTGTGGCGGCAGCAGCAGCGGGCGCGGTCTGCGCAGGCTTCGCGGCGGTCGTTTGCGTTAAGCCGGGTGACGCGCTGGCACGGTGCGGCACGCTCGACGCGAAAAGCGTCAGGGCGATAAAGAAGACAAAGAATCGTAGTTTCAGTTTCAACAAAGATTGGTTCATAAAAGTTCGCTTTACGTCAAGAATTCTCCCGCGCGGAAACAACAGTAGGCAACAGCGGAACAGCGCGGGCGATAAATCGTTCAAGGAAATTCGCATCCCTTTTTAGAGGCAAATCATAGCACGCCGCGTTGCTTCGCCCGCCAAGCATTGATTGTTGATTAGGGCTAAAGCTCTCAAAGGTCGGGCGTCCAGAAGATTTGCGCTTCGTCTTCGACGCGGCGCAAACCGTGCGCGGGCAACTCTTCTTCCCTTAGATCGAGAAAAGTGAAATGCGGCAGATCGCTGCGCACCGTTTGAAACCAACCGTGACGCGCGAGAATGCGCCGCACCGCCGCATCCCGGAACTCCGCGACATCGAAGGCAAGCATTGAAAGATGCTGTGATGCGCCGGGCGCGGCGACCGATTGAAGGATCGTTTTAGAAAAATCTTTGCTGAAAAAAATCTCTTGTGCTTCCCACTGAAGCACCGCCGCCACCTGTTCGCGCACGGGCAATGCGCGCAAATGCTCAATCTGTTCAATTGACAATCGCCCATGCTCGCGCCAGTAATCAAGTGCGGGCAGAACGCGCGTGTTCCACAAACGCAAAGTATCAGCGTAGCCGCGTCGCGCGGCCTCCGCGCCGCCACGCGGCGAAATCTCCAAGCCCGACGCTTGGGCTTCGTCGCGCGCCGCCAGCAAAGCGTCCAGCGCCGCCGGTTGCAGCTCGATCGCCGCAGCTTCAAAATCGTAACGAGCGAATCCCGCTTCGCGCTGGAATTCAGCGACTTCCGCTTCGCTCGAAAAGATGCATACGGGCGGCACACGAACGCGGCTGCCCACCATGAACATCGCGCCGTATTCCTCCAGCACGCGGCGCGCCACCGCATCATCCGGTGCGCACAACTTTTCAAGCGAGAGGCCACGCGCGCCGAGCGAGTGCTCCAGCGCGGGGTAAAACGACTTGCCTGTAATGTCTTTGTCCCCTCTCACATCCATCTCACATTAATTGAAATCTCCGCCCCACAGCTTTCGCGGAAAGGTTGCCGTCCAAACGCGCCGCCGCTGATAGATGTTATACTATGTGCCTTTCAAACCATGAATCAGCTTGCGCTTTTCAACGAAATCATCTCTCTTTATTTGAAGCACGGCTGGCGTCTCGAACGCTTGCTGCTTGCGCCGCAGACGCGCGCCGAGTGTGAAGCGGAATTGGCGGCCAACAGTTCATTTCAAGATGTCGTGATACGCGAAGCGGCGGTGGACGCCGTGTGGTTCAAGCGCGCGGCGGGGCAGGGCGGGCGCGAGGCGTGGGAGTTGCGCCTTGCGGCGGACGTGCCCTATGCGCTTTTCGAGACCTTTGAAGCGGACGAAGCCGAAGACGAGCGCGAAGATGTGCGCCGCGAGATGGAATCACGCCTCATCGCGCACGCACACGGTGGCGCGTAACCGCTCGCTCTGATTCATACGGCACTTATTCGGACATCGCCCGCGCACCTTCGCGGCGCGGCATAGTTTGTGCATAATGGATGCATCATTGAAAGCTACGCTGATAATTTTTTACGGGTAACGGGCGCACAAAGCGTATAACAGTTTTACGCATCTGATATAGCAAGTACAGCGAGGCTAATCGCATTTCGACGCCGCGAGCCTCGTCTTCAGTAAACCGGAACGAAGTAAAGAAAGCAAAATCAAGTGGAAGTCACCAAAGCTCTCGCCGCACTGCAACCGCTCTACGGCAAAGATAATGTAGAGATCGTCACCGAAGATGGCGCGCGCGTGCGCGGCATCGTCCGCAGCATGAAAACGACGCAGGCGCTTACCAAGCCGAGCGTCAAAATCGAACGTGCCGCCGGTGAAGTCGTCAAGATTGCGTTCGCTGATATTGTCGAAATCGTTGACCACAATCCGGCCACCGATGCCGCCGCCGCAGGATAAATCTCAACGACGCGCCGTTGATGCTACGCGGATGAAGCAAGCGCCTTGCTGCCGCGCGACGAAAATCAAAAGTTAGTCGCAGGCACGGCTTTGGCAGCTTGATTGATTGAAAAGAAGTGCGGCAGGAGTTCGCTATTCGTTGTAAATTGGCAGTATGATACGAGCCTCACGGCACGCTTACATCTCCCCGATATTGTGCCGGTGCTGGAGAAGACCGCAAGATGATCGAAGATTTTGGCGCGCGAGTCACAAGCATTTGGGAGGGTTTGCGCCTGACGACGCGCCGTCTCGTCGAGCGTGCGCTGCAATCCACCTCAAACACTTCAACGCTGCCGCAACCGGCGCGTCCCGGCGCAACGCCCTACGACGCGCGCGCCGATTGGGAAGTCGGACGCTTGCTCGCGGCGCTCGACGAACGCGCTGCCGAGCCGAACGCCGCGTTAAATGACGAGCAAACGCGCGAGCTTCGCCGCATGGCTGAAACCTGCGCCGCCGTCCTGCAAAGCGGCACGCAGTCCGCAGAGATTTTCGCGCAGCTCGTGCTACGCGCTTTTCATGCGAATGACTACGCGCGCGTTGACACGCTCGCCAATGCGCTCACGGCACGCTTTGCGCCCAGCGAAATCTGCGAACTCGCCAGACATCCGCACGCGCTCGTCCGCGCCCTCGCACAGGAAGCCCTTGCCCAAGTCACCACCGACGCATTGTTAGACCTCTTAGCCGATCCGCTTGATGCAGAGATGGCACGCACCGCGCTCGAACTGCAAGCCACCGAATACAACTCCGAAGACGCCCGCCGCATTCTCTACGCCCTCGAACTCGGCGATGAACTAGACGACGAAGCGTAAGAACGCACGTCGGGACGCATAATTTAGTGTTAGATTGCTTTCTCGACAAGGCGAGTTGTGGGAATGAGGAGAAGAAGTCATATGATAAATAGAACAAGCTTTTACCTCGTATCCGTATTGTTTACGGCGCTTATTTTGTCCAATAACATCTTTGCCCAAAGTCAGAAGAAGGCTGTTGTGGGTATCTTCCTGGATAATTCAGGCTCGCTGGAAAAGCAGTTCACGGATACGCTCATGCTCGGCAGAGGGATCATCAAGCGGGTTCACCCAAGCGGCCCCATCGGGTTGTTCCATTTCAAGATGGGAGCCGCGCACCTGGAAATTACAGAGGGCGTGGCGTGGAGCCAAGATGAGAGCGAGCTTGATAAATACCTCAACGGCCTCTCAGTAGCGCTGGGGCGAACGCCACTGTTCGAAGCTATCCAGTCGATAGCCGAACAAGTTGAAGCTAAAGCTAACTCCGATAAAGGCGGCTATGGAGAGAAGGTCATCATTCTGATTACGGATGGCGAGGACAGAATAGAGAGGTGGAAGGGACGACTGCTAGGTGGCCCGCAATATGAAGACGAGGAAAAAAGGAGGGTGGCGAACCATCTGATAAAGAAGCTAAAGCAAAGCGGGATCAAAGTTCTTTCAATTGGGCTGACCCGAGAACTCGATGGCGACCGGCTAATTAAACCTACCCCGCGGGAGAGAGCGGAAAGTATCTTAAAGAAAATATCGAAGGAAACGGGGGGACGCGCCGTCATCTCCAAGTCGAAGAAAATTGACGTAAATAGCCTCTTGGATGAGTTGTTAGCACAGTAGAATCACTGGCAACGGCGCGATTTAACAACGGCATACACCCCGACCGCGAATAGTGCGGCTCTCATCCGCAAGACATCGTGCTTGCCCCTAGTGTGCGTGTCGGGTGATGCTGGGCGTTAGAGATTTTCCGGCCTGTCGAATTTATACTTGCCACAGAGTTGAGTCTTCGCCGATGGCGCGCAGCTTTTCCACGATTCGGTCAATCAACCATTTCGGCGTCGAGGCTCCGGCGGTGACGCCGACGCGCTCGACACCTGCGAGGTCGTCGAGGTTGATTTCGTCCGGCGTTTCGATGAGAAAACTTTTGGCGCACTGTTCCTGGCAGACGGCGAGCAGTTTGACGCTGTTGGATGAATGGCGGCCACCGATAACGTAAAAGGCTTCAACGTGTCCGGCCAGCGCACGCGCCGCATCCTGACGGTCGCGCGTTGCAGAGCAGATCGTGTTGACGATTTGCGGTTCGGCGTCCGCTTTCGCGCGCACGGCTTCGGCGGCTTCGAGGAATGTTTTCAGTTTAAGTGTAGTCTGCGAGACGACGAGCGGGGCATGGAGCGGCGGCAAGCTTGCGACTTCACTCGCATCGCGTACGACATGAGTATTGTCCGGCGCATAGCCGACGACGCCGATCATTTCCGGGTGATCCGGGTTGCCGACCAGCACTACGTCACGGCCTTGTTTGGCGGCACGCTCGGCAAGCTTTTGTACCTTTGTGACGAACGGGCACGTCGCATCAATCACGGCGGCGGCGCGCTTTTGCAACTCGCTTTGAACTTGCGGCGTGACGCCGTGCGCGCGAATCACCGCCGTCACATCCGGCGTCGCTTCTTCCGGCGCATTCATGGTGGCGACGCCCTTCGCTTCGAGCCGCTGCATCTCCTGCGCGTTGTGAATCAAAGCACCGAGGCCGCGCACCTTCGCGCCTTGATTGACTGCATTTTCAACCATCTCGACGGCACGCTCGACGCCGAAACAGAAACCGTATTCGTCCGCAAGTAAAACTTTCATTGGCTCTCTTACAAAACTTAAAATCTAAAATCGTAATAGACGCGCCCGATTGCGCGTGTTCAATCTTACCACATTAAAGCTCAAAGACAGTTAATCAAGAGCTATCAGGCAAGGCGTTCCGCCCGTTCGATAATGCCATGTCATCTTCGTCTGCCCGACAACCAAATGCTTTGACCAAAACAGGATGGCCGCCGATTATCCAAGGGAGCACCGGCGGCCATCTTTCTCAACATTATTTATGCTGCATCACGGCGCGAGTTGCCCGCAAATGCTGTCGTTGCGCGTTCTGACGGAGCTGAACCTGTCTTGATATTCCGCCGAAGTGATAAAGGCGCAGACCATCCCGCGATAATTATTCGCCACGCGATTGTTCAGGACATCGAGCCAGAAATTGTAGCCATCCGTTTCCGGGTCGCGTCGCAAGTAGCCGAAGTATTGCATTAATACAAACGCATTGTTGTACTCGGCCTGTTTGAATGCGGTTTCGTCCACAATTTGCCGCAGGAGTGCGCCTCTGCCGCTTTGTTGCAGCGTGCGTAGGTAAGCATTGCTGTTTGCCGACAAATCAACTGTATTGCCCGTCGCCGCTTTCACCTTATTGATTAACTGCTCGATGAACGTCGCGGGCGGCAGCTCCTGTGGATAGACTTTCAAAAACTCCGGCCGCTGTGTCCATGCCTCGGCAAAGCTCTGCTTGCCTGCTTCGAGGTCTGCCCCGCCGACGACTTTGCTGCGGTCGGGCATAAACTGCGCGTAGGTCGGACGCTCGCCGTAGCTGGCTTTGTAAAAGCGGTAGACGAATGAACCGGTATCTTGAAATTCCTGCTCGACAAAGAAGGCCGCACTGACTAATACACGCCGCGTGTTAATGCACTGCTGATCGTCATTCCGGCACTGGCTAATCAGGCCAGACCAGTAATCCAGACCTCCCGCATCGGATTCGCGGTTGAGAAAGTCCAGATAATGCTGCCTGACAAATAACGGTGTGGTGTCAATCGGGTTCGTTGTCGGCGCAGATGCGTCGTTATCTATAATCCGTAATGTCGCAACGGGCTGCGTGCCCAGAACCGTCGCGCTGCCGGATGGATTACTGAGGGCGAGCGTGATCGTCTCGGTCGGCTCGGCATAGGCATCATCAATAATCAGTACGGTAAAGGTTTTGGCGGTCTCGCCGTCGGCGAAAGCGAGCGTGCCGGAAGTGAGCGTGTAATCGCTTCTCTGCTGCGCCGTCGCTTCGGCGATGGCATAGTCCACCGTTGCCGCACCGACGCTGCTGCCGGTGCGTACAACGGTAATAACCGCGCCGCCGCCATTCTCCGCCACATCATAGGTGGGCGCGCTGAATTGCACTATTGCCTGCGGCGTTGGCGTCGGTGATGGCGATGCCGAGGCGCTCACTGCCACAGTAGCCGACGCCGAATTGTTCGTGATATTCGGATCGGCGGTTGCCGAGCTGATCGTCGCCGTGTTAGCGAAGCCTGAGCCATCTGCGAGCGTATTGCTGACTTTAGCGACAAGAGTAATGCTCGCAGCCGCACCGGGCGTAAGCGTGGCAAACGTCACGGTGCGATTCGTGCCCGAACCCCCACAGATGCCGCCGTTCGTCGAAGAGCATGAAACGAAACTTACGGCCGTAGACAGCGTGTCCGTCACCGTAACGGCCTCGGCGATGCTTAAGCCAATGTTAGAAACCGTTAAAGTGTACGTGATGTTACTGTCAATCCTCACAGGGTTTGGTGAAGCGGAAAGAGAGATCTTCAGGTCGGGCGGACTATCATCGCCGAGAATCGTATAAATACCCTGCCCTTTGGCAATCGTAGCGTTGACCGGGTTGCTTAGATTAATGAAGAATGTTTCATTGTTTTCAACAAACAGATCGCCATTGATCGGCACGCTGATGAACTTGAATGTTTCGCCGGGAGCGAAGGCCAGCGTTCCCGAAGCGGCAACGTAATCGCTTCCCGCGACGGCCGTCCCGTCCGCTGTCGCATAATTGACAGTAATGCTTTGTGAGCCTGGATTCGATAGCCTTACGGGTAGTAAGACGCCGACCGTGCCGGAGTTTCCTTCAACGAAATTCGCATTGTCTATTGTAATTGAAGGCGTTGGGTCGTCGTTTATTATTGTCCCGATGCCCTGTGCCCGTGCGATGCTGGCGTTGGTGGCATTAGTCAGGTTGACGAAGAAGGTTTCGTCCGGTTCGTTGATCGTATCACCGTTGACTTGGACAGAGATTAATTTGCTGGTTTCTCCCGGAGCGAATCTTAGCGTACCGCTGGAAGCAACATAATCGCTTCCGGCGGTGGCCGTGCCGTTTGCGGTCGCAAAATCAACCGTCACGGTTCGCTCGCTCGGAGCCGATAAATTTACGGCCAGCCCCGGATATATTGAAAATGCATTACCTTCACTCACAGAGGTATTATTAATGGACAAAGACGGCAAGGGATCGTTGTCGAGAATCGTCAACACCGCCGAGCTTTGCGCGTTCGTCGCGCCCGCCGGGTTGCTGATCGTCAGGTTAACGGTTTCATTCCCCTCATTAAAAATGTCATCAATGATCGGGACTGTAAAAGTCTTGCTCGATTCACCTTCGGCAAAAAAGAATGTGCCGTTCGTCGCCGCGTAATCTCTTCCGGCCGTCGCCGTGCCGTTGCTCGCCGCGTAGTCTATTGTCGCCGGAGCGGAATTATCGCCCGACCTGTTGACGGTAATGGTGACGGATGAGGTGGCTTCATCAACGCTGTATGTCGAAGAACTAAAAGTAAACGTCGGCGGCGTTACCTCAGCCGATGGAATCAATGACGTAGTGAGCAAAAATATCTGATTGCCCGGCGTGGTGGTGGAAGTGTTCGGCCCGATGCGAAATGCCAAACCGTTTGCGCCCCACCGCACGAGACTTGTCGGCGCAGCCGCGACGCCAGGAATCTGCACTGAACCGACGGGTAAAAAGGTGTTGATGTCGAAAGCCTTGAGCGTCAAAGTAACCGGCGTGGAGCCGTAATAATCGCTTCCGTTCAGAAAATAGACGCGCCCGTGCGCCGGGTCGGGGACAACCAAGCTACTGTAATTTAGACCTGAGAACTTTCCGACGAGCATTCCCGTCTGGACATTAATAACTTGTCCGGTCGGCATATAAAGTCGCCCGTTGGCAATGCGGAAATCGCCACTCCCGCCAGGCCGCGTTGTGCTGGCAAGGGTCACGCCCTGCGAAGTGACCGATAGTTTTTGCAGCTCGGACGAACTGGTGGTGCTGTAAAGCGTATTGGCGGCGGCGAACTCAATATAAGAATAATAGCTGCTCGAAGCAGTAGGCCGCTGCACGTCATTGTCGAAAATCGCTATTCCGTAAGAAGAGTAGCTGCTGCTTTTAGAAACAGCTATTGAGCCGGGAGTGCCCGGCAGCACGGCAATGTCAAAAGCCTTCAATGCGCCGTTGTAATCGCTGCCTAAAGAGAACTGCAATCCGGGAGTCTGCGTCGCAAGATCGAAACGGCGCACCGCTCCGGCTCCGTCAAGCCCCGCGTATAGATACTGCCCGTTATCAGATAAAGAAAGTTTTTTCGGCTCGCTGCCGATAAACACAGATGTGCCGAGGACGCCGCTATCCGGATTAAGCGGGGTAATGGTGTTACCCCTGCCGCTTGCGCTTCCGGGCACGCTGGAATAAATAGTATTTCTTGTCGGATCGTAAACAATATCGTTTGTCGCCAGTGCAACCTGCCTGATGTCAACCGTCGCGGAAGGCGAAGGCGTTGGTGTCGGCGAAGGCGTTGGCGCGGGTGTGATCGGTTCGGTTGGCGAAACAAGCTCGGTTTGAATCAGAAAAATCTGGCCGTCAGCGGTCGCAGGGATATTGGAGTAATAATTAGTGGAAGCGCCATTGGTGCGAAAGGCCAATCCATTTGTTCCCCATCTCACAAGGCTTGTCGCGTTGCCTATGACATTCGGAATAGTCAGCGAGCCGACCTGTAAAAAAGTATTCAGATCGAAGGTGCGCAGCACGGCGGTGTTGGCTGTTCCTCCCGGAGTGAGAAAGAAAACTCGTCCATGAGTTGAATCAGGCACGACCAAAGGACTGAAAGCGCCGCTCCCGCTAATGCCGGAAAAAGTTCCTTTGATAATGCCGGATTCCGCATCAAGAACCTTTCCGCTCGTAGTGTAGAGCAATCCATTATCATAGCGTATGTCCCCATAGTTGTTTGGCGCAAGCGTGCTGGCGACACTGACTCCGCTGGAGGTAACAGAGAGTTTCTGCGTTCCGTTATAGCTTGTGGCAAAAAGCGTCGAAGCTGAAGCGGAAGATTCAATATTGTAGCCGCCGCCGCCGTAATATGTCGTTGTCGGGCGCGGCACACCGTTATCATAAATGGCGATGGCACCACTACTTTTGGAAACCGCAAGCGCTTCGGGGTTGCCCGGCAGCGTCGCCAGATCATAAGCAGAAGGGGAGCCGTTAAAGTTATCGCCGCCCAGCGGAAACTGTAGCCCGGCGGTCTGGTTTGTCAGGTCAAAACGACTGATGGAAGATGCTCCGTCAAGCCCTGTATATAGATAGCGAAAATCACTGGTCAGCGCGAGTTTATTCGGTTCGCTACCGATAAAGACGGAAGCTCCGATGGCGGCGGTCGCGGGATCAATCGTCGTGATGCTGTTGCCGCCGCTGCCCGCCACGCTCGGCACGCTGGCGTAAATCTTCTGGCGGCTCGAATCGAAAACGAGATCGTTCGACGGTAACGCCAGTTGTCTGATGCTGGAGGCCGGGGTCGGCGACGGCGTGGGCGAAGGCGCGGGCGAAGGCGTTGGCGTCGCCAACGGAACCGGTTCCGTTGAAGGGATTAAGGACGTTTGAACTAAGTAGATTTGATCGCCGGGAGGACTACCAAAATAAGAGCTGCTGCCTGTACGAAAAGCTAGACCGTTGGCGCCCCAGCGCACTAAGCTTGTCGCCGTGCCGCCGACGCCCGTGATCGTTGTCGAGCCGACGAGCACGAAAGTGTTCATGTCATAGGCGCGCAACGTCAAGCTCCCGGAAGTAGTGCCGTTCGCCAGAAAGTAAACGCGCCCGGCGGTTGAATCCGGCGCAACCAGAGCGCCGGAGCCGACATTAGGGAAAGTGCCCAGAAGCGTCCCCGAACCAGCGTCTATGACTTGTCCGGTGGGCATATATATTCGGCCATTATCGAACCGGAAGTCGCCGTAAGAACCTATTTGTGTGGTGCTGGTAAGGGTCGCGCCGTTAGCATTGACGGAAATCTTTTGTAGGCTGGAAGAACTGTTTGGAACACCATACAGCGTATTGGCGGAAGCAGAGAATTTAAGGTACGGACTAAAAAAGGAATTAACGGTTGTAGGCCGTAGCACATCGTTGTCATAAATGGATACGACATTTGCACCGGAGACGGCGATTGACTCGGGGCGTCCCGGCAGCACGGCCAGATCGAAAGGGGTGTATTGATACGAGGAGGAGCTATTCCGCACAACGAACTGTAGCCCGCTCGTCTGCGCCGCAATATCGAAGCGGCGAACGGCGACGGCTCCCTCAAGGACGGCGTACAGATACTGCCCGTTATCGGAGATTGCCAGTTTACCCGGCTCGCTGCCGATGAATACGGATGTCCCGACCGCGCCGGTCGCCGGATTGATCGGCGTGATGCTATTGCCGTTTGCGCCCGCACTGCTGGGCACGCTGGCATAGATCATCTGAGTATGTGAATCGAAAACTAAATCTTTTGTCGGTAATGATATTTGCCGGACACTGGTTTGCTCCCCCGTCGTTTGCATCAGGCTCAGGCGAGTCAGGGCGGCGCGCGGCGAGTTTCCGGCGGTATAGGCGGAGATGGCCAGTAAGCTCGTCGCTCCGCATATTACGAGAGTCAAAGCGATCAATCTTTTCAAGCTGTTTTTTTCGTTGCGCGAATGAATCAGGCGAGGCATTGGTGGTTTCCCTTAAACGATACAGGTTAGTGAGAGCAAGAGATAAAGATCAAGTTACGGCTCAGGTAAAGCAATCCCGAGCACCTTGTTTGCGAAAAAGCGTCAGGGTTTTCCGTCAAACAGACGTGTCATAACAGCGCGAGGGGAACGACATCAATTAAATTATGTTGGGTGATGATTCCCGGAGGCTTAAAACCACTCAGAAGATGCAGCAGTTTGCGAAGCGGGG
Organism: Pyrinomonadaceae bacterium; assembly: GCA_046262295.1. GTDB lineage: Bacteria > Acidobacteriota > Blastocatellia > Pyrinomonadales > Pyrinomonadaceae > JBHENC01. Next base: position 145,644 of record JBHENC010000006.1, on the reverse strand, counting down.
AATTATAATAATACGATAAAGAAATTGTCAAACGTTATTTACGCTGTAAATACGCGCGATGATTGAGCTATCCGGCAGCGCAATTTATGTTTCGCTACGGCGTTCAGGCAACGCAAAAACGTTACGCGCTAACGATTAGGCGCGAAAGGCATATCGTTAATGAGACAGGGAGGTGCATCGCTTCTCAAAGCTTTGCCGTCATTGTTCATCTGTTGCACTCTTGACCACAGGCCACATCGTCTTCGCCCAGTATTCGTAGCCCGCATCGGATGGATGAAAGCCGTCGCTTGAAAAGAATTCGGGATGAGCGGCGATGATGTCGCGCGTGAGGCCGTAGGCGTCAACGATGAGGGCATCGTGGCGTTCGGCGATGCCTTTGATGCGTTCGTTGAAGAGATTGATGCGGCGGCGCAGTTCGTCGCGCGCGAAGGCGGGCACGGCGGGCGCAAGCGCGATGTCCGGGATGTTCGTTAAGACAAGCGGCGCGCCGGTCTCTTTTTTCAAACGCGCGACGATCTCTTCATAGTTGCGCGCAAACTGCTCGACGCTCGCGCCGTGCGTCACATCGTTGATGCCGATGCCGAGCGTCAGCAACGTCGGGCGGGCTTTAATCGCCGCCGCAAGCTGTGTGCGTAACACGTCCGAGGTGGTTGCGCCGCTCACGCAAAAATTGGTCAGGCGCGCATCTTCGCGCTCGTGCTTGAGGCGCGTGAAGAGACGCGCGACGTAGCCGCCGTCTCGCGCGCCGACGCCGACGCCCGTCGAATCGCCGAGCGCCACATAAAGAATCGGAGAAGCCATTTTCTTATCTACGCTCATACTCTGTGTATGCTGATTTCGATAAACTCCATTGCGCTCGCACGCCGCGTTTCCCAGTAAGACAATCGTCAGGATGAATCCGTAGCCGATGCATCGTCGCCGGGAATGATGCGGGAAGTTTTTCAGTCTTTTCATCTCAACGCACCGGCTCGCGCAGAATAATTTCGGCGGCGCGGGCGGCCGTTCGCGCGGCCTGCGGTTGCGCCTTGTGTAGTCCGGCAATTTGCATCAGCGATTCGCCGGTGCGCGCCAGCATTCGCACTAAATCGCCTTCTTCGGCGCGCGTTTCCCGCACCAGATCAAGCCATTCCGCGCCACCCGCCCAACGCGCCGCCGTCGCCGCCGCCGAAAAGTTTATTTCCGGCGCAGGCTCTAAGTTCTGTTTCCATTCTTCGGTGGCAACTCGATATGCGACCTGCTCAAAACGCGCCAGCACTTCGATCAATTCATCGCTTAACTCCAGCTCGCCGTAATCGCGTTCGGCGTCTGCCGCGAGAGCCGCGACGAGTCCCGCCGCCCGCGTTTCATCGAGCCGGTCAAACAACTTCGCCTCTAACGCTTCGCCGACCAGCAGCGGGCGATCAACGCGCAAGTCCGCGAGCCACTTGCCGCGCTCCGTCACGCGCTCTGCCGCGAAATCCAGATAACCGAAATGATCCAGCACGCGCGCCCGCCGCTCAAACGGCTGCCACACTTCCGCGCGCAAACTTTCGATGCCGCGTTCGGCGCGCTCGATTCCGGCGGCATCTTCCATCACAGACCACAAGGCTTCAGCGCATACGTTTGTTTCGTCGTTCGTGTTTGTTTCATCGCTTTCGCCGCGCCCGCCTGTCAGCCGATCCATTGCATCGTTGAGTAGCTTAACGGCGTCGTCTTCCGTGCCGCGCGCTTCCTGCAAGCGCGGCTCATTGAGCAACTGATTTCTTCCGGCGCGTATGTCTGCGAAAGCGAGTTCGGCGGAATCTTCACGCACGGCATAAATGTTTTCGTAAATTCTGCCCGCGCGTTCGAGCGCCATCGAAGCCACGCGCCCGTCTTCGCGGACACCGGAGAGATACGCGCCGCGTCTTCGCGTGACGAAAACAAACCGCCGCCCGTTTCTGCCGACGCCGACGACACGACCCGGCAAGATCGTTTCATCGAGCCAGCGCAAAGTAGCTTCAAAGCGCGTCTGCGGCAAATTTTCGAGCAGCCGCGCACGGGCACTCGCTAATCGCTCGAGGCCGCGCGCCGCCGTTAAAGGTTCGGCGCAGCTCGTTTCCTTCAACTTTCTTTCAATCAGCCGCCCGCTCTCCGCGCGCTCGCTTTCAAGCCGCGCAATACGGCGCGCGACATCCACATACGCGAAACTTTTCTCGACGATCTCGCGCACCTGCGCGAAACTCTGGTAGGCGTCCAGCAGATTGAGCAGCGTCGAATAGGTCGCGCGGAATTGGCTTTGCAAAGGATCGGGCGTGGCTTGAAGCAGATGCGCGATGCGTTGCGGGTCTTGATGTTGGCCGGGCGCGGCGACGATAAAGCCTACGTTGTCGCGTCCGCGTCGTCCGGCGCGTCCCGTCATCTGCTGAAACTCCGAAGCTGTCAACTGTCGCCAACCGCCGCCCGTGCGTGCGTCTATGTTTGAAACCACAACCGTCCGTGCCGGAAAATCAACGCCCGCCGCTACCGTCGCCGTCGCAAAAATCGCATCGAGAAGCCCCGCGCTCATCAAGCGTTCGATCAGAAGTTTCCAAGCGGGAATGTGTCCCGCGTGATGCGCCGCGACGCCGCCCTTTATGACCGCGTTCCAGTGCCGATGATTGCGCACCTCTGCGTGCTCTGCGGAGAACTCGCGCACGATATCGCGCCTCGCGTCGCGCCGTTCCGCTTTGTCGTCACGACGCGCGAGCGCCGCCTCCGAAGCCGCTTCATCGCAACGCCTGCGCGTCGGCAAAAACACGATGGCAGGCAACAGATCATGCGCGCGCAACGACGCGAGAAGCTGCGCGGGCGGCATCTCCGGCAAATTAAGTTTCAAGGAGCGTGCCTTTCAATCTGAAATTTAACGACTTGTGTTTTCAAATGGGTGCTTCCAATTTCAGGGTTCTACGTTTTTGATTCCTGTATCCGATCCAAATCAATAAGCGCTTTTAATTCTTCACGTTCAATCCAGGTGTCCCGCTTAAACTCACGATGATACGCATCAATCGCGTGAACCGATTTTTGAACAACCTCATCAGCTCTGTCGAAGCTTTCGGCTCTCATATAGTAAATCAGGAAATCGCCGTCGGCGGTGCTGTCGAGGAATACGGATTCGATGACGACGCCTTCATCCCGCAAAGTTTCCAGGGCTTCATCTCTTCGTTCGTTGATTGTTTGCGCCCACGCACGGACACGATCAAGCGCACCGGATTTCAATCTGATTTTTACGCATTTTGTTTCAAGCGCCATTATTTCATCTTCTTCCCTGCCCGCGTCCACGCCAGGGCGGGCGCGTGTGAGTGCGGCGTTCGGCTTCGTGGCGTTCGCAAAAGCGTGTGATGTCCGGGTTCACGTGGCCGCCCGCGTCGAGCAGCGGGGTGAGTTCGCCGTTCGGGTAAAGAAAGGCCGCGCGAAGCGGAACGGGACGCGCGCCCGGTCGCGGTATCACGCGACACGCCAATCCGCGCACCTCCGCAATCCACGAAGCAAACTCTTCCGCATTACCGATGGTCGCCGAAAGCAGCAGCAGCCGCACACGGCGCGGCGATAAGATAATCGCTTCTTCCCAGACGTGGCCGCGCTCCGCGTCCGCCAGATAATGCGCTTCATCCAGCACGACTAAATCGGCGCGCAAGTCTTCGCCGCCGCGCAACGCATCGAACAATTGATTGCGATAGATTTCCGTTGTCCCGATGATAAGCGGCGCGTCCGCGTTCTCTTTTCTATCGCCCGTCAGGATGCCTACGTTCTCCGCACCGAACGCTTCGGCGAACTCCACATACTTGGAATTCGTTAGAGCCTTGAGCGGGCTGGTGTACCACGCGCGGCGATTTTGTTCGAGCAGCCTTCTAATCTCTTCGCGCGCAATCCAAGTTTTCCCGGAACCCGTCGGCGCGGTCACCAGCACGTCTTCGTGTTCGAGCGCGGCGAGGGCTTCGAGTTGAAACGGATCAGGCTCGAACGGCGCGAGGGTGGGCGTGCCGATGCCTTCGAGCAATTGCCGCACATCGCGCCCGTTGCGTTTCGCGCCCTGATTTTCAGGGATTAAAGATGTTGAGGGCTTCGCGTGCAGCGCGCGAGAAGTTATCGGCTCTTTTCTGCGCGGTGCGTTCTCGTTCGATGGTGTGCCCGCTTCAGTTTGTTTGCGATGGCGGCGCGTGCGTTGACGTGGCATGAAACTATTCTATCGCAGACTTGGCAGGAATGCTCCGGCACTTTGAGTATGCGGCCTGTGAAATGTTAAGTTATAGCTTGGCGCATTTTGCTCGCCAACGCGCGAAGCATCCCGTGCGTCTAAGCAAGCTGGTTTACGATCAAGGTGGTTTTTAGAAAATAATGGCAGAACTTCTGGCAAATTACGAGATTAACAGCACACCGGGCTGGCCGCGTCTGGTGCGTTTTCTCGTCGGTTCGATTGTTCTTCACGCGATTGCGGTTTCCGCTGCGGTTTATATTCCCGCCGTGCGCAGCGCGCTTAATCTCGTCAATGCTTTCAAGGGCGCGGACTACGTCAACGAAGATTACACGGCGATTGATCCGCGCGATGTGCAAATCTTACGCTTCAGCGATCCGGGCGGAAAGTTTCGCTACCCGGACGGCTATTTTGCGCAGACCGCGCTTTTCACAACCGATCCGAATTTAATCGCCGCCAAGCTTTCGCCCGAAGAATACCCGGAAGCAAAGATCGTCGAACTCTACAAAGAAGAGATTGCGCCGAAGCCCACGCCGACGCCGCGCCCGAATGCGAGTCCGTCGCCGCTGCCTGCGACCGCGACGGCTTCGCCTATCGCAACGCCCGCGACGACGCCGAACGCCGCACCGCCGAACGCGAGTCCGTCGCCTTCTTCCGAAAAGGAAAAGGCCGACGCGATGGAGAAACAGGCCGCCGCACTCGGCGTCAAGCCGTTTCCGAAAATCAACAAAAAGCCGTTCACGGATTTGCTCGCCGAAGGCAAGCGCATGAAGGACGCGGGCGAGATTGATTTGAGCAAGCCGGTCAACCTCGAAATCGAAGCGCAGTTAAATGCCGACGGCACTTTTAGCGGCGTAAGAGTCGTCAGAGGGCCGCAGGATCAAAAGCTGCTCAACTTCGCGTTAAAGTTTGTCAGCGCCTTGAGCGCCAGCAAAGCTCTTGCCGCGCTTGACGGCGCGCAAACCTTGAATCTGGTTTTGACGACAGACGATAAGACCATCGCCGCCATCGCCTCCACGCAGTTCGAGACCGAACAGCGCGCGGAAGAGAAAGCGAAAGGCTACGGGTTGCTGCTCATCGGCGGTCAGCTCTTCAAAAAAGACGAACCGGCAGCGACGATTTTAAGGAGCACGAGCGTTGCGGCGAAAGGCAAGCAAGTTTTCGTCAATTTCAGGATGCCGCGCGCCGCCGCCGGTGACATTATCACGAAACAACTTCCTGCAAGTTAAAGCGCATCCAAACCTTTGCAAAAATTTCAGAGTTTGCCGCACGATTCGTTGCTTGCCACCTTTTTGAAGCATCCATTACAATGAAATGTTCAAACGCGCCTTCGCCGGAAGCGTCGCGGCGGGCGCATGAAAGCAAGCGCGTTTCGCTTGTTCGGAGATAAAGTTTCAGTTCCTGATCGAGGCGGAAAATAGTTATGATAGATAAATTTTTAACCAAAGTTTTCGGCAGCAGCAACCAGCGTTATCTAAAAACAATCAATCCGATTATCCAGCGCGTCAATGATCTCGAAGCGTCGGTTAAAAAACTCTCCGACGAAGAGTTGCGCGCCCGCACGGGTGAGTTCAAAGAGCGTGTCGCACGCGCCGTCGCCAATACAAACGACGCGGACGAGCGTCAACGTAAAGAACGCGCCGCACTCGACGAATTGCTGCCGGAAGCTTTCGCAACGGTGCGCGAAGCGAGCCGCCGCGCGACAGGAATGCGCCACTTCGACGTGCAACTTATCGGCGGCATCGTTCTACACGAAGGCAAGATCGCGGAGATGCGAACGGGCGAAGGTAAAACGCTCGTCGCCACGCTGCCCTCTTACCTCAACGCTTTGACCGGGCGCGGCGTCCACGTCATTACCGTCAATGATTACCTTGCCTCGCGCGACGCCGAATGGATGGGACAAATTCATCGCTTTCTCGGACTCGAAGTCGGCTGCATACAGAACGACATGGATGACTTCGAGCGTCAAGCAGCCTACGCCGCCGACATTACCTACGGCACGAACAACGAGTTCGGCTTCGATTATTTGCGCGACAACATGAAGTTCGATCTGGCGACCTGCGTCCAACGCGGCCACTACTTTGCCGTCGTTGACGAAGTTGATTCGATCCTGATTGACGAAGCGCGCACGCCGCTCATTATCTCCGGCGCGTCGGATGAAGCGACCGACAAATACTACAAAGCCGACGCGATTATCCCGCAACTGAAAAAAGGCGCAGAGCAAGACGGCGTTAAGACCGGCGATTATCTCGTTGACGAAAAGCAGCACACCGCCGTGTTGACCGAAGACGGCGTGGACAAAGCCGAACGCTTGCTCGGCGTCGGCAATCTTTACGATCCGTCGAACATGGAGATGCTTCACTGCGTCGAACAAGCCTTGAAAGCGCACACGCTCTACAAGCTGGATCATCAATACGTCGTGCAGGAAGGCGAAGTCATCATCGTTGACGACTTCACGGGACGTTTGATGAAAGGCCGTAGATGGTCAGATGGTTTGCATCAGGCCGTCGAAGCCAAAGAAGGCGTCAAGATCGAGAGAGAAAACCAGACGCTCGCCACCATCACGCTGCAAAACTACTTCCGTCTCTACGAAAAGCTTTCCGGCATGACCGGCACGGCGGAAACCGAAGCCGCCGAATTTCATTCGACCTACAAGCTGGATGTCATCGTCATCCCGACCAATATGCCGATGGTGCGCAAGGATGCGTCCGACGTTATCTATCGCACGCTGCCCGAAAAATGGAATGCCGTCGTCGAGGAGATCAAAGAAGCGCATGAGAAGGGACAGCCCGCGCTCGTCGGCACGGTCTCGGTTGAAAACTCCGAACTCGTCGCACGCCGTTTACAAAAAGACGGCATCCCGCACAACGTCCTAAATGCCAAGCATCACGAACGCGAAGCGGAAATCGTTGCGCAGGCCGGACGCAAGGGCGCGATCACTATCGCCACTAACATGGCCGGACGCGGCACGGACATCTTGCTCGGCGGCAACCCTGAATTTTTGGCGCGCGAGTTTTTGAAGAAACAGGAGATTGACCCGGACGAAGCGACCGACGAGCAGTGGGAACACGCCGTCCATGAAGCCAAGCGCATCGTCGAAAACGAACACAAGGAAGTCGTCTCGGCGGGCGGACTTTATATCATCGGCACGGAACGCCACGAATCGCGCCGCATTGACAACCAGCTACGCGGGCGCGCCGGACGACAGGGCGATCCCGGCTCATCGCGCTTCTTTCTCTCACTCGAAGACGATCTGATGCGCATCTTCGCGGGCGACAAAGTGAAAGCGTTGATGCAACGGCTCGGCATGGAAGAGGGCGTCGCCATCGAATCCAAGATGGTCTCGAAGCGCATCGAAGGCGCGCAAAAGTCTGTTGAAGGCCGCAACTTCGAATCGCGCAAACACCTGCTCGAATACGACGACGTGATGAACCGGCAGCGCACAACCATCTACGGGCTGCGTCGTCAGTTGATGGAACAACCCGACCAGCGCGACTATCTGCTCGGCGACAAAGGCGTTGCACGTGACTTGCTCGCGGATTTGACGAAGCAGTACATCAACCCGGAAGCGTCGCCCGATGCATGGGATGTCGAAAACTACAAAATCCAGCTTTACTCGATTTACGATTTCGATGCCGATGCCGACAGGGTAGATTTTCAGAACTCCGCTTCCGAAGAGATAGAGGAAAACATCTGGGAGAAACTGAAAGTTAAATATGCCGAGAAGGAAGAACAGATCGGCGCGGAAGCGATGCGCACCTATGAACGCATCATCATGCTCAACATCATTGACGCGCAGTGGAAAGACCACCTGCTCGCCATTGACCACTTGAAGCAGGGCATCGGGCTTGTCGGCTACGGGCAGAAAGACCCGCTCGTTGAATACAAGAAAGAGAGCTTCGATCTCTTTCAGGCGATGCTCGACCGCATTGACCAGCACACGATCCGCTCGCTCTTTAATTTGCAAGTCGTCACCGAGCAAGCGCCCGAACAATTGCAGCAACGCCGCGCCCCGCGCCGCGCCACATCCCTGACCTTCACCGGCCCCAACCAGAACGCACCGGCGGCGGGCGAAGAGGCTGCACAGGTCAAGACCGTCACCCGCGACCAACCCAAAGTCGGGCGCAACGAACTCTGTCCCTGCGGCTCAGGCCGCAAATACAAAAAGTGCTGCGGCACGTAATATTTTTACTACTTAACGCCCGCCGGCGAAATCCGACTGCGATTTGGATGCCGCTCGGAGAGTAGGCGAAAAGCGGCGGCAATCTGTGTTAGGATTGCCGCCGCTTTCGTCTTTACCGAACCGTGTAGAAGCACCGTTCGCGTAACGACGATTTGCTGCCTGAATTCAAGTTATTTGCATTCGTAAGTATGCTGGCGAACATTGAGTTTATGTTATAATCCCATCCACAATTTCTTCCGGTTGAAACCTCGCGTTTGATCTCTAAAACAGAGCCAATGGAGCATTTGATATGGCTAAAATCTACCACTTGTGTTTGGGGGCGGTAATCTTGGTGGGAGTGTCCACTGAGATTCCATTGCTGGCTGTGACCCATTCAACGAAGGCATTCATGCTAAGACCACCGCCCGCAATTCAGGGTGGGAACAGCATCTCCGGCCACATTTTTGGAGAGTCGCGTCGGCCGGTAGCCGATGTATATGTCGAGTTGCAAGACGAGGTGTACACCACTATCGGGCGGGCTAAAACTAATACCGCAGGCTTTTTCGCATTTCGCAATTTATCGCAGGGAACTTTCCGAGTCAGAGCACTGCCCTACGGCACTGATTATGCGGAGCAGACGCAAGAGGTGACGATCCAGAATGTTTCGATCATCGCCGGTGGCGGAAGCGATAATGCTCAGGTTGACATTTACCTGAAGGTGAAAGCTGCGAGTACGACGGCAAGCCCGTTTGCGGTTCCGGGCACAATCTTTGTGCAGGACGTGCCGGTAGAGGCAAAGAAATTATACGAGCAAGGTGTCGGCAAGTTGCGCGAAAAGAAAGAGAAGGAAGGCTTCGAGAACATAAAAAGCTCACTTGAAATCTTTCCCAACTATTATATGGCGCTGGATCGACTGGGAGGCGAATATGTCGCGCGCGGCTATTATGAAGCCGGGTTCATTCTTCTTATGAAAGCCATTGAAGTGAATCCGCGCAGTTTTTCCAGTATGTTTGGCTTAGGGGTTGCGCAATACAACTTGAAGCGCACAACCGAAGCGGTTGAAACTCTGCGGCGTGCGACCAATTTATACGATAAATCCATTAACGCTCATCTATGGTTAGGCTTGGCTCTCAAACGAGCTGGCAAGTTGGATCAAGCCGAAGCCTCTCTCAAACGAGCTAACGAACTGAGTAAAGGTAAGATTGCAGACGTGCATTGGCAAATGGCACGTTTGCACAGTGAGCAGAAGCGATACAAGGAAGCGGCCGACGAGTTGGAACTTTATTTGAAGTATCTACCGGATAAAAGCGAGGAGCAAAAGATCAGGCAACTTATCCAGCAGCTACGCGAAAAGACCGCGAAACAATAGAAGCACCACCTAACTACATCACAACCGAGCACACAAAAGCCCATCCGAATTTCGGATGGGCTTTTGATTGACGTTCAGGGTTGCTTGATTAGAACAGCAATCTGAAACCAAAGCGAACCTGACGTCCGTTCTGGAAACTCCTCGGCACTCTGTAACGCGGATCATTGCCACCGTTAGCATTGATGAAGTTCGTGATCGTGGAGAGCGTGTTTTGGCGCTGAAACTGGCCTTCAGCAGTTGCGCTGTTGGATGAAAGGCCGGCACCCGAGCCAGAGACGTTCACGGCGGGTTGTATGTTCTCGAAAACGGCTAATACGTTGCTTTCGTTGAACACGTTCAGAACGTCGAAATCAAACGACATCGTCAGACGTTCGTTGCTGCCAAAGCGATACTTATGCCTGAGAGCAAGGTCTGTCTGCGTGAACTTCTCTGTGCGGCCTAAATCGCCACGACCGCTCAGGATTTGATTGTCCACGTTAAGGAACGTGAAGCGCGTCGTCAACGGGATACCGCTCTCCGCCGTAGTGAAGGCAGAGAACTCCGTGCTGTTGTTGCGTCCGAAGCCCAACTGCTCAGTCCAATCCAACGTATATGCGCCGTAGAACTTGAACACGTGCGGGCGATCCGTCGGCAAGAGACCGTTATCCGGTCGACCCTGAGCGGTGAAACCAATGAACGGCAGATCGAAATAACGATTGACGTTCGGGCTAAGGCGTCCGGCTTCATCCGAGCTAGCCAGACCCGAGTAGTTACCGAACAGGCGGCTGTAAGTGTAATTCGCGTTGAAGTAGTAACGCTTGGTGAAACGCTTGTCCAGGTTAACTTCAAAAGCGTTATACGTGCGTTGCGCCTTCAAAGGAAGGAACCCGAACTGCTGCGCTACCTGCGCGGCCAAGCCTTCGCCGGGATTGCCGATGATGTAGGCTTCGCTGCCGGTCGAACTTGAAAAGCCGATGTCTTCAACGGCACGGTCAACATTCTTGCGGGTGTAGCGGCCTCTGAAAAGATAGCCACCGCCCAAGTCGCGCTCCGCGCCGACTGTAAATTCACTCTGACGGAAGGGCTTGATGTCCGGATCAATCGCACCGGAATCAAGGCCGAGACCGGCATTTGACGGCACGCGGAAGTCAAACTGGCAGCGGGTTGTGCCGCGGGCAGCGCCCGGAATCGGGCACGCGCCACCGAATGGATCGGTAAATCCACCGAGAATACGCGCCGGAGTGTAGGACGTGAACGCCCCACCACCCGGGAAAATCTCGAAGTAGTCGCGGCGGAAGAACTCGCCGCCGAAAGAACCGCGCGGCAACTCGTATTTGAAGCGATCAAAGAAGCGCCCGTAGCTGGCGAAGAGCTTTGTCTTGCCGTCACCGGTCAAGTCATACGCCACGCCTAAACGCGGAGCGATCTTGTCACGGTAGTCAAACTTGATGCTCGGACGACCCGCGATAAAGCTCGGAACATTCTCGGTTTCGGTGCGGACACCGAAGTTGAGCGATAAACGGGAGACAGGCTGGTAGCTGTCCTGAATGTAGAACGCATTATTTCGGCTGCTCGCCGAACCTCTGCGGGCGAAGCGTTGAAGCAAGCCAGACCCAATCGCGCCGGGGGTCGGCGGCAGAGTTGTCGCGTCAATACCGGAGCGCTGGTTAATCGAGCGACCGAAGTAAAGAATCACCTGGTCAATCGTTCGCAAATCAACATTGTTGGAGAGAGCGTTCAACTGATAGCCGCCTTTGAACTGGTGGCGACCGCCGAAATTAGTAAGATAGGTGGCGTCGGCGTCAAACGTCTTGCGGCGCGAAACGTCGAAGAGAAGCGTCTGAATAGACGGGCCGGTCGAAGTTCCAAAAGAGCATCCAGCCTCGGCCGGGATGGCGCTTGCCACACCCAGGGTGCTGCATACGGAGCGGATTTGGCCGACCACGTTCGGCACGCCGTAAGAATCCAGCTTCTCATTCAGGAAGCTATAGCCGCCGCGCGCATTGATTACCAAATTATCAAGCGGCGTGAAGACGAACCCGCCGGTGACGTTTTGGGAGTTTTGCCGACCGCCGCGATTATTAAGAAAATCCGTGCCGGTACGCCTTACACCATTGATGGTTGTCGAAGGAAGAGTGCTCGTCAGCTCATCACCGAATGCAGGCGGAATACCGCGCAAAGCAATCGGATTATAAGTGTACGAACCGTTAAAGCGCAGTTTGCTGAAGATGTTGGCATCAAGCCGAACGAAATCGTAATCGTTGCGCTGATCCTGCGTAAAGCGACCGCTACCAACCGCCGCACGATTGCTCGGGTTGATGAAATCAACGTTGCGGACGAGATGCCGGTACTGCGGCGTATGGCTCACGAGAAACCACAGGCGATCTTTTAAGATTGGCCCGCTGAAAGTCGCTGACGGGAATTCATCCGTGCCTTCGTCGCGGCGGGGCTGAACAGTGCTGGCGCCGCCGAAAGCGTTGGTCAAAAACCGGCGGGGGCTGGCCTGCAATTGGGCTGGACGAAATGACAAACCGAACTCGCCGTGAAAATCGTTGCTGCCGCCCTTCGTCACGACGTTAATCACGCCGCCGGTCGCGCCGCCAAACTCGGCCTCGAAACCGGAAGACTTGACTTGCACTTCCTGAACGAACTGAAAAGGAATGTTGTTGTTACCGTTGAGCGCGCCGGTACGGAAGTTAGTCACTTCCTGGCCGTCTATGATGAACGTGTTTTCCGCGCCCGAAGCGCCGTCAATCTGAAATCCGCCGCTCGCCGGCTCCGCGCGAACTGCCGGTGCAACGGTCAACAAGCTGGTAAAGTTGACGCCTTTCGGGAGCAACTCGGCGATTTGAGAAGTGATGTTGGTCTGAATTTTGTTATCGGTCGGGTCAATCGGGGACGTGTTTTCCGACGTCACATCAACATTGATGTTTTGTCCGCCAGCCGCGAGAGTAACATTGACCGGGGTGTTTTTACCAAGCACGACCTCTATATTGGTAAGTGTCGCACTGCCGAAACCGGCGGTCGGCGCGGTCGTTATGGTGTAGAAGCCCGGCGGTATCTGCAAAACGCGGAAGAAACCGTTTTCATCGGTAGTGAAAGTCCGGCCGACACCGGTTGTGGCGTCTTGACGCGCACCTTCCGTCGTCCCTGCGCTCGTAACAGTTACCTGAACCCCGGGAACGACGGCTCCGTTGGGGTCTTTAATCGTACCCTCAATCGTACCCGTTGTTTCTTGCCCGAAAGCGGTGGCTGCTACACAGAGCAGAAGCGCAATAATAAATGAGCAATTTCTAAGTTTTGGCATCAAGCTTTTGCCTCCAGAATTAAAGCATTGGTTAAGTCGAAGTTTAGAATGATTCCGATTCGTAATTGACCTGTCTGCAACCGGAATCCACAAAAAGTTATAATTCAAGCAGGCAAACATAAGGCCACTGTCGCCAGGTAAATTCGAAAGGGGCGGGAAGGAAAGAGTGAACGTATCAATATATTCAATATTTAGCCCACTTTATTCAATATTTAGCCCATTTGTCTTTTGTTGTGCCAAGGGTCGGCAAGCTCACAACTCAGCCATCGAAACTTGAATTCAAGTTTATCGGCGGACAAAAATTCGGATATTCGTCCGAATTTTTGAAGTTGCGGCAAAAACGCCCGGCGCAGACGTTCGCCTCAAGATGTAGGTAGAGAGGCGATTTGGTTCTGTGTTAATGTGCTGCTGATGAGCGCGAACGTCACATCTACGAATCCGATTGTGCAGGCGATTGTCGCGGGCACGGCTCCGCAGGCGGCGCGGATGGCGGCGGCGCGCGGGATGCTGCCGCTTGCGCAGGGCGATCTGCTCGAAGCTCTTGTGGCGTTGCGTGAAAGCGATGATGCGGAGATTGCGCAGGCGGCGCAGAAGACGCTCGGCGAGCAGGAGCCGGAAAGCCTGTTGACGGTTGCGCAGACGCCGGAGACCGCGCCCGCCGTGCTCGGCTTTCTCGCCACGCGCGCGGATTTGGGTCGCGCCGTTCACGAAGCCGTTACACTTAATGACCGCACGCCCGACGAAGCGATTGCGCTTCTGGCTGGAACGACGCCCGACGGCGAGCTACTTGAATTAATCATCGTCAACCAGCAACGTCTGATTCGCGCGCCCGCCATTATAGAAGCGATTATCTCTAACCCGGCACGGACGCCGGAAGCGGAACGGCGCGCGCGTGAAACACGGCGCGAGTTTTTCGAGAAAGAACGCGGCGCACAGCAGGTCGCGGATGAACTTCGCGCGCGCGGGCAGGAAGCCGCCGCCGAGTTTATCGAAAGCGCGGAATCAATCGGCACGGCGGATACGCAGTTGGCGATTGAAGACGCATGGCTCATCGCCCAGCACATCGAAGTCAATGATGCGGACATAGACGATTCGTGGCTTCAGTTTGACCTGATTGAGGAATATTTTGAGGAAACGCCGGAACAGCGCGCCGCCAATGCCGAACGCATTATCTCGGAAGTAAAATTGGAAGGCACGGATTTGCCGCCCGAACGCATCTCGCTGATTCGCCGCATTATGCTGATGACCGTCAAGGATCGCATCAAGCTGGGGATGAAGGGCGACCGCGAGGCGCGCGTGATTCTCATACGCGACCCTAACAAAATCGTCGCCTCCGCCGTGATCAACAATCCGCGTATCACGGAGCACGAAATCGAAGCGGTCGCGGCGATGCGCACCGTCTCCGACGAAGTGTTGCGGCTCATCGCCTTGAATCGCGCGTGGGCGCGTTCCTATCCGATCATCTGCAATCTCGCGCGCAACCCGCGCACGCCGATAGCCACCGCCATCGGCATCCTGCCGCGCATCCGCGCCAAAGAGTTGCAGGGCATCGCGCAGAACCGCAACGTCTCTGAAGCCGTGCGCCGCCAAGCCAACCGCTTGGTGCAAACGCGCGCCGGTCATTAAAAAGTTTTGACAAAATTTCATTGACACTCACGCTTGCGCGCCCGTAGAATTCGCGCAGCCGATTTACAAATTCTCTGTTGCAAACTTCTCGCATCGTTTTGTGTCTCCGATGCCGTGCGGCGCACTGTTGAGAATTGACACAGGCCGCCGCCAAAACTTGAAGACAACCACCGCGCGCAAAAGATAGCGCGCTCTAACCAAAGAAGGGCTTACCACATGATTAACATCATCGTATGGATTATCTTCGGTCTCATCGCGGGCGCGATTGCTAAAGCGATTATGCCGGGACGAGACCCGGGCGGCTACATCATCACTATTCTGCTCGGAATCGCCGGTTCGATTGTCGGCGGATTTGTCGGTCAGGCACTCGGGATAGGCGGACGCACAGATGCGGGTGTGTTCAATATCACGCACCTGATCTTTGCGATCATCGGCGCGCTGATTCTGCTCGCTCTTTATCGCGTCATCGCCGGACGGCGCGCTTAACCCTGCACTACGACGACACGCCTTTTAACCGAAAGGCTCAAAGCGATCCGGTAACACCAATCGCTTTGAGCCTTTTCGCTACTCGCTCCGATTAACTGAAATTCAGAATATCTCCGATCCCTTGCGCATCACAGACCACGCGACATCCGTCAACGTGTGGCTTGCCGCGCCCCACCACACGCCGCCCAGACACGCCCACACCAGATGCGTGTAGGAAGCCGCGCCGCTGTAATGTTTCAGCCCCGTTTCAATCGCGCGCCCGGCGGCGATGACGCTTGCGAAGCCGGGCGCGGCGGCTCTATCCATTAACATCGCGCGCAGATAAACTGCGGCGACGGCAAGCAGCGCCAGCACCACCGCAAAGTACACGACGCGAATCAGCGTTCCGAAGATTATGCCGTGCGACCAGCGCGAACGATGGCGAAACATCGCGCGATACGGCAGCCACAAAAAACGGAACACGCCCCAACGCGCATACTGCCGCGACTGTATATCCAAATCCGGCCCGAACATAAAACCGCCGAACAGCATCGCGCACGTCGCCGCCGCCGCCAGCCAGAGATTCGCCGTCGCGCCCCACGCCCCCGCAAACGTCGGCACGGCCAGTATCACGGTAATCGCATCATGCGTTTTTCCCGAAGGCATAAAAATTCAGTTTTGAACCGACCCGGTCAATAGTTTCAGTTTAATCACGCTTATTAATCCGCACGGCACTGGCGTTTCTATTTCAGCGTTCCGTTGCTCTTTCTGCGAATCTTGCTTTCCATAACGCGCTGGTTTTTAAGCAGCCAAATCTATCTTACGCATTTCGCGCTCACCTTGAAAGCGCAATTGTCGTCGTTTTGTTAGGGATTTTCCGTGACTTTTACATTTGTCACAAAGATGTCAAGAAAAGATGTAAATTGTGCTTGACATCTCACGAAGTTCCGGTATAATTTCGCACATACTAACGGGAGCCAAGTTTTTGCTCAATTAATCAATCGTTTTCCCGTCGCTCATTGAAACATATTCGGCACAAGCGTCATCGCTCAAAGGCCGGTAGGTACGAGCATTCAGGCTTTATAAATTTACGTTTGACGGCCTGCGAGTTTTCGCCGTGCGCAATCATCCCGCCCATAAAACGTACCACCATAACTTACGGAATCGGACATAAGCGACGATTCTCAGTTCAAAACGCCAACGCCAACCCTAATTCCCGAGCCTTCCCAACAATATTTAGCCCCGCCGGTCACACAAACCGACGGGGCTAACTTCTTTTACGTTGCTCGATATCGTTTCACACGCCCGCAAGTTTTGCGCGCTATATCGCCAGCCCGCCGTCAACCTGTATGCTCTGTCCCGTAATATACTTCGCATCGTCCGAGAGCAGAAAACAGGCGACGCGCGCGATCTCTACGGCTTCGGCAAAACGCCCCAGCGGAATCTGTTCGAGCAGCTTGGCGCGATAGCTTTCATCCAGTGCGCCCGCCATATCCGTTGCGACAAGGCCGAGCGTTAAAGCGTTGACGGTGACGCGGCGGCTCGCCACCTCCTTTGCCAGTGCTTTCGTCAAACCGATCATTCCGGCCTTCGACGCGGAATAGTTCGATTGCCCGATCATGCCGTTGCTCCCGCTGATCGAAGAGATGTTCAGCACGGAGCCGCCCGTTTCCTGCCGCAGCATCACGCGCAACGCCGTCTTCGCAAAGTTCCATGCTCCCTTTAGATTCGTGTCAATCACCGCATCCCAATCCTCTTCCTTCATACGCAGAATCAGATTGTCGCGCGTTACGCCCGCGTTATTGACGAGAAAATCTATCCGCCCGAAATCGTCTTTGACGCTTTTAACAAACGCGGCGGCGGCTTCCGTGTGCGCCACATCGCACTGCGCGGCGATGTGGCGCACACCTAAATCTTCAATCTCTTTTTTCAACTCGTCTGCCGCTTCCGCGCTTCGTGCGTAATTGAAAGCGACATCCGCGCCGCGCCGTGCAAGTTCCAACGCAATCGCGCGCCCGATGCCGCGCGTCGCGCCCGTGACGATTGCCACGCGGCCTGAAAACTGTTTGTTAATCTCACGCAAAATTCTTCTCCCTTAAGCATAGATCTCAGATACTGGATACCAGATGTTGGTCAAGAACTATCCCTAACATCCAACATCTGGTATCCAGCAACTATCAACATCTGATATCTACAATTTCAACGAGCGCAAGTATTCGACAAATTCCGGCGCGAGGTCTGGACGCTTCAATGCAAATTCAACCGTTGCGATGAGAAAGCCGAGTTTGTCGCCCGCATCATGTCGCGTGCCTTCAAAGCGCACGGCGTAAAAGGGGCGTTTTTTTAGAAGCGAGCGCATCGCGTCGGTGATCTGAATTTCGCCGCCCATGCCCGGTTTTGTTTTCTCTATCTCTTCAAAGATATCCGGCGTCAGAATGTAGCGCCCGATGATGGCGAGGTCGGACGGCGCTTCGTCGAACGGCGGCTTCTCCACCATATCTTTAATCTTGAACACGCCCGGCTCGACTTCTTCGGCATCTATCACACCGAAACGCGAAATGGCTTCACCCGCAACCTGCATTGTGCCGAGCACGGGCGCGTCGTATTTTTCGTACACGTTCAGCATCTGCCGCAAGGCGGGCACTTGCGCATCAACGATGTCGTCGCTCAGCAGCACGGCGAAGGGTTCATCGTTGACTAAATCTTTGGCTTGCAAGATGGCGTGGCCGAGACCTAACGCTTCGCGTTGCCGCACGTAACTGACGCGCGCCATCTCGGAAATCGCGTGTATCTCTTTCAACGCTTGTTCTTTGCCGCGTTCGCGCAAAAGATGCTCCATCTCGAACGAGATATCGAAGTGGTCTTCGATGGCGACCTTGCCGCGCCCCGTGATGATGATGACGTAATCTATGCCCGACGCGACCGCTTCTTCAACGACATACTGAATCAAAGGTTTATCAACCAGCGACAGCATCTCTTTCGGCGTGGCTTTCGTGGCGGGCAGAAAGCGCGTTCCGAGTCCCGCTGCCGGAAACACCGCTTTGCGAATGCGCTGTGGCATAAACAATCTCCCTTCGATGCCGCGAATCGAATATTAAAAACTGCGCCCGCACTGAAAGATGCCGTTCATGCCGCATACGAACCTTGACACGTGCATAAAGCGTCCGTTAGCTTGAACGCTTTCGTCTGACGGCTTCCAAGACAACAGCTTTTGGTTTAAGGCGCTGGCGAAAAACATTTTTCATATCATAGCTTGAAGGGCTACGGCAAATGCTCGATCTAAACTTTGTCCGCGAAAATTCGGAAGCGGTGCGCGCCGCGCTCGAAGCAAGACGATTTCCAACCGCTGCGCTCGACGAATTCACCGAAGCTGATGCGACGCGCCGCCGCGTGATCAGCGAATCGGATCGGCTTAACGCCGAGCGCAACACCGTGAGCCGCGAAATCGGCGCGTTGATGAAAGAAGGCAAGCGCGAGGAAGCGGACGCGCGACGCACTGCCGTCGGCGAATTAAAGAATCGCATCGCAGAGCTTGACGGCGCACGCGACCAAGCCGAAGCGTATATGCGCGAGATTCTATCGATGATTCCAAACATTCCGCATTCGTCCGTGCCTGTCGGTGCAGATGAATCGGATAATCGT
The DNA here is from genome assembly GCA_046262295.1 of Pyrinomonadaceae bacterium. GTDB lineage: Bacteria > Acidobacteriota > Blastocatellia > Pyrinomonadales > Pyrinomonadaceae > JBHENC01. The sequence continues at coordinate 126,902 of JBHENC010000006.1, read as the reverse complement.
GAGGAGCGCGTTGGCGGGACACCGCCGCGTTTCGATTTCACGCCGAAGGATCACGTTGATTTAGGCACGGCGCTCGGCATACTCGACCTCGAACGCGCCACTAAAATAGCGAGCGCACGCTTTGCCATCTTAAATGGCGCGGGCGCACGGCTCGAACGCGCCCTCATCAATTTCATGCTCGATACGCACACGCGCGAGCACGGTTACACGGAAACTTTGCCGCCCTTTATCGTCAACCGCGACGCGCTTTTCGGCACGGGGCAGCTTCCGAAATTCGAGCAGGATTTATTTAAGCTGACGGACGAGCGCGAGCTTTACTTGATTCCGACAGCCGAAGTGCCCGTCACCAACTATCACCGCGAAGAGATACTCGACGCGGCACAGTTGCCCTTAAAGATGGTCGCCTATACGCCCTGCTTTCGCTCCGAAGCAGGCTCCTACGGACGCGATACGCGCGGCCTGATCCGCCAGCATCAATTCGACAAAGTGGAACTCGTCAAACTCGCGCTGCCGGAAAATTCCTACGACGAATTGGAAGCTTTAACGCGCGAGGCGGAAACGATTTTGCAGAAGCTCGGGCTTCACTATCGCGTCGTCACGCTCTCGACCGGCGATCTCGGTTTCAACAACGCCAAGACTTACGATATAGAAGTCTGGTTGCCGTCGCAGAACACGTTTCGTGAAATCTCTTCGTGCTCGAACTATGAAGCGTTTCAAGCGCGGCGCGCAGGGATTCGCTTTCGTCGTGCGGGCGGCGCAAAGCCCGAATTCGTTCACACGCTTAACGGCTCGGCTCTTGCCGTCGGGCGTACATGGGTTGCAATCTTGGAAAACTATCAGCAGGCGGACGGCTCGATCATCGTCCCGGAAGCGTTGCGCCCGTACATGGGTAATCTGGAACGCATCGAAAGGCGTTAAGCGGCGAACGGCGGCAAACAGGCGCGAGGGGCGTTGCAATAAATGACAGGTAAGCCGAAAGACCGGCGCGGTTTCATCAAGCGTTTCTCGCTCGCCTCGCTGTTGGCCGGAAGCGGATTGGCGACGCAATCATGCGCTGAACGAGAAACCGTTCCCTCATTGCCGGAGGCGCACACTAAAAATAATCTACACATGGGAGCAAGCGCGTTACGCGGTCTTATCTACCCGCGCGAGCACAGGTCTCGCCGCGTTTCAAGCTATGACCGCACGGGCAAAAACGCAGACTTTCTGGAACTCGCGGCGGGCGCGACGGCGACGCTGGCGAGTATTCGCGGCGCGGGCTGTATCAGCCACATCTGGATGACGATCAAGAGCTTTGAGAAAGATTACCTGCGCCGTTTGATTCTGCGCGCGTACTGGAACGAGGAAACGACGCCGAGCATCGAAGCGCCAATCGGCGATTTCTTCGGCGTCGGCCATGCGCGCGTGCAACCCTTTCAATCGCTGCCCCTTAATATGGTCACGGGCGGCGACCCGCAGAAAAAAGATTGGGCGGCGATGAACTGCTTTTTCCCGATGCCGTTTGCGGGCGGCGCGCGTTTCACTTTAACGAATGAAGGCGAGCAACCCGTGCCCTCTCTCTATTACTACATTGATTATGAAGAGTATGCGGGGGCGATTGGTGAGGCGCTGCAATTTCACGCGCAGTGGCGCAGACAAAATCCGACGCGCGGGACACTTAATTTAAGCAGGCCGGAAGCGACCGTTGATGAAACGAACAATGCCGCGAACCTTGACGGCGTAAACAACTACGTCATCCTCGAAGCGACCGGGCGCGGCCATTATGTCGGCTGCAATCTAAGCATTGACAATATCAACCCGATCAAAAGTTTTGATTGGTTCGGCGAAGGCGACGACATGATTTACATTGATGGCGAGCAGACGCCGTCGCTCGTCGGCACGGGCACGGAGGATTATTTCTGCGCTGCATGGGGCTATCCGTCCGGGCAATACAGCGGCCTTTATCACGGCATCTCGCTGGCGCAGCCGCTTGAAAAAAGCCCTTTTCATTCCGGCAAATGGACGACGTATCGCTTCCACATCGAAGACCCGATCACCTTCACGAAATCCATCAGAGTAAGCATCGAACACGGCCACGCGAATATTCAATCGAACGATTATGCGTCTACCGCCTACTGGTATCAGACAGAGCCGCATGGTGCGTTTCCCGCGCTGCCTTCCGTGCAAGACCGCCTGCCGATCTCCGACGACGATAGTCGCCGACAGTTCTACAAAACTTTCTAATCAATACGTCGCCTTTAATTAAGCGTGGCTTATCGTGCCTTACTTGATTCGCAAATCGAAGGGCATCATCAGCATCACTTCGCCGCGTTTCATCTGATCGAGCACGGCGGCGTATTGAAAGGCGCGGCGCAAATCTTCTGGAAGCGCTGCGAGCATGGCGCGTTGTCGCTGTTGCTGCGCGCTGTTGCTGCCCGCTTCGTCTTCGTCGTCATCGTCCGAGAACCACTGTTGAAAGAAGTTGCGCGGCTCTGGAAGAATGACGCGGCGCACACCTTTGTTCGCCGGAATATTCGCCAGCTGCTTGGCGACTTCAATGGCGCGATCCATGCCGCCGAATTCATCCACGAGGCCGTTCTCTTTGCCCTGCGCGCCAGACCACACGCGCCCCTGTCCGATGGAATCTATGTACTCCGCATTGCGGTTGCGCCCCTTGGCGACCTTCGGCACGAAATCATCATAGTAGCTGCTCTTAATCCAGCTTTCAAAGCGTGCGCGTTCGTCCTTCGTAAACGCTTCCGTCTCACGAAACAGCCCGGCGTTTTTGCCGCGCAAGACATACTCGCTGCTGATTCCCAGCCACTCGTAAAAACCTTTGATGACCGGCTTGCCCGCGAACGCTCCGATAGAGCCTGTGATGGTCGAAGGCTCTGCAACGATTTTGCTGGCGGCGGCGGCGATATAGTAGCCGCCGGAGGCCGCGACATCCGACATTGAAACGACGACGGGCTTTTTCTGCTTTGCGGCTTCGACGGCGTGCCAGATAACATCCGAAGAATAAGCCAACCCGCCGGGGCTATCCACGCGCAGCACGATGGCGCGAATCTTCGTGTCGTCGCGTGCGTCTTTGAGAGCTTTAACGATGGAGTCCGAGCCGACGGATTGCCCATCGAACGGGCTGCCGCCGCTAGATTTGCCGGAGCCGATTGCTCCCGTCGCGTAAATCACGGCGACGCGCTCGCCTTCATTTAGGTCTAGGGATTCGGGCGTCACGTTGCGGTATTCGGACTCTTTCAAGAGATGCAGCTTTTCGGAATCTTTGTAGCCGAGCCGCTTCTTCAATTCGTTTTCGACTTCATCACGATAATTTGCGCCGTCAATCAAGCCCGCCGCCTTTGCTTCGGTCGCAACATACGGCGCGTTATCAATCATGGCGCGCACGTCTTCCACAGATTTGCCGCGCGTCGTGGCAATGGCGTTAACGTAGCGATTGAATTGATCGTCTATCAGCGCATTGGTTACTTCGCGTTGCGCGTCCGACATATTTTTGCGCGTGAAGGATTCGGGCGCGTTCTTGTATTTGCCGATTTGAAACGTGTCAGGATAAATGCCTAGCTTGTCGAGCGAGCCGCGAAAGAACGTCACGTTGGCGGCGAGGCCGTTGATAAAGAGCGTGCCGGAAGGCGGAAAGTAGATGCGTTCGCAGGCGGTCGCAATATAGTATTCCTTGTTGGTCGCCAGTTCCATGAAGGCGTAAATGGGTTTGCCGCTCGTGCGAAAATCCGCAATCGCGTCGCGCAGTTCGTCGGCCTTCGCCCAGCCCGCGCTCTGTCTCTCATCAATATCGAGCAGAATCGCGCCGATGCGTTTATCAACTTTCGCTTTCTTGATTTCGGTGAGCACGCCCGCCATCGAAGGCTCGTCGCCGCCGCCGAAAAAGCGGCGCGTCGGATCATTCGGCGCGTAATCCGGCATCGCGCCTTTGATCTTCAACGTGAGCACGCTGTTATCTTTAATTGAAGGCTTATCCTGCCGGAAGGCGAGGTAGAGCAGAGCGATTCCGATAGCCGCGACAACAACGAACACGGTGATAACGCCGAGCAGAACCAAAACAATTTTACGGGTGCGTGACATGGGCATAACTTAACTTTCAAAACTTCCTTTGTAGCTAACGAACTTTTTCGGAGCGTGTGAATTCGTGCTGTGAGTACGTTGCAGAGGCGGAAAAGGTTTAACTAACGCCCAAATTAATTGGGCACGGACACAACATCATACACGGCAAGTCTCGCGCATGAAAGCAACGCTATTCGCGCTCCGGTTGAATGAGTTGTTCGACCGCGCGTTGGTGAACGATTCAATTTTCGTGAAGACGATTATAGCTGTTTGGGGAAATTTTGACTATAATCCGACCAGCTAAAATCTCGTAGGAATAAAGACTTATGAAGGAAAAAGCCCCAAGAAATAGAACATTAGTTTTGACGGAAGAGGACAGAGTGAAGTATTCAACCACTGCTGCTGTTCTATCTCAAAAGACAAAAATTGGAGATGTGTTGGATACAACGATAAACCAAGACCTGCATACAGCCGCATCATTCTTACCATCAAATTTTGTTGATTTGTTAATAGCTGACCCTCCATATAATTTGAACAAAACCTTCAACGGAAACGGCTTCAAAAAAAAGGGCTTCGATGAATATGAAGACTACACGCGCAAATGGGTATCCGAAATTATTCATACTCTAAAACCAAGCTCAACAATTTACGTTTGCTCTGACTGGGAAACATCGCTTTCAATTTACAAGGTTTTAAGCGAATTCTTTATAGTCAGAAATCGTATAACTTGGGAACGTGAAAAAGGGCGCGGCGCAAAATCGAATTGGAAAAACTGCTCAGAAGATATTTGGTTTTGCACTCGTAATAATGACTATTTTTTTAATGCTGAGGCTGTAAAATTAAAACGAAAGGTAATTGCCCCTTATAAAGAGAATGGTAAACCGAAAGATTGGGATGAAGAAGAAAACGGTAACTTCCGCTTAACTTCTCCATCAAATCTTTGGACAGATATAAGCATTCCGTTTTGGTCAATGCCCGAAAATACTGACCATCCAACCCAAAAGCCTGAAAAATTGATAGCTAAATTGATTTTGGCTAGTTCCAAGCCCGACGATGTTGTATTTGACCCTTTTCTTGGCTCAGGAACAACTTCGGTCGTCGCTAAGAAACTTGGGCGAAGATATTTAGGCATCGAACTAAATAATGAATATGCTTGTCTGGCTGAAAAAAGATTGGAAATGGCAGAGCGTGATAAAACAATTCAAGGCTATTCAGGCGGTTTTTTCTGGGAGAGGAATACTCTGGCAATGCAAAAAAGGGAGCAGCCGACGAAAGCCGAAAATACTTTTCAAGAAGGGCTATTCAACTAAACTGATATGCTTGAAAATCTTTCGGAGTTCATCCAAAGCCATAAAACAGTCAACGATAAAAACAGGCTTGCCACACTCGTCAAAGAACAATTCCCGCTCGTCAAAGATAGGTCAGTATTTTATAACTCACATTTCGCAATACGCTTTAGCAAAGCGAATTCAGCTAATTTCGGCAATACGGTCTTGGGATTGTCGGCTTTGCAAAAATACGATGACAGACCTTTCATCGTTTGTCTTGTTCTAAAGGATGAGAATATTTTATTGCTCGTAAACTCTACCTTCCTCAAAAAAATTAGTCACTCTTCACAATCTTTAAGAGTGGATAACATTAGAGGCAGTTTTAACGGTTCAGATATTTTGAGGGAGTTTAATGGAGTTCGCAATTCTCCCGAAAACTTTGATGAACTATTCGAGATTCACAAACAAATTCCATTTGAAGTAAATCTTGTCAGACTGGTTGAAGCAACCAACGGGATCGCGCCGACGGGCAAAAAATTTGATGTATTGGAAGAAAGCAAGATTTCTATTCTGAATGCGCCGTTAAGAGCCAAAAACTTTTCAGAATCGGCGGAATTTAAGCAGTTAAAAGATGAACTGGATGGATTGGTTAGTAAATTTCAGAATGAAATACTCATTGCCTCGTTAATCGAGAACGTAAAAATCAGAGGAAACATCATCGAGTATTTGATTGCCGGAAAGGATGAAACTTTGAAGCAGAACTTGATTTCCTCGCTTCAGAATAGAACCGATGTCCCGCCATTCAAAACCGATAATGAGTTAGGTGATTATGTGAAGAACTTTGATGACATCTATTACACAGCAACAGATATTAAAACCAAAATAATGGTTCTCAACTCAAACCCTAAAGCATACAATTTAGACAAAATGCTTTCCTTCCTATCGAGCAAAAACTCGGTGTTTATGTTTTACTTCGTCGGCATTGATTTCGATAAAGTTCTCGATCCTGTTTTAGTTTCAATGTTCCATGATAAGGTTTTAGCTAACACAATTTTGATTAAACATTGGGCAGGGAGAAATTCGAGAGGCGTTTCTCAACTCAACGGTAAAAGAATCAAAGAACTATTTACAGACAGAACTCCTACAAACATATCTTTAGACAAATCAATTGAGTTTCTAAATAGTGTAATCGGATTATAGTTTTCAGAATCAACTGCCGTTCGTATCTTACAAAACAACTCGCGTCGTGGGGTATCCCAAAGCAGCCAATAGATGGTCTGTTCTAGCGAAGCGGTCGAACGCATGGTTAGAAAGCAGCAAGGAGAAACAAAAGGAAACATCCCAATTCTGCTTGAGGCGTTAGTTGCCGCTTTTATACTGACTACTGATTACTGCCTTTCTTAACAATCCAGCCGCCGCCGACAACCTCATCGCCGCGATAAAAGACGGTGGCCTGTCCGGGCGTGATGGCGCGTTGCGGTTCATCGAAGATGACGCGGACGCGCCCGCCCGCTTGCGGCTCAATGGTCGCGGGCGCAGGCTCGTGGCGATAACGCACGCGCACTTCCGCGCGCACGGGTTCAAACGGCTCATCGAACGCGATCCAGTTGACGCCCGCCGCCGTGAAATCTTCGCGCAACAATTCTTCGCTTTCGCCGACGACGACGCGATTGCCCGGCGCGTCAATCGAGATAACATACAGCGGGCGCGGGCTTGAGATGCCGATGCCGCGACGCTGCCCGACGGTGTAGCGATGTATGCCGCCGTGCGCGCCCAGAGATTCGCCGCGCGTGTTGACGATTTCGCCCGCACCCGGCAGCTTTTCCGTTTCGTTTTCCGCTTCTAGATAACGATCAATGAAGCCCGCGTAGTCGCCGTCCGGCACAAAGCAAATCTCCTGCGATTCGGCTTTCTCGGCAACATCCAATTCATGCGAACGCGCCACGTCGCGCACCTCCGGCTTCGACATTTCGCCGAGCGGAAAGAGCGAGCGCGATAACTGTTCCTGCGTTAGTTCCCACAGAAAATAGGATTGGTCTTTCTGTAAATTGCGCCCGCGAAAAAGTTTGTGGCGGTTCGTTTGCGCGTCGTATTCGACACGCGCGTAATGTCCCGTCGCCACCTTTTCGCAGCCGAGACTCAACGCAAGGCGATCAAGCGACGCAAACTTCAAGCGGCTGTTGCAGGCGACGCACGGAATCGGCGTCTCGCCGTTCAGATAGCCGCTGACGAACGGCTGCACCACATCGCGCTCGAAATCCTGTTCGAGATTGAGCACGTAAAACGGAAACCCTAAATTCGCCGCGACGCGACGCGCATCGTAAACGTCGTCCAGCGAACAGCAGCGCGACGGCAACGGCTCGCCGTTCTCGTCCACGCTGATGCCGCGCCGTTGATTCCACAACTGCATAGAAAAGCCGACAAGGTCGTGCCCCTGCTCTTTAAGAAGCGCCGCCGCCGCGCTCGAATCCACGCCGCCACTCATCGCCACTGCTATTTTCATAACTTTAAGACGTAAACTATTTAACTGCTTTCAGTCTTCGCAATTTCCCTTTATTTGCCGCCCATTCAAAGCGAATGCTAAGATGCTTGCCTGATATCAACAAAACAGGCTGCCGGGTAATGCTTTAGGATACCCGAAACGAATTGAAACGTCAGCCCGCCGCGCTAGTCGTGAGCGGGCGCGCTAATTATCTTTACCATTGAAGCGAAAGAGTTATGCCCGAACGAGCCATCGAAGAATACAGGGTGGCGGAAGAGCCTTTTTATCTCGCCGCCAAGAGTGAAATAGAGCTGTTTGAAGCTGCCCACGCCGCACACCTGCCCGTGATGCTGAAGGGGCCGACGGGCTGCGGCAAGACGCGCTTTGTCGAATATATGGCGTGGCGTTTGAATCGCCCTTTAATCACCGTCGCGTGCCACGAAGACCTTTCGGCGACAGACCTCGTCGGGCGTTTCCTGCTCGAAGGCGAAGAGACCGTCTGGCACGACGGCCCTTTGACTTCCGCCGTCAGAAGCGGCGCAATCTGCTATTTAGATGAAGTGGTCGAAGCGCGCAAAGACACCGTCGTGATTATTCATCCTTTGACGGATGATCGCCGCCGTTTGCCGATTGAAAAACGCGGCACGATTTTAGATGCGCCACCGGATTTTATGCTTGTTGTTTCCTATAATCCCGGCTATCAATCCATCCTCAAAGATTTGAAGCAATCAACGCGCCAACGCTTCGTTGCGATGGAATTCGATTACCCGCCGCCGGAACTCGAAACCGAAATCGTCGCCCGCGAAGGTGGCATAGATTTAAGCGTCGCGCGCGACCTCGTCTTAATCGGCCAGAAGATCAGAAACCTGCGCGGTCACGGCCTCGAAGAAGGCGTCTCGACACGTCTCTTAATCTACGCCGCGCAGATGATCGCGCGCGGCATTCCGGCGATTCAGGCGGCGGAAGTCGCACTCTGCTCGCCCATCACCGACGACCGCGATTTACAACGCAGCATACGCGAGATTGTGACGACCGTAATATAAATTCCAACGGACGATTTCAGGATTCAATGGCGAACGAGCGTAAGCGCGGACATATGTTTGACGCGGAGGCGGAAGAGAGCGAAGCGGCTGGTGCGGCGGCGGCGACGAATGATGCCGCGCCATCGTTTGCGAAAGCGTTCCGTGAAGGCTTGCGCGCCTTTAAGAGCGTGGCGGAGCGGCGTGCGATTGCGGGCTTGGCGCGCGAGATCGGCAAGCTTCCGGCGGATCAGGCGCGTGCGGCGTTGGAGACGGGCGCGAGCGTGGCGGGCGTCTCTTTGCGCGCGAGTGTGGAATTTTTGCGAGCCGCGCCGGAAGCTGCGCGTGTCTTGCAGAAGGCGGAACTATTGCGCGCGTGGGGCGAGACGGGCAGGCGTGTGGCGATGGGCGATGCGGAAACGGGCGTCGCCTTTTTCGCGTGCGGTGTTGAAGAGTTCGCGCGCGTGCCGGACGAAGCGCGCCCGCTCATCTTTCAGATTTGCGAGAGACAGCTTGCGCTTTCAAGCGCGGTGGCGCTCGAAACTTTCCGGCGTGCGCCGCTGCTGGCGCGCGACATCGAAGACGCCGAGCTGCTGCGTTCGATCTTTGAAGCGGCGGCGGAAATTTCCAGACGTTCGGCACGCCACAGCGCAGACTTTCTGGAAGCAACGCCGCGCGTTGCCGAACGGTTGCGCGATTTCAGCACAGAGAGCCGCGCGACGGTAGCGCGTGCCGCCGTGTCTCTCGCCGCTGCTTTCGCAGCGCGGGCGGGCGGCGTTGCGAGCGATGCGTGGATGGCGCTGCCCGCCGCGTTGAAAGATTTGAACGCCGAAAACGCGCTCTTGCTTTTACGGCACGCGGGCGAATTTTTGGAGCGCGGCGGTGGCGCGGCCTTGCACGTTTTGGTTGCGGGCGCGGGGATTCTGCGCGCTCTGCCGGAAGCCTTCGGCGCGTGGACGGATTTGCTGTGGGCGATAGCCGAGAGCGGCAATTCCGCGCTCGTCGCTTTCGCGCGCACGAGTCCCGTTTTTTTTCAGACGCTCGCCAGAGAATCGAGCCGCGCACGCGTTCTTGAAATCTCGCTGCGCGTTATCGCCATCACGCGCGAAGTGGCGCAGATTGATGCCGAAGCCGCGCTCGCCTGCTTTCGTTCGAGCTTGATTGCGTTGCGTGCCGCTTCGCTCGAACAGTTTGAACAATGGGCGCGCGAAGGTTTAGCAATCGAGAACGCGGACGCCCGCGCACGCCGTAGTTACTACGCGCTGGAGACGCGCCGCAGCAATGATTCGCTGCGCACGGGTGGCGAGACGGCGGCTGCCGGACTCGCGCTCGAAACCGTCCAGCACACGCTCAAGCTTTATATCGAAGGACTGACCGGGCACGCCGTCGAGATTGTGCCGCTCGCCGCCGTTCCCGAAGAAGCGCGCATCTCCGATGGCCGCACGATCTCTTTGCCTGCGGTCGTCGCGGAATTCGGCGACGAGGCCAGCGATTTTCGTCTCTACAAAGTGCTCGCCGCGCACGCCGCAGGGCAAATCGAGTTCGGCACGCATGAACGCGACACCGCCGATCTGCGCGCCGCTTTCGCTTCCATAAATGAGCTTTACGCGCCGGAGAACACGGACGCCCGCGACGCTTTCGCGCTTGACGGTTACATCAACGACACGGCGAACAGTGAAACCGCGCTCGCGCCCGAAGAAGAAGCGCGACGCCAGCGCGAAGAACAGCGTGAGTTTCCGCCCGACGGCGATTACCGCGCGGCGCTCGCGCTTTTCCCGCAAACAAGGCTCGCCGGGAGAATTTTCGGCACGCTCGAGAACGGACGCATTGATGCGCGTCTTCGGCGCGCTTATCGCGGCCTCGCGCGCGATCTGAATACGACGCGCGATCATCTGCGCGCCCGCCGTCCGCGCATCACCGGCCTGCCCGTTACGCTCGTGCCTTTTGAATTGCTTTTTCAAATCACGCTCTGCGGCAGCGCGCTCGATGATGCCAGACAGTTTTACAGTCAAATAGTTTCCGAACTCGAAATCATCGTCGCGGATTATCTCGTCAACCCGCAGGCCGCGACCGTCGCCGACACGTTGATGGCGACAAGCCGCGTTTACCAGCTTTTCCAGAACATCTCGCCGGACGATACCGAGCAACAACCCGCGCCCGTGCCCGAAGAAGAATCCGGCTCGGACAATCGAAGCAGCGAGGCTCCACCGCGCGAGACGCGAGATACGGAAAGCACTCCGCAGAAACAGCAACGCGAACCGGACGCGCGCGAACTCTTTAACGCATGGAACAGCTCCAACAGGGACGGCGACCCCGACGAGTTTCAATCAAACGAACGCTGGGCGCAGAGCGAAATGCCGGAGCAGGACTTGGAAGCGGGCGATGTTGCTTACAACTACGACGAATGGGACAGGGAGTTGACCGACACGCGCGTTAATTGGTGTCGCGTAATCGAGAAGCGCGTGCGGCGCGGCAATCAAGTCTTCGTGGAAGAAACGCGCCATCGTCATAAAGGCGTCATCTCTTCGATTCGCCATCAATTTCAGTTAATGAAGCCGGAGAATTTGAAGCGCGTCGCTAATGAACTCGACGGCGACGACTACGACCTCAACGCCGTGATTGATTATGTGATTGACCGTCGCGCGGCAGGCGTCGGCGGCGGCCATCAATCCGAACGCATCTACACGAAACGCCTGCGCCGCGAACGCGACGTCGCCGTCTCATTTCTGCTCGATCAATCTTCTTCGACGGCGCGCACCATCGGACGCCACCCCTTGCAGCCCTACACGCATCCCGGACGCCGCATCATCGAAATCGAAAAAGAAGGACTCGTGCTGATGAGCGAAGCTTTGGAAGCCGTCGGTGATGCGTATTCGATCAACGGCTTCACGTCCGAAGGCCGCCGCAACGTGCGCTTTTATGTGATAAAAGATTTCGCGGAAAAATATTCGGAAGAGATAGAGCGGCGCATCGGCGGCATCACGTACCAGAACAACACGCGGCTTGGCGCAGCCGTTCGCCACGCGGCCACACGCCTCGCACGTCAAGAGGCGCGCACAAAACTTTTGATCGTGCTCTCCGACGGGCGGCCTTACGACCACGATTACGGCGACGCCCGCTACGCACGCGAAGACACGCGCGAAGCTCTACGCCAAGCCAAGATTCAGGGCGTGACGCCTTTTTGCATCACGATTGACCGCGAATCCGAAACCGAACTACGCGACCTTTACGGCGATGTCGGCTACACGATAATTGACGACGTGATGAATTTGCCCGAACGCTTGCCGGGCATTTACAGGCGACTAACGACTTAGAAAGTCAGGAGTCTGGAGTCAAGAGTCTTGAGTCAAAAACAAGCAAGCGTCTTCGCGTTAAACTCAAGGCTTCAGACTCCCGACTCCTGACTCTGGACTCCTGACTCCAGACTCCTGACTTTTATGATCTACGATTGCATAGTGATTGGCGCGGGGCCTGCGGGACTTTCGGGTGCGCTTTTTCTCGCGCGTTATCGCCGCCGCGTGCTGACGTTTCATCACAACAGCCCGCGCAACATTTATTCACACGGCGTGCATGGCTTTCTAGGCCACCACAACATACTTCCGCTGGAGCTTCTCACCAGAGGGCGCGATGAAGTGACCACGCATGGCGGATTGATTATAGAAGGCTGCGTGACGAAGGCCGAGCGCATCGCGGACGATCATTTCCGCATCACGACGGGCGATGAAAAAACCGTCGAGCAGCCGTTCGAGGCGCGGCGTTTACTGCTGGCGACGGGCTTGCGCGATCTAACGCCGGACTGCGTGGGCTTCAAAGAGTTCTACGGCGTGAGCGTGCATCACTGCCCGGACTGCGACGGCTTTGAAGTGACGGGCAAGCGCGTCGCCGTGCTCGGGCACGGAAGCAAAAGCGTCGGCTTCGCGCTCAATATGCTGACGTGGACGGATAAGTTGACGCTGATTACCAACGGCGTTCCGGGCGACATGACGGACGAACATCGCGCCAAGCTCGCGCAGTTCAATATTGCAGTGACCGATCAAAGCGTCGCCAGTCTCGAAGGCGATCTGGAGACGAAGCAGCTTCAGCGCATCTGTTTTGAAGACGGCGGAACGCTCGACTGCGACGCGCTCTTTTTCAATCTCGGCACGGAAGCCTCGTCCGCATATTTGTACGAATCGCTCGGCTGCAAACTCGATGAAGAATGCGGCCTCGTGTGGGTTGACGGCAATCAGCAAACAAGCGTCGCGGGAGTTTACGCGGCGGGCGACTTAACGCCCAATTCGCAACTCGCCGTCGTCGCCGCTGCCGAAGGCGCGATGGCCGCCATACACATACACAAATCGCTGATCCCACCCGAGCGGCGCGTTTAAGATAAACGCATCGCACTCAATGAATCTCGCAAGGGTTTACATCTATACCGATGGCGAGAGGCTGCCGTCTTTGACTTTCAGGACGACGAACGTCACATCGTCGTCCTGCGGTCTTGTGCCTCCCCACTCTGCTCCACGACGAACGAAAAATTCGATTATCTCCTGCGGCGATTTGTCCGCCACTTCTTCGAGCACCGTCTTTGCTCGCCCGTAATCCAGAATCTCGCCCTGCTCATTGAACATTTCAGGAAACCCATCGCTCATTAAAACTACCGTGTCACCCTCCGCGAGGTTCAACTCCTGTTGCCGGTAGGGAAAGTTTGAGATGCTGCCCAACGGCATCGCTTTGATGGCAATCTCTTCGACCTGTCTGGTTGCGGCACGGTAGACGAGCATCGGCGGCATCCCGGCGGCGGATACCGAAAGATTCCTGTCTTTGATCTTGACCATCGCCATCGCCATATACAGCCCGCGCAAATTCATTTTCTTGAGCGCGAACGAAGATTGTTTGAATATCTGCGAGATGTCCGGCTGATGCGCCAGATTGCTAAAAAGCGTCTTCGCGGCCGTGACCATCGTTCCAGCCTTTAACCCGTGTCCCGTCGCATCCCCGATGGCGACCGTCAACGTGCCGTCGTCTGCGACATGAAAATCGTAGTAATCGCCGCCGACTTCCGTTGCCGGTTTCATGTAAGCGGCGATTTCAAGGTTAGGAAGTTGCGGCAGTATCTTCGGCAGCATTGAAAGCTGTAACTGACGTGCTTCTTCAAGTTCCTTGGCGCGGCGCTCGTACTCGACTTTATCCCGTTCGTGTTGCAGTTCTTTCTCGGAGAGTTCTTTGACGCGCTCTAACTCTGTTTCAAGTCGTTTGTTCGTGCGGGCAAAGCGGCGCGCCAGAAAAATTGAGATAACGATTACCAGACCGTAGGTGCTAATTTGGCGCTGCACAGCGATCACACCCGGCGGCAAAGGGAAACCCGATAAACCTAAAATCACTCTGGTAAGCGAGGACGCCTGTAGAAGCACGCCGATGCCGACAATCCATGCTCCGTCCACCCCCTTTCGTAACGCCTGCACCGTCAGGCGCAGCGACTCGATAAGTATAAAAGACGCGATCAGGACATTAAGCGCCAAACTTGTTTTTGAGTTCGGGAAAGCAAAGTTGATGACGAGCCAAGCGATGCTCGCAGCGAGAAATATCCAGAACTGGCGCGGAATGCGCGCGGCGAGCGTGACATAAAGGAATGCCAGAAAAGTTACGTTCGTAACCGCAATGAGCAGAAAGATAAGCTGCCGCAACAGCACGATCTTTGCGATGTCGTCATGACTACGGTTACCTGTTCCCACCGCGTAAATGTAAAGCCCGTAGCTGAGAATAAACAGCCCGAAGAAAAGATAGACCTTCTCGCGGGGATAAAATCCGTAGATCAATAGAAACAAGATGCCGACGGCGAAGAATAAGCCGGATGCAATTCCTGCGCCGCGATAGTCGTAAAATATCGTCTCAACCTGTGACAGGAAGGAATCAAGCTTTGATATGCGCAACTCAAATCCGACGCCGAAATCTTGCGGCGCGCGGGCGCTTAGGAAGTTGCTCCAGCCGGAAGTCGGATCGCGTAGAGCCGCGCTGGAATGGCGCACGGCGATCAAGTGCCCGCCCGTGCTGCCCAGTGCAATGCGAGACTGTGTTTTGTTCGGATTGTAGGCTTGCTCCGTCTTTGCACTTCTTGCGCCGACGACACCGAAGCGTTTGACTAAAACGCCGTCAACAAAGATTTCGCTTGCTCCCCAGTGGCTCATCTCAAACACCAGCGGCACGTCCGCTGCCGTCCCGTCCAAACGAACGCGCAGTCTGAACCAGCCAATCCCTTGCCAGCCGCTCTTAGGCAGGCGTTCAATCGGCAGTCGCGTACTGTTGATAATTTCCCAAGATGAATCATCGAATTGCGGATCAGCCCAACGTGCATCATCGCCCGCGTGGTACTTCCACTCAAGCTTGTCTAACTCAACTGCGGCGTCGTTTTCCAAGCTCTCTGCCGTCAGCGTGAAGGTGTTTTCATTCTGCGCAAGGAGCGGCGCGGAAAACGCCAGCGCGAGAAGAAAAAGAAGTGTGGCGCGAAAGCTGTAACGAACAAAGCGATCCATTTTCTGCTGCTCCTCCTCATCCGGTAAGGAAAACAAATTTGTTTGTGACGGGTGCGCTCATTAGCACGGCTGTTTATTTATGCCCGTGCGCCGTTGCCGCCTGTGACCTTCAAGACGACGAACGTCACGTCATCATCTTGCGCACGTGTTCCCGCCCACCGCTCGCCGACTTCGACAAAGCGATTAATAATACTTTGCGACGAACCGAGCGCCACATCTTCGAGCACCGCTTTCGCCTTCGCGTAGTCCAACATTTCATTCTGCTCGTTGAACATCTCTGGAAATCCGTCGCTCATCAACACGATTGCGTCACCATCGGCAAGTGTCAACTCCCGCTGTTGATACGCCCCCGTAAGCGGACTTCCCAACGGCATCGCTTTGATCGCTATCTCTTCGACAACGCCCGCCGCCGCACGGTAAATCAACGCGGGCGGCATCCCGGCGCAGCTTATAACAAGGCGATTACCTTTGATCTTCATCATCGTCATCGCCATAAACAATCCGCGCAAATTCATCTTCTTGAGCGCGGCGGAAGATTGCCGGAAGATGTTGGCGATGTCCGTTTCATGCGCGAGATTATTGAAGAGGCTTTTCGTCGCCGTCACCATCGTGCCCGCTTTGAGTCCATGACCTGTGGCATCGCCAACTGCTACCGTTAACGTGCCGTCTTCGCCGACGTGAAAATCATAATAGTCACCGCCGACTTCCGTCGCCGGTTTCATATAGGCCGCAATCTCTAAATTTGGAAGTTGTGGCACGGATTTCGGCAGCATTGAGAGTTGAAGTTGCCGTGCTTCTTCGAGTTCTTTGGTGCGGCGCTCGTTTTCGGCTTCGACGATTAGCAATCTGGCCTGCTGTCGCTGATGCTCCGCTTCTCTTTCCGATAGTTCCTTGACTTGCACGAGTTGCGCTTCGAGGTGCGTGTTGGTGCGCGCGAAGTTGCGCGCGAGAAAGATGGAGACGGAAATCGGGATGGCTAGATAGACGAAGATTTCGCGTATTAATTCAATAAACGACGAAGGCTGTTTAAGCCTTAACAGATCGGGCGCGATAAGCATCAGTATCCCGCACGCGAACAACAGCACTCCAACGGCGATAATGCGCGCTCCTTCGCGGCGTTTGACGAGAGACCGCACGATTAAGCGGATCGCGTCTACCAGCGGCAAGATAAGAGCTGCGCTGACAACGTAAAGCGTAAGGCGTGAGCGAACGAAAACGGCAACGGTAACGATTGTGATAAAGCAGAGAGCCAGACACACCCAAAACTGTCTGGAAAACTTTTCCGAAAACGCCACATACAGAAAAGTCAGCAACAACGGCAACGCGAGCACAAACGAGCTGACAAACAAAATGAAGAGTAGATTCGAGGCCCGCGCGGTTCGGCTATCGTCGCTAAGAATGTAATGCGCCGCGATGCTGATTGACAGACAGACAACAAACAAACTGTAAAAGAGATTGGCGCGTTCGCGCGTGTAGAACGTAAAGAGCAGAAAGTGTAGAAGGGCGAGCGCGGACAGGATGCCGACAAATAATCTGTACCAGCGCGACCTGTATCCGCGCTCTCCGTGATCGGCGACGGCAAAGCGCGCGGTTTGGATGAGCGGGTAAAATCCGGGAGTGTGTTCGCCGCGCGCGAGCCACGCGCCCGTGCCCGTTGCCAAATTCCTTTCGGCCTGAAACGAATAGCGCACGGCGATAACGTGCGCGCCGCCGCTCCCGAACGTAAACACAACGGGCTGCCTGTTCGGGTTAAACTCCACGTCACCATTGGCGGTAATCTCTCCGAAGCGTTCAAGGAGCTTTCCGTCAACGTAGATCTCCGACGCGCCCCAGTGCCCGAAGCGCAACGCGACGGGTTCATGCGCGAGTTGTTCGTCAACCGCGAGATGAAGGCGAAACCACGCCGCGCCCGTCCATCTCGAACGCGGCAAACGCCCGTCATTAAACTGCGTGCGGCGCAGTTTTTCCCACGCGCCATCATCGTAATCCTTCGCCGCCCAACTCGCATCGTCGCCCGCGTGGTACAACCATCCGGCGTTGTACAATTCTCCTTCCCAATCGCCATGCAGTTTCTCTGCGGTCAACGAAAAGGTGTTGTTCGACGTTTGCGCACGGGCGTGCGAAGCGAGGCAAAGAAGGACTACTGCGGCGAGAAACATTTGCAGGCGAAACGATTTGAGCAAGCGGATTCAAGCCTCCGTTTAATCACTAACGGACAAAACGCCTTGCGATGCTTAATCTTTAAGCTTCAACTTCCCGTTCTGATAAGTAAGGTTATACACTGAAAGGCATGACACAAGACGAACAATTTACCATCGGCGTCGAGGAAGAGTATCAGATTGTTGATGCAGAGACGCGCGAACTTCGCCCGCGCTCGGCGGAAGTTTTGCCGAAGGCACAAAGAGCCGTCGGCGACGAAGTGCAGCCGGAGCTGTATCTCTCGCAAATAGAAATCGGCACGCCCGTCTGCCGCACGCTTACAGAAGCACGTGCCGAACTCGTGCGCCTGCGACGCGCCGTGATAGAGGCAACAGAGCGCGATGGCGGGCGACTCGCCGCCGCCGGAACACACCCTTTCTCGCACTGGGAAGATCAGACCGTCACGCCCAAAGCCCGCTACATCGGCATCGAGCAGAATTACCAACAACTCGCGCGCGAACATCTCATCTTCGGCTGTCATGTTCACGTCGGCATCAATGACCGCGAAGCGGCGATAGACGTGATGAACCGCGCGCGTCCCTGGCTGCCCGTGCTTCTCGCGCTCGCCGCCAACTCTCCCTTCTGGCTCGGCGCGGACACGGGCTACGCAAGCTTCCGCACGGAAATCTGGCGACGCTGGCCGATGGCCGGAACGCCGCAACCCTTCGCCTCCCGCGCCGAATACGACCGCCTCGTTGAAGCGTTGGTCTCCACCGAAAGCATCGAAGACGGCACAAAGATTTACTGGGACGTGCGTCCTTCGGCGCGCTACGAGACGCTGGAATTTCGCGTCACGGATGTCTGCATGACGATAGACGAAGCCATCATGATCGCCGGACTCGCACGCGCCCTCACACGCGCCTGCTATGCGCAAGCCGCACGCAACGAACCCATCACACACGCGCGCCCCGAACTTCTACGCGCCGCCAAATGGCGCGCCGCCCGCTACGGCCTCGACGCCGACCTCATTGACATCGAAGCTGCCCGCTCCGTCCCCGCGCAAGAGCTTGTCCTAAAACTCCTCACACGCCTGCGCCCCACTCTGGAAGAACACGGCGAGTGGGACGAAATCAATTCCCTCACACGCGAAGTTCTGCAACGCGGCAACGGCGCAACACGCCAACGCGCCGCCTACGCCCGCAACGGACGCCTTGAAGATGTCGTTGATCTAATCGTCGCCGAAACCGTGAAGGGAAATGCCTGATAGACTCGTCATGTTGAAACATCAGGCCGCTCAATTTATTCCCGGATATTATCGGCTAACAGAGTATTATGTAAGTGTTACCCATACAATATGCGTTAGATGTTTTTAAGTTGAAGGGCATAATGATTTTCCCTAAAAGTGACAATACGTTTGTCCTAAAAGATAGAGAAGAGGTCGTTTCTTTCGTAACTTGGCTTAATAAGTATGAAAAGGCAAAGCTTGGTCTATCTCCAAATCATATATCTTTAGTTAATGCTTACGATAAGCTGCAAGAACGAAAGGATGGCGGGCGGGTTTTTACTGCCCTTCTCGACCTTCAAATAAACTATATTTTGTTGGCGCGTGATCATACAGATATGCTCGCTATCATGAATACATATTTCCCGACCATCTTTAAAATACTAGATGACGGTTCTATTAAATATAAGTCTGAAGGGAGTTCGGTGTTTGATTCCGAAGAGAATTTCTTTGGGAAAATGGAGGTTCAAAGATATAGCACTACTTTCGTTCTGAAGTATCGTGCGTTGTTCGATAAAATAATGGGCTTCATAATTCTCATGTTTGCGCCCGCAGAATATGAGACTTTCTTTAGGGCAAGAAGGAAGAAGAATAGCTTTGTGAAGATCGTAGGTAAGATGCCGCAAGTACCTCAAGAACTCGTGGCGCAAATTGAAAAGCTGCTAACCGGATTTGATGATACTTTCAGAACACCAGAAGCTCATGGCACAGGAGTTTTACGTAAGTGGGTGTTTCTAATGGACTCACATTGGACTAATCCGCAAGGTGAATTGATGGACTATTGGAATTTTTTGGTTAACTTGATAGTCAACATTGGAAAGCTATTTCGTAATATTGAATCTAATGAAAACTAAGGCGGTTACGTTGAGAGCTATCGAAAAACATCTAACAACTCATTCAACCGGAGCGCGAATAACATTGCTTTCATGCGCGAGACTTGGTTCTAATGGGCGGTTCGCCGCGCCCGGTTAGATCGGGCGTTAGACGACTTCTTTTGCCTCGGCGATGTTAAAATGACGACGGGTAATAATTATGCAGAATACTGTTGAGCTGATACTGGATTTACCGCCAAATTTGTCGAAGGACGAAGTGCAAACGCTTCTTGCGATCAAATTGTATGAAACAGAGCGCGTTTCTCTGGGACAGGCGGCTCGTCTGGCGGGCTTTTCAAAGCGAGCTTTTATAGAGATTCTAGGGCGAAATCGAGTTCCGGTTTTTAATTATTCTCCCGATGAGTTGCGTGAGGAATTAGGCTTGTGAAAGAGCCTATTGTTTCCGACAGCACTTGTTTAATCGGGTTGGAGCGCATTGGAGAGCTAAAGATTTTGCCTGCCCTGTTTGACCCGATAGTGATTCCGCCGGGCGTTGCGCGAAGAAGCATTAAAACTTGTCGGTGAATAACGCGCCGTTGAACAAGTCATCGGACGAGAAGCGGAAACGGCGATTTTCTTATCCCGTCGTCTTTTAATCCTTACCGTGCGTGGTGGCGGTTTCTGCCCGCGTTAACTCCAGCGATAGGCACACCCCTCTATAATTCGGAATCCATATTGATGAAGTTGCCTGCCTGCTGTACCGTGTTCCAATAAAGAAGTACACACAATATGCAACGGAAAGTGAAATAGGTATGAGCATCAACATCAAGACATCGGGAGCGCACCACATTGCGCTGCGCTCCACTGACTTAGCACGCTCGAAGCGTTTCTACACGGAGACGCTCGGCTTCTCGATTATGAAGGAACTCCCCGAACTGTTTCTCTTCAGCGCAGGCAGCACCGCCTTCGGTGTGCGCGCTCCTGAAGCCGATACGCCGGGCGGAGATACGTTTAATCCGCACCGCGTCGGATTGGATCACATCGCGTTAGCCTGTGCAGACGAAACAGAGTTGGAGCGTGTGGCTGCCGCGCTCACGGAGGCGGGCGTGGAGAATACAGGCATCAAACTCGACGAGGCGCTGGGCAAGCGATATGTCGCCTTCAAAGACCCCGACCGTATCTCATGGGAGTTCTATATGGTTTAGAGCTTGTCTATCACAGGTTATCACTACGCAATTAAATCGTATCAGGCAAAAGGAGATGGATAAATGGCAGACCCTAGAAATGTCGCGCACGATAAAAAGGTGATGGAAGAAAAGAAGCATGACGGCGAAGACCTGCACGAAGGCACTGTCCACGCCCCGCAGCCCGGCATGAAACCGCTGATGGAGGAACACGAGAGCGATAACGTTGACGAGAAGAAGGATGAAACTGAAAAAGAGTAAGCGAAGCATTCGTTTCAGAGCAGCACAAAACCGTCAGAGATTCTCTCAGTAGCCTTGCACGCAAAGTGAAAAGATGGATAACGCGGTTGCGCTCGGCTCTTACACTTCGATCTTTAACTTGACGGGGAATCCTGCGGTTGCGCTGCCCGTCTCGCGTTCTCGTGAAGGCTTACCCATCGGCGCGCAGTTAATCGGCAGGCGTTGGAAAGATTTTCGACTGCTGGACACAGCGGAGTTGATCGCAGACGTTGCCGGGGAGCCGTCGCGCCGCCGGGTTACTGAGCGTTAAACTGAAAAGCAGTTTGGCTTCATCAAGTTCGAGGCGTTGCTTCGTGAGTTGAGCCGGACGGACGGCGTGCGGTATATTTCGAGCGTTGCGGAATGTGGAGGCTTAGGCTAATTGGTAAGTCAGCAGTCTTGAAAACTGCCGGGAGAAATCCCTTGGGGGTTCGAGTCCCTCAGCCTCCGCCAGAAATTTTCACATTGCAAGATGATTCCCCGATGAGCCGTTCGCACGCTGCTTTCAACAAAAGCAACTGCGTCCGGCTCGCTTGCTGTGTTGGTTTTGCCGGAGAGGGGCGCGAGGGAATAGATGTTGCGCCTGCAAGGAAAGTTGAGAAGAACATAAGTTGTTAAAGACAATCGGATGGAGCAGTGGCGCATTCGACGCCAACGAATCGCTGCATTTCAAAGCACTCGCGTCCTTATGGCTGCCAGACGGCGCGCCGTTTAAGCAGGGGTGGGCTTACGTCGTTGATTTCTGGAAGAACTATATTGATGAGCCGTTGCCGGTTCACGTCGGTGGTGTTTCGATTTCTATCTTCACGTTGGCTTTAGGCCTTCTTATTCTATTTGCGGCGTGGCTCGTCTCGAAATGGCTGCGTCTTTTTCTACAGAAGCGTCTCGAAAAACGCACGCATATTGATCCCGGCATTCAGTACACGCTGCTGCGCCTGACGCATTATTTCATCATCACCGTCGGCGTGCTTTCCGCTTTTACCGTCGCCTTTCAAACGGATTTGACGAAGCTGACGGTGGTGCTCGGCGCATTAAGTTTGGGCATCGGCTTCGGCTTGCAGTACATCGCGGGCGACATCGCTTCCGGCTTCATACTTCTCTTCGAGCGACCCGTTCGTGTCGGTGATTTTATTACCGTCAACGATGTGAAGACCGAAACGCAGGGCAAAGTCCAGAGCATCAACTTGCGCACGACGACCGTGCTGACCAACGACCGCATCGCCGTCATCGTGCCGAACTCGAAGCTCGTCAACCAGACGCTCGTTAATTGGTCTTACGGCGACAGGCGCGCGCGCATTCCCGTGCCCATCGGCGTCTCCTACGATTCCGATGTGGATGTGGTGACGCAAACGCTTCTACGCGCGGCGGAAGGCATCACGAATGTTTTGCAAGACCCTAAACCGAGCGTGCAATTTCTAAGCTTCGGCGATTGGTCGCTCAACTTTCGCTTGCTCGTGTGGACGGACAAGCCGCGCCTGCACCCGCAGATCAAGAGCCTGATCAACTACCGTATCAGCAAACTGTTCCGCGAGGCGGGCATCGAGATTCCCTTTCCGCAAAGCGAGTTTCGTCTGCGCGGCGGCGCACCACTGCAAATCGAAAACACCAACGATGCGATGCCGGACGAAGGCGCAACCAACGGCGAAGAACGCGATAACGAACGAGAGCCCCGCAGGTAACGCGAAATTTCTATTGCCAAGAGCGCCGCATTCGGCGTATAAGTCTAGCGCGCAAGAATGAATGGCTGTTCATTCACCGCTCGCCTTCTTTCCAGCGAATCCGTTTTTACTATCAGGTATCCGATGCGCTCCGCCCGCTCCATCTCTGTTGTTCGCGCCCCCGTCAGCGACAAACACGAGGCCATTTTGCGCGCCGCCACCCGCGTCTTCGCGCGCTCCGGTTATTTCAATGCCAAAGTCGCGGACATCGCGCGCGAAGCGGGCGTCGCCGACGGCACGGTTTACCTTTACTTCAAAAGCAAGGAAGAGATATTGCATTCGATCTTCGATAAAAGCGTTGACGAAGCCATTGCAGAGGGGCGCAAACAGCTCGAGAGCATCACAGACCCGCGCGAAAAACTGCGCCGCATCGCGCTACTGCATCTCGAACGTCTCGGCGCGGATCGTGATCTGGCGATTGTCTTCCAAGTTGAACTACGCGGCTCTACGAAGTTCATGGAAGAGTTTTCCGCCGCAGGCTTCGGCGAATACTTGCGCCTGATTCGCAGCGCATTCGAGGAAGGCCAGCGCGCCGGAATGTTTCGCCGCGAGTTGAACGCAAAAGTCGTCGCCAAGATTCTCTTCGGCGCGTTAGACGAAATGGCGACTAACTGGATTTTATCGAAACGTCGCTATAAGCTCGCGCCGCTCGCCGATCAAGTGCTGGACATTTTTCTCAACGGAGTGGTCGCCAAATGAACACGCCTTCGACAATACACGAAGCGTTGCACACTCCTTCAATGCGCACGCCGCTCGAACAGAACGAACCCACGACGCTCCCGGAAATGTTCCTGCGCGCCGCCGAAAAGTTTCAAAAGCCCGATGCGCTCAACTACAAGAAAGACGGCGCGTGGCATTCCGTTTCGTCCGATGAAATGGTGGCGCGCGCGCGCCACATTGCGCTCGGACTTCTTGCGCTTGGCATAAAACAGGGTGAGCGCGTCGCGCTGCTTTCGGAGAATTGCCCTGAATGGACGTTCGCCGATGCAGGCTGTCAGTTCGCCGGAGTGGTTGACGTGCCCATCTACCCGACGCAAACGCCCGTGCAAGTCTGTTATATCCTGAAAGATTCCGGCGCGCGTGCGCTCTTCATCAGCAATCAAGCGGCATACGAGCGCATCGCAGTTGCTTTGAAGGATTGTGACACGCTCGAACACACAATCTTTTTCGACGCGGGCGAAGCGGCCACAGAAGACGCGCGGATGCTCTCGCTCGCAGAGCTTGAAGCGCGCGGGCGCGAGTTGGAAACAGAGCAGCCCGACATGGCAAGCGAACTCGCGCGCGCCGTCAAGCCTGACGATATTGCGACGATCCTTTACACATCTGGGACAACCGGCGAACCGAAAGGCGTGATCCTCACGCAATCGAATCTCGTCTCGAATCTGATTGACTCCTCGCATCATCTGGCGTTTTCCGCCAACGATGTCGCTCTCTCCGTGCTGCCGCTCTCGCATATCTTCGAGCGCACGGGACTCTATATGTACATACATCGCGGCATGAGCGTCTTCTACGCAGAGTCTCTGGAGAAGATCGGAGACAATATGCGCGAAGTGCGCCCGACGCTGATGCTCGCCGTGCCGCGCCTCTTCGAGAAAATCTACGCGCGTATCAAAGATAAGGCGGCGGAAGGCGGGCGCGTCAAAGCTGCGATGCTCGCGTGGGCTGTCGGAGTCGGCCTTGCTTGCGCCCGTTATCAGGTCAACAGGCAACCCGTACCTTTGCGCCTCGCGCTGCAATACAAACTCGCGTCGCGTTTTGTCTTTGCAAAGTGGCAGGCGGCGATGGGCGGGCGCGTGCGGCTTTTCGTTTCCGGCGGCGCGGCCTTGCCCGAAGAACTCGGCTACATCTTCGCGGGCGCAGGGCTTCCCATCATGGAATGCTACGGCCTGACGGAGACTTCGCCCGGCATCACCATCAACGAACCCAACACGCATCGCATCGGCACGGTCGGAAGGACGATTCCCTTTGTCGAAGTGCGTATCGCACCGGATGGCGAGATTGAAACACGTGGGCCGAACGTGATGCGCGGCTACTACAACAAGCCTGCGGAAACGGCTGCCGTCTTCACTGAAGATAACTGGTTCAAGACCGGCGACATCGGCGCGCTCGACGCCGACGGATATTTGCGCATCACGGATCGCAAGAAAGAGTTGTTCAAAACTTCCGGCGGCAAATACATCGCGCCGCAGTTCATCGAACAGCTAATCAAAGGCTCGCGCTTCGTCAATCAGGTGGTGCTCGTCGGCAACGGGCGCAAGTTTCCCGCCGCCCTGATCGTGCCCGATTGGGAACAAGTCAAGTCTTACGCGCAACTGAAAAACATTGACGCGCGCGCGCTTTCCGAACTCATTATTCACCCGCGTATCATTAATCTCTTCGAGCGGCAAATCGAATCGCTCTCCGCTAACTTAGCGCAATACGAGCGCGTTAAACGCATCGCCCTGCTCGAACATGAGCTAACGATAGAGGGCGGCGAATTGACGCCGACGCTCAAAGTGAAGCGGCGCGTGGTAGACGAAAAATATCGCGCCGTGATTGATAAGCTTTACGACGAAGCCTGAAACGTATCGTCTCACTGAGTTAAGTTCACCGCGCGTCGTAGCTAGTTTTGCTTGCTGAATGAGCACTCATTCAGTATGATGCGTTTCGTTCTGAATCCGACGAGAGGTTTCTCTTATGCTCCGAATTGAAAAGACCGCGATCCTTGGCGCGGGCACGATGGGTGCGCAATTGGCCGCGCACTTGGCGAACGCAGGTCTCCCCGTCATTTTGTTAGACATCGCCCCGCGTGAACTTCTGCCCGAAGAAGCGGCGAAGAACCTGACGCTCGAATCAAAGCAGGTGAGAAACCGTATCGCGCAGGCCGGACTTGATGCGGCGAAGCGAGCGCGTCCCGCAGCCTTTTTCACTAACGGGATTACATCGCGTGTCGCGGTCGGTAACTTCGACGACGACATGGAGCGCATCAAAGATTGCGATTTAGTGATCGAAGCGATTGTCGAAAATCCAGACATCAAGCGCAAGCTTTACGAACAGGTTGAGCGGCATCGCCGTAACGGTTCGATCATCGCCACCAACACGAGCGGAATCCCCGTCCGCGCGCTGGCCGAAGGACGCAGCGAAGATTTCCGCGCGCATTTCTTGGGCGCGCATTTTTTTAATCCGCCGCGCTATCTGCATCTCGTCGAACTCATCACCACCGAATGGACGAAGCCGGAAGTCGCTTGCTCGATGCACGGTTTTCTTGATAGGCGTCTCGGCAAAGGCGTCGTCGTGGCGAAAGACCGCCCGAATTTTATCGCCAATCGCATCGGCACGTTCGGCGCGATGCTGACGATCAAGACGATGCTGGAAGACGGCTATTCGATAGAAGAGATAGACAAACTGACGGGGCAAATTGTCGGGCGTCCGAAGACCGCGACGTTTCGCACGTTCGATCTCGTCGGTTTGGACATTCTCGCGCACGTCGCAGGTAATCTTTACGATGCGGTGCAGACGGACGAAGAACGCGAAGTTTTCGTTGCGCCCGAATTTTTGCAGAAGATGATCGGGCAGGGAATCTTAGGCAATAAATCGGGCGGCGGCTTTTACAAAAAGCAGAAGAAGACGGACGGCGAAAAGCAGGAAATTTGGACGCTCGATCACGCTTCGCTCGAATATCGTCCGGCACAGAAGGTGACACTGCCCGCGCTCGAGATGGCGAAGAACATAGAAGACACGGGCGAGCGCATCAAGTCTCTTGTCTGGAACAAGAATGATCGCGCCGGTGCGTTTCTCTGGAAAACTTTCGCGCGCACGCTGCGTTACGCGGCGAATCGCATACCGGAAATCGCCGACACCGTGGTTGAAGTTGATCGCGCGATGCGCTGGGGCTTCGGTTGGGAACTCGGCGTCTTTGAAAGCTGGGATGCCATCGGCGTCGAAAAATCCGTTGCGCGGATGAAGGAAGAAGGCCAAGAGATTCCCGCGAACGTGCAGCAGATGCTGGATGCGGGCGCGACATCCTTTTACAAAACGGAGAACGGCGCGCGTTCCTATTTCGACTTCGCGTCGTCGAAATATGCGCCGGTGAATGAACCTGCCGGTGTGATCGTTCTCAAATCAATCAAAGAGCGCACGGGCGTTGTCAGGAAAAACTCCGGCGCGTCTTTGATTGACATTGGCGACGGCGTGGCGTGTTTAGAGTTTCACTCGAAGATGAACGCCATCGGCGGCGACACGATAGAGATGATCGGGAAATCGCTCGCCGAAGTTGAAAAGAATTTCGTCGGAATGGTCGTCGGCAATCAGGGCGCGAATTTCTGCGTCGGCGCGAATTTGATGATGATGCTGCTGGAAGCGCAGGAAGAGAACTGGGAAGACATAGATTTGATGGTGCGCGCGTTTCAGAACGCAATGATGAGTTTGCGTTATTCGAGCAAGCCCGTCGTCGTCGCGCCGTTCGGTCTGGCGATTGGCGGCGGCTGCGAAATGGCGTTGCACGCCGATAGAGTACGCGCGGCGGCCGAAACTTATATCGGCCTCGTTGAAGTCGGCGTCGGCATTATTCCGGCGGGCGGCGGCACGAAAGAGTTATTGCTGCGTGGGATGGATTCGATACCGAAAAACATGACGGACGCAGACCCATTCCCGTATCTCAAGCGCGCGTTCGAGACCATTGCGCTTGCGAAGGTTGCTACCTCCGCAGAGGAATCGCGCGAGCTTGGATTTTTGCAGGAAGACGATAGCATCTCTATGAACGCGGATCGCCTGATCGCGGACGCGAAGCAGGAAGTGCTCGCTCTCGCTTCAACCGGCTACACGGAGCCGCAGCCGCGCACGGACATTCTCGCGCTCGGTGAATCCGCGCTGGCGACATTGAAGCTCGGTATACATCAGATGAAGCGCGGCGGTTTTATTTCCGATTACGATACGCTGATCGGAGAAAAACTTGCGCGCATTTTGACGGGCGGCGATTTGAATCACTCGACGCGCGTTAGCGAACAATACCTGCTCGATCTCGAACGCGAGGCGTTTCTATCGCTCGTCGGCGAACGTCGCACGCAGGAACGCATGGCGCATATGTTAAAGACCGGAAAGCCTTTGAGAAATTAGTCGGGTCTGGAGAATTGAAAGTTATGAGAGACGCAGTGATTGTCAGCGCGGTGCGGACGGCGGTGGGACGCGCGCCGAAGGGAACTTTGCGTGCGACGCGCCCCGATGAGATGGGCGCGGCGGTCATCAAAGAAGCCATCGCGCGCGCGGAAGGTTTACAGGTTGAAGAAATCGAAGATGTGATTATGGGTTGCGCGATGCCGGAAGCCGAAGCGGGCATGAACGTGGCGCGTGCGGCGAGCGTGCGCGCAGGGCTGCCCGTCGAAACCAGCGCGATGACGATCAATCGTTTCTGCTCGTCGGGCTTGCAATCAATTGCGATAGCGGCTGACCGAATCAGGACGGGCGCGGCGGAAGTGATCGTCGCGGGCGGCCTCGAAACGATGTCTCTGATACCGATGGGTGGGCACACGATTCGCCCGAATCCTTACTTGGTCGAACACTACCCGGACTTTTATTTGAACATGGGACTCGCCACCGAAAACGTCGCGCGCAAATACGAGGTCACGCGCGAAGAGCAGGATGCGTTTGCCGCACGCTCGCATGAGCGTGCGGCGCGTGCGTTGGATAATGGAAACTTCAAAGACGAGGTTGTGCCGCTCACCGTCGCCGTCGAAGAGTTGAACGAGAGGGGCAAGAAGACGCGGCGCGAAATCGTTTTCGATACGGACGAGGGCGTGCGCCGCGATACGTCTGCGGAAGTTTTAGCGAAGCTGAAGCCCGCGTTTCATGTGAAGGGTACGATTACGGCGGGCAATGCTTCGCAGATGTCCGATGGAGCGGCGGCGGCCATCGTGATGTCGGATACGCGCGCGAAAGAGTTGGGCTTGAAACCGCTCGCGCGCTTTGTCGCCTATGCGACTGCCGGATGCCCGCCCGAAGAGATGGGCATCGGCCCCGTGTTTGCGATACCGAAGGCGTTGAAGCTCGCCGGACTCACACTCGATCAAATAGATGTCATCGAACTCAACGAAGCATTCGCCGCGCAATCGCTCGCGGTCATTAAAACGCTCGATCTCGACGCGGAAAAGGTGAACGTCAACGGCGGCGCAATCGCGTTAGGCCATCCGCTTGGCTGCACCGGCGCGAAATTGACGGCGACAATCTTGCGCGAACTTGCACGCCGCAATGGCCGTTACGGCATGGTCACGATGTGCGTTGGCGGCGGCATGGGCGCGGCGGGAATCTTCGAGCGCATCAGCTAAATATCAGACATATCAGACATATCAGACATAGAGGCGCAAAGGTTAAGGCTATCACTTTAGAGAATCAAGAAAGGATAAATTTATGTCAGCCATCGTTGAAGATAAGAAGCAGATTATCAAGGGCGGGAGTTTCCTGATCGAGGAACGTGCGCCGGAGGATATTTTCACGCCGGAGGATTTTACGGAAGAGCAAGGCATGATTGCCGAGACGACGCGCGATTTCGTTGATGCGGAAGTGCGTCCCGCTTTGCCTGCGCTCGAAAAGCATGATTGGGATTTGGCGCGCGAGCTAATCAAGAAGTGCGCCGATCTAGGGCTTCTCGGCGCGAATATCCCGGAAGAGTACGGCGGATTAGGGTTGGATCAAGCGAGCGGGTTGCTGGTAGCGGAAAACATCGGGCGGGCATCTTCGTTCGGCGTCACCTTCGGCGCGCAGGTCGGCATCGGAACAATGCCCATCGTTTATTTCGGCAATGAAGCGACGAAGAAGAAATATTTGCCGCGCATCGCGTCCGGCGAAATCGTCGCGGCTTACGCTTTGACGGAAGCGGGTTCGGGTTCGGACGCGCTGGCAGCAAAGACGACGGCGCGTTTGAGCGAGGACGGCACGCACTACGTTTTGAATGGCGAAAAGATGTGGATCAGCAACGCCGGGTTCGCGGATATTTTCGTCGTGTTCGCTAAAATTGACGGCGACAAGTTTAGCGGCTTCGTCGTCGAGCGCGGCGAGGGACTGTCAACCGGCGCGGAAGAGCATAAGATGGGCATTAAGG
The DNA here is from genome assembly GCA_046262295.1 of Pyrinomonadaceae bacterium. Taxonomy (GTDB): domain Bacteria; phylum Acidobacteriota; class Blastocatellia; order Pyrinomonadales; family Pyrinomonadaceae; genus JBHENC01. Next base: position 97,082 of record JBHENC010000006.1, on the reverse strand, counting down.
GATCGAGCACGCGCGCGGTGATATTGTCGAACGTCAGAGTGCCGGTCGAGAATCTGCTCGGCGAAGTCGGCAAGGGCGCGAAGATCGCTTTTAATATTTTGAACATCGGGCGTTTCAAATTGGGCGCGTCGTGCCTCGGCGGGATGAAGTTGATAATGCACGATGCGATTCGTTACGCAAACGAGCGGCATCAATTCGGCAAACCGATTTCGTCGTTCGGCGCAATTAAAGGAAAACTTGCGGAGATGGCGATTCGCACATGGGTCGGCGAAGCGATGACGTATCGCATCGTCGGATTGATTGAGTCGGCGATTGGCGATGCGGCGAAAGCGGATTCGGCGGCGAAGCTTCAGGCAATAGAAGAGTACGCGGCGGAATGTTCCGTTATTAAAGTTGCGCTTTCGGAATATTGCGATTACGCGGCCGACGAGATGGTGCAGATTTACGGCGGCTACGGTTATTCGGCTGACTATCCGGCGGAACGCGCTTACCGCGATTCGCGCATCAATCGCATCTTCGAGGGCACGAATGAAATCAATCGTATGCTGATACCGGGCATCCTGATGAAGCGCGCGATGAGCGGCAAGCTTGCGCTCTTGCCTGCCGCGCAGAAGTTAATGGACGAAGTGCTGTCGCCTTCGATGCCGAATCTCGATGAGGATGACAATATTCTCGCGGCGGAGATGAAACTGGCGCAGAACGCGAAGAAGGTCGCGCTGATGACGCTCGGCACGGCGGCGCAGAAATACATGATGGTGCTCGCCGAACAGCAGGAGATTCTGATGAACATCGCGGACATCGTGACAGACGCCTACGCGATGGAATCGGCCATCTTACGCGCGCAGAAAATCGCAACCGCGCAGGGCGAAGAAGCGGCGGCGCGTTTCGTTGATATGACGCGCGTCTTCTGCAACGACGCCGTCGGGCGCATCGAAGCGCACGCCAAAAACGCGCTTGCCGCAATGAGCGAAGGCGACGAACTGCGCACGCTGCTCGCCGCCCTGCGCCGCTTCAACAAACACACACCCGTTGACACAGTGGCCGCGCGCCGCCGCATCGCGGACACGCTGATTAAAGCGAACCGTTACGTATTTTAAGAACAGTAGTCAGTAATCAGTTGTCAGTATTCAGCCCTCAGCTTATGTTTTAACTGAACACTGACAACTGAAAACTTTTAACCATGCGTATCATTCCCATTTCGCTGCCGACGCCTTTTTATATCGGGCCGGTCAATGTTTATTTGATCGCCGAAGACCCCGTGACGCTGATTGATACGGGGCCGAAGACGAAGGAAGCCTATGAAGCTCTGCGGGATGCGTTGCGGGCGGCGCGCTTCCGCGTTTCGGATATTCGTCGCATCGTTCTGACGCACGCGCATGAGGATCACTGCGGCCTCGCCCGGCGTCTTCGTGATGAAGCGAAGGAGGCGGAAGTCTTAGTTCACGCTTGGGAGACAGGGCATCGCGCCGGAAGGCTCGAATACGAAAGCACGCGGCAACTGCTTGTGCGCGCGGGGCTGCCGGAAGAAGAGATAGAAGGAATGCGCAAGCTCTACGAAGGCGTGCGCATTTTTGCCGACACGCTCGCAGAAGACGAACACGGTGAGTTGCGCGACGATGAAGAACTCATGTTCGCTACCGGCGCATTGCGCGTCGTGCACACGCCCGGCCACACGCCCGGCTCGTGCTCGTTTGTGCGCGAGGCGAACCGCACGATCATCGCAGGCGACTGTATCTTAAAGCGCATTACGCCGAATCCCGTGCTTGCGCCTGATCCGTTTGATTCGTCGAAACGCTTTCCCTCGCTCGCAGAATATCTCGTCAGCCTCGCGCGCCTGCGCAGCTTCGCCCCGACGCTTGTTTATGGCGGGCACGGCGAGGCCGTCACAGACTTTGAAGAACTCTTTAATCGCTATTTGCAGGCGATCCGCGAGCGTCAGAAAGATGTCATCCGGCTTGTGACAAAAGAGGGCGCAACCGCGTGGGAAATCGCGCAGAAACTTTTTCCGCACGCAACGGACGTGCATCGCTTTCTCGCCGTCTCCGAATCAATCGCGCATCTCGATCTGGCGCACTCCGAAAACAGAATCGCCGTCGAAATGAGCAACACCGGACAGGAAATTTATCGCCGCGCTTCAACCGTCAGCAACGCTGCCGCTTCTCTATAAAAGTGTCGTCTGCCGAGCAATCCACTGAAGCACTCTGCTCCCATTAATTTTCGGAACCGCCGGGCAAGCGTGTGCGTGTAGGTCTGGAAACCTTCGAGAAAGGATTTCTGCGATGACTACAAAGATTTTGCTATCGGCTTTTCTTTCACTGCTGTTGAGCGGAACAGCCGCGCTAGCGCAGCAACCTCCGCAAGCGCCCGTTGCGCCGGACGCATCCACTGCGGAGAAAGACGCGCCGCTAATCGCCAATCGAATTTTCATGGGCGGCGGTAATTACCTCGGCATCTACACGGAAGAATTGACGAAAGAGAACGCGAACCGTTACGGGCAGAGCGAGCCGCGCGGCGTGGGAATCAGCGGCGTGGCGAAAGACAGCCCGGCGGAGCGCGCCGGATTAAAAAAGGCGACGTGATTCTACGCTTCGATGATGAAACGGTGACGGGCGCGCGTAAGCTAACGCGCTTAATTAACGAGGCCGCGCCGGAGCACACAGTGAAGCTGACCATCGCGCGCGGCGGCGCAGAGCAAAATGTTTCGGCGACGCTCGGCAAGCGCGAAGATAAATTAGCGGAAAACTTCAACGTCGCTCCGTTTGTGCAAGACAACGTGCGGCGACAGCTTGAGAGATTGGAACGCGATCCTAATTTGCTTCGGATGAACTTCGGCGGAACGCGGCGCATCGGCGTCAGCACGATGCCTTTGACGGAGCAGCTCGCCGATTACTTCAAAGTTAAAGGCGGCGCGCTCGTCTCTTCCGTGACCGAGAATAGCCCGGCGGCAAAGGCCGGAATCAAGGCCGGAGATGTGATAACGGAAGTTGACAATCAACCAATTCAGCGCGCCGAAGATGTCTCGCGCGCACTGAACAGCAAAAGCGAAGGCGAGGTGACGCTGAAGATAGTGCGCGACAAACACCCGCGCACGATCAAGCTCACGCCGGAACGCGGCGAGCAACAGTTCTTCAAGCTTTCGCCGACCGCGCGAATGTTGCATATCCCTTCAATCAACATTCCGCCAATGCGACTCGCGCCGCCTAAAGTCAGACCCGTGCGCCCGCTCGCACCGTTACTATTCAATCCTTTGCTCGAACTCTAAAACGCCATCCGCAAAAAAGATTCTGCCGTCATCATGTTTGTTTACAATGAAACATGGCGACGGCAGTTTTTTTCGACGGCGAACCGTATGACTGAAACAAACTGTAACGGCTACTTCGGCGATGAGGGTTTCTGTTTTCCCGCCAACGCATCTTTGCCCGCCAACGCATCTTGGTAAGCGCCGCCCTGCACGTCGCCTATCGCAATCGCCGCGTCGAATTCTACGGCGGCTTCATCCGGTTTATCTAAAAAGGCTAGGATGCGCCCCAACGCTTCGTGCGCGCGTGAGATGAGCACGCGATTCGTTTCGGCATCGGCGAGTTTCAAGGCCGTGCGGTATTCGCTGACGGCCTGCATCAGCCGCTCGGTCTGCACGTTCTCATCCGTCGCCGTCTCCGCCGAAAGACTCGCCGTCTGCCCGAGCGCAAAGTGCAGGCGCGGCTCGTTCTGAAACTCCGGCAACAGAGGGCGCAGACGTTGATCCGCCGCGATGTAATTTCTCGCCCGCACGAGATCGTTAGCTTCGACAAGATTTCGGACGAGCACGGCTTCGCGCGCCGGGTTAACGCTTTCCGCGTTGGCTGTTGTGCCTCTCATGGCGAGGCGGCGACTTTCGCGCGCGGCGAGAGCGCGCCGCCTCGCAGCACTTGTCTCGGCGACGCGATTCGCTTCACGCGCCGGATCAAAGGACGCAATCATGTCTGCGAAAAAATTGCTGATGTCGAAGCCGGACGCTTCGAGGCCGCGCAGTTGATCCGCAAAATAAAAGGCGAGCACCGCGCCGCGATCATCCGCGTCGGCGAGTTGCGCAATGGTTTCATCATTGATTGCCGTGCGCGCCTCCTGCGATTTTTTGATTATCGCGGCACGCGCCGCTTCGGTCTTTGCGCTCTGAAGCTCGGCCTGCGTCTGGCGCACGAGAGTTAAAAGTCGCAACGCTTCGTCAAAACGCGCGTCGGCGGCGGCGACGAGCGAGCGCGTCACTGCTAAGAACACATCGGGCGAGACACGCGCCCCGCTTTTCGCTTTATCGTCAAGCAATTTTTTAATCTGCTCGCGGCGCGCTGAGATGTCTCGATTGAAACGCAGCACCAGCGGATCAATCACATACTGAAGATAAGCGCGGCGCACCTCTGAAGCGACTGGGTCAGTGCCCGCCGGAACAATCGCGTAGTAATCGTCGGCGATGACGCGGAAATTTATCGTGCCCGGCGCGGCGAGCAAGTCCGGCACGACAAAGAAGCGTCGCTCGCGTTCACGCACAGTGAAGTTCGGCGCGGGAGTTTTATTTCGCTTATCGGCCTGCGTCGAAGATTTCGGGGCGGGCACGCGCTCGTTGATGACTGTCGTCGGGCGCGTGTGCAGATAAGAGAGCACGGCGCGAACCATTTCGGGCACGGCGCGACGCAGGCGTTCGGTTTCCGCCGCGTGCAGCCTGACGTATTCCGGCAAGCGCGCCGCCATGTTCGACGAGTTGTAAAACTCGCGCACGAGCGGCGCGAAGTCCAGCACTTCGAGAACGCCTGCGGGCAGATCATCCGTCCGCGCGGGCGCGTCGAAGGCGGGCGCGTTGCCGAGCGCGTAAGCGAGCGAAATGTAGCGCGCAGATTGTTCGGCGGCAGTAGTGGCGGGCGCGGGCAGTTTGTTACGCTCGTAAAAACTGCGCAGGCGGGCGCGCAAATTTTCGTCAAGCGCGGCGTTATCTTTCTTCACGCGGGCGCGAAATGGCGTTGCATCAACTCCAGCGGGCGTCGGATCGAATCCGGCGGCGTCGAGCGCCGCCATCACGACGATCAGGCGCGGCTCCGGCTCAATTCGCACGCCGTACTCCGAAAGCTCGAAAGCTGCTCCGCCGTTTGCAGATCGTGGCGGGGCGTTTGTCGTTCTATTTTTCGGCGTTTGCGCGGAAGGCGACGGCGTCGTAGCGGCGGGCGCGGTGTTTTGCGCCAGTATTGGCACGCCGCCGAGCGCGAACAAAGTCGCAAAGAGAAATAAACTTTTCATAAATAGCCGAATCAATAAAAGAGTGAATTTTAATGGGGAAACGAACGCAAATTTTCGCGTCGGATTACACACAGATGCTTGTGGGCGGGTTACGGATGCCAGCGCGAAGGCGGGGCGGGACAAGATTTGAAAGACGTGTAGAACAGCTTGCGCCGTCTGCTTGCACCGGGAATGATCCAGGAGCAGGCGGCGCTAGAGCTTAGGCAAGACGAGAAAACGACGGCAGTTTGCCGGTAGCAACTGCACGGCATACCGCCGTCGCGCTTCGCGGCTTACTTGTAGCTGTTGATGGCTTCGGCTTCGCTATCGTAAACGTCGAAGACAGTCAGCAGTTTGGTAATCGCAAGCAAGTCCTGAAGCTTCTGTGTCAGGTTGAGAAGCTTGAGTTGGCCGCCTTCTTTGTTGATCGCGGTAAAGCTCGACACAAGCTCGCCGATGCCGCTTGAATCAATGTAGCCGACGCCGCCCAGATTCAGCAGAATCTTCTTTTTGTTTTCTTCTAACAGGCGGCGAATCGCTGTGCGAAGCGCGACGCTGCCTTCGCCGATTGTTACTTTGCCGTTCATGTCAAGCACGGTCACATCTCCGGCCTGACGTTCTTTGATATCAAGTTCAGCCATTGCGAATTGTCTCCTTCGGGAATTTGCGAATCGTTATCGCCTTTTGAGCATACGCACCACCGTGCCGCCCTGTTCGTGGCGCGCGTACTCGATTTCGTCCATGTAGGCGCGCATGAAAAGCAGGCCGCGCCCGGATGTTTTCAAGATGTTTAGCGGCGCGGTCGGGTCTGGAACGTCGTCTGGATCGAACCCTTTGCCCCGGTCGCGCACTTTTATTTCCAGATGCTGCCGCGAATTCGTGAAGCGTATATCAACGTGCTTCGTTTCATCCTGTTCGTTGCCGTGCAGCACGGCGTTGGTGACGGCCTCGCGCACCGCCATATCAATGCCGAACAGCGCCTCTTCATCGAATCCCGCGCGGCGCGCGACTTCGGCGGCGGCATTGGCTGCGTCGTCAATCGCTTCGATGCGGCTCGGCAAACGGATTTCGGAAGTCTCTTCGGTCACAATTAAAGGTGCAGCGCGAAAGTGCCGGAAAAGATTGTAAACAAACCGACTGCAAGCGAATAGCAGAAGAATGGACGGTGTAACACGCCCGCCGCCCGCGTGTCAAGAAAAGCGGCTATTCGATAAAGGTTTTGCTATTATATCATTTAACATTACGCGCCCCAGTGTAGAAAAACAGATGAGTATATTATCGAAACAAGCTGACCCGGCGAACGCGATTAGCGTCGGTAGCCCCGCGCCCGACTTCGTGTTGCAAAACGAGCGCGGCGAAGCGTGGCAGCTCTCGGAGAAACGCGGCGAAGTCGTCGCGCTGCTCTTTTATTCGGCAGACGAAACGCTTGTTTGCACAAAGCAATTGTGCGCCGTCCGCGATGATTGGGCGAGCTATACGGCGACGGGCGCGCTCGTCGTCGGCATTTCGCAGGGTACGCCGCAAGCGCATCAGCAGTTCGCCGCCCATCACGCGCTTCCCCTTCAACTTCTGGCGGACACAGACGGCCTTGTGACACGACAGTACACGTCTGGCGGCTGGATGCCATGGTGGGCGACGCGCGCGCTGGTCGTCGTTGACGCGAAAGGCATCATACGCTACCGCAAAATAATGCTGCGCGTCTTTCGCCCGCACAATGATGAAGTGCTTGCCGCGATACGAATGGCGCAGTACGATAAAATAATTAACCGCAACACTTAATAATGCGTTCCCCTCAAACGGCTCATCGGTTATCGCCCACCCGTCAATAAAATCCGCCCGTCGCCGTTTCACAAACAGAAGAGTTCAGGAGGGTTTTCCTCAGGCTTGATTTTTCGACATCTTCATCTTTGATGTAAGATTACGCGCATGATTATTCAACCTGCGCGCCGCATCGCGGGACAATTGCGCTTGCCGGGCGACAAGTCCATCTCGCATCGCGCAGCGATTATTTCGGCTCTCGCCGACGGGCGTTCGCGCATCGAAAATTTTTCAACGAGCGAAGACTGCGCCGCGACTCTCGCCTGTTTGCGCCGTCTCGGTGTGTCAATAGAACGCGACGGAAACACCGTGACAATTGAAGGTGTCGGCCTCAGCGGATTGCGCGCACCGATGGAGGCGCTCGACTGCGGCAACAGCGGCTCGACGATGCGTATGCTGGCGGGCGCGCTCGCCGGACATAAGTTCGCCTCAACGCTGACGGGCGACGCATCCTTGCGCACGCGCCCGATGCGTAGAATCATCGCGCCGCTCGAACAAATGGGCGCGCGTGTTCAATCCGAAGAGGGGCGCGCGCCCCTGCGCATCAGCGGACGCCATCCTTTAACGCCGATTATCTACGAAATGCCCGTCGCCAGCGCGCAGTTGAAATCATGCGTGTTACTCGCCGGACTCAACGCGGACGGGCGCACCGGAGTCGTCGAGAACATCACCACACGCGACCACACGGAGCGTATGCTGCGCTGGTTCGGCGTCGGCGTTGACCGGGCGACCGCACGACGCGATGACGGCGAAACGCAAACCAACATCACGCTCGAAGGACACACGCAGCCGCGCGCGCGCGAGGTGTTCATTCCCGGCGATATTTCTTCGGCGGCTTTTTTCATCGTCGCCGCCGCGCTGCTGCCGGATTCAAATTTACGACTTGAAAACATCGGCCTCAACCGGACGCGCGCCGAACTTATCAACACGTTGCAATCGCTCGGCGTTAACGTAAAGACCACAGAGGTGCGCGAGCAGTGCAACGAAGAGATTGGAGATATTCAGGTAAACGGCACACGTCACGGCCTCGCGCCCGCGACAACGCACGGCACGGCGGTGAATGTTTTGCGCGGCGGTTTAATCGCGCAGTTGATTGACGAACTGCCGGTGCTGGCGGTGCTCGGAACGCAGATCGAAGGCGGACTTGAAATTCGGGACGCGGCGGAGTTGCGCATCAAGGAGACGGATCGCATCGGCGCGTGCGTCGCAAACCTGCGACGGATGGGCGCGGAAGTCTGGGAGCACGAAGATGGCCTGACCATTGGCGACCAAGTGCGTTTGCGCGGCGCAAAACTCGAAGCCTACGGCGACCACCGCATCGCAATGGCTTTCACCATCGCCGCGCTCATCGCCGAAGGAGAATCCGAGATAACGGGAGCGGAATGCGTCGGCGTCTCGTTCCCGGAGTTCTTCGCGTTGCTCGAAACAGTCATCGAACGATGAGTGAGACGAAACCGCAACGGCGCATCATCATCACCGGATTTATGGGCGCGGGTAAAACCACCGTCGCACATCTTCTCGCGCAACATCTCGGTGCGGCGTGCGTGGATTTAGATCAACTAATAGCCGAACGCGAAGGCCGCGCCGTGCCCGCGATCATTGACGAAGACGGCGTGCGACGGTTTCGCGTGATTGAGACGCGCACACTACGCGACGTGCTGCAACAACAGGATGCCACGCACATCATCGCGCTCGGCGGCGGCGCGTGGATGCTCGCGCGCAATCGCGTCCTCATCAAGAAGCATCACGGCTTCACGATCTGGCTCGACGCGCCTTTCGAGCTGTGTTGGGAAAGAATCATCGTCGCCGACAACTCGCGCCCGCTCGCACGCAATCTCGAAAAAGCCCGGCAGCTTTACGAAGAGCGACGCCCGCGCTACGAACTCGCAGACTTGCGCCTGAAGATTGACGCGGCACAGAGCGCGCAGGCCGTCGCCGCAGAAATCGTCGCCGCTCTTTCATCGAATTGAAATGCGTATTTTCGAGTGCGGCGAAGCGATGGTTACCGGCAGCAAAGGAAACACAGATGCATGAATGAAATTAAAGACCAGACGGGCAGATTGGTAACCATCTATTACGCTCCAAAGAAAATAGTTTCCCTTGTGCCGTCTCAAACGGAATTGTTGTTTCATTTGGGATTGGAGGAAGAAGTAATCGGCATCACGAGATTTTGCGTGCATCCGAAACGCTGGCTTAAAACGAAGGCAAACGTCGGCGGAACAAAGGCCGTTGACGTACCGGCGGTTCAATCGTTGCATCCCGATCTTATTATTGCCAACAAGGAAGAGAACGTAAAAGAGCAGATCGAGGCTTTGGAAAACATCGCCCCCGTTTACATCAGCGATGTGCAAACTTACGAAGATGCCTTAGCGATGATTGAAACAATCGGATTGATAGTGGGAAGAAAATCGCAGGCCGCAAAACTAAGCGCGCAAATAAGAGAGAATTTTCAGGAATTAATTTCCCGGCGACAAACTTTGAATCACAAGCCGCGCGCGGCATATCTTATCTGGCGAGAGCCGTACATGACCGTCGGCGGGGATACTTTTATTAACGACATGATGAAGAAATGCGGATTCATCAATGTGTTCGAGAACGAAAAACGTTACCCGCAGATTTCTCTGCGGCAACTGTTAGCCGATGATTGCCAGCTCGTGTTGCTTTCGTCAGAGCCGTATCCCTTTAGAGAGAAACATCTATATGAGATAAAAAAAGAAGTCCCCGATGCGCAGGTTATGCTGGCGGACGGAGAAATGTTCGGCTGGTACGGCAGTAGACTACTACTCGCGCCCGCTTACTTTAGCGAGTTAATGAGAAAGACAGGTAAAGTCGAATAAGCTCTGCAACAGCTTTACACGGCGACGACATCTATACGAACTTGCGGTCAATTATTCGTTACGAGTTTTCACATCTCAATCAAGGGGAAGACAATGGTTAAAGACAAATCGGACGCGAAAGCATTGAAGACGGCGAAGACTTTGAAGAACGGGGACAACTGGAAACATCTCGCGCGCTGGAACGGCCACAGTAGCTACTACGAGCTTCACACGGAAGACACGGGCGATGTGCCGGTGCGTCTATTTCTCACGCCGTCGCTGCTCAATGACGCGGAAGATAATCTCTATCGCCAGATCGTCAACGCGACGCGCTTTCCCGGCGTCCGCCTCGTCGTCATTACGCCCGACACGCACTACGGCTACGGCGTGCCCGTCGGCTGCGTGCTCATCACAGATAAAGAGGCGGGCGCAGTCGCAATGGGGCCGGTCGGGTACGATGTGGGTTGCGGAATGATGAGCGCGCAATCGAGCGTGCCGGTTGAACGTGCGACGCCGGAGAAAAGGATGCAGTTCAATGCGGCGGTGATGGAGCGCGTGGCGATGGGCGCGGGCGGCAAGGGGCGGCGGCTCGTGCAGGTTTCAAAGAGCGAGTTTAATAATCTGGTGCGCGGCGGCGCGGAGTATTACGTAGAGAAGTACGGCGCGAGGTTTGACAGAAGCCGCGCCGAACGCCATCGCATTCCGGTTGAAGACGATTGGCAAATCCCTTGGGGCGGGCGCGGGCGTCCCGAACGCGGTCTTGAACAGATGGGAAGTCTCGGCGGCGGCAACCACTTTATAGAGTTGCAACGCTCGGAACAGACGGGCACGATCTTCGTGCAGGTTCACACGGGCAGTCGCGGCTTCGGTCACGGCCTCGCAACAAACTTTTTCGATCTCGCGCGAGCTGAGCGACCCGACGCGATCACAGACATTGATTTAGGTTATTTCACGCCCGACTCCGCACATTACAGCGACTACCTGAATGCTGTCGCGGCGGGCGGCAACTACGCAATTCTCAATCGTCTGATTATCTACGAGGGCGTGGCGGAAGCCTTCCGCGAAGTGTTCGGCGAAGACCTCGAACTGATTTACGAAATTAGCCATAACCTTGTGCAGCACGAGCGGCATCCCGAATTCGGCGACGTATGGGTGCATCGCAAGGGCGCGACGCGCGCGTTTCCGGCGCATCATCCCGCGCTTGATGGCACGCTCTGGGAAGAGACGGGACATCCGGTTTTGATTCCCGGCAGCAACAAGGATTGGAGCTATATTTTGCGCCCGCAGGCGGCTGCTGTTAACAGCGGCTACTCCGTCAATCACGGCGCAGGCCGCCGCCTCTCGCGCGGCGAAGCCTTGCGCAGCCTTTCGCAAAAAGAGATGGACGCGGAGTATGCGGCCGCCGGGATTTTAGTAAACACCAACGGGCGTGTGCCTTTGGACGAAGCCGCGCCATGCTACAAATCTTCGGAGAGCGTCGTCGAAGCGGTCGTCGCTGCCGGACTCGCCACCGTCGAACACAAACTCTGGCCGCTCGCGTCTCTCAAAGGCGCGGACGAAAAAAGGCGCAAAGGCGGCAAGCGAAAAGGAAAATCGTCCACTAAATCGAATCGTCACTTTTAGACGAAATAGACGCGAGAAACAGAAACTTACAGCAAGGGGAAAGTTAAAGATGCCCGCGAGGAATGAGGACTTACACGGCTTCGTGCCCGACAAAGCAGAGGTCGTGCTGCTGCTGATCGATGTTATCAACGATCTCGATTTCGAAGGCGGCGAAGAGATGCTCGAATATGCGCTGCCGATGGCGCAGAGCATCGTCGCGCTGAAGAAGCGTGCGAAGCAGGCAGGGATTCCCGTCGTCTACGTCAACGACAACTTCGGCAAGTGGCAATCCGATTTCAGCAAACTTCTCGAACACTGTCTCGAAGAAGGCATCTGCGGCAAACCCCTTGCCGAAACCTTGCGCCCCGAAGAAGACGACTACTTCGTGCTCAAACCGAAACACTCCGGCTTCTTCTCCACGACACTCGACACGCTCCTTCAATACCTGCAAGCCAAGACACTCATCCTCACAGGTCTCGCCGGTAACATCTGCGTGCTCTTTACCGCCAACGACGCCTATATGCGCGACTTCGGCCTCGTCATTCCTTCGGACTGCGTCGCTTCCAACACGGCGGAAGAGAACGAACAAGCCCTCGAACTGATGAAGACCGTGCTCAAGGCAGACGTTCGTCCTTCGACGGACTTAAACTTTGCAGAGATAAAGCAAAGAGCGAAACGCGAGACGGAGACAGCAAGCATTTAACGCCGCGTCACCTTCGCCTTCTTAACAAAAAGAAGATTATTGCGATTAGTAGCACAAGCCCCAAGCCGCCTCCGGGCCAGAAAAAGCCGCCCCCTCTACTGCTATACCCCACCGTTACGCAGGACGACTGCGCTACTACAAACAATGCTGTGAGAACAGAGATTTTCCGCATAAAGCGTCCCCTCGTTGATTCTAAATTTGACGAATCTTTTATCGTGTCACGCAACAATCTTACTGTTGGTTGACCGCGTCTTTTATTCTTCCAGACAAAGCAGAAAGAAATCTATTGCGGTATCCATCAATTAAATTTTGCACATTCGTCTCCAACTCGCTCTCGGAGACGCCGGTCGCTATCAGTCCGGATTTTTGAAGATCAATCAAGGCCATCAGCATGGCTTTTACTTCGATCAGTTCGGTTCCGATGATTGAGAACGCCTCGGAATTGGATTTGCTTTCCGCAATGAGCGCGTGCAGTTCTTGCGAAACATCCGGACTTGAACTTTGGTCGGGCATATATTCCCCTTGATGATAAGCCTGTTTTGAAATGTCGGCAGCCGTATTTGCACCTTACCAAAACTCTTCCTTATAGGGTAGCGCGTAGCAAAGTCGTCTTGTAATTTGGCGCTCACGCTTGAATGACCAACTCGCAGCAAATTTACAAATCGCGCTGGCTGTTACCGTTCCCATTTGCGGAGCGGAACATTTTCAGCAGCGCGGTTTCTTCTGGTTCGTATTCGGGTTGGAGGCGACGTATGTGGCGCGCGTTGCGGCGGCGGAATTCTTCGAGCGTGACGCCTTCGGTGTAAAATTTTTCGACGGTCGGATGAATGTAGCAACTGCGGCAGACGGTCGGAGTATTGCCGAGACGTTCGGCGACGCGCTTGACGGCCTGCACCATGTTGGCTTTGGCCTGCTTCTCGTCTGCGGGCGCGCCGATTTCGGCCAACTCTGTGGCGGCGAGCAGCGTGCCGCCCCACGTGCGAAAGTCTTTGGCGGAAAATTCTTCGGAGGTGTGCGTCTTGATGTAATCGTTCACTTCGCGCGGGGTGACGGGATGACGTTTGCCGTCGTCGCCCAAATACTGAAAAAGTTTCGCGCCCCTGAGGGCTTTGATATCGCGCAAAATCTCCGCGAGTTCTTCGTCAACGATAAGGCGGCGGTGGTGTATGTGATGCTTGCCGATGAAACTGAACGTGAGCCGCCCTTTGCGCCCTATCTCAAGATGCTTGTTGCGCAGAGTTGTGACGCCGTAAGTGCGGTAGTGTTTGACGCTGTCTTCGGAGCCGACGCGGAAATAGAGTTCGTTGATTAAGCGGACGACGACGGCGAGCACACGTTCTCTCGTGATGCCGTCCTGCGCGATGTGTTCGTTGGTGGCGCGACGAAGGGCGGGCAAGAATTCGCCGAAGCGTTCGATCTTGGAATACTTTTTGCGCTGCTGGCTGGCGGCGTAAGCATCGTGATAGCGATACTGCACGCGCCCTTTGGTGTCTATGCCGATGGCCTGCAAACGGCTGCGCGGCGAAGGCGAGACGCGCACTTCCTTCCACGCGGGCGGCAGCACAAGCTGGTTGATGCGCGCCAGGTCTTCTTCTTTTGCGATGCGTTTGCCTTTCGCATCTTCATACCAGAAGCCGCGCCCCTTCGAGCCGCGCCGCCGCCACCAGCGCGCACGCGCGCCCTTGGCGACGATTTCCGCCGCGCTCTTCAACGGTTTTAATTGTTCGATCTCGCCTGCCGCCTTCGCCATTTGAGTAAGAATCTTTCTGTGCTCGATTGCGATTATTGCAATCAATGCTTAAACAAAAAGCGTGGCGAAAACATTGCGCGAAAAATGTTTTTTAGCGACACGGAATTTTATAAAACGAAAAGCCCTCCTGTCGAATACTCCGGCCTCGCGCGGTGCGAGCCGGAAGCATTGCGGAAAGCTTTTTGTGGTGGCGCAGACGTGCGCGAGTTTCAGGAAGCGGCGGCCTCTGTTGCCTGCGCCTTGGTAGCGGTGTCGGACGTCTTCGGCGACGCGGCGTCCGCCGGAATGTAATAAAGAATGCGGTTGCAGTTATCGCAGGTGATCACTTCATCGCCGCGCCGAACTTCGGCCATCACTTGCGGGCGCAAGGCCATAAAGCACGCCGTACACGCGCCGCTGCGTGCTTCTGCAACTGCTACGCCGTCACGTATGCGTGCGCTGATGCGGTTGTAAAGCGTGCTGATGTTTTTCGGTAAACCGGCGATGAGTTGTTCGCGCTCGGCGCGGCGTGCGGCGAGTTGTTCGGTTTGCACGCGCGTCTGTTCTTCAAAGGCTTTGAGGCGTTCTTCCATTTCACTGTTGAGGCGCGCGACTTCCGGCGCGCGTTCCTTCAACGAGTTTTCCGATTGCTCGAAGACTTCCATTTTTTCGAGTACTTGCGTTTCGAGTTGCGAGACGTGTTTGCGCGCGGCGTCGGCTTCACGAATCGCCGCCGTATACTCGTGCTCGTTTTTCGACGACATCAGATTGCGTTCGGCGCGTTCGCCTTTGGCGCGCGTCTCACTGATTTCGGTTTCGAGGCGCGTGCGTTCCGTGTGCGCGTCGTCGCGCTGTGTTTCGAGGGCGCGAATTTCAAAGGCGCGCTGATCGAACTCTTTTTCGATCTCGGCGCGCCTTGCTGGGATAGCTTCTATTTCGGCTTTTAATCTGCGTATGCTCGTGTCCGTGTTTTGCAGAGCGATCAACTGCTCTAATTCCGCTTTCACTACGATTATCTCCTCGTAAAGATCAAACAGGTAAAAGGGCGTTTCAAGTTAAGCAACTTGAAACTTAAATCATCACACATTCAACGCACACGCGCAAGCCTTGCGGCGACACAAGCGCTAATACGCGCGACGCTTCCCCGTCAAATAAAAACGGGGAAGCGTCGTAATATGCTGCGTCCCTACGGTATTAAAAGCGCGCTACTCTACACCAACGGCGCGTGCTGCGTTGATGCGCCCGCCGCTGGAAATTTTCCCGTGCAAAGAAGGCAGCGGATCAACCGACTTTAAGATGCGTTCGCGTAAATCCGTCATCGAAATTTCAGGACTGGCGGCGAGCACTAACCCCGCGACGCCCGCCACTTCCGGCGTCGCCATCGAAGTGCCGGAATGCTCCTCGAACGAACCGTTAAGCCATGTGCTTAAAATCTCCGAGCCGGGCGCGGCGACGTGAACGCTCTTTGCACCGTAGTTTGAGAACGACGCGAGTTCGTCTTTGCGATTGAGCGCGGCGACGCTAATCATGTTCGGCAGATCGTAGCCCGCCGGATAATGCGGCGACTTGTCGGAATCAGCGCCCGCGTTACCGCTCGCCGCGATAAACAGAATGCCTGCCTCGCCCGCTTCACGAATCGCATCTTTGAGCGCCTTCGATTTCAGAGTCGAACCCCAGCTCGCGCTGATGACGCGCACATTGACGCCCGCGCGCTTGCGATTAATCACATAGTTAATGCACTCAATCGCGTCCTTCGTCGTGCCGAAACCGCCCGCCGACATAAACTTCAAAGGCATGATCTCCACCTGCCAGTTAACGCCCGCGATGCCTTTATCGTTGTCACCCTCCGCGCCGATTATCCCGGCGCAATGCGTGCCATGACCGTTCTCGTCCATCGGATCATCGCTAATCGCGCTGAAGCCGTGCAGGTCGTCAATCGTGCCGAGGTCTTCGTCCGTGTATTGAGCGATACCGGCTGGGCGCGTCCAGATGTTTTGCATCAAGTCGGGATGCGTGTAATCAACGCCGCTATCGAGCACGGCGATCACCACATGGTCGCTGCCGTGCGTTTTCGTCCACGCGCGAAGCGCGCCGATGTCTGCGTTAGCCTTGCCTTCGCGCTGCCCCGTATTCGCAAGCGACCACTGATCGCTAAACATCGGATCATTCGGCGAATTGACTGAAGCCTGCGTTCCCGCCTTGTGCTGTGCGTAATTTATACCGAGAGATTTAACGCCACGACGAAAGCTTTCAAATCCCGGTTCCAGTTCGATTTCGTAGTTCGGTTCGGCATATTCCACTTCCGGCAACGCCGCATATTCGGCGGCGACGGCTTCCGCGTCCAGACCATCTTCGTCTTCGATTACAAACTGTTCGTCAACCGCTTCGATCTGATCTTCTATCTCGTCGTTATGATTGGCAACAATATTTTCGACGCTCTCGACCGACGTGCCTTTGCGAAAACGCACGATCACTTCCGCGTTGTCTGAATCATCATTATCGGGCGTTTCCGTTTGCGCCTCTAAAGCCGTGTCGTCGGGTTGCGTATCCAGATGTAAGCGTTCCAAATGCCTGACCTGTCCGGCGAAAGCCGCAATTATAATTATTGTTAACGCCAGCATCAGATGGCCTAGAAAGTTCTGCCGGTTCATTGCATCACCTCGAAATTCATAAAACGTTTTTCAATCAAACGCGGTGGTTTTCGCCCTTGTAATTGTAGAGCCGCAGGCCGTCTTTGCTGGCGCGATACTCATAACCCTCCGCGCCCGCGCTCAAGCGTATACGCCAGCCCTTTGTAATCATCTGCCCGCTCATCTCTTCTTCGATGGACGCGCCCAGAGCCGTGTCTGGAAACTCCGCGTCTTCAACGGAATCTTCCTTGATCGCGCTCTCCGCCACGCCCGCACGCTTCGCCAGATCAGCACGCGCCCGCTTGATCGCCTCATCTTTGCTTAAAGCCATTTCGTGTATCTTCCTCTAAAAGTTTTCGCTCGCAGCGAGATGCTGTTTTTGTTTGTACGAATCTTCGCGCAGCCTTGTTCACAGCATACCACTATGCGTATTCTGCGCTTGCGCGGGCAACTTCGTCAAAGCCGCGCACGAAACTTTTCGAGTATTTATTAACGCATGAACAGATCGCCGCAGAAGATAACCGAACGCGCCGACGCGCTCTACGCCGCACGCGAGCAAAAAGAGCGCGTTTGCGAAAGCGTGGAGCTATTGCAACCGCTCGCCGCGCAAGGTGATTACGAAGCGGCGTGGCGTCTCTGCCGTGCGCTATTTTTTCTGGGACAGGAAGCGAGCAGCAAAGTTGACGCGCGCAACTTTTACGCGCGCGCCGTGTCTGATGGCGAGCACGCGACAAAATTAATGCCACAGCGCGTTGAAGGCCAATTCTGGCTCGGCGTTAATCTTGCCTTGCTCGCCAGCCTCGAAAATACTTTCAAGGCCCCGCGTCATGCCTTGCGTGCGAAATGTTTTCTTCAACGCGCCGTGCAGATTAATCCCGCCTATCACGGCGCAGGCCCTCTGCGTGTGCTCGCCAGACTCACGCACAAGCTCCCGCGCCTTCTCGGTGGCAGTGTGACACGCGCCCACGCTCTTTACGAAAAAGCAATTGCGCTCGCGCCCGCCAATACCGTCACGCGCATCTATTTCGCGGAGATGCTTTTTGATATGCGAAACAAAAAACGCGCCCGCCTCGAACTCGCGGCGTTGCTCGATGCGCCGCTCGATCCGGCGTGGGCTTTCGAGACGAAGCGCGACCGCCGCCTCGCGCATGCGATGTTGAAAGCGATAGACGAGATGAAAAGCGATTGGAATAAATAAGAAGGTGAGAATGAATTTTAAATCAGATCGCCGCAGAGATGTTGCAGCAACGCGGTGACGGTGATTGCTGCTGTCTCCGCACGCAGGATGCGCCCGCCGAGCGTGACGACGCGCCATCCCGCTTGAGAGGCACGCGCTATCTCTTCGTCAGTCCAGCCGCCTTCCGCGCCGACAAGCGCAACCAAGCCTACAGATTTTCCGCTGCGCCACTCTGCAACCGCGTCCGAAAGTTTTCCGCCCGCGCGTTCCGCGAACATCACGCGCGGCGTTTCATCGCTCGCGGATAAACTTTCCATCAACTTTTCAAATGTGATCGGCTCGTCAATTTGCGGCACGCGCGCGCGTCCCGATTGCTTCGCGGCTTCGAGCGCGACACGCTGCCAGCGCGCACGCCGCCGCTGTGCATCCGCCGCATCGCGCAAACGCACATCGCTGCGCGTCGTTACAACCGGCATGATTCGCATGACACCAAGCTCTGTTGCCTTCTGCACCACCAGATCAAACTTTTCGCCCTTCAAGAGCGCCAGACCGAGCGTCAATTGCAGCGGCGATTCATTGCTCGCCGCTGCAACGCTTTCGCGCACTTCGAGCACTGCCGTCGCGTCCCTGCCGCGTCCTATCTCCCTAATCGTGCAGCGATATTCGCGGCCTTCGCCGTCGAAGACGAACGCCTCGTCGCCCGCTTCCAGCCGCAACACATCGCGCAAATGCCGCGCCTCTTCCGGCGCGAGCGTCACGGCGTCTTCAGCAAACGCGCCGGGCGGCGCAAAGAAACGGCGGCGCGTCATCGTTTTCCAACACGCAGATTTTTCATGCAATAAAGGGTTAGATACTCAAGGTCTACACAATCACGGCGACCCATTCGCCGTCGGTTAAGACTTCGGGCGTTTCCGGCGTACCGAGTTTGCGCAGGGCGGCGAGCACCGTTTCGGTTTGCGTGTCGAGTATGCCGGAGAGGATCAAGCGTCCGCAGGTTGCGCCCGTCAGCGCGGGCAGGAGTGGGACGATTACATCCGCCGTCAAATTGGCGCAGACGCAATCAGCCGAACTCGTTGTGTCGTTAATCGTGCCGATGCGGAAATGTATGCGCTCGCCGCCGACGCCGTTTAAGTGTGCGTTCTCGCGCGCTATTGCGACGGCCTCCGCGTCCGTGTCACACGCTTCGATGTACGCCGCTGGTTTAAGCTTCGCGGCGGCGATGGCGAGAATGCCTGTGCCCGTGCCAACATCCAGAAAGCTTCCGCCGTGAAAATATTTTTCGATTGATGCGAGACACAGCCGCGTCGTTTCGTGCGTGCCCGTGCCGAAGGCCATGCCGGGTTCGATGCGTATGGTGATGCGGTCAGGCGCGGCGGCGACTTCGCTCCAGGGCGGCGCGACGACGAAACGTTTGCCGATTGCCACCGGCTGCCAACTCTTTTTCCACTCGCCGAGCCAATCCTCATTCGCCACTTCGCGCCAGCTTATTTCAAGCAGAGCAGAATGCGAAAGATCATAGAGCCGCAACGCATCGAGCAAAGCAGCGCGTATCATTTCGCGTTGCGGTAATGCTGTGAAGTAAGCGACGACGCGCGCCGTTTGATCGCTCTCTTCCGTTGTTTCAGTGCCGGGCGCGCCCGCTTCCATCAAAGCGTATTCGATGGCTTCGCGCGCCGCCGCCGTAGTCGTCACGTCAACAGCGTGCCATATTTGAGGTGCGCGCTCTGCGCCTGCGTTTGTCATCACTTCGCTCGCCTTGTTTATTCCCTGATGCCTAAATCGTCGAGCAATCCCGTTTTGTCGCGCCAGCCTTCTTGGATTTTGACGAAGAGTTCGAGATGGCAACGATGGCCTAGAAGCTGTTCGATGTCGCGGCGCGCGCGCGTGCCAATCTCTTTCAAACGCTCCGCGCCTTTGCCGATGATGATTGATTTCTGCGATGAGCGTTCGACGAAGATGGCGCAGTGAATGCGCGTCATGTCCGGGCGTTCTTCGTCGAATTTTTCCGTGACGACCGCCGTCACATACGGTATCTCTTCGCCCGTCGTCTGCAAAATCTTTTCGCGCACAAGCTCCGCCACCATCTGGCGCAAAGGTTGATCCGTCAATTCATCTTCACCGAAAATCGCAATGCCTTCCGGCAGGTGCGCGATGATCTCACGCAGCAAGGTCTCCACCATGTCGCCCTTCAAAGCAGAGAGCGGCACCACCGCCTGCCAGCCGTACTCGCGGCTGTACCACTCCATCAGCGGCAGCAACTTGGATTTTTCCGCAATCTTGTCCGTCTTGTTAAGAAGCAGCAGGGCGGGCTTTGCCGATTCCTTGACGAGGTCTAAAACGAAGCGGTCGCCATTGCCGGTCGAAACAGACGCATCGCGTATCAGCAGCAGCAAATCAACGCTCGCCAGCGCATCATGCACCGCCGCCATCATGCGGCGATTGAGCAGATAGCCCGGCTTATGTACGCCCGGCGTATCAACCAAAACAATCTGCCCTTCGTCGCGCGTGATGACGCCCTGAATTTTATGGCGCGTCGTCTGCGGCTTATTTGAGACCGCCGCGATCTTTTCGCCGACGAGCCGATTGAGAAGCGTTGACTTGCCCGCATTAGGCCGCCCGATGAGCGCGACGTAGCCGCTGCGATATTTTTCTTTGACGTTATCTGTCATAAACGAATCAACGCTTTCGCGTTTACTACTACTGCTGCTGTTGTGCTGTTTCCCCGTTGAGCTTTAAGACTTCGAGCGCGATTTCGGCGGCGAGGTACAAATCTTTGAGGTCGAGCCATTCATTCAGGGTGTGGATGGCGCGCATCCCTGTGCCGAGGTTGGCGCATTCGATGCCTTTACGATTGAAGATGTTTGCGTCGCAGCCGCCGCCCGAAGCGCACGTTTCCATCTTTTGATTGAGGCGTGTGGCTGCCGCCTGCACGAGTTGGACGACAGGAGAAGTGTCCGGCACGTCCATCGCGGAGTAGTCGCGCTCAATGGAGGTTTCGGCGCGGGCGTGTGTTTGTTTGCCTGCGACGGTGACTTCGTATTTCGCCGCCGCTTCCGTAAAGCGGCTCGTCATGTGGTCGCATTGCGCGCTCAATTTCGTTTCGTCGAGCGAGCGGGCTTCGCCTTCGAGGTGCACGTAGTTCGGGATGATGTTCGTCGCTTTGCCGCCTTCGATGATGCCGATGTTGGCGGTGGTCTCCGCGTCAATGCGCCCGAGATTCATGTCGGCGATAGCTTCGGCGGCAATCTTGATCGCGCTGATTCCCTGTTCGGGCGCAACCCCGGCGTGCGATTCGAGGCCGTAAACTTTGATGTCCAGATGATTCGACGAAGGGCCTCTGGTAAAGAGAAAGTTCGGCTCTTCGGAATCGAAGACGAGGCCGCGCGTCGCTTTGATTTTCGAGACATCGAGATGCTTCGCGCCGAGCAACCCGACTTCTTCGCAGATGGAAAAGACGGCTTCGATTCCGGTGTGCGGGATATTCTGTTCCTGTAAGCAGCGGATGGCTTCGATGATTACGGCGCAGCCGCTCTTATCGTCGCCGCCCAGAACCGTCGTGCCGTCGGTGCGTATGATATCGCCGTCCATCACGACTTTGACGCCTTCGCCGGGCACGACCGTATCCATGTGCGCGGACATCATGAAGGGTTCTGCACCGGGAATCGTGCCCGCAAAGCGCGCGATGACGTTGCCGGTATTGCCGCCGACTTTCTCGCCTGCGTCGTCTATTTCAACCTGCGCGCCGAGTTCTTCACAATACTCTTTGATGCGCACAGCCATCTCACGCTCCTTGCGCGA
Source organism: Pyrinomonadaceae bacterium (assembly GCA_046262295.1). GTDB lineage: Bacteria > Acidobacteriota > Blastocatellia > Pyrinomonadales > Pyrinomonadaceae > JBHENC01. The sequence continues at coordinate 75,565 of JBHENC010000006.1, read as the reverse complement.
ATGGCTGTCTATGCCGATAAATTCTAGAAGAAGATTTTTGATGCGCTCTTGATTTATCAACGCCGTCACCTCACATAAAACTGGAATCGGAAACCGGATTTTCGTTGATCCTACTACACGCTCGTACCGGCGCGCTATGATTGGCGTGACGCGCGCCATTCTTCGCCGTGCGCATTGAGCGCATCGAGAGCGCGCTGCAGTTCATCGCGTTTCGTTTGCAGTGCGCCGTCGTCTGCGGCGGCGGAAACATAAATCGGCGCGGCGATGGAAACCAGCACGCGCGTGAAAGGTTTCGGCACCTGAAATTTGTCCCAACTGCCGCGCGTCTCCCAGAATTTTTTTGACGTAAACGTGAAAGGCAAAACGGGCTGGCCGGTTTTTTTGGCGAGCAAGACCGCACCCATCTTCGCCACGTAGCGCGGGCCACGCGGCCCGTCAATCGAGAAACCCGCAGGGCATCCGTGCCGCACCAGCCGCACCATTTCGACAATTGCGCCGACGCCGCCGCGCGTTGACGAACCGCGCACCGCGCCGTAGCCGAAGCGTTGAATAAAACGCGCGATGTACTCGCCGTCGAAGCTCTGCGAAGTCATGATGACGATGCCGCGCCGCCGCCAGAAATAAGTTCCGGCGAAGATACGGTTGTGCCAGAAAGTATAAACCGGCAGTTGATTTCCGCGCGCGGCCTGTTCCCAATGCTCCCAGCCTTCGACGTGAAAGCGCAGTGTGCATCCGATGAGATTGATTAAAAGATAAAAGATTAGATCGGCGGCGCGAATCAGCAGCCGCTTTTTGAATGAATACGCGGAGAGATCGGCGAAGGCGTAAGCGCGGCTGACATTGTTTGCGTGCGCAGCGGCGGTGTGCCTGCGGCGCGGCGGCTCTTGTTCGGCTGAAACCTGCATACGAACTTCTTTCGCATTTCGTCTGTCGCAGAGTCTAACAGATTTACTTGCCTGCGCGAGCGATGCAAAGTTGTTCGCTAGAGAGGTTAACTCTGCGGACGACGTAAGGATGCGTGCTAGGCGTGGATTTGCGTGCGTGATATTATCTGAAACGTCGCGCTTCGCTTTTTCGTATAGTGTTGGCGGCGAACTCGAACCGTTTGTCAGCATGACTCGCGGGTGCGCGTTCTACCTTCCTTGGAATCAAGTCTGAATACACTGAATAGCGACGCATGGACAAACGAAAAATTCTTATCGTTAATGATAACGATGAACTGCGCGATTCGCTGCAAACGATTTTGCGCGAACTCGGCCACCGGGTCTCCGCGACCGATAGCCGCCGCGCCGCACTCGCGCGCGAAGACTTTCAAGACTTCGATCTCGTTATCAGCGATCTGACCGACGAGGCCGCGCCGGATGACTCCGTTGATGCGCCGAATCATCTTACCATCCCGCGCGTCGCCGCTTCTCCTCACCCTCTGCACAAAGGCAATGTCAAGGCTTTCAAAATAGACGCCGGTACGGGGAATTTCATGCGGCTTCCGTATGACACGGACGAATTGCGCGCCATCGTCGAGCGGACGTTCGCCTGCAAGCTACGCTGCGACGAAGATTTGCAAATGCAACCGCACGTGCGCGAGAAAATCGAGTTGGAGTTGCCGAGCGATGTGTCGCTGATGCACAGTGTGCTGCAATACATGATCGAGCGCGTCGCGCGGCTCGGCGTCATCAAGCCCGAACAGTCCAATCTGTTCATCGCGCTCGACGAAGCTTTCGTCAACGCCGTCAAACACGGCAATCGCCACGATCCCAATAAATTCATACGCATTAGCGCAGAGCTTTCCGCCGACGAAGCGCGCTTCACCGTCGAAGACGAAGGCGAAGGCTTCAACGTCGCGGAGGTTCCAGACCCGCGCGATGCTGAAAATCTTTTCAAGACGAGTGGGCGCGGCGTGCTTTTGATCTACAACATCATGGACGAAGTCCAGTACAATGCGCGCGGCAATCGCCTGACGATGGTCAAGCGTTCAAGCGAAGGACTGCTGCCGACAAATTTAATTGAGCCGCTCGCACCCGCTGATACAAACCATTAACCCGCCCGAAGACCGCGCCGCCGAACTGCAAAGCTTTCACGGCGCGTGGCGCTGGTGGCTGCCTCCAGCGCTGCTCGCGCTCGTTCTCGCCGTCATCTTCACAGACCCGTTCATAGGCGACTGGGACGGATTGGATTACACGATTCTGAGTTTGCACGGGCGACCGTCTTCGATGATGCTCGGGCGTTCTCTTTTTCTTTACTTCAATCATGCGCTGTGGATTATCACGCACGCGCTCTTTCATCTTCCAGCCGAAAACGCTTACCTGCTCTTTAAGTACGCGGTGATTGCGGAGAGTCCTTTCGCCGTCATCGCGTGCTGGCTATTGGCGCGTGAATTGACGCGCTCGATTCAGGCGGCAACGGTGGCGGCGCTCTTTATCGCCGCGTCCCCGACCTTTGTCGTTTACAGCGGGCAGGTGATGACCGAGATTCCGTCAATTCTTTTGCTGGCGGCGGCGCTCACGCTGCACTTGCGCGGAATGCGTGAGCAAAAGATGTGGCTCGTACTCGCGGGCGCGGCGTTGCTCGGCGCCAGCCTCAACGTGCGCGAAAGCGGTCTGTTTTATGCGCCTTGGCTCGTCGTCGCGCCGTTCGTTTACGGATGGAGAAGAGGGCGGCGCGAAGTGTTGATCGTCGCCGCATCGTGCGCGGTGTTTCTACTTTTCGCGTTCGGGCTTATCGCGTTCTGGTTTGCGACCGATGCTTTCAGCTATCGCGCATCATGGTTTAACTGGCGCACGTCATTCATCGCCGAAGCTGCGCGGCATCCGCTCTCTTTTCACAATGTGGTGCAGTTTGCGTTCTACTTTTTAATCGCGTCGCCGCTGGTCGCCGTCGCGTTGCCAATCGCGGGATGGCGCGAATGGAAGCGGCGCGGTTTCTCGCCGCTGCTGGCGCTGGCGTGCGTCGGCCTCTTCGCCGATCTGCTGCTGGTCTTCAATTACAGCACGCTGATTAACTGGCGCTATTTGCTGACGGGCTTGCCCGTGCTCGCGCCGCTGGTCGCGGACTCTTTTATGCGCGCGCAAACTATCCGGCTCGGCAGTGTGCGGCGCGCTTTCTGGAGTTCGGTGCTGGCGATAGCGTTCGTCGCCGTGCTGTTCGCCGTTTACCGCAGGCCGCTGTCGGGCGAGTATCTTAAAAGGCGCGCGCTAACGAAAGATTATATTGCGCAGTTGCGGCAACTGCCGACGGATGCGGTCGTGATTGCGGGCGGGCAAACCGTCGGCGTGACTTACTGGCAGGGACTCGGCGCAGGCAACTGGGAAGTGATCGGCACGGGTGGCGGTTGGCCGGGCGCGCAGTTGATTCCGTTGCTCGAAAAATATTTGAGCGACGGGCGGCGCGTTTTCCTCGACACGGATTTGCGCTGGTGGTCGCCCTGCGGCTGGCAAACCGAAGAGGTGCGCGAACTGACCGGCATAGAAACGCGCTTTCATTTTCACCGCGTCTCCGAGACTATCTACGAAATCAGGCCGCCGGACGATTCGACCGCGCAGGACGCGCCGCAGCTACAAAAGTTGCTGCCGGAAAACAGACCGGCGGAAGCCGCGAAATGTATGCAGTAGGAGCAAAGCTTGTCCGCGTTCACGTGTTATAAAAGACAGAACACGGGCAAGGATTAACCGCTTCCTTACATTGAATGCCTTACGAACTCTTTTTAGCGTTTCGTTATCTTTACTCGCGGCGCAGGCGTGCGCTGGCGCGTGTGACGGCGCTGGCGGCAGTCGTCGGCATCGCGTGCGGCGTGGCGGCGCTGATCGTCGCGCTCGCGCTCGCCAACGGTTTCCGCGACGAGATGCGCGACAAGATTTTACGCGGCACGGCGCACATCACTTTAATGCGGCGCGACGGGCAAACGATGACGGAGTGGCGCGCATTGGCGACGCGCGTGCGGCAGATCGAAGGCATACGCGAAGCGACCGGCACATCCTACGACGGCGCGCTTTTAAGCGGCGCGAATGATTCCGCTTACTGCGTGCTGCGCGGCCTTGATGCGGAATCAACACGCGCCGTAGAAGAAATTCGCCGCACACTCATCGCGGGCGCAATCGAGCCTTTGCTAAGCGATGCGATGAATGAAGCAGGCGATGAAGCGGCGTTGCCGAATGTTGTTGTCGGCGCAGAGTTGGCCGCACGCGCGAATCTCAAGGTCAACGATGTTGCCGAAGTTATTTCCGCAGACACAAGGCTTTCGCTCGAAGAGATAATGCCGCGCGTCGGGCGTGTTCACGTCGCGGGCATCTTTCGCACAGGCCTTTATGAATATGATGCGTCGTGGGTTCATCTATCGCTCGCGGCGGCGGCAAAACTCGCGGGCGCGAAAGCTTCGACGGTTTCCGCCATCAGTCTCGAGACGACGGACATTTACGAAGCGGCGCGGATTGCGGCGCGCGTGCGCGAAACGATTGGCGCGGATTACACGACTGTGGATTGGCAGGAAGCGAACCGCCCGCTCTTTGCCGCGCTCGCGCTCGAACGCCGCATGGGTCTGGTCGTGCTCGCGCTGATCGTGTTCATCGCCACGCTTAATATCACGACGATGCTGGTGCTTGTCGTCGTCGAACGCCGTCAAGATATCGCCATCCTGAGCGCAATGGGAGCGCGGGCGCGCAGCATCATGCTGATCTTTATCGTCGAAGGCGCGTGCATCGGAATAATCGGCGCAGTGTGTGGCGCTATTTTCGGACTCGCGGCGTGCGCCGTCGGCGAGCGTTATCATCTGGTCAGTTTACCGGGCGATGTTTATTCGCTAAGCAACATACCGTTTCACGCGCACGCGCAGGATGTAACACTTTCAATGCTGATCGCCTTCGCCTTGAGCTTGCTGGCAACCCTCTATCCGGCGCGCCAAGCCGCGCGCGTGCGTCCCGCCGAAGCATTGCGCGACGCATAAAATTAGCGAAGATCAACAACGCCATCAATTCTGAACGAAGCACTTTGAAGTTACGAGATAATCCCTTCATGCTAAGTTCAATCGCAAGGCTTGAACATCGAAGGGTATGCTTGTTTCTCCGATAATGATTATGCCGCCTGAAGGATTTGCGCCCGTAGAAGAAACGCTGGTCGCAAGCGGGCTGTGTAAAGCTTTTGCGGCGGAAGCGGGCGCGCGTGTTGAAGTTTTGCGTGGCGTGTCTCTGACAATAGCGGCGGGCGAGATGGTGGCGATTACGGGCGCGTCCGGCGCGGGCAAATCAACTTTGCTGAATGTGCTCGGCGGGTTGGAAAAGGCAGACGCCGGACAAGCGCACCTCTGCGGTTTCGAGATCACGCTCGCCGACGCCGCCCAGCTCGCGCGCTTTCGTCAACAACACGTCGGCTTCGTGTTTCAGTTTCACCACCTGTTGCAGGATTTAACGGCGCTCGAAAACGTCGCGTTGCCGCTGCGCATCGCGCGCCTGCCGCCCGCAACGTGCAGGCAACGCGCAATGGAAATTTTGGAGAGCGTAAATTTACGCGAACACGCGCGGCAGCCGGTCAGCCGTCTTTCCGGCGGCGAACAGCAGCGCGTCGCACTGGCGCGCGCCGTCGTTAAAAATCCGCGCCTCGTTCTGGCGGACGAGCCGACGGGAAATCTGGATGCTGTTGCGGGCGCGCAGATCGGCCGACTATTAAAAACTTTCGCGCGCACTAACGGCGCGTGTGTCGTGCTCGCCACACACAATGAAAATTTAGTCGCGCTCTGCGACCGCGCGTTGCGTTTATGCGACGGCAAATTGGAAACAACTCTCGAACCAACATCAGGCGGTCAGGCGGAAACTGGAGCGATTTAATCTGCACGGATTTTCTGCGAGCGTAAAGTCTGCCGGACTTCAATGGCCTTATATTTGCGCGTTTCCGTAAATTAATTTCGCTTCTGCGTTTCGCCTTTCCCGTCGTTAGGTTATAATGATCGGGCGTCGCGCCGCGTTTACCCGGAACGTGAAAGCGAAACGGCATCATAATCACGCAATTGTTTTTTCATCACAGCGGTCAACGAAAAGCTTATGTTTGAGCGATACACGGAGAAAGCGCGAAGAGTGATTTTCTTTGCGCGGTATGAAGCGAGCCAATTTGGAGCACCGGCCATCGAGCCGGAGCATCTGTTGTTAGGGCTGATGCGCGAAGATAAGAGTTTGACGGCGCGTTTTTTTCCGCGCTCGCAGCTCTCCATCGAAGCGATCCGCAAAGACATCGAAGCACGCACCTTACTGCGTGAAAAGATTTCAACTTCGGTCGAGTTGCCGCTCGCGCCCGAAACCAAACGGGTGCTGGCTTACGCGCACGAAGAATCCGACCGGTTGCAGCATCGCCACATCGGAACGGAGCATCTGCTTCTAGGGCTTCTCAGAGAAGAGCGTTCGATGGCGGCAGAGCTTCTCTACGAGAGAGGTTTGCGGCTGGTCGCCGTCCGCGACGAAATCGCCCGCCAGACCGGAGTTGACAACCGCGCCACGCAGAAAAAAGAGACGCCGCACTTAACGGAATTTTCGCGCGATTTAACGGACGACGCGCAAAGCGACAAGCTCGATCCGCTGGTCGGGCGCGAAGACGAGATCGAACGGGTCGTGCAGATTCTTTGTCGCCGCACGAAAAACAATCCCGTGTTGATCGGCGAACCCGGCGTCGGTAAAACCGCTATTGTCGAGGGTCTCGCGCAGCGAATCGTGTCCGGCGACGTGCCGTCGTTTCTCGAAAATAAGCGCATTCTCTCGCTTGATCTTTCCTTAATCGTCGCGGGCACAAAATATCGCGGGCAGTTTGAAGAACGCCTCAAACAGATTATGCGCGAGCTGATCGAAAACCCGCACTATATCGTCTTTATAGACGAGCTGCATACGCTGGTCGGCGCAGGTTCGGCCGAAGGCTCTTTGGATGCCGCGAACATTTTGAAACCGGCTCTGTCGCGCGGCGAAGTGCAGTGCATCGGCGCGACGACGCCCGCCGAGTTTCGCAAGTCAATCGAGAAAGACCGTTCGCTTGAACGCCGTTTTCAGGCCGTGAAAGTTCCGCCTCCGTCGGAGATCGAAGCGATAGAAATTCTCGACGGCGTGCGCGAGCGATACGAAACCTTTCATCAGGTGCGCTACACGGACGACGCCATCGAAGCTGCCGTCTATCAATCGAGCCGCTACATTCCAGACCGCTTCTTGCCGGACAAAGCCATTGACGTGCTCGACGAAGCCGGAGCGCGCGTCAAGCTTCGCGTGCGCCGCGAACAACAGGGCGACGCGCCGGACTGGAATCCGCCTTCGGTGACGAATGGCTGGCAAAGCGGCACGTCGCACTTTATAGGAACACCCGGCAGCAAATCTTTCAATTCGCGCTACGCAGAGCCGGAAGAAGACCCTGTTATCACGACCGAAGTTACAAAGGACGACATAGAGGAAGTGATCGCGCGCTGGACGGGCATCCCTATCATGTCGCTCAAGGAAGAAGAGACGCAGAAGCTACTGCGCATCGAACCGGAGTTGCACCGCAGAGTTATCTCGCAACGTCTGGCGATCTCGGCGCTGGCGCGTGCGATTCGCCGCAGCCGCGCCGGTCTGAAAAATCCGCAGCGTCCCGTCGGCTCGTTTCTTTTCTTAGGGCCAACGGGCGTCGGCAAAACCGAAGTAGCGCGCACGCTCGCGGAATTCCTGTTCGGCTCCGAACGCGCGATGATTCGCTTCGATATGTCGGAATTTATGGAGAAGCATTCCGTCTCCAAATTAATCGGCAGCCCGCCCGGGTACGTCGGCCACGAAGAGGGCGGCCAACTCACGGAACGCATCAAACGCTCGCCCTATTCCGTATTGCTCTTTGACGAAATCGAAAAAGCGCACCCGGACATTTTCAATATTCTGTTGCAGGTCTTCGAGGACGGAATCCTCACGGACGCGCTCGGCAACACGATTGATTTCAAAAACGTCATCATCATTATGACCTCGAACATCGGCGCGCGCTTTATACAAAAGAAGGGCACGATGGGCTTTCAGGCGACGACCGACGCCTCGCGCGAGAAGCTGGAAGAGATGGTGATGTCAACCGTGCGGCAAACTTTCAATCCCGAATTCATCAACCGGCTGGACGAAATCATTATCTTCGAGCAACTACTCGACGAAGAGTTATTGGAAGTCATCCAGCTACAAATCGAGCAACTGAATCGCACGCTCGCCACACGCGGCCTCGAAGTTCGACTGACGGAGGAAGCCAAACGCTGGCTCGTCGCCAAGACTTGCGCCGACCGTTCCTACGGGGCGCGCCCGTTGCGGCGTGCGCTGCAAAAGCACGTCGAAGACCCGCTCTCCGAAGCACTGATTCAGGGACAACTTACCGAGGCGACGATCATCGAAGTGTTTTTGGACGGCAACGAATTGAATTACCGTTCGGCGGGTGTCGAAGAACCGGGCGATGCGCTGCTGATTCATTAAAGGCCGGAACGCGAAAAGCCGCAAAGCAGCGGCCAAAAGAAGACACGGCATCACGGGCGGCGGCGATCAGCGTAACAGCGTTCGCCGCCGCTGAAGTTTGCTTCGAGGCTTGTGGGCGGCGCGTTAGCGGCTTCTGTTTTCGCTTCCTTCCCTGTATAATGCGCGACTTTGCTGGAGTGTACAGTCATTGGCAACCGTATGTTCGGGGCTGGAATCAAAGGCTTCTCTCGTGTTTAATTAATCCGCGCACGGTAGTTTATCGGTTTGGCGCGGCGCGTCCATCAACAAAACTATTCATCCTAAGCAAGGCTCCCCGAAGTCGTTGGCTAACCTTCAGAGGGATAACAGTCATTCATATGCACATTTGTCGTCGTGCCGCATTGCTCGTCTTTTTGAGCGCAATTGTTGGAATCGTTGCTCCGCCCGTCGCCCTGCGCGGCGTTCACGCGCAAGAGCAGCAGCAATCACAACGCATCGTCGAAGACGTCGAAGTGACGGGCAATCGCCGTCTGCGCGGCGATGATATTCTCTACTACGTGCAGACGCGCAAAGGTGACCCCTACAATGAAGCGCAGGTGCAGCGCGATCTGCAAGCCATTCTCGGACAACCTTTCTTCGATAAAACGGAGACGAGCGTTTCCATCCGGGACGGCGAAAAGGGCGGCGTCATCGTGACCTTCAAGGTCTTGGAACTGCCGATTATCCGCGACATACAGTTTAACGGGCTAAAGAGCGTTACCGAATCCGACGTGCTGAAAGCCTTTCGTGAAAACCGCATCGGTGTTTCAAAGGAAAGCACCTTTGATCCGGTGAAAGTGCGCAATGCGACGCGCGTCATCAAAGAACTAGAAGCCGCTAAAGGCCACCCGAATGCTATCGTTGAATATAAAAATGATGCCATCTCACAGACTTCGACGGCGTTGACTTTCAACATCAAGGAAGGCGACCGTGTGCGTGTCGTCAAGATCGAGTTTGAAGGCAACGAGCATTTCAGCGACGGCGCATTGCGCGGCGAAATGAAGTTCGTGAAGGAAGCCGGACTCATTTCGCGCTTCAAAAGCGAGGACGTGCTGGATCGCCGCAAGCTGGATGAAGACTTGCGCCGCGTGCGCTTTTACATGACCTCGAAGGGCTATCTCAATGCGCGCATCGGCGAGCCGCGCATCGAAGGCTTGGGACGCCGCACCACCGGTTTCTTTATTCCGCTTCCGCTTCTTTCATCAACCGACGAAGCACTGCGCGTCACCGTTCCCATCACCGAAGGCAAGCTCTATCGCATCGGCGAAATCAAGATCGAAGGCAACTCAATTTTTTCGCAGGACAGAATCCGCGACGCCATCGGTCTTAAACCGGGCGAAATTGCCGACGGCCAACGCATCGGCAAGTCGCTTTTTGAAGACCTCAAGAAGGCTTACGGCGCGCAGGGGTTCATACAGTATTCGGCCGAACCGACGCCGACGTTCCGCGACGATCCGAAGAATCCGAACGAAGGCATCGCGGACTTTACGATCACGATTGACGAAGGCAAGCAGTTCACCTTGCGCCGTCTGGAATTCCTCGGCAACACCTTTACGCGCGACAACGTCCTGCGCCGCGAAATCGTCATCAATGAAGGCGATGTTTACAATCAGGCGCTCTTCGAGTTCTCGGTTCTGCGGCTTAACCAGCTCGGCTACTTCGATCCGATTGATAAAGAACGCGACGCCGATTTTCGCACCAACGAAGAAGAAGCGACTGTTGACGTTAACGTGAAAGTCGCGGAGCGCGGACGCCAGTCCATCTCTTTTAACGGCGGCATCTCCGGCATCGGCGGCTCTTTCTTCGGCCTGACCTATTCGACCAACAATCTTTTGGGACGCGGTGAAGTCCTTTCGATTGACGTCGCGGCGGGCAATCGCCAGCGCACGCTGCAATTTTCTTTCACCGAGCCGTATTTGCGCAACCGCCCGATTACAACCGGCTTTTCGCTTTTTACTTCATCGGCGAAGACCTTCGGCGAAGGCACGGCGCTCTCGCAGAACGTCAACGCTCTTCAAGGCACATCGGGTTCGCTGACCGATTTTTTCAACACGCGCGAGGAAAATCTTTTCACGCGCACATCGAACGGCGGTTCGATTTTCGCCAGTGCGCCGCTCTCCGAGTTTTACCGCAAGCGCCCGTTCACGCAGTCCACGCGCATCGGTCTCTCGTACACGATTCGACAGGACAGCGTGCGAGAGCCGACGGTCAATGCCGAGAACAACGCGCAAACATTTATCCCGGTTCTCTACACGCAACCCAACATTCTGACGAGCCGCATCACGCCGACCGTTGTTTACGATACGCGCGACTTCTCGAAAAACCAGAACGATCCGGTGCGCGGCAAACAAATTAGCGCATCGTTTACTCTATCGGGTCTGGGCGGCGATGTACGCTCTTACCAGCCGTCGCTCTCCTACATTCAGTTTATTCCGGTGCGCAACAAGAAGCCGGGTGGCAATCCGCACGTGTTCGGCTTTCGTTTAATCGCCGCCAACGTCGGCAGCTTCGCCACATCGAGCACGATTAGAAACTCCAACTCGCTCGCCTTTGTCAACGGCGTTCCGATCTTCGACCGTTTCTTTCTCGGCGATGAATTTACGATTCGCGGCTATAACGTGCGTTCGATCACGCCGTATGCGCCCATCAATTCCTTTATCACTTCGCGCAACGTGGTGCTGGCGACCAATGCGACGGGCACGCCTGAAACGCCCGCCGGTTTGCCTGCCGCGCTTGCCGCCGCCGCGACACGCATCGGGACGTTCACCGGCGCAACGGGCAGCAACGTGCTCAACTTCGCAAACAGCATTACGCCCATCGGCGGCGACACGCAGTTGCTCGGCAACTTCGAGTATCGCGTGCCGATCTTCGGCCCGGCGAGCGCCGCCGCCTTCGCCGACATCGGTTCGGCGTTTAATCTACGCGGAGGCCGCGATCAATTCATCAACACCAACTTCGTCTCTGATCAACCGTTTCTGCAAACGCTCGGGTTGGGCACAAACCTGAGTTTGCTGGCGGCCAGAAACAATCCCAATCTGGCGTTTGCCTTCGATCCGCAAACGGCACAGACGGCGCTTATCCTACGCGGCGCAAACTTTGCCACGCGCGATGAATTGAGCAGCGCACAAAGCTCTAATATTAATCCGCAAACGGGTCTGCCTTTCGGCTTCCAACCGGTTTTCCTGCGCGGCGAGGCGCAGACCAACACGGTGGTGCGCATCAACCAGAGTATGTTCAACGGGATCAGCGATTATCGCGCGAGTCTCGGCGTCGAGCTGCGCGTGCAAGTGCCGGTCGTCAATGTGCCGTTTCGCTTAATCTACGCTTACAATCCGAATGCCCGCCCCGAGTTTTTCTCCGGCGAGCGCCGCCGCGTATTCCGCTTCAGCATCGGCCGAACTTTTTAATTTGTCTTGAGTCAACTACCTGTGCGGCGCTCGCATCCTAAAAGGATCAACGACCGCATTCACTGAAGGAGCAGTATAAGGAAAGTCATGAAAACACTTCGTTTATTTGCCGCGTCCATTGTCCTCGCGGCTTTAGCATCTATTCCCGCTTACGCACAGCAGAGCACCAGACCGGCCGCACCCGCTGGCGGTGGAGCAGGCGCTTCCGCCACCATCCCCGATAGCAAAATCGCCTTTGTCAACACCGAAGCTTTTGGCGACGATAAGCAGGGCATCAGGCGCTATGTCAGCGCCGTGCGGAGTTTGGAAAGCGAATTCAAACCGCGCCAGACCGAACTCATCGGCCTTCAGACACAGATCAAGACGATTGCCGACGATATCAATAAGTTGAGCAGCAACAGCAGCGTCGTTGATCCTAAGACGATCCAGCAGAAGACGGATCAAGGCGAAGCGTTGCAGCGCCAGCTTGAATTCAAAAAGAAGGAAGCTGAAGCGGCTTACCAGAAACGGCTTCAGGAAGTCGTCGGCCCGATCTCCGAAGATATCGGCAAAGCCCTTGACGGATTTGCGCGCCAACGCGGTATCAGCCTGTTGCTCGACATCAGCAAGTTTGCTCCAGCGGTGCTGACCGCCAATCCTGCAATGGATGTGACAGGCGCGTTTATCACCGAATACAACAGCAAAAATCCGGCGAGCGCCGCAGCTAGCGGACGCTAACAACAAGCCTAACTCAACCCATGTGCGGAGGCGCGAAACGCTTGTTCGCTTCCTCCGCACTCTTTCTATTTAACCCTCCGCCTTCGCCCGACCGGGATTGCCATGCAGACAATTCTCGACACACGCGCCATTCAGCAACTTTTGCCGCACCGCTACCCGTTTCTGCTCGTTGATCGCATCATCGAACTGATTCCGCGCGAACGCATTGTCGGCATCAAGCAGGTCACGATGGGCGAGCCTTTTTTTCAGGGACACTTTCCCGGCGCACCCGTGATGCCCGGCGTGCTCATCGTTGAGGCGCTCGCGCAGGTCGGCGCGATTCTTGCCCTGCGCGAAATAGAAGACCGCGATGAGAAACTCGTGCTCTTTAGCGGCATCAAGGAAGCGCGTTTTCGCAAGCCGGTCACGCCCGGCGACACTTTGATTCTGGAAGTCACGGCGCTGCGAATCGGCTCGCGCGTACAGCGTATGCGCGGCGAAGCGAAAGTTGACGGCGTGCTGATGGCCGAAGCCGAAATCATGAGCGTCGTCGCAGACCGCGAGGCCGTCGCCCAATGAGCAGCACGACGCCCAAAGCGCGCCCGAAAGAACACGCCATCGCAAATGAAGCGGCGCTCACCGTCGGCGCTCATCACTCAAACTCTGCACCGCCCGTCATTCATCCGTCAGCCATTATCAGCCCGCGCGCGCAGATCGGCCGCGACTGCTACATCGGCCCTTATTCCATTATCGGTGATGACGTGGTCTTAGGCGATAATGTCCGTCTCGAATCGCACTGCGTCGTGGACGGGCGCACGCACATCGGCGACGAAACGCACGTCTTTCCGTTTGTCTCCATCGGCCTCGCGTCGCAGGATTTGAAATATAGAGACGAGCCTTCGGAGACGCGCATCGGGCGGCGCTGTTCAATACGCGAATTCGTCACCATTCATCGCGGCACGGCGGGCGGCGGAATGCTCACCGCGACCGGCGACGATTGTTTGATTATGGCGCAGGCGCACATCGCGCACGATTGCATCTTGGGAGACCGCGTGCTGATGGCAAACGGCGCGACGCTCGCCGGTCACGTACACGTCGCGGACGGCGCAAACATCGGCGCGTATTCCGGCGTTCACCAATTTTGTCGCGTCGGCTTTGAAGCCTTCGTTGGCGGCTATTCGGTAGTCGTCAAAGACGCGCTACCCTTTGCGATGACCGTCGGCAACCATGCGCACTGCTACGGACTCAATATCACAGGCATGAAACGGCGCGGCTATTCGCGCGAAGTGATTAAAACTCTTCACCACGCTTTTCACCTGCTGCTCTCTTCGCGCCTGAATACTTCGCAGGCGCTCGCGGCAATCGAAAAAGAGATTACCGATTCAAAAGAAGTGAACGCGCTCGTTCGGTTCATAGAGAGTTCCAAACGCGGCATCGTCAAATAAACTCCGTAAGGCAAATTGCCAATCGTATATACACGCGGCGTTTCTCTGCTTAGTCATCTACGGTTTTATTTTCCCTTTTACTTTTCTATGCGTTACGGTTTAATCGCGGGCAACGGGCGTTTTCCTTTTCTGGTAATCGAGGGCGCACGGCGCGCGGGCGTCGAGATGTCCGTCGCGGCGATTCGTGAAGAGACGGATAAAGAGATCGAACGCTTTGCGCCTCACCTTACATGGGTCGGCATCGGGCAGCTCGGCAAGATGATACGGTTCTTCAAACGAGAAGGAGTCGAGCGCGCGATGATGGCCGGACAGGTCAAACACGTGCAGATTTTCAGCGGCGCGATTCCAGATGTGCGTATGCTCAAACTTCTTTTGAAGCTGCCGCAACGCAACACCGATGCGCTGATCGGAGCCATCGCCGACGAACTCGCCCGCGAAGGCATCGAGCTGATTGATTCAACTTTTTTCCTGCAAGATTATCTCCCGCACGAAGGCACTTTGACGCGCCGCGAACCGACCGAACGCGAGCACGGAGATATTCAATACGGACTTGAGATCGCACGCGAAATCGCGCGGCTGGATTTGGGGCAAACCATCGTTGTGCGCGCCAAAGCGTGCGTAGCGATTGAAGCGATGGAGGGCACGGATGCGGTAATTCGTCGCGCCGGAAGCCTCGCGCGCGGACGCCTGACAGTCGTTAAAGTCGCCAAGCCGAATCAGGATATGCGCTTTGATGTGCCGGTTGTAGGCGTGCCGACGATAGAAAGCATGATCGAAGCAGGTGCGACGTGCCTCTGCATCACGGCGGGCAAGACATTGATGTTCGACCGCGATCAGATGCTCCGTCTCGCAAACGAAAAGCGTATTGTTATTATCGCAATTCAATAACAATTCTAACTACTACACGCTATTGCGTAGGAACAAGAAACACATCCCATGCCCATCTACCAACTCGCAAATGGTTAGCGTCATACACCTTTGCCCTGTAGCGGAACACGTTACCGTATCGGTCAGTTCGTTTCGAGAGTTTATAGTCGAGCGATACAGACTCAAGTCCAAGCTCCGGCAATGTGTGCAACTCTTCCGGTTCGGAGATGCCGTTATGATTTGCATCCTGCCAGAGCTTTAGCTGTAAGAAGATGGCATCGCGGCTGTCAATGAGACCGTCTCTATTACCGCCATTTGTTGCTTTGTCGTATTCAGATAGCGCAAGAAATCCATTAGGGTTGGGAGATGATGGTTGCGGCGTAAAGTTGCCGAACAATTCTTGACCGTTATCTATAATTCCATTGCCGTTACGGTCAAGCGCGAGAAATGCGTCATCTGTACCGGCCACCGTCCAAGATAACTGGCCTGTGATAAGGCCATCGCTATTGAGATCAAACCCCACACCGTTTATAGCGTTTGTTAAATTGAAGCCATTACCTTCCACGTCAACCAGTACGGGCGTACAGATAGGGTTATACCCGCCCGGACATTCTCCCGACTGCCATCTACAAGTACAGGTATTTGAATCCCACAGGTATCCAAAGCCTTTATCGTAACAGGCATATTCTTCTACCTCAGAGCAACCGCCACCACCTGACGGTGGAAAATTACAGGTGCGCGCCGTGCAGTCCCACGTTCCGCCGTTGTCTATGCACGCTACCGCTTCATCCGAGTCACAGACTTGTGGCTCTGATCTTGAATCGGCAGTTGTACTGGTCGTGCAGTTTCCGCGAGAAGCAAAATTACGGTTCACTTGCAACACATCGCTAGACTTAACTTGATTTTGTGACCTAGTGCCATTTGGATACGTCCCATCCATTATGGTTGCACATCCACTGGTCAAGTTAGCTAGTCCGATGTCGTGTCCCATCTCATGACCTACACGCCCGCACAAGTCTGCAAGACCGAAAGCTCCATCCCCAAGACTGCCGTTATCAGAGCGTAATTTAATTATTGTTTGACGACCGGCACCGCCGGATGTGTTCGTATCTGTGCTAGCACGACCACCACCAGAAGGAGTCTGATTAGTGATAAGGATGTCTGCTGCGCCGGGCACTGAACCACCTTGGTCAACTACAAAATAATATCCCGTCGTATATCCAGTAGAGTCGCGGACAGTATTCCACTGATTTACTGCGCATTGCACAGCATTCCAAACATTATCATTGGTTTTAGGTTCACCATTCACATTATGATCGATCCAAGATGAATCAATACGAATGGTGACAATGCGACGATTGTCTCCGGCACAGGAACTACAGAGTTCCGATGGCAAATTGGATGCAGGGCCGTGCCCGGCGAAAGGTTCCAGATCGTTGTAGCATTGAGGTTGACCAGAGTTGCACGGCCCTTGTGTTTGAGCATAAGCGACGGCCGTCAACGTGAGTATTCCAAGGAGGCATATTCCTAGAAATTTTCTTTTAACACTCATGTAATCACCTTAGAGGATGGTTTATATTGAGTAATAAGGTTATGGCTGGATGGCAGTTCGTGTTTTAAGTTTCCCTCTTACTTTATCTAGTGAATCACCAAGATTCTTCACAATTCGTTCCTTGATTGGGTGTGGTTGACTATTGATCGGAGTAAGTGCGCCGTCACCGGTTATATTGAATACACCGATAGGCCCTCCCGCAATTTCTGTAACACCAGACTCATGTTTAGAGATGAATAAAAGGTACTCTTGGTTAATTTTGAAAGGTGGAAACCCGCCTTCGAGCATCGTCACTTTAACGCCATCAATCATCAGTGAGCCTCCAACCTTAGAGACAAGAAACTCATCCACCTGAAGAGGAAGTAATTCTTGTGGGGGTTCAGGAGTAGGGCAACTATTGCAGGCCGGAGAATTCTGCCGGGATAGAGTGTCAAGAATTTTGAATTTGTACCAAGTAATAATTTCGTTGGAGTCAGAGAAAGAGCTACGTGCATCAATTGGTCTGGCCTCTACAACGGTATAGTCAGATAATAGTTCATCGGTGCTGATGGAAGACGCACTACCATCATACTCGACGATTGGTCCAGATAAGAAAACTTCCTGTTGCCCTTTAGCCTTTGCTTTCTGGGCGTGCCATTTGAGCCTTCCCTTCTCTGGCATAGTTTGGGATAACGAAGACTGCTCTTGAACCTTGGAAGCAATTTTTATAGCTCCTGCACTTATCGCTATCAGGACTGCTACAAACAATATGATAACTTTAAGTCTCATTTATTTAATTTCCCTGCAATTTAATGTTGACATGAGGTTAACAGGAGCGGGACTCGCCGAGGAGTGAAGCTCCCGTCAACGAAACGTATTCAGCAAGCAGAAAATACGTCTACTGCTTAGAATCTGTCAAGGAATAGTTTTCGTTGGATTCGCACACGAAAAGGCGTTGCAGATTGTCGCAACGCCTTTCGCTTTAACCTTACCTGTCAATTAATCGCCGCTACTATTGGCTGCCCTGCGCCTGTTGTGTCGCCTTCGGATCGTAGGGCGTGGCGAGGAATTGTTTGGCGGCTGCTTGCGCGTTGTCGTAGGAGATGCCGGTCTGCACGGCCTTGTTGTATTCGGCGACGGCGCGCGTGCGATCACCTTTGGCGTCGTAGGCGTTGCCGCGTTTGATGCGCGCCCACGCTTCGATCCAAGAGGGTTTTAGATTGCCGTCGAGCGCGGCCTGAAAATTATCGAGCGCAAGTTGATAGTTGCGCTGTTCGAGATACAGCAGACCTAGATTGTAGTAAATCCACGAATTCGATTTGTCCAGCTTGATGGCCGTTTCAAACTGCTGCTGCGCTTCCGCGTATTGGCCTTCATTAAAGAGATCAATGGCGCGGCGCGCCGCAACCGAGACGCGCAGATCATCCGAGAGACGCAGGATTTTATTGTTCGGATCAACGATGACTTCGCGCGGCTGGCCGTTGGACTCGAAAGCGAAGTCTTCGCTTTTGCCTTCGAGCCTGATTATCGTCGTTTGATTGTTGGCCTCGCCGCCTTCGGCGCGTAGCGCCAACTCGACGGGCAAGCGCAATGATTCGATATTCTGCTTGACGGTTCCGCGAGCGCGAAACTTGCCGCCGCGTGTGCGTATAATCTGGTAGTCGGTGGTGAATTCCGGCACGCCCGTACCCTCGACCCACTGCGCGAAGAAGTAGCGCATATTCTCGCCCGCCGCCGCTGTCGTCAATCGCTCGAAATCGTCAATCGAAGCGTTCTTGCCACGATACTGTTCGAGGAAGCTGCGCAGGAGTGCGTTGAATTTTTCTTTGCCGAGCGTATCGCGCAGCATCCGAAAGACGACTGCGCCTTTATAGAACACGATTGATTGAAAGGCCGCCGATTGATCGTCGAGCGCCGAGGGCGCGCGCGCAATCGAAGCCGTCTGCTCAAAGCTCAAGGCGCGCTCCAACTCTTCGCGTTGCGCCGCATCGAGCGCACTGCTTGAAAGCGTCTTTTCACGAAGCGCAAAGGCGCTCCACTCCGACAGACCCAAAGAGAGCCACGCATCGTCGAAAGATTTGAGGCCGACCGTTTGCCCCCACCATTGATAGGCGACTTCACGTTGCAGGCGTTCCTGCGGCAAGGGGCGAGTTTGATCGAAAAGTTTTGCGGCGAGAAATTCCATGCCCGGCGCGTTGTAAGTGTCTAGGCTTTCATCGTCAATCTCTGCGACGACGAAGCGCGAGCCGAAAGCGGGTGCGCCGTATGCCTGCGTATAATTCTGGAGCGCCGTACCGATGATCTCGCCGTAACGATTCGCCAAATTCGCGCTGTCCGGGTTAACGTAAAACTGCAATTCATAGCCGCCGAGACGCAAATTCTTGACGACGTAATTGCCTGCCGCGACGTTGCCGACGAGCGCGGGCTGGCGCGTCACAAAGCGGTAACGAATAGTGCCGCCTGCGCCCGCCTGTTGCGTCACAGGTTCGTCGCTTGATCCGGCGACGACTGTGCCGTTGGGAACGGTAATCGTGATGTCGGAGGTCGCGCGATCCGCCGCATAATCGTGGAACGGAAACCAGCGCGCGGCATACATCAGGTAAGAACCTTCCGTGCCGACATAAGCGAGTCTCTTTGTCGCCAGCGGCCCGCCTTCGGGCGAAACCAGCGCCCCGCTCCAGCGAAAACGCAAGGTCACGGGCTGCCCCGCCGGAACGATTTCGCCCAGATCAACGCGCACGTTCGGGCCGATTGAAGTGTCTGCGCCCGCCGCGTCCTGCACGAAATTCGTCAGCGGTTTATTGTTGCGTTCGATTCTTTCAACTCTTAACGAGCCGTTAAGTTCAAAGACGACGGAGCGTGTCGCATCCTGCGGCGTGAAGGTGACATCGCCTGTGGCGCGCAAAAGATGTTCGGCAGGCAATAGCTGCGCGTCAATACGATAGTCCGTCACATCGTAGCGCGCACGCCCCGATTTCTGCTGCGCGCTAATCGAAATCAGCGTGCAGAAAAGGGCGCAGGCGGCAAGCGTAGTGGTGCGAAAAATGCGGAGTTGAATCTTTGTCATAGCGGTTGCTTATTGGAAACCCTTGTCGGTGTTATGCTCTTGATACTAGGCCGCGTCTGTGCCAGCTTGCGAAGACTTCATAAATCATTTGCGGTCATGGTTTCGATGATGGCAGCGGCTTTCCGGTTGGCTGATTTTGCGTTCGTGCCTTTCGCCTATACCGAACCGCAATCAAATGGTAGTGTTTTAACCGGCGCGAAAAATCGCTTTTCCCAATGAAACAATTTGGACAGCCGCGAAACAAATTCGCCGTATTTGCCGACTTTCGTTAGCGACTTCGGCAAAAGCGGAGGTGCTTCGTAAAAAGGTTCGACTATTTTCGCTTATTCGGGAACTTTTTGGCGCGCCGTGCGAATTAAGGAGAGTGACTGCACAACTACGGGCAATCTGGAAGGCTCTATTCCGTAATCCAAACAAAGCGAAAACGCCTTTGTCAGATTTTATCGAACGATGATGGCGATGAACTTACGGTTTGCGGCGCGCCTGATCTTGATTTTCAGACGAATTGTCGAACTTATTATAACCGGACTGCCGTTTTGCAGTTTCGCCAAACGAGTGCGCGAATTGCGTATCTCTTCACCCCGTTCCTCAACAAGTAAGGAGATAGATTTATGAGACGGAAGCGATTTCTTTTGATCAGCCTCTTGCTGTGCGCTCTGGTTGCGCCCGGCCTTGCCGCCGGAACAATTGAGCGCAATGTTCGCGTTGACTTTAAGGAAACTACTTTGAAAAACGGGCTGCGCGTGATTACGGTCGAAGATCACAGCGCGCCGGTCATCTCGCTTGCGATTACCTACAACGTCGGCTCGCGCAACGAGCGGCAGGGGCGCACAGGCTTCGCGCACCTCTTCGAGCACATGATGTTCAAAGGCTCGGAGAACGTCGGCAGCGGCGAGCACTTCTTTCTGATCTTCAACAACGGCGGCGACATGAACGGCACGACGAATGAAGATCGTACAAACTATTTCGACGCGCTGCCCGCCAATCAACTCGACCTCGCGCTGTTTCTCGAAGCAGACCGGATGCGCTCGCTCGCCATCACGAAAGAGAATCTGGACAACCAGCGCAATGCCGTGCAGGAAGAACGCAGGCTCGGCGTTGATAATCAACCCTACGGCAAAAGCGACGAGTTGCTACAGGAAACCATTTACGACAACTTCGCTTACAAACACTCGACCATCGGCTCTATGGAAGATTTGAATGCCGCGAGCGTTCAGGATGTCGCGGATTTCTTCAAAACCTACTACGCGCCGAACAACGCCGCGCTCGTGCTCGTCGGCGATTTCAAGACCGATGACGCGCTGGCACGCATCAGAAAAAATTTCGAGGCGATTCCGCGCCAGCCCGACCCGCCGCCGGTTGATATGACAGAGCCGGAACAAAAGGCCGAGCGGCGCGCCACCGTTGACGACGCGCTCGCGCGCCTGCCGCGCATAAACATCGCCTTCAAAGCCGTGCCCGGCAACACGCCCGATTTTTACGTCTTGCAGGTTCTCTCCTCTGCGCTTCAGAACGGCCAAAGCTCACGGCTTTATCAAAAGCTCGTCAAAGAAAAAGAGTTGGTCACGAGCATCGGCGGCTTCACGGACGAGAAGCGCGGAACGGGTGCTTTCTACATTACGGCGACGCTCAAGCCGGGCGTGAAAACCGCCGATGTGGAAGCCGCCATCTATGATGAGATAGAGCGTTTGAAGCGCGACGGCATCGCCGATCAGGAGCTTCTGAAGGCGAAAAACTTTGGACGGCGCGCCTTTATCAACAGCCTACAGAGTTCGCTTTCACGCGCCATCACGCTCGGCCATGACAAGATTTTCTACAACGACCCGAACCTTATCAACACGCGGCTCGATAAGGTTTCCGCCGTCACGAAAGAGGACGTGCAGCGCGTCGCAGGTAAGTTCCTGACGCAGAACAACCGCACCGTCATCATCACCATGCCGAAGAGCAAGGGCGCGGCCACCGCCGCCCAAAAATAGGAAGGAGAAAAAGCGACATGAGATTTTCCATCAACAACCGAAAACGATTGCTCGCGGCATCGCTCATGCTCGCGCTGGCGTCTTCAGTTATTAACGCACAGCAGCGCGTAAACGTGCCGTCGCAACCGCAGACAGGCCCGGCTGGACAGTCCATCAAAGGGGCTGTGATAAAAGGCCGTGCGCCCGTCAGCAAAGAGATACTGAAAGTAAAATTACCGCGTGCGCAGGAAGCGACGCTCTCAAACGGATTACGCGTCATCCTGCTCGAAAGCCACAAGGTGCCGACCTTCTCTATGCAGGCGGTGGTTTTGAGCGGCGGCCTTTCAGACCCGGCGGATTATCGCGGGCTGGCCTCCTTCACGGCATCGCTTCTGCGCGAAGGAACGGCGAAACGCACGAGCCGCGAAATCGCCGAACAACTAGACACGCTCGGCGCAACGCTCGCCGCCAATTCCGGCCTTTCGTCATTTACAACCAACTTGAGCGCGGCGGGGCTAGTCGAAAATCTGGATGGAACGCTCGACATCTTCGCAGACGTTTTACGCAATCCGAAGTTTCCGCAAACGGAAGTTGAAAAATACAAAGCGCGCCTGCTCGCGCAACTACAATCGCTGCGCGCCATCCCGCAATTTCTCGCGCAGGAACGATTCCAGAACGCCATCTACGGCGATCATCCGGCGGCTCTCATCACGGCGCCCGCCGCTTCGATCCGGCGCATCACATCGGCAGACCTCGCGCGCTTTCACGCGACATACTTTCACCCGAACAATATGTTGCTGACAATCGCCGGAGACGTGACGCTTAAAGAGATGCTGCCGAAGCTCGAGCGCGCGTTCGGCGATTGGCAGAAAGCAGACGTGCCGAAGACTGTGATTCCATCCGCGCCCGCGCAAGGCACGGCGCGGATTCAATTGGTTGATCGTCCCGGCTCCGTGCAAACGGTTCTACAGTTAGGCAACCTTGGCATCGAGCGAACAGACCCGGACTATTTTGCGCTGCTGGTGATGGATAAAATTTTCGGTGGCGGCCCGGCGGCGCGGCTCTTTTTGAATTTGCGTGAAGACAAGGGTTATACCTACGGCGCATACAGCAATTTCGGCGGCTCGAAGTTTCGCGGCACGGTCTCGGCTAATTCCGAAGTCAGAACCGATGTCACGGAAGGCGCGCTGAAAGAGTTCATGTACGAACTAAAGCGCATACGCGATGAGCGTGTGACGCCCACCGAACTTGAAAACGCCAAGCGCGCGCTCGTCGGCGGTTTTGCCCTTTCGCTCGAGCAACCGCAATCGTTGCTGCAAAACATCATTACGCAGAAGCTCTACGATCTGCCCGACGACTACTATGACACCTACCCGCAAAGAGTGGCGGGCATCACCGCCGAAGACATACAGCGCGTGGCGCAGAAGTATGTTGATCTTTCACACTTGCAGATTGTCGCCGTCGGCGATGCCGCGAAAGCGCGCGACGCGCTGGCGAAATACGGCACGGTCGAGGTCTACGATACGGAAGGGAATTTGCAGCGCGCAGGAGAAAGCAAGAAAAACAACTAACGCGGGGAAAAATAATTAAGGCTTGAGAGAAAACTAAACGAAGCCCGGCATGAAAGGGTTTTTGTGCCGGGCTTCGTTGCGTTCGGACGCATTGCGTTTAAGGTTTCTTGGCCGGACGCTTTCTTTTTATGGGGGTGCTTTCGGTTGCGCCACTCGTCTCCGGTTGCTCGCTCGCGGGTCTCGTCGCGAAGGAATCTGCGCCGCTCTCCTTAGCGTTCGATGATATTGAAGAATTATCCGTGCCAAGTTTAGCATCGAGGCCGTCGAGCGAACCGTTGAGCTTGCGATAAAGAGCCTCGATGACGGCGCGGCGCACGATGTTTGGCGTGCCGCTTTTATAGCTTCTAAGATAAGCCGTGAGCGCGTCCGTCTGATTGCCGCTTTGTTCAAGTGATGTGCCTAGACGCCACATCGCGTTGCGCCACCAGATTGAATTTTCCGGCAGCACGCTTATCGCGCGGCGCAGTCGCGTGGCAGCTTCGGGCGCTTTGCTCTGGACAAGCAACGCCCATCCGCTTAAATCTTCGAGACGTCCGCGCAGGATGTTGGCGAGCGTGTTGCGATTGACGACGGGGAACGGCGGCGCGGTTCCGGCGGCGATGGATGAAGCGCGCACGTCTGCAATTTCATCTGCGAGCGCGGCGATGGCGGCGGTGGGCGCGTCGAGGGCGGCGTCGATGCCGCCGGTTGCTGCACTCGTTAAATCGAGTGCGGTTTGCGGCGCGAGATTGTTTTGCAGCAACCGCGTTGCGGCATAAAGCTGCCGGTAACTGCGCATCTCGTCATCGCCCGACGCGAAGGCGACGGCCGCAGCGACGGCTTGCGATTCATCAATGCTGCCCTTACCGCCCGCCGGATTCATTGCAGCATTAAAGACCAGCAAGGCTTTCAGAATACTTGCGTTTGCTTCCGTATCGGCGGCGGCAAACTGAGCGATACCGGCGCGGCGTTCGGGCGCGAGAAGTTCGATGAAGTTTGCGGCGCGTGCCGGAGTGCGTCCGGCAAGCTTTGTTTCGATTTGATTATCGCGCAGCGTGAAAGAGTTTTTCAGTTGCGCGGTTGCTTCTTCGTAAAGCCCTGCGGCAGCCAGCGCGCTTGCGAGTTCGTAATCGAGCGTCGGGAAGTTTCCATAGGCGCGCGCACCACGTAACGCTTGTTCGGCGGCTAGCGGTTGCTTTTGCAAGATGAGAGCGCGCGCCAGAGCGATCTGCGCCCAAGTGTAACGCGGCTCGGTTTGTACGGCACGCCCCGCCAAATCGAGCGCGTGCGCGCCGTCGCCGTGCGCCGTGTAATAGTAGGCTGCGCCGACAAGCAGCGGCAGATTTCGCGGCTCGTCTTTGAGCGCGGCGGCGAGTTCGCGTTCGGCCTCTTCTTTTTTTCCGGCATCGAACAGCGCGAGCACGATTCCGGCGCGGGCGACTTTATCCGTCGCATCAATCTTCAGAGCTTCACGATAAAGCGTGAGCGCCTCTTCCGGTTTGCCGCCGGCGCGACGTAAATCCGCGAGGCTGCGACGGGCGGCGTTCGACTGCGGATCAAGTTCGAGAGCGCGCGCGTAAGCGGTCGCCGCATCGTCCAGATTGAAAGCGATCTGGCGCGCCGCACCGAGCGCCCTGTATGCTGCCGCATTGTCCGGCGCAAGCTTGATGGCAAGCTCGCCGACGCGCGCGGCATCATCCGGCTGCTCTACGCTCAAATAAAATCCGGCGAGCACCAGCAGGCGTTTCGGATCGTCTGCAACTTTCGTTTCGATGAGGCGCGCAATGGATGTGGCGGCAGCGCGTTCATTGCGGACGAAGAGACTGAGCGGCAATTGAGAAACGACTTCCGCATAGAGTTTGTCGGACATCTGTGCGGGGGCTTCTTCAATGGCGCGTGTGAATTCGTTGATGCCGTTTCGCGTATCTCCGGCCTTCAGTTTTTCATCGCCGAGAGAAGCGAGCGCGCTGACGAGCAGTTCACGGGCGCGAAGTTTCAGCGCCGGATCGGATTGCGATTTGATGAGGGCCTTTAACCGCTCGACGCGCTCTTGCGAAGGCAGTTGAAGTAGCTGATCGAATTTTGTTTTCGCGGCATCGTCGCCGGAAGCCACAGGCGTTTGCGCGTTGGGTGAATCCGTTGCCGCAGGCTCGTTCGGGGTGTTCGCGTTATCGCTGTCGGCGGCGTTTCTTTTCGTTGTCTCGCCGTTTGCTTTAACACGCGGGCGGCGACGCTCTTGTGCGTTGCCCGTGTAAACCAGAAAGCAAAGGATGATTAGGAGCGCACAGAGCTTTGTAAGTTTTTTTGTGGTGTTCATTTTAAGATGAGTCGGGAACGACGGTTTATAAACGGTACAGCCGAAAGAAATTTTGACGATGTTGCAAACGATAAAAGAGTCATGATAGCGGAGCACAGATTTGATGCTTGACTGAATGCTTCATGATAACATCGCGGCGCGCGCGGGCGCGAGTCTTGAAAGCCGTCGGGATGAAGGTTGAGCGGGCAAGAAGCGTGAACGAATTTGAAGATACACTGGCGAAAGTTCTAGTTGAAGCAGAGCGCCGCGCGCGTCTTTCAGGACGCGGCGACGTTGCCGAATACTTGCATCTGCGCGCGTCAAATGATGCCTTGCGCGCAGCTGGCATCGAATGGCTGACGGAGACATTCGAGTGGCTCGCCGCCGAAATAAACCGCGCCGGGAATCGGGTCGAAATCGAACACCAAACTGCGCACCACTTTAGCATCGGAGCGGCGACGATGGTTGGAACGTCGCTTACATTGCGCAAGGGAGTGCGCGCGCTGACGATTGAAGCGGGATGGCCGCGTGCGCCGCAGCATGGCATCGTTCGCGGCGGCGGACTCGCACACGCGCGCATCAAACATTTCGGCGAGCGCGGCATCAGCGAAGAACTTTTGCTCATACGATCTGAAGACGGCGCGCCGCGCTGGTTCGTGATCGGCACGGACGATGCGCGCACGCAGTTTATGGAAACGCGCGCCTATCAACACGTCGCCAAGCTTTTCGGCGCGTAAAATCACGCGGCATAACGTCGGCGATTCACACACCGCTCGCTGTACGATTTGCGGAGCGACGCGCACGTTTTGGAACACGTTGGAAGCCTCAAAAACGCCCGCTGAAATCTTTCTTTACAAATGCTTTGCGTGTCTTCCATGAGTTTTCGCAATCATCATTCCTCCCACCGGTTTTCGCAATCCTACGGCACAAACCTTGCCATCCCTTTTCATACGAACGCTTGATTTCCAAGTCTTCCCCGTCAAAGCGTTTCAAAAAGGGGTAGACCGAGCCGAACATTTTTCCTCGTGATGCGTCGCGCCCGGCTGTGCCGTGTTCAGAAATTTGTGAGGAGAAGAAAAGCTATGACAACTCGAAGCAGAAAGACGGTTCAAACTTTTTTCGCCGCCGCCATCATCGCGCTATGCTTGCCCGTGTTCGCCGCCGCACAGGGCACTTATGATCCTTGGGGACGCGATAGACGCGACCGCGATTACGGGCGCGATAGAGACTATGGACGCGACCGCGATTATCGCCGCGACGGGCGCTATGATGATCGCCGCGATGATTACAACCGGAGCGCGTTGCGCGATAGCGTGCGCCGCGTGAAAGACCGCAGCGATGATTTTAGGAAGCATCTCGATTCCGCGCTGGATCACAGCCGCTATGACGGCAATCGCCGCGAAGACCGCATCAATGATGTCGCGCGCGATTTCCATAACGCGGCGGATCGCCTCAAAGATCGCTATGATGGCGGGCGCAATCTCAGCCGCAGTAGGAATGAAGCGCGCACGCTGTTGCAACTCGGCACGCGCCTTGACGCTTTCGTGGGGCGCACGCGACTTGATGGGCGCACCACATCGGATTGGTCGGAGATACGCAGCGACTTGCGCGTGATCGCCGACGCTTACGGTCTGCGCATGGGCGATTATAACGACGGCATTTATCGCCGCGAAGACGGAGGCTATCGCCGTCCCAGCTCTTACCCGCGTAGTAACGGTAACGATCCCTGGTGGCGGAGGCTTCCCTTTTAACCACGCCGCACATCACGTTTGAGACTAACTCATCGAAAGCTCCGTTCGCTTTGTTCAGAAGTGAACGGAGCTTTCGCGTTCTGCGCCGCCTCGTGCAACAATGGAACACATGGCTGGCACGCTTTATCTGGTGGCGACGCCCATCGGCAATCTGGAAGACATCACCTATCGCGCCGTGCGCGTGCTTGCCGCAGTTGATCTCATCGCCTGCGAAGACACACGGCACACGCGCGTGCTGCTCGATCATTATCAAATCAAAGCGAAGACGATCAGCTATCACGAGCATAACGAACGCGAGCGCGCGACGGAATTGAGCGCGATGCTGGAAGCGGGCGCACAGATCGCGCTGGTCTCCGATGCGGGCACGCCGGGCATCAACGATCCCGGATTTCGTCTGGTACGCGAATGCGCGCGTCTTGGCATCAGCGTTGTGCCTGTGCCGGGAGCGACGGCTTTCGTGGCGGCATTGATAACGTCGGGCTTGCCGACAAACGATTTTTTCTTCGGCGGCTTTCTGCCCGCGCGTTCCACTGCGCGGCGGACGCGGCTTATGGAAGTTCGCGCACTTCTATCAACACTAATCTTTTACGAAGCCCCGCATCGCTTGGCTGTAACTCTTAAAGACGCGCACGAAATCTTAGGCGAACGCGCGGCGGCGGTTGTTCGTGAGCTAACCAAACTTCACGAAGAGATCGCGCGCGGTTCGTTGAGCGAATTAGCGACGCGCTTTGCCGTCGAAGGCGCAGCACGCGGCGAGATTTGTCTGGTCATTGACCGCGCCGCGAAGGAGGATGTAACCGCGACGATCAACGAGGCAGCGAGCCTTGCGGCGCGCATGGCGACGCTTGAAGGCGAAGGATTAGATGCGCGCTCCGCTCTCAAGCGTGTGGCGCGGGAATCAGGGCTTAGCCGCTCGGAAGCATATCGCCGTCTTGTCGCCGAACGCGCGCACGCAGAGAATCAAACGCCGAATTAAGTTTTACCGGAACGCTCTTATGCCAGCCACAGAATCTACGCCGCGCAGTTTCGAGTGCCCGCGTTGCCGCACGCTTATTCCACCTGAAAATTTATATTGCGCGTTCTGCGGCGCTGAGCGAAAGGAAGCATCGCCCGCCGTAGAATTGCACGGCATCAACTATCTCTTAGCGGAACTTGCAGGCTGGGAAGCGCAGCGGATTCTTAACAGTCAACAGGCGGCGACGCTTCGCCAAACTTACGAAGGACGCGCCGGGGAATTGCGTGCGGAACTTTCAGACAACTCCCAAAGCGCGCAGGTAACGCACGCCGCACCGATAGCAGCGCCGTCGCCAAACACACGCAAGCAAACGTCGTCGAAGCGTTCGTTATTTGAAAACTTGTCCGGCCAGCACACGCTGCGTTTGTTTCTTTACACGGGCGCGGCGATGCTGGTCGTCGGCGTCGTCATCTGGCTGCGCGACGTGCTCTATCTGAAACTTCAAGAACCAGTTGTGCAGGCAGCTTTGTTAGCCTTCGGCACGCTTGCGGCGACTGCTTCAGGCTGGTACGCAATCCTGCGCACACGGCAGCGTCTCACAGGCCGCGCGCTGACCTTAATCGGATCGCTGCTTGTTCCGGTCAACTTCTGGTTTCTGGTGCGTTCAGGTTTGATCTCCAACAACGGGCGCGCGTGGGTCGTCTGTGCTTTCTGTGCCCTGCTCTACGCGCACACGGCGGCGCTGCTACGCGAAAAGCTTTACGTTTATCTGGCATCCGCCGCGAGCATCGGCACGCTCTGGGCAATCGTTTATCGTTTCGACCGCGAAGCTTTCGGCCTTTATGCGCTCGCGTTGATGATCGCCTCGCTCGTGCTGCTTCACCTTTCGCGCCTGCTTCCGCTATCGGAAAAGATAAACGAAGATGCATCGCTTGAAGAGAACGGGGACGCGCACGAGCCGCTATCGTATGCGAATCGGTGGGGACGCGAATTGTGGGGCGCGCCGTTTGCGCGCGTGGCGATTGCGGGAGCGGGTTTCGCCGCGCTCTGTTATATGCCGCTGCGTCTGGCGGAATCTTCGCCGTCCATTTATGAAGGCGTGTTTCGCCTGCGCGCGAACGCTTACGATCCGGGCGTGGCGTTGCTGCTTTACGCCTGCGCCGCATATACGGTGTGGTACGCGGGTCGTTATATTTACATCGCCCGTCGCGTGTTGCTTTACACTTGCTGCGCGCTCGCGTTCTGCTGGATGGAAGTTCTGCTGCTTGACGGTGCGCGCGTTTCGCTTTCCGTTTCGCTGTTGTTCCTCTCGCTGACCGCGCTCGCGTTAAGCGTTATCGCGCGCGCGACGCAGGATGAACCGCTCGCCAGAGCAATCTACAATGCGGGCGTATTGACGAGTATGGCACTCGCGTTTGTGTTGCTCATCATTTCCATGCTCGCCGAAGACGCGCGTGCGTTGACATACGCCGCCGCGCTCTTTGCTCTGGCGGTTGCGTTCGCCGTTCAAAGCACGCCGCGTTTCTGCAAACGCTTCGCGCAGGGATTGCTGGCATACGCGGCGATGACAATGCTTGCCGCGTTGTTTGCATTGCACGTCAGCGAAAGGTGGTTCGCCGCGCTCTTTATGCTCGCGCTGTTTCCGGCTTTCTTCGCCGCAAGCCGGATGACGTTTGAACAGAATGAAGCGTGGATTAAAAGATTCGCGTTCGATGCGGCGGGTGCGGTGACGCTGATCGCTTTCGGCGCGGCGTTGCTGCAAGCGGCGGCGCATTTTAACAGGGGCGATGCCTTGCTGCTTGCGCCGTGCGTCGCGGCGGCGGAGATTAGCTTGCTCGCGTTCACGGCGAGCGCGCTCTTAAAGAACGCATCGAGCGCAAACTATTTTCGCGCAGGATTGGCCGCAGGCGTGCTGGCTTTTGTGCTTGCTTGCCTGCGCGCGGGCTTCGATCCCGTGAGCGACGTGCAGATTTATACGACGCCGATTGCCGTCGCGCTGCTCATCGTCGCGTATACGCTGGTGCGACGCGAACGCCGAAGGGCAAGCGCGCCGACGCTTGAAAACGCGATGACGCGCGATGCGAGTTTATTGCTGTGGATGGGAAGTTTGCTGTTATGCACGCCGCTTTGTCTGCGCGCCTTCGATGCGCGGTTGATACAAGACGTGGCGGCTCCGTTGCGCGACGTGGCGGCGTTGTGCGCGGCGCTCGCGCTTCTTTTGTTCGGCACGATGAATAGGCTGCGCGCACCGGCGGGCGTGGGCATCGCCGCACTCATCGCAGAGTTGCTGTTGATCGCGCTGACAACCGTTGATTGGGCGCAAGTGCCCTTGAAAATTTACCTTGTGACGACAGGCGCGCTGATTGTTTTCGTCTGCTGGTGTCTGGAATTTCGCCGCGAGCAACTCTTGCTCGTGCGCCAACGCATCCACGATCAACGCACGGCGGCACGCGAGCGTTTCGGCGAGTGGCGATAAAAAAGTCTGGAGTCAAGAGTCGAGAGTCAAAAGATAATTCAAGAGCAGGCGAAAATTGCGTCTATTATCAACTCGAAAAGGTTTTGACTACAAACTCTTGACTCTAGACTCTCGACTCCAGACTCTTTTATTAGTTTCTGAGTTCCTGCGGCAACTGCTTATCAACGCGCGGGCGAGCGTTGGCGTTGGCGAGTTCTTGCATAGTTATGTAAATCGTGCGCGTGACCTTTTCCATCTTCTGGTAATCAATCTTATCCGCAGAATCCGTCGGGCGGTGATAATCCTCATGCACGCCGTCGAAGAAGAAGATAATCGGCACGCCTTTTTGCGCGTAGTTGAAATGATCCGAGCGAAAGAAAAAGCGGTTCGGGTCGTTCACGTCGTCGTAGCGATAATTATACGCAAGGTTCAGATAATCCTTATTGACGCGCGCGCTTAAATCGCCCAACTCCGTGCTCATCATCTTCGAGCCGATGACATAGATTTCGTTCGGATTGGAGAGTTCTTTGTTGGCGGCTTTCGCGTCGCCGTCAAAACGGCTGCGCCCGATCATGTCTATATTGATTTGCGTGACGACTTGATTAAGCGGGATGGTCGGGTTCTGTGTGAAGTAACGCGAACCCCACAAGCCTTTCTCTTCGCCGCAGTGCCAGACGAAAAGAATGGAGCGGCGCGGGCGTTGCGGCTCGCGCCCCAAAGTTTCCGCCATTGCGAGAAGCGCGGTTGTGCCCGATCCATCATCATCCGCGCCGTTGTAGATAACGTCGCGGGAAGCGTCGCCCTCTTTCGGTGTGCTGCGGCCTGCGCCGGGCGCGCCGACGCCGACATGATCGTAGTGCGCGCCGAGCGCAACGTACTCATTCTTCAAAACAGGATCGCTGCCCTCCAAGACCGCGACGACGTTTTGCGTCTTGAGCGTTTCCGCTTTCACGCCCACGTTGAGATTGACGGTTTTGTTCGCATTCAGTTCAAACGATTCGACGGCTTCGCCCGTGATGCCTTTATTAAAGAGAACGGAAGCGGTCTGCTTTTCTCCCAGAAATAAGGCCTGAACCGTTTTCGGCGAAAGCACAATCAAGGGAAGGCGCGGCGCATCCTGCGTTTGAAATTTTTCGACGAACAGATTGCCGCGCTCGAGCTGCGTCTGCCGCACTCTGTCCCACGAGGCGAGCGATTGATAATCTGGAATGTAGATGATCGCTTTCGCGCCGTTTTTCGCCGCCGCCTGTGCGGGGTCAGCCCAGTCTTCGCCATTTTTGCCGGTCAACTCCGCGCGCGTAACGCCCTTCGGCAAGCCGTTGCCCGTGCCTAAATCCGAGACGACGACGATCTTATCTTTGACGTTGACGGACTGATACGGATTGATGTTCTTGGATTTAACGATCCAACCGTTGCCGACATACACGAGCGCGCCCGTCGCGCTGCCCGTAGCAAACGGCTGCGCGAGAAAGTCTTCGCCGTAAGCGTATTGCCTGCCGCCGGATTCCATGCGCGTCGTCGCCGGATCAATCTTTGTGCGGCGAAGCGCGATGCTTTGAAAATATGTGCCGTCGTCGCCCGCCGGTTTGAAGCCCCAGCGTGCCAGATTCAGCGCGATAAACTTCGCGGTCGTATCAAGCCCGCGCGAAGGCGTGTCGCGGCCTTCCATTTCGTCCGAAGCGATAAACGATAAATAGTTTTTCAACTGTGCCGCCGTGATGTTGTTCGCATCCTCACGCGCGAGCGCGGACAAAGAGCTTCCGGCCTTCGGCAAACTCGCCGGACGATTACCGCTGCGGCGTTGCGCCTGCGCGTTTGAAAGCGGCGCGACCGTAAGCGCGCACGCGAGCAGCAAGACACTAATAAATTTACGCATCATAATTCTCATGCTTCGACTTTCTCTTCCTCGAATATTTTATCCAACCACAAATTCGATTGTTTCTCCTGCACGGTGTTGGCGCGCAGGCGATCATTCAAATTATTAAAGTCAACCCTGTCTAGTTCCTGATCCTGATTAAAGCAGGAGAAGACAAACGTCTCCTCGCCCGTCTCCGGGTCAACGTGACGCTGCAAGCACTGTGCGCAAACTTCCTTCATCATGCACTGCATGGGGCTATTGATCGAACCGATGCCGATGTGCGCTGTGCTTAAATGAGACGCGAGAACGCCGTGCCGCGCGGCCTTCACCGCCGCCATCATGCGATCCGAACCGATGGCGATGATGCGGTCAACTTCACGCAGATCAATTTGCGGCGCGCCGAAATGCCCTTCCGCGTAAGCCACTATCGCCTCGACGATGTTGCCGCGATAGTGATGATCCCCTTCGCGCTCCGGCCTAATCGCCGTGCCCGTGTCCGTCGCCCAGATAACCTGATCCGTCGCGGCTTCTATCTCTTCGCGCTTGAATAAATCTTCGCCCTTCTTGTAGCCCGCGAAATAGATGACGCGATTATTGTGTTCGCGCAGCGCCTTCGCTATCGAGAAGAGCACCGCATTGCCAAGGCCGCCGCCCGCCAGCAGCACGGTTTCGTTTTCGGGAATCTCCGTTGGCGTGCCCGTCGGCCCCATCACGACGACTTCCTGTCCGGGCTTCAGATGCGCGCACAAACGCGACGACGCGCCCATCTCGAGCACGATCATGCTCAACAATCCGCGCTCTTTATCAACCCACGCGCCCGTTAAAGCCAAAGCTTCCATCACCAGCTTCGTCGTGCCACCGGCGGCGCGCACGGCGTCGGTTTCATAATTTTGCAAGCGATAAAATTGTCCCGGATGAAACTTGCGTGCCTGCATCGGCGCGTGAACGATCACGTCCACAATCGTCGGCGTTAAGCGATCAACGCGAACGACGCGCGCGATGATTTGATCGTCAAGATGCTCTATCAGCCGCGCAAACTTATCCTCGCGTGTTGCCTGCTTCGCGCCGTCAAAGGAAGCTTCGACCGCCGCGATGTTTGCGGCGAAAAGGCGCGCGACGTGGCTGTAACCGTGCTTCGCGGAGGCCATCGCTTTGACGACGTTGCCCGCGTAAACCGGATGGTTGTCCCCGTAGTAAGAGATAAACCGCCCGTCGTTTTCGTAAGAGGTGAAGAACGCCTGCTCGCCTTTTGCGGCGGGCGTCAAGTGTTGCTTGCCGTCTTCGCTGACTTCGATTTTGTGCGGCGCGAAAAACTGTTTCCATTCGTCTAGGGCGAAAGTGTTCGGGGATTCTTTCTCGTAAATCGTGTTCGGGCTTGTGCCCGCCGCGACGCAGACGGTGCGCGCGGGCAGCGTCACCATCTCACCGCTAGATTTCCACTTGCCTGTTTCCGCATCCTGCCGCTGCCGCTCGAACACGATGGCTTCCACCGCGCCGTATTCATCCGGCACGGCTTCAATCGGGTTCATGTTCTCAACGTAGCTAATGCCCTCTTCGAGCGACTTCGTTATTTCCTCATGATTGAGACGATAGGCGGGCGAGTCCTGCAAGCGTTTGCGATAGACAAGCGAGACGCCGCCCCACTCGCGCACGAGCGGCACAAAGTCAGGCAACTCACCGGCTTTCCGCGCACGTTCCCGCTCGGCTTTCACGGCGCGGCCATGCGCGAGAAATTCTTTGTATACGATGCGCTCCTCCGCGTCGTATCTCTCAAAGATTTCCGCTTCGCCGGACTCTGCAATGAGCGATTCGTGGCGCGCGAGAATCTTTTCGACCTGCACGGGATAGTACGCAAAGAGTTCCGTCGCGGTGTCAATCGCGGTCAGGCCGCCGCCGATGACAACCGCCGGAAGGCGCACTTGCAGATTGGCGAGCGAATCGCGCTTGTACGCGCCCGTCAATTGCAGAGCCATCAGAAAATCCGACGCCTTGCGTATGCCGCGAATCAGATTATTCTTCATCGGAATAATCGTCGGCTTGCCCGCACCCGTCGCAATCGCTATGTGATCGAAGCCCAATTCCCAGGCGTCTTCGATGGTCAGCGTGCCGCCGAAACGCACGCCGCCATAAAAGCGAAAGCGTTCGCGTCGCGCGAGCGTCAAGTGAATCAGCGTCAGAAAGTTTTTGTCCCAGCGAACCGTGATGCCGTATTCCGAGACACCGCCGAAGCCCGCCAGCACGCGGTCTTCCAGATTCGCTTTGATCTCGCGCACATCGCGTAAAGGCGCGGGCGTGTGCGACGCATCGCCCGTCAGCATTCTGGATAAAGGTTCTATCTTGAGGCCGTCTATGCCGACGACGCCGAAGCCTTCGTTCAAGAGATAATGCGCGAGCGTATATCCGGCGGGGCCTAAGCCGACGACGAGGACATTGCGTCCGTTATACGGTAAGGCGTAGGGGCGTTTCGCGTTAAGCGGGTTCCAGCGCGCGAGCAAAGAGTAAATCTCAAAGCCGTAGGGCATCGAGAGCACGTCTGTGAGCACGCCCGTTTCGGCCTGCGGAATATTTACCGGGTCTTGTTTTTGGAAGATACAACTCTTCATGCAATCGTTGCAGATGCGATGCCCCGTGCCCGGACACATGGGGTTATCTATCATCACCAGCGCGAGCGATGCGATGGAATCGCCGTGCTTTTTCAGCACGTGCATTTCGGAAATCTTTTCGTCGAGCGGGCAGCCTTCGAGCGTGATACCGAGCGGATTCTTTTTCACAGAGCCGTCGCGTTCATGGAATCCTTTGGAGCAGGAATCCTTACCGCGCTCGTGGCAGTATAAGCAGTAGTCAATCTCGTTGAGGACTTCGCGCTTCGTCGCGCGCGGATCGGTTAGAGCGAATCCCTCGCGGCGACGCAAGTGTTGATCGAGGCCGCGCATTAATTCGGGCAAGTCTGCGCGCGGGCGTTCTATCTCGACGAGCTGGTTGTAATCGAGCGCGTGCGGAAATCTGAACGACACCCAACCGCCGACGCGCTTTTTCGCTTCGGGTTGCGAGGCGTGCGCCGCCGCCCATTCTTCAACAACGCGCAAGGCCGCCTGCACCAGCGCAAGATCATTACTGTTCGCTTCGTCTCCCAGCGCCGTGAAGCGGTCAAAAAGCGCACCGGACTTTTGCTCATCAACAACGCTTTCGCGTGTCGCCTTCAACGCTTGCAGTGTGGTTTGCGCGACGGGCGAAACGGCCTCGCCTTCCTTCGTCAATTCCTTTTCGCATTCGAGCAGCCGCACCGTGAGACGCGAGATTCCCAGCTCGTCATCATCCGCGAGCGTGTCCGGGAACGCGTGGCTGCGCAACTCTTCGAGCGCGGCATGAAGCGCAACGGCGTCGAGTTGTGCGGATTGTTCGGCGTTGAATTTCTTGAGCGCGCGACGCGCCACGAAAAACTTAAAAGCGAAAACGGCCTGCTGCTCATTCGCCGCGTCTATCTCGATCATCCGTTCTTTTTCGACATCGAACAAACGCGCGACGAACCGCGAGAGATGCGGCGCGGCGGCAATCAAAAGTTCGGATTCGGCTTTCGCCGCGAGATTCCCGCCGCGCGACGTGATGTAGTCAATCAACTGCGCGTGCAAAGGGGCGTCCGCCACAGCAAGTTCCGCATAAAACGCTCCGGCGAGTTCGCGCAGGCTTTCGGGGCGATAAAGGTCTTGGTAGTTGAAACCTTCAATTCCAAGCTTGAAATCCGTTGTGGGAGTATTGGTATTGACGGCGCGTTGAGCGTCTTCGCTCTGTTCCAGAAGAATATTTGACGACATAAATCAGACGTATATTTCGGGCGATGTTATAAATAAGAATCGGTAACTTATCAAACGCCGTTTCCGCTTTGCAATTCATAGCAGCGAAAACGTGCGCAAAATCAAACGGTTAGTATATCATTAGCCGCCAATCGCACTCAAAAGCGCACGCGATAACCGGACAAGTTATTGTCACGTTCATTTGATGCCGTAGCGTGGATGAAAGTGCGCCGCAATCAAAGCGCGTTAAGATTTTAACTGTTGCGGCATAAGCAAGCAGCGGAAGGAGCGCGTGCCAATTAGCAATTGCGTTACCCTTAATGTTTCACTATTATCGAAATTCGTTTGAGTAAGATTCTTTCATTGAACATTAAGGGAAACCAACAGATTGGCCTTAAAATGTCCAGTCAGCCTGGCATGGCACAAGATTAGCTTGTTGCTTTCGCGTTTCGTTTGCCTGTATCGGATTTATGCAGATTCAACTTTAGTTAAGGAGAAAACGTCGTGAAAACTGAATTGAGGAAATGGATATTGGCGGCCTCGCTTTTGAGCGTTTTCGCCGTCGTGCCTTCTGCCATCGCGCAGACCAGTAGCGGCGGCGGCGGCGCACAACCGAGCGGCGGGAGTGCTTCGCAAAGCAGTCAATCAACGACCACCACATCGAGCAGAAGTTCGGAACCGGCTCAAACCACAACGACAAAGACAACCGGCGTGGACCCGCTCTGGCTGATTCTGGGCGGCGTCGGACTCATTGCCATCATAGCAATCATCGTGATGGCATCACGCGGGCGTTCAAGCAGCGGCGATACTGTCGTGCATGAGCGAGAGACTGTGATTAAAAAGTAGCTGACGTTAGTTTCAGTGCTCGGTAGTTTTTCTCAAGTCTACGCTTCGCAGAATAAAATAAGGCAGCATCGCCCCTATCCGGCGCGGTGCTGCCTGTGCTGTTTTTCGCCAACGTATAAATTAAGTTTGCGTAATTGTAACCGCACCCTCAAGTTGATACGCGGTCGTTCGACAAGCACCTTTTTGAAAGTGTTCGAGCGTTGTGCTATGCTGGTTTTGCTAAAGAATTTGCCTTCGACTTACGGCGCTATGGTGTAATTGGTTAACACGCGGCCCTCTCAAGGCTGAGAGTACGGGTTCGATCCCCGTTAGCGCTACCAATAGAAAAGGCCGCTGGAGTTTGCTCCGGCGGCTTTTGATATTTTCGTATGGATTTATCAATGGAACGCATCGTTTTTCTGGATCGCAGCACGATTAAAGCGTTGATACGCCCGCCCGCTTTTGCGCATGAGTGGCGCGACTATGCGGAGACTAAGGCCGACGAAGTTGCTGGAAGAATCGCCGATGCGACGATTGCGATTACAAACAAAGTTCCGCTGCGTGAAGCTGACATCGCGCGGGCACGCGAGTTAAAGTTTATCGCCGTCGCCGCAACGGGCGTTGATGTGGTAGACCTCGCGGCGTGTCGCAAACGCGGAATAGGGGTGGCGAACGTGCGCGGCTACGCGCGCCATTCCGTGCCGGAGCACGCTTTGATGTTGATGCTCGCGTTGCGCCGCAATCTGCTTGCGTACCGCAGGGATGTCGAGCGCGGGGCGTGGCAAAAGTCTCCGCAGTTCTGTTTGCTCGATCATACAATTAACGAGTTGCACGGCAGCACGCTGGGCATCATCGGCTACGGCATAACCGGGCGCGCGTTGGAGAAGCTTGCGCTCGCGTTTGGAATGCGCGTGCTCGTCGCAGAGCATAAACACGCGACGCAGTTGCGCAAGGGGCGCGTTGGCTTTGAGGAGATTTTGCGCGCGTGCGATATCGTCAGTCTTCACTGCCCGTTGACGCCGGAGACGCAGCATCTTATCGGCGCGGCGGAATTGGCGAAGATGAGCACGAATGCGGTGTTGATTAATTGCGCGCGAGGTGCGCTGGTGGACGAAAGCGCGCTGGTTGAAAGCTTACAGAAGAAGTTGATCGCGGGCGCGGGCTTTGACGTGTTGAGCGAAGAGCCGCCGCGAGACGGCAATCCGCTTTTACAAGTGCAACTACCGAACTTGATTGTCACGCCGCACGTGGCATGGGCAAGCCGTGAGGCGATGCAGCTTCTTGCGGATCAACTCATAGACAATTTGGAAGCCTTCATCAGAGCTGATCCACAAAATCTTGTGGCGTGACGGTTTTATCGAGCAACGTCACGCGCAAAAAAAATACAAACCGATGGTGCGCGAAGCCTAAGCGTTACGCACCGGCAGTTGATTGTGCTTCCTCTTGCGGCGGCGTGGCGCTCACATCCGCTGCGCTCACATCTTCGTGATGCTCTGAGGTGTAGAGGCGCAGGATGTCTTGTCCCTGATGCGAGCGCGGGTCAATGGTGCGCAGGTGTTTGCGTCCCTGCATCTCCCAGATCGCCGTCACCTGCCCGTCCTTTTCGACGGCGTGATAGGTAATCTCTTCGGTGCTCACAGAAGCAGCGGCGGCCTCCTCCGGCGCGGCAGCGGCATTATTCGGTGTCGCGGTATCGGTTGACGGCGTCGCTTCGTTGCTTGTCTCCGAACTGTTTGTATTAATCTCGTTTTCGTTTTCTGACATGAAAATTTCTAACTTCTCCCTCTACAATTTATTTTTGTTTCCTCTTTGATTTGATTTTGAAATTGTGGCACAGGCGCACGCGAAGTGTCTAGTTGCTTCAAAGCTTCTGTGCTCTGCGTATTAGAGACTAAGACTACGCAACGCGAGCGCGTGCTCGACGGCACGGCGCGGGGCGACGACGCCCCAGCCCTGACGATTGACTTCGATTTCGGGCAGGCGTTCCGCCGTATCAATCAGAATCCGCTTCACCTGCTGCGGCGACAAATCAGGATTGGCCTCCAACATACACGCGATGACGGACGC
This sequence comes from Pyrinomonadaceae bacterium, assembly GCA_046262295.1. Lineage (GTDB taxonomy): Bacteria > Acidobacteriota > Blastocatellia > Pyrinomonadales > Pyrinomonadaceae > JBHENC01. Next base: position 36,599 of record JBHENC010000006.1, on the reverse strand, counting down.
GACAATCGGCGATGCGAATGAAGTGCCGTCAACATATTTGTAATGCTCGCTGATGACGTTGCCTTCATGCAGCTTAATGGAAATCAGTTGCCGCAAAAGATGCACGGGCAGCCCGCTCGCTTCGTCCAAATCTTTATCAATTCCATGATGCGCTTCGACGGCGGCGCGCAATTCTTCGTCGGGCGTGTTGTCGAGCGTGGCGAAGAGTTCGGCTTCGGCAGCGGTCGGCGTGTGCGGCAGAATCGGCGCGGGAACCCAGATGCCCGGCGCGATCACTTCGGGCTTCTGCAATCCGTCAATCGTCGGCCCGTAGGATGAGCGATACATTCCGCGACGCGCGCGATCCAGAGAGTTTTGATCGTCCAGCCCACCGACGGCAATCGCCGATGGAGAACTCGCCGGAGGCAGCACGGGATGGCCGGGCGCAAGCCCCGCATTACCAACCGCGCAGACGACGATCAAGCCTAAACTCACGGCGCGCTCGACGGTTTGCGATAAAGCATTGTGCAGGTACGGCTGTTCGTCGTCGCCGCCCGCAGAGATGTTGACGATGCGTATGTTGTACTTTTTACGATGCCTGATAATCCATTCGAGGCCGCGTTGAATATTGGCTTCGGGGATACGCCCGGAAGTTCCGATTTTGACCAGCACGACGGAAGATTCGGGCGCAATGCCTTTGTAAAAGCCGTGTGAGAGCGAACCGTTTCCGGCGGCGACAACCGATGTCATCATGCCGTGCCAGCTTGACGGATCGGTCGTTTCAAGCAGTGCCTTAGTGCCTTCGGACGCGGCGATGCTGTGATACGCGACAATGCGATTAACGGGCGTCGTCAGATCGGGATGCGCGTAGAATCCAGAATCGAGAAACGCGAGGCAGACGCCGCGCCCCGTGAAGCGTTCGTCTGCGTCCAAGCGCAACGGCGTCGAGAGAACATGACCGTCCTGCGCGTAAACGGCGGAGTCTTCTTCCATCTGCGTAATAGCGCGCTCGAAAAGCTGCACGCAGCGCAAACAGATTTCCGAGAGCACCACGCCCGCTGGAGCGTTGGCGGCGATTAGTATCTGCATTCTTTCCGTGAGCGCCGTAAACGGCACGCGGGCTTCGCTCGCGTCGCGCCCGCAGACAGGGCAAATCAATTGTCCTTCCGCCGCTTCGGACGGCGGCGTGACGGGTACGTTGTTGATAAGAGCATCGGACATCTTTTCGCGCATCCACCTTCGGTTCTTCAAAATTGAGATTGCTTGGCGAGCCGTGTTGCGAGCGGCTATGATGAATGCGAAGGGCAACCGGGCGCAAGTGCACACGAGAAGATGAGCATAGAAAATTTTTACGATGTCGCCGTCGTGGGCGGCGGACACAATGGCCTTGTGTGCGCGTGTTATCTGGCAAAAGCTGGCTTGCGCGTCGTTGTGCTCGAACGCCGCCACATCGTCGGCGGAGCCGTCTGCACCGAAGATGATCTGATTCCCGGCTACAAGATTGATGTCGGCTCGAGCGCGCACATCATGATTCATCTCACGCCCGTCGTTAAAGAACTCGAACTCGAAAATTTCGGACTCGAATATATCGAATGCGATCCGTTCGCGTTTGCGCCGCTGCCCGACGGCAAGACTGCGATCTATTTCTGGCGCGACGTGGAGAAGACGTGCGAATCAATCGCGCAGGTGAGTCCCGTTGATGCTGATAATTATCGCCGCTTTGTACGCGAGTGGACGGCTTTGAATGAAGGCGTGTTCGAGGCTTTCATGAAGCCGCCGACGGCGATCAATCTTGGCCGCCACATGATCTTTCGACGCACGGGTGAGAAGACGAATCCGGCGGAGATGACGCGCAAACTTTTTACGAGCTACGGGCATCTCGCGCGCGAAACATTCGAGCACGAAGGCTTGCGTGCCGCAATGGTGTGGCTCGCGGCGCAATCGGGGCCACCATCAACCGCCGCCGCCACCGGAGATTTTCTGGGCTGGCACGCGATGATTCACAAAAGCGGCGTGAAGCGTCCGCGTGGCGGATCGGGCGCGCTCACACAAGCTCTCGCGCGTTGCCTTGAACATCACGGCGGCCTCGTGCGTCTTTCTGCGGAAGTCGAACGCATTGAAGTTAAAGAGAAGCGGGCGACGGCAATCGAGTTAAAGGACAGCGAACGCATCGAAGCTCATCGCATCGTTTCAAACGCGCACGTGCAGACGACGTTTCTTAAACTAATCGGCGCGGAAAATTTGCCGGACGGTTTAGCGAAGCGCGTCAAGAATATTCGCGTCGGCAACGGCTTCGGGATGATCGTGCGCTGCGCCGTCTCCGAGTTGCCCGATTACACGGCGGCGTCTTCAAGCGAAAATTTACATGGTCAACCGCGCGCGTGTCACAGAGGCTTGCAACTGCTCTGCCCGTCGCTCGATTATCTGGATAAAGCTTACGCGGATTATCTGCATGACCGCCCATCTGAAAATCCTGCCGCGCTTGCGATGACTTTCTCGGCGATTGATCCAAGCCTCGCGCCCGCCAATCGCCACACGCTGTTTATCTGGGGACAATATTACCCGTATGAACTTGCGTGTAATGCGTCGTGGGATGAGATAGCTAATCGAGAGGCGGACAAGTTGATTGATGTTGTGACGCGGTATGCGCCGAACGTGCGGGATTCCGTAATTGATCGCTTCATCCAAACGCCGCTTGATCTTGAAAGACGCTTGGGACTCCTGCGCGGCAACGTGATGCACGTCGAAATGGATTTCGATCAAATGTTTCTCTTCCGCCCGTTGCCGGAACTCGCGCAATACCGCACGCCCTTTGAAAACCTTTACCTCACGGGCGCATCCACTCATCCCGGCGGCGGCGTATTCGCCGCGTCAGGCCGCAACACCGCGCACGTTATTCTGGCAGACGTGCGCGGAGGCATCACCAGCCGGATACGGCGCGCGTTCAAGAAGAGTTAAGGAGTCAAGAGTCGAGGGTCGGGAGTCAAGAGTCTTGAGTCAGGAGTCGGGAATTAAAACATTCGTTTATGTCTTTGACTCTAGACTCCTGACTCAAGACTCATCACTCTTTTTTTAGTACAATGGCAAAAACAGTTCGTGAAAGTTTAAGGTGAACAACTATGCAGAAAGAACAGACGACGGTGGCAGACCTTTTCCGGCGGGCGCAGGCGATTCATGCGGAGAACCCGCAGTTGTCCTATAAGGATATTAAGGCGCGCATCGTGGATGAATTCAGCGGGCAGCCGTTTCCGCCCGTCTATAATTTGACGATTCCCGAGCAGGATGCGCGTGCGCCCGAAGAAGATTGGACGGCGGGGTTGCCGCTCGTGTTGCGCGGCATACAGCAGGAGGACTGGAAGGAAGTCGCCAGCGGCATCGTGCTGTGTCTGGAGCAGACGGAGAATTATCAGGGACAGCACGGCGCGCAGTCGCGTGACACATGGCATGATCGCTCCGTCGGCATCCGCGAGCCTTTGACGGAAGGCGTCAGCAAGTGGATGCCCGCAGGCCTTTTGAACTTGACCGGGCGCACGCCGAAGAAGTAGCGGTGAAAGGTTTGTGACAGCAGGCAGCTAAAGTGTTTCGCGTGCCGGCGTGTCTTCACGCGAGCTGTTTTCGAGTGGGAGCAATCGGCGATGAGGTTTCTAGGCAACTTGATGAGAGATGGGTTTTACCAGAAGACCGATCCGCGCCCGCCGGAAGAGATAACGGAGAGCGAAGTTATTATCAGCCCGGACACGCGGCGTGGGAATCGCATCCCGCCCGGCCAGGCGCGTACGCGCAAATGGCCTGTGCTGGACGCGCACGGCACGCCCAAGATTGATCTTGCGACGTGGCGATTCAAGACGGATGGCCTCGTCGAAAATTCGCCAAGCTGGTCGCTCGACGAGTTCATGCAACTGCCCGCCGTCAAAGTCTACGCGGACTTTCACTGCGTGACGCGCTGGTCGCGCCTCGATAATGTGTGGGGCGGCATCTCGACAAGAGAGTTTGCCAAACTTGTCGGCATCAAACCGGAAGCGAAATTCGTCGTCGCCCATGCCTATGATCGCGGCTGGACGACGAATCTGCCGCTCGAATATTTTCTCGCCGAAGACGCGCTCTTCGCATGGTCGCACGACGGGCAACCAATCGAGCCGAATCATGGTGGCCCCGTGCGCTTGATTGTGCCGCAACTCTACGCTTGGAAATCCGCGAAATGGATCAAGGGCATAAGCTTCGTCGAACAGGATCAACCCGGCTTCTGGGAAGCGGGCGGCTATCATATGCGCGGCGTGCCCTGGAACGGGCGCGACGGCGAACGCTTTCGCGGGCGGGAGTGAGGGAATAGTTTTTAGTTTCGAGTTTTCAGTTTTCAGCAAAAACTTCTTGCCGTTACTCGAATTTACAACTGAAAACTTTTTAATTGTGAGCACGCAGATTAAACCCAACGCAGAGCAGGCGATACCTTCAGGTGCAACGCAAACAACGAATGTGACGATGCCGAAGGATGCGGCGGCTGTCATTTTGTTGCGGCAAGGTACTTCACAATCGCGTCCCGAAATCTTTTGGGTGCGGCGTAGCGAAAAGCTCGCGTTCCTCGGCGGCTTTCATGCTTTTCCCGGCGGGCAGCGCGACGCGAGCGATGCGGAAACTTTCGTCGCCAACTGCGCTGAGGTTGAAACGGCGACGATGATCGCGTGTGCCGCCCGCGAGTTGTTTGAAGAAACCGGCGTGCTCGTCGCGCGTGGGTTAGAGGCGATGACTAAGGGACAGCGCGCGTCGCTGCTGGATGATCTCGAATCCGGGCGGATGACTTTTCCCGCGTTGCTTGAACACTTCGGCCTACATCTGGACGCAACGGATTTCACTTTCGCGGGGCGGTGGGTGACGCCGCCCTTTAGCCCGCGCCGCTTCGATACATGGTTCTTTCTCGCAGAGTGTCCGGCAAAGCAAGAGCCTGTTGTCAAAGACGGCGAACTGGAGAGCGGCGAGTGGATCGCGGCGGAAGAGGCTGTCGGGAGTTGGCAACGCTCGGAAGTTTTATGCGCGCCGCCGGTGCTTCATGCTGTGCAGGTTCTCGCGGGTGGCATCACAGATGATCTCATCGAAAGATTCCTCGCCGTGCCGCAGGCTCATCGTGAGATGGTGCGCCGTATAGAATTTCGTCCCGGTTTCGTCTGCTTTCCTTTGCGCACGCCGACGAAGCCGCCCGCGACGCACACGAATTGTTACATCGTCGGCACAGGCGAATTTGTCGTCATTGATCCGGCATCGCCCTATGAAGAGGAACAGCGTGCGCTCGCCGCGTGCGTTGACGATCTTTTGCGCGAAGGCCGCAACCTGCGCGAAGTAATTTTAACGCATCATCATCCCGATCACATTGGCGGCGTCCGCGCGCTCGTCGAACATCTAAGCAATCGCGTTCCAGTGGCCGCGCATCATTTGACGGCGGAAGCTTTGCGCGAAACGATCTTGATTGATCGGTTCATCGAAGACAATGAGATGATAGAGCTTGACGGCTCGTTGAAACTTTCTTTGCGCGCGTTGCACACGCCGGGACACACGCGCGGGCATCTATGCTTTTATGAAGAGAAAACGGGCGCACTTGTGACAGGCGATTTGATCGTCGGCTTAGGCTCGATCTTGATTGATCCGCCGGAAGGCAATATGCGCGATTACTTAAACTCGCTCGCACGTCTGCAATCGCTGCCGAACTTATCCGTGCTCTTCGGCGCGCACGGCCCGGCCATCGGCAACCCGCGCGCGAAGATCGCCGAATACATCGCGCATCGTCTCGAACGCGAAGAGAAGATTTTGCAGGCCGTGCGCGACGGCGCGGCGACGCCGCCGCAAATCGTGGCGCGCGTTTACACGGGCGTTCCCGTGAAGGCTCACGCGATGGCCGAGCGCGCCGTCATCGCGCATCTTGAAAAACTCGTTGCCGATAATCTCATCACACGCGAAGGTGATAATCGTTATGTCGCCAACGACGTTAATCCGTCGGCGAGTTGAGCTTTCGCCGAAAAATTTAATGAATCGAAGGGTTCGTTGGAAAGGCTGAGTTACATGAAGGGTTCAGGGCAGAGCGTAGCGGAGAACGCGAGCGTTGAAGAAAAGCTGCGTGAACAGTTGGACTCTACGCGCCGTAAAGCAAAAGCGGATTTGCAGGCGAGCGAGCAGCGTTACAATCATCTCGCGGACGCGATGCCGCAACTCGTCTGGGCGACGGACGAAAATGGCGCGCATACTTACTTTGATCGTCGCTGGTATGAATACACGGGCTTGAGCGAAGAAGAATCAAGGGGCTTCGGTTTCGCCAACGCGCTGCACCCCGATGATAAAGAACGCATGTTGGCGCGCTGGCAACGCGCGTGGCGCGACGGCGAAGGTTATGAAATAGAGTATCGCTTTTACTCGCGCCCGCAGAAAGTTTATCGCTGGTTTCTCGCCCGCGCCACACCTGTGCGCGATGAATCCGGTAAGGTCACGCAGTGGGTCGGCACGTGTACGGACATCGAAGAACAAAAGCACATGGAAACGACGCTCGCGCGTATTAATCAAGAGCGTGCGCAAATGCTGTTGGAAGTCTTAACACCGATTGTACCCGTCTGGCGCGGTGTGCTCGCGCTCCCGATCATCGGTTCGTTAGACACGGCGCGAATGCAACAGGCGACGGAAACCGCGCTCCGCGAAGTAGTGCGCACGGGCGCGCGCGCCTGCATTATAGACATCACGGGTGCGCGTATTATTGACTCGCACGCTGTCGCCAATTTGAGCAGTCTGGTTTCCGCGCTCAAGTTGATCGGCGCGGAAGCAATCGTCACGGGCGTCACCGCGCACGCCGCGCAATCGCTCGTCGGACTCGGCCTCGATTTCAAGGGAATGCGCACCTACCGCACGCTCGCGGAAGCTCTTTCTTATCTGATTAAAACAACTCCGGCGGAATATAACGACAGGAACAAGGTATAAACAAAGCAATGGCATTAGCGAAAACTTTAGGCGAACTCAAAGCCAACGGATACACCGGCACACGCTCCGTCAAAGACGAACTGCGCGCCAATCTTCTGCGCAAACTGCGCACGGGCGAAAAACTTTTTCCGGGCATCGTCGGCTACGATGAAACCGTCGTGCCGCAGATCACGAACGCGATCCTCTCGCGCCATAACTTGATACTCTTGGGACTGCGCGGGCAGGCCAAGAGCCGCATCATTCGTCAATTAACAGATTTGCTCGACGAAGCGATTCCCGCTATTGCCGGTTCGGAAATCAACGACGATCCGTTTCATCCGATCAGCGCATACGGGCGGCAAATCGTTGAGATGGACGGCGACGGTACGCCCATTCAATGGATCGAACGCGACTCGCGCTTTGTCGAAAAATTAGCGACGCCCGACGTGACCATCGCCGACATCATCGGCGACGTTGACCCGATCAAAGCCGCGAAGGGCGGCCATCTTTTAAGCGATGAACTAACGATTCACTACGGCCTTTTGCCGCGCGCCAATCGCGGCATCTTCGCCATCAACGAACTGCCTGACCTCGCCGGAAAAATTCAAGTCGGCCTCTTCAACATCATGCAGGAAGGCGACGTGCAGATAAAAGGTTATCCCGTGCGTCTTCCGCTCGACGTGATGCTCGTCTTCTCCGCCAACCCGGAAGACTACACGGCGCGCGGCAAGATCATCACGCCCTTGAAAGATCGCATCGGCGCGGAAGTGACGACGCACTATCCTACGGAACTTCAACTCGGCGTCGAAATCACCAGACAGGAAGCCTGGACGAAGCGCGAAGGCATCGAAGGCAACCTGCACATTCCCGATTTCATACGCGACACCATCGAGCAGATCGCTTTCGAGGCGCGCGAAGATCAGCGCATAGATAAACGCTCCGGCGTCTCGCAACGGTTGCCCATCACCGTCATGGAATCCGCCGTCTCCAACGCCGAACGCCGCGCGCTTCTGACAGGCGAAGACGACATCGTGCCGCGCATCTCGGACATTTACGCCGCCGCGCCTTCGATGACCGGCAAAATGGAACTCGAATACGAAGGCGAACAACTCGGCGCGCCCAAGATCGCCAAAGATTTAATCAAACGCGCCGCCGGAGAAATTTTCGAGGGCTACTTCGTCGGCATTGATTTCACGCCCGCGACGCGCTGGTTCGATGGCGGCAACACCTTGCGTCTCGCCGACACAGCGTCAGCTGAAGAGTGCATGAGCCTTCTCGAATCCGTCCCCGAACTAATCGAAACCGCGCTTATCTCCTTCGACTTCAAACGCACGGATGAAGCGCAAACCGTCGCCGCCTGCGAATTCGCCCTCGAAGGCCTCTATGCGCAAAACAAAATCGCACGCAACGAAGAAGGCGGCTACACGGCGGTCACTAAAGCGAAGAAAGACCGTCGCGGCATGATCTATGACGACTTGACGGAGACGGGACGCTACAGCTGATTTATACTTGAACCAGACCGTCAATTTATGCAACAGCGAGAGGCTATATGAGCACTACTACCGCGACGCAATTTTTTACCGCCGAGCAACTTCTACACTTGCCGAAGGATGGCTTTCGGTATGAACTCATCGAAGGGGTGCTGAAAAAAATGTCGCCCGCAGGCTCTGAACACGGTGTTGTCGCTGCCACATTAACAATACTTCTCGGACAATACATCAAGGCTCATAAGTTAGGCTTGGTATTGGCGGCAGAAACGGGCTACAAGATTGCCAGCGACCCGGATACGGTCATCGCGCCGGACGTTTCGTTTATCAGACAACAAGAAGTTGACCGGCTTGGGATCACAAAGAAGTTTTGGCCGGGCGCGCCTGATCTCGCCGTTGAAGTAGTCTCGCCGGGAGATTCAGCGCGTGAAGTGCGCGAGAAGGTTGCGGCGTGGTTGGCGGCAGGCACACGCATGGTTTGGGTTGTTGACGCTAAGAAGCACACCATTAGCGTTCATCGCACGCAAACTGATGTGGTAGTGTTGACTGAAAACGAGGTGCTCGGCGGTGCAGATGTTGTTCCCGGTTTCTCCTGCACAGTCGCGGAAGTTTTCTTATAAGGAAGTAGATTTTCCAATGAAGTTCACACGCTATTCCAAATTTAACGGCCTTGATGTCTCTTCGCTCAATCTTGGCGATTTGATGGGAGAGCTTTCGGATGCGATGCTGCAATCGGGCTTCGACGACGATTACTACTACACGCGGCAGCGTCGCCCGCAGGATACTTCGCTGGATGCTTTGCGGCAGGCGATTTTACAGGCGCTCATGAATCAGGGCTTGCTTGATGAGCAGCAGATCAGGGAGATGCTGGCTGATAACAACAACGAGTACAAAGGCTCGCAGCTCGAAGAGATGCTCAATCAGATTATTGAGAGGCTTGTCGAAGAAGGCTATCTCAATTTGAAGGAAGAGCCGCAGCCGCAAAAGCGTCAACAGAAAGGCAACGGCGGCGAAGTTTCCGATCCGACGCCGCGCAACGTCAAGTTTGAAGTGACGGAGAAGGGCTTGGATTTTCTCGGCTACAAAACCTTAAAAAATCTTCTGGGGAGTCTCGGCAAATCTTCCGTCGGGCGACACGATACGCCGCATCTGGCGACGGGCGTTGAGGCGGCAGCCGCGAGCAAGGTTTACGAGTTCGGCGACACGATCAATCTGGATGTCAATGCGACGCTTCTTTCCGCGATCACGCGCGAAGGCCTTGGCGTGCCGCTCAATTTAGAATACAAGGATTTGCACGTTCACCAGTGCGATTATCAATCATCCTGCGCGACCGTTGTGATGCTCGATTGCTCGCACTCGATGATTCTCTATGGTGAAGATCGCTTTACGCCCGCGAAGAAAGTCGCGCTCGCCCTCGCGCACTTGATTCGCACGCAGTATCCGGGCGATTCGCTGAAGATCGTGCTTTTTCACGACGACGCGGAAGAGTTGCCGATGGCGAAGCTCGCCACCACACAGGTCGGCCCTTATCACACGAACACCGCCGAAGGCTTGAAGCTCGCGCGGCGTCTCTTACAAGCGCAACGCAAAGAGATGAAGCAGATCGTAATGGTCACGGACGGCAAACCGACGGCCTGCTTTCTTGATTCGTCGAGCATGGCATCGTTCGCGCAAAGCTACGGCGGACGCAGTAGCAGTAGCCGCCGCCAACGCGCTGAAGGCAGCGAGGTCGTCGGCAAAAAGCTTTACAAAAATTCGATGGGCAATGATCCGTTCGTGATGGCCGAGACATTCAAGGAAGTGCAGGCGTGTCGCAAGGCTGGCATCATGATTAACACGTTCATGCTCGCCAGCGATTATTACCTCGTCGAGTTCGTCAAACAAATGTCCGCGATGACGAACGGCAAAGCTTACTTCGCCAATCCCGACAATCTCTCGCAATTCGTGCTGATGGATTTTATGAAGCGGCGAACGAGCCGCGTCAAGTAAGAGCGATGAACCTGCGTGCATTGGAAGTGCAGAATGGAATCTTAAAGGACTTACCGCTTGCAGGAATTTTTGAAATACCGCATCGAGGAGCGCGTTCGCTGGGGCGACGTTGATGCCGCGCGGATTATTTTCTACGGTGCGTACATACGCTTCTTCGAGTTTGCGGAAACAGAACTTTTTCGCGCCGTCGGACTGCCTTACGGCGTGATGTTCGACGAGCTTGATATATGGTTGCCGCGTGCCCATCTCGAATGCGATTTTCGCCATGCCGCGCAGTTAGACGATCTGCTCGAAGTTTCAACTTACGTCGGGCGCATCGGCACGAAATCTCTACGGCTCAATTTTGAAGTGCGACGCACGGGCGAAGAGTTGATTATCGCCGAAGCTCATTTCGTGCTCGTCGCCGTGCGCCGCCATACTTTCGAGACCGTGATCGTTCCCGAAGAACTCAAGCGGCGTCTCGCGCCTTACACGAAAAACTCGCCGGAAAGCGAGGCCTCCGCGAGCGATACGTCCGTGCAAGACCGAGTCACCAAGCCTTTTTACCCTAATGAATCAAAAGTTTCGTAAATTATTTGAAACCATGATAGATGACAGCAGCATGGAATTTGATATGTTCGAGGAAGTGCGGCTCAAGTTGGCCGAAGTCTTCGAGCGCGAAGGGCACACGCAGATTAGAGCCGAAAAGATGGCGCTCTACATCGTGCAGGGCATACGCGAGATGCCGAAGCTCTTAACGGCAGTCTCGGCGGAAGAAACCGGCGATCAAACGTCCCGGCGAATTCTCGAGGCGGTGCGCGCTTTACTGGATAGCGCCCCGGCGCTCGAACGAGCTAGAAATATATTAATGGGTCTCGATGAACAAAGCGGCGAAAGCTAACTCACCACATCGTCGTTACGTAGTATCTTAGATAAAAAATCGCCCGCGAAATTTTATGCTCGCTTAAAACGGCCACACCGCGCGGCGTGCCAGTTTGCCTTTAAGGTCTGTATAGCCTTGATCGCCCGCGATTAACTGCATGAGGACGCCGCGAATGCCTTTGTGCGCGCGTCCTAATTCGATCATCCGTTCCGTGAACGGCGCGCCGCAGAAATTTCCATAAAAGCGATTGCGCAGCCCGGCGGCGCGCATTAGTTCGCGCCCGAAATCTTCACGCCACATTGCTTCATAACGCGCTGGCTCGCCCATCAAATAAGCTTCGCTGAAAAGTTCCGCCGAACGCAGGGCGTAATAGATGCCCTCGCCCGTGACCGGATCGGCAAACCCGGCAGCATCGCCAAGCAGCGCCCAATTCTCTCCGCAGGCGCGGCGCGTTTCCCATGTCTTCGCCGCGACACCCGGAATACGCGCGGCATAACGGTCGGACGCGGCGCGGAGCTTTTTTTCAATCGCCGCGTCGCGGTCTTTATCCCGCTCTCGCGTAGACCATAGATGCGCCGTTTTGTCCTTTAGCACACGATAATAACCGACTATGAAACGCCACAGCAGTTCATCGAGCGCAGCGTGATCGAAAGCGTCCTGCGAGGTAGCGATGCCGAACGAAACGTGATCCACGCGCGGAAACGCCCACGCATAACCAGCCCATCCGGGAAGAAACGCGATTGCCGTCGAAGCTTCGCCCTGTTCCGGCAACGGCACGCGATAGCCGAAGGCGACTTCCATTTCCGAAGGGGGCAGCGCGCCCGCCAGCTCGCGCGCAATGCGGCTGCCTGCACCGTCCGCCGCCACCAACATTCGCCCGCTCCACTCTGCTCCGCTTCTGCTTTTCAATGTCCAGCCTTGATTACTGTCGGCGCGGTCTGAAACTGAAACACGTTCATTGAAAACCTGCGCACCGGCCTGCCGCGCGCGTGCGAGCAGAAAGGAATCGAGCGTGCGGCGCGAATAGATGCTGAACGGCTCGCGTAGCTTTAGATGTAAGCGTTTGCCGGATGGCGCGTACATCTCAACTTCGTTAATCGTGCGCCCGATTGCTTCAAGAAGATGCGGCCATGCTTTCAGGGCTTTCGATGTCACGCCGCCGCCGCACGCCTTCGGTTCACTCGCCGGTCGCCCGTCGAAAAGCGCGACACGCGCTTGCCCGCGACGCGCCAGATGCTCTGCCGCAAACGATCCGGCTGGCCCCGCCCCGACGATCAGCACATCAAAATCTTGCCCTGCCATTCTTGCCAATCGTGCTATCTATAAATAATTTTTCAGCGGTTGGAAATAAAAAAGCCGCTGTGTACGCGAGAAGTCCACAGCGGTTGAATTCACAGAAGGAAGTGAAAACCTATTTTACAGAAACAAGCGTCGTGCGTCAAACTGTTGACGACGGTCTGTGTTTTTATGACGCACGATGCTTGCTGCTTTAGACATCAAGATTTTTGACATCAAGCGCGTTGTCTTCGATAAATTTTCGGCGCGGCTCCACTGCATCGCCCATCAGCACCGTAAAGATTTGATCTGTTTCCACCGCGTCGTCAATTTTAACTTGCAGCAGCGTGCGCTTTTCGGGATTCATTGTTGTTTCCCACAACTGCTCCGGGTTCATTTCGCCCAAACCTTTGTAACGCTGGATCATTAAATCTTTTTTGGCCGCCGCGAGCACACGTTCGAGCAAAGCTTCGCGCGTCGGAAGTTCCTCGCTCGCTCCGTCTTCGCCCGTCACAAACGGCGCGGCCAGCCGGTCTTCGAGCAAACTGTAAAGTTCGACGGCCTTTTGAAACTCCACATAGCTTGCGAAATTCCAATCAATACACACATTCATGCCTGAATCAGCCGTCGCTTCGATCTCCCATAATCCATGCTCTTCGTCTGTCGAAAGCTCCGTTTGATAGCCTCTTTTGCTCAAGACGCCTTCGACGCGCGCCATATCTTCGCCGTTCTGAAATGCTGTCCGCAACGTCATACTATCTTTGCGTAATACTCCCTGCGCGCGTCCGGCAAAGCCTTCGAGCAGGGCTTCGAGCAACCGGCTATCACCGCCGAGCCGCCGCGAAGTCTTTTCACAATAACGCTTTAGCTCGACCATTTGCTCCAATGCGCGTGCCAGCTCGCGGCTTTCCAGAACCGTATTCGCGCCAACGGACTTTATCTTCATATCGTTGGTGGCCTGCCGCATCATATAGCGTACCATTGACCGCTCGTCCTTAATATACTCCTCTCGCTTGCCTCGTTTTACCTTAAACAGTGGCGGCTGCGCGATGAATATGTGGCCGTTTTCGACAAGTTCCGGCATTTGGCGATAAAAGAAGGTCAGCAGCAACGTGCGTATGTGCGAGCCATCAACGTCGGCGTCGGTCATTAGGATAATTTTGTGGTAACGCAATTTGCCCAAGTCGAAATCATCTTTACCGATGCCTGTACCGAGTGCAGTGATTAGCGTTTTGATTTCGCCATGACCGAGCATTTTATCGAAACGCGCCTTTTCGACATTTAAGATTTTACCTTTTAACGGCAAAATTGCTTGGTTTTTTCGATCTCTGCCTTGTTTCGCCGAGCCTCCGGCGGAGTCTCCTTCTACAATGTAAATCTCACACAGAGCGGGATCGCGTTCCTGACAATCTGCAAGTTTGCCGGGCAGCATCGTCGAGCCGATAGCGCCCTTGCGGACAATCTCACGCGCCTTGCGTGCGGCATCGCGGGCACGAGCGGCGTCAATTGATTTGCCGACGATCTTTTTGGCGACGGTCGGATTCTGCTCGAAAAACTCCGTCAAGCGTTCGTTGAGAAACGATTCCACAGCGCCTTTGACATCCGAATTGAGCTTTCCTTTAGTCTGCCCCTCGAATTGCGGCTGCGGCAGTTTGACGGAGATGACCGCGACCAAGCCTTCGCGCACATCGTCGCCGGTAAGCGCGGTCTTAAATCCTTTGGCAAGGCCGGAAGACTGCGCGTAAGCATTAATCGTGCGTGTGAAGGCCGAGCGGAAACCGGAAAGGTGCGTGCCGCCGTCCACCGTGTTGATGTTGTTGGCGAAGGAATAGACTTTTTCATCGTAGCCGTCGTTGTATTGAATGGCGACTTCGATGGAAAGCGCATCGGCGACGCGCTCGAAATAGAGCGGTTTGTCGTGCAGCACGGTCTTGTTTTTGTTGAGATGCTTGACGAATTCGGCGATGCCGCCCTTGTAATAAAACTCGTGCGTGCGCTCTGTTTCCGCACGTTCGTCTTTGATGTTGATGCGAATGCCTTTGTTTAGAAAAGCTTTCTCGCGCAGGCGTTCGGAGAGCTTATCGAAGCTGAACTCCGTGACGTCGAAGATTTCCGCGTCCGGCCTGAAGGTAACTTTCGTGCCGCGCTTGCGCGTCTTGCCGGTCTGTTCAAGCTTCGTCACAGGGATGCCACGCTCGTATTCCTGCTCGTAAGTATTACCATCGCGCCAGATTTCGAGGCGCAAGATTTCGGACAGAAAGTTGACGCAGGAGACGCCGACGCCGTGCAGACCGCCGGAGACTTTGTAGGCGTTGGAATCGAACTTGCCGCCCGCGTGAAGCTTCGTCATGACGACTTCCGCCGCGCTCTTTTTTTCGCCCTTGTGGTAATCAACGGGAATGCCGCGCCCGTTATCAATAACGGTGATCGAATTGTCCAGATGAATCAAGACTTCGACGGTATCGCAATAGCCCGCGAGAGCTTCGTCAATCGAGTTGTCCACCACTTCATAAACAAGATGATGAAGCCCCATGTCGCCCGTCGAACCGATGTACATCGCGGGACGTTTGCGCACGGCCTCGCGCCCTTCCAAGACGGTGATGGACGATGAATCATAAGCGGCATTCTTCTTTTTGGGTGTAATGATAGGCGTTGCCAAAATTGTCTCCTCTTCGTACTTACTGCTCATAAAATTATCTTCTCGCTCAAACGAAATCTTAGCTCTTACATTTGTGCTATTGCAGGCAATTTTTAGATGCTTTCAAAGGCTCTCGCGTCTGCCGAGATCAACTCTTGCGGAGACGAATTTTCCTGCACCGAACCATCCTTAATCTGATACACGCCAGCCCGCTTGACGAACTGCTCGACGAGGCTTTCTTTAGACGTGGTGATGAATGTCTGCGTGCGTCCTTCAAGGTAGTCCAGCAAGCGATTCAAACGCTTTCGATCAAGCTCCGCATCCACATCGTCAATGAGGAAAAGTGGATACTCACGGTGCTTTGAATGATACACGGAAATCGCTGCTAAGTCAAGTATTATCAATGCGCTACGTTGCTGGCCGGAGCTTCCGAAAGTGCGTAAATCGCGGCGGTCGAAAAGTATCTCGAGGTCGTCTTTGTGCGTGCCGATGAGCGCGTAACCGGCGGCGATTTCAGCTGGCAGACGAAACTCCAGACGCGCTTTGATGAGCGATTCGTAGTCGCTTAAATCGCCCTTGCTTTCAAGCGCTGAAACGTAGCGAATCGAGATGTCTTCGCGCTCGAAGAGGCGAGGCTGAAGAGCATCGCGCAATTGCTCTACGTAGGCTGTCCGTGCGCGGTGGATTTCGCCCGCGAGTTGGATTAATTGTTCGTTCCAAGGGGCGATAATTTCCGCGACTTGCGCGAGGCTCGTCTCAGCTTCGGAGGCATCTTGCAGCAGGCGATTTTTCTGTTTGATGACGCGGTTGTAATCGCTGATGGTTTGCACGTAAGCCGGATGAAGCGAGACGACGCCGCGATCCAGAAAACGGCGACGCGCCTCGGGGCCGCCGCGCACGACTTCAAGTTCGTCGGCGGTAAAGGCGACGGTGTGTAGCTGTCCCAAGTAGCGTGTTAAAGCTTCGCGCTTGCCGTTGACTTGAATTGATTTGGTGTTGCCTTGCAGGTTGATTTGCAGTTCGCGGTGAACATCCGCGCTCTGCTTGACGAGGCCGCGCACGACCGCTAAATCTTCGCCGAAGCGTATCGCTTCCTGCGGGCGTTGCGTGCGAAAGGATTTGGTGGTGGCGAGTAGATAGATGGCTTCGAGCCAGTTCGTTTTGCCCTGCCCGTTGTCGCCGTGAATAATGTTAAGGCCGGGCGTCCACGAAATTTTGCCGCTCGTGTTTCTCCAGTTGTGTACCTCAAGCGATTCGAGCAGCATGAAACAATTTTAACACAGGCAGGCCGCGCTTCGCGTTGTTTTACGCGGAAAGAATTTTCGTCGAGTGCGAGAGCGCGGCAGAAAAAGAAAGCGCCCTTGCTTGCCGCAAAGACGCATCCGGTAAATTCGTTAGAGTGAACAGCGAAGGCGGTTTCAGATACGCATCGGCATGATGACGTATTTGTAATCGTAATCGGGGTCGGCGGCGGGGCGTAGTTGCGCTTGCGAGTTGGAATCCTTGAACTCGAAAGCGATCTGGCCATCGCCTATGACGCTGAGAAAATCTTGCAGGTATTGCGCGTTGAAGCCGATCTCGGTTTCTTCGCCGGTGTATTCCGTCGCCACCGATTCGCGCGCCTCGCCTTCTTCGGCGTTCTGCGAGCTGATGTGCAGATTGCCGGGCACTAAATGAAAACGAATCGCGCGTGAGCGATCATCGGCCATCAACGCGACGCGGCGGATTGCTTGATTGAGTTGCGCGCCGTCGAAGGTAACGGATTTGTCGTTGCCCTTCGGCATCACCATTTCGTAGTTCGGAAATTGGCCTGTGAGCATACGCGAAATCAGCAGGCGCGTGCCGACTTCAAAGTAAATGTGGTTCTGATCCGCACCCAAACCGATCTCGCCTTCGTAGTTGGCCGTCAATTTGGTCAGCTCCGCCAGCGTCTTACGGGGTATAAGCGCGTCCACAGCCTCTGTAGCTTCTTTTTGGGCGAGGTCGCGGCGCTCGACATAGGCGAGGCGGTGTCCGTCGGTTGTGACCATCTTTGCGCCCGTTTTATCCAGCATGAATTTTGCGCCCGACAGCGTGTAGCGGGATTCCTCCTGCGTGATGGCGAAAATCGTGCGGTCTATGAAAGTTTTGAAGATGTCGGCGGGCATTTTCGTCGGCGCGGCTTTGAAGTTCGGCACTTCCGGGAACGTGTCGCGCGCGATGCCGGGCACGCGAAAGTTAGACCGCTCGCATTTGACCGTCACCCAATCGTTCTCTTCCTTGCGAAAATTGACGGTCGCTTCCGGCAGCAGCCGCGCGATGTCGAACAGCTTACGAGCCTGCACGCAGATCGCGCCGGGAGTTTTAATTTCGTCGGCTTCCGTGTCGCAGCGAATCGTCACGTCCAAATCCGTGCCGGTGATACGGATCGCATTTTCGCCGACGGACTCGATAAGAATATTCGAGAGCGCGGGAATCGTGTTTTTTCTTTCGACGACGCCCTGCACGAAGGCCAACTCTTTCTGCAACGTATTTTTGCTAATACTAAATTCCATCAAATTCTGCTCCTGGTATCGAATAAAAAATTTCGGCTTGAGATTACCCAAATTCGGTTAAAAAAACGAGTCGCCCCTTTTACTATTTATACTAATTAAATAACTATATTTATATATAGTAGTAGTAGTAGGGCCTGTGGAAATGTGGAAAAGTCGGTTTACTGTTGACACCAAAGGGATTGTTTTCCACAGGGGCTGTGGAAATCGCTGTGGATAACTTTGCCTGCCTGTGGAAAAGAAAAAGTTTTCCACAGATTTTGAGTTTTCCACAGGGGCAATTGTTGCGATGCCTGTGGAAATGTGGAAAACTCAAAGTTAAATGTTGTGTGCAAAGAACTAAACCGAAAACCGTACTGTGGAAAACTTTGACCCCTGAAATGGCTGTAACTACTTGCAAAGATTGTCCATAAGCCCACTTACGACCCTGTGGAAATTTTGATCCTTCAAAACGAGGGCATCTATCTTGTCAACGGAGTGAATTACGGTCGTGTGGTGCTTGCCGCCGAATTCGCGCCCGATCTCCGGGAAACTGTGCTTGGTCAAGCGTTTACAGAGATACATCGCCACTTGGCGCGGAACGCTGATCTGCCGCGCGTTATTTTTGGATTTTAGCTCGTCAACACGCAAGCGATAGTGTATTGCGACCGCCTGCTGTATCTGTTCGATGGTGATTCCGGCGGGCTGGTCGTCTTCCGCGATGTTGCGTATGGCGTCCTGCGCGAGCATCTTGGAGATGGGTAATCCGCGCAAGGAAGAGATGGCGACGAGGCGCACGAGCGAGCCTTCGAGTTCGCGTATATTGCTCTTGACTTTGCCTGCGATAAAAAACGCCACGTCGTCCGGCAAGGCGACGCCGTCCAAGTCGGCTTTGCGTTTTAGAATGGCGACTTTTGTTTCGAGGTCTGGCGGCTCCATGTCCGCGATCAAGCCCCACTCGAAACGTGAATGCAGCCTTTCTTCGAGCGTCGGAATCTCGCGCGGCGGGCAATCCGAAGTAATGACAATCTGCTTCTGGCCGTCGTAGAGCGCGTTGAAGGTGTGGAAAAACTCTTCCTGCGTGCGTTCTTTGCCCGCCATAAACTGAATATCGTCCATCAGCATCACGTCAATCGAACGATATTTTTCGCGGAACGTCTGCGTTTTATCGTAACGAATCGCGTTAATCAATTCGTTCATAAACTTTTCCGCAGAGATATAAGACAAACGCAGATGCCGATTGCGCTCTTTGATCGTGTGGCCGACGGCGTGCATTAAATGGGTTTTGCCTAATCCCACGCCGCCGTAAATATAAAGCGGGTTGTAGGTTTTTCCCGGCGCTTCGGCAACGGCGAGCGATGCGGCGTGCGCAAACTGATTGCAGGAGCCGACGACGAAAGTCTGGAAAGTATATTTGGGATTAAGCGAAAGCTCTAAGGGTTCGATGTCAACAAAGGTGGTTGCGCCCGGCGTCAGGCCGTCGGATTCGGCGGCTTCCAGAAGCGAAAACAGGCTTGACGAGTTACCGGACGGACTGCTCACGTCGGCGTGCTCGAT
Source organism: Pyrinomonadaceae bacterium (assembly GCA_046262295.1). GTDB lineage: Bacteria > Acidobacteriota > Blastocatellia > Pyrinomonadales > Pyrinomonadaceae > JBHENC01. The sequence continues at coordinate 17,372 of JBHENC010000006.1, read as the reverse complement.
AAAACTGTAATCACCTTTATTCACGCCGTTCGTTGCGCCGATCTTGTCTGCCGCGTAAGCATCGGTTTCTTCGACAACCCAATCAACATGGTACTGCGCCAGATTCAATTCCTCCAGCGATTGATCAAGGACTTCGGAATAGTTCGAGCTGACCCAATCAATAATCACCTGATTCGGTGCGCGCAAATGCAGCACCTGCTCGGAATTATCGCAGCCCTCAAACCGGATCGGGCGAAACCACGTCTCGAAGCTCTGGCGGTTGAGTCGCTTTTCGACCGCGCCGAGAATGTCGCTCCAAATTCGATGCTCAATGACAGTGCTCATAATCGCTCCGTCCAAATTGTTACGTCAACTTCTGTCTGTTGGGAAATGATACAAAACTGTCCAATCTTAATCTCAAGTTTTGCTTTCATCTTTTCCCGGAAAATGTTGAAAACGCTCTCCCTTGACTACTATCCCATGTCCGTTCTGGAAAGTTTTCCACAGGTTTTTCCACAGGGTTGTGGAAAAGTGCGACAAACTTAAAGTAACGCTTTAAGTTTATAATTATCAACTGTTTACAGGGGCAAGTTACGTTCAAAACGGGCGGAGACTAGCATATTCACAACAAGCAATGCAAGAGAAATCCACAGGTTCGCAAAATATTTTTTACGCCTAATCGAACAGCGATATTTTCTTGCGAATAATGCTAAGGAAAATTTATGTGTGAATGGTTTTGATGCAAGTAGATAAGCCTTATAATTTCAGAAATGTTGCTATGCCCGGATTCCGATTCAATTAAAAATGCGCTGCAGACAGCTTTTCGGGGCACTGTTTTCTTGACAGGCAAAGCAGACGCAAGTTATCCTTACGCTTTTCACTTATGAGGAGAATTCTGGACTATGTCTAAGCGAACATTTCAGCCGAATAACCGTCGGCGTGCCAAGACGCATGGCTTCCGTGCGCGCATGGCGACTAAAAACGGGCGGCTTGTGTTGAAGAGACGGCGTGCCAAGGGGCGCAAACGCCTGACGCCCGCGCATTATTGATGTCGAAGCGCGAAGCTTCGCCCGCGTGCGTGCATCTGCGTAAGCCCGGCGAATTCCGTTGCGTCTATACGCTCGGCAAACGCTTTGACGGGCATCTAATGTCGGCCTTCATCCATCCCAACAATTTACCGCACCATAGATTCGGCATCACCGCGTCGCGCAAAGCAGTCGGCAACGCGGTTGCGCGCAATCGCTCGAAGCGGCTCTTGCGCGAGGCTTTCCGTTTGAATGCGGCGCGTTTAGATGAATTTCAAACTAAGTACGACTGGGTACTCAACGCGAAGCGGCGTTTGGTGGGCGTGAAATTATCCGAACCATTAGCGGAATTTCAGAAGATCATCGCCAACGCCGCAAAAATCGAGCGTAGCAACAAACCGACGCTTGTGGGCGAGCCTTGAAAACCGTACTCATAGCACTGTTAAAAGCTTACAAGGCGGTCGTTTCGCCTTTTTTGCCGCCGTCTTGCCGCTTTTCCCCGACCTGCTCGGAGTATGCGCGTGAGGCGATTGAACGCTACGGGGCAGTGCGCGGTAGCTATCTGGGAGCGCAACGTATTTTGCGTTGCCACCCGTTTCATGCGGGCGGTTATGATCCGGTTAAATAACCTGAAACTGCGATGTACTGTGGTTTCGTATCCTTTTGCAGAGCAATTTCGCCACTCTCGTTTTTAAGATATTTTAAGATAAATGCAACAACAGCAGCGTTTCGTTCTTTTTCTGGCTATCTCCGCCGCCTTGATTTTCGGCTGGAGCTATTTATTTCCTCCGCAGCCTCCGCAGCCAAACAAAAATAGTAATCCGACGGCGCAATCCACTCCGCAAACGAACGGTTCGGCGACTTCAAACACAATAACGTCGCCACCTTCCGCTGCCATAAACACACAATCGCCGTCAAGCCAACAGGTCGCCGTCGCCTCAACGGAGACAACGGAGGAGACTCCGCAACGCACGATTACTATCAAAACTCCTTTGTATGAAGTGAAATTAAGCAGTCAGGGAGCGGTGGCGACAAGCTGGATTATCAATAAAAACAAGGATACCGGACACCCTCTTTATTCTACTTCAGGCAGCAGGCAGAATCCGCAACCGCTCGAACTGGTTTCGCAGGAGGCCTTAAAACGCTCGCCCGCAGAAGCGCCGCTGCGCCTAGTTACTGGGGACGCCGGTCTTGACGCCGTTTTAATTTCTAAAAACTACAAAATCAATGGAATCGAAGGCGATAGCGTAAATCTCGCGCCGAACGAAACAAAACGCCTTGATTTCCTTTTGCATGACGATGCCACAGGGCTTGACGTAACGAAAAGCCTGATTTTTTCTGCCGATCACTATAATGTCGGATTGGCCGTTAATCTTAAACGCGGCGATCAAACGCTGCCTGCAAAGCTCGCTATCGGCCCCAACATCGGCGATCAAGGCGTCACGCAGTACAGTCTTTACACAGTCGCACCGGAGGGCGTCGCCGTCGCGGATAAGCAGGTCAATCGTCTCTTAGGCGAGACGGTTCACACAGCCGAAGAAGGCTGGCTGTGGTTCACTTCCACGCGCCCGGAAGGAGCCGATTTTAAGAAAGTGGGTGGTGCGGTTGACTGGGCGGGTGTCGGCGATACCTATTTTGCGATGGTCGCTGTGCCTTCGAGACCGCTCGAAGGGCTGGAGTACCGCACGACGAAGTATGAACACGAAGCCAATGGCAAAAAAGAAGACCGTTACCTGATAACCGCGTTTGTTCCGATTCCTGCCGACGGCTCGACTTCGCAACTCTATGTCGGCGCAAAAGACCATTACCTCTTAACCTCCGCGAATTCCGATATTGCGCAGGCGCTCGGCGGCGGGCGGCAGATAGACCTCGACGGATTGATTAATTACGGCTTTCTGGAGACGATACGGCGTCCACTGGCTGTTCCTATTCTTCTGTGTATTAAATGGTTAAACAGTTTAACAGGCAGTTACGGGCTGGCTATTATTCTGTTCACTATTTTCATCAACTCGCTTTTCTTCCCGCTCAAATGGCGTTCATCGAAGTCCATGAAGAAGGCGCAAAAGCTCGCGCCGCGCATGAAAGAGTTGCAGGAAAAGATCAAAGGGATGAAGCAGAATGATCCTCGTTTGAAAGAATTGCAGGTGGAGCAACTGCGTTTGATGAAGGAAGGCAATCCGCTCGGCGGTTGTCTGCCGCTACTGATTCAAATGCCGTTTCTTTTTGCGCTTTATACGGCGATTACGATTTCCATAGATTTCCGGCAAGCCTCCTTTTTGTGGATACCTGATTTGTCGGCCGCCGAGCCGAATTTGATTCACGTTCTGCCGATTTTGATGGCCGGATCAATGGTCATTTTGCAGTTGATCACGCCCACACCGTCCGCCGATCCGTTGCAGCGCAAAATGATGGCTATCGGAATGCCGCTTTTTATGCTGTATGTTTTCTGGAGCGTGCCCGCCGGTCTCGTCGTTTACTGGCTGGTCGGCAACGTCATCGGATTCGGGCAACAATTTTTAATCAATCGTCTGACGAAGTCCGAAGACGACGAAGAGCCGCCCGAAAGAACCGAGCCTCGTTCGCCGAAGAATTCGCCCGGCAAACTGAAAGCCGCGCGTGTTCCGCAGTCTTAGTGTGCTCGAATTAACATTATAAGTTGCTGATGGGGTTTTGCTTATGAACGAAGTTTGCATGCAAGGCCGTGAATTTCTAAATGCTGTTTTCGGCGGCGCTAAACTGGATTTGCACGCCGAGCTAAAGGAAACGCCGGGCGGCTGCCTGATTAATATTGATGGTGCGGACGACTCTTTCCTGCTCGGCGAGGGCGGCGAGCTGTTGGAGGCAATCGAACATCTCGTCAATCAGGCGCACGGCAGATCGCTTGCCAGAGATGAGCGAATCGTCTGCGACGCCAAAAATTTTCGCGCCACACGCGAGGCGGAACTTCGCGCGATGGCGCAGTATGCCGCCGAGCAGGTGCGCAAAAATGGCGTCGCCTTCATCTTTGCGCCGATGATCGCCAATGAACGCCGCTTGATCCATTTATCGCTTGCGGAAGAATCAGACCTTACAACGGAATCCGTCGGCGAAGGCGCGGCACGTCGTCTCAAAGTAAGCCTGAAAACTCCCGCAGGGCTGTAAAGCAGCCTAAAAAGGCGGTTTCGCTCATAATGTATGACGGTTTTTCTTTCCGCTTGTGCCACACCGCAATGACACAATTATCGCTTTATCTACTCCGCAGGGTCGCAGCGCCATCGGTGTCATACGCCTAAGCGGTTCACACGCGCTTGAAATCGCCCGTACCCTCCTCGCCGATGCCGGTTTCGCGCCGGATGCAAACCACGCTTCACTAAGAAAACTTCTCGATCCCGACACGAAAGAAGTTCTAGACCACGCGCTTATCACGTATTTCAAAGCGCCCCGCTCCTTTACTGGCGAAGATGTTATCGAGTTGAGCTGTCACGGCTCGCCCGCTATCCTGCGTTGGGTTATAGACATCGCGCTGCGCCTTGACGCACGCCTTGCCGAACCCGGCGAATTTACGCTACGTGCGCTCGCTAACGGGCGTGTGAGCTTGAGTCAGGCCGAAGCCGTGCGCGATCTCATCGATGCGCAAACAAACGCCGCTGTGCGACAGGCGACGCGGCAGCTAGGCGGTGAGCTTTCCCTGCGCCTGCAGCCCTTTAAGGACAAACTTCTGGAAATTATCGTTCCGCTGGAGTCTTCGCTGGAATTTGTAGAGGACGATTTGCCGGAAGTTCGCTCGCGCCAAATTATTTCGCAACTCTCCGATCTGGTACACGATATAGAGAAGTTAAGCGCAACTTATCGCGCCGGACACCTTTTGCGCGAGGGTTTGAAAGTCACCCTCGTCGGGCGGCCTAATGTAGGTAAATCCAGCATCTTCAATACTTTACTTTTAAATGACAGGGCTATCGTAGCGGCGACGCCGGGCACTACGCGCGATAGCATTAGCGAGTCAATAAATATTGAAGGAATCCCTGTACTCTTAACAGATACGGCGGGCGTTCGTGAGTCTACGGACGAAGTCGAAAGTTTGGGCGTCGGGCGCACACGGCAGGCGATGATAGATGCAGACCTTAACGTAATCGTTCTGGACGGTTCGCAGCCCTGTACTACAAAAGACCTTGACGTAATCAAAGAAGTCGTTGATTTGCCGCACATTATAGCTTTCAATAAGAGTGATATCGGCTCTTTTGCGAATAATACACAGGTGTGTCTATGTGACAAAAAGCATGATCCTTTAGTGGTTTCGGCGAAAACAGGAGAGGGTTTCGATGCTTTGCGTACTGCGTTAATCAGTCCTTTTATCACTGGCATCAATCAGGATACGGGATTGCTGATTACGGATGCGCGCCATTTTGATCTGCTACGGCGCACGCAAACGGCTTTATCTTCATCAATTGGATTGCTTGAACAGCGCGCCAGCGAAGAGCTTATACTTGTGTGGCTCTACAATGCCTTGCGTTTGCTGGGCGAAATTACAGGCGAAACGACGCCTGAAGACGTGTTGACGCAAATCTTTGCGACCTTCTGTATCGGTAAATAAAGATGAGTTTTGACGAAAGCTTCGACGTTATTGTAATCGGTGCAGGCCACGCCGGATGCGAAGCGGCTTCGGCTGCCGCAAGACTCGGTGCGCAAACTGCGCTCGTGACCCTGAATCTTGATTTAATCGGACAAATGTCCTGCAATCCAGCTATTGGCGGCATTGCTAAAGGGCATTTAGTGCGTGAAATTGATGCTCTGGGCGGTATTATGGGGCGTGTCATTGATCGCACGGGCATACAATTTCGCTTGCTAAATCGTTCGCGCGGCCCGGCTGTCCAATCTCCGCGCGCGCAGGCCGACCGCGCTCTTTACCGCACGGAAATGCGCCGCCTACTGGAATCTACCTCAAACCTGCATCTACGTCAGGGGCTGGTTACGAGCCTAATTGTTGAAAATAATAAAGTTTTGGGAGTCGAGTTACAGGATACGCGACGCTTTCAGGCAGCTTGCGTGGTCGTTGCCACCGGAACTTTCCTGAATGGCTTGATTCACACAGGACTTAGCACTCATACCGCCGGACGTGCGGGCGAGCCTGCTTCCATCGAATTAGCGGAGAATTTGAAAAAGTTGGGCTTTCCCGTCGGTCGTCTGAAGACCGGGACGCCGCCGCGCCTTGATGGTCGCACCATTGATTGGGATACCTTCGAAGCCCAACCCGCCGATGAGCAGCCCGTTCCCTTCTCTTTTGCCACCGATAGTATTGAGCAGCCACAAATTACCTGCTACGTCGGCTACACAAATGACACGGTTCACAATGCAATTCGCGCCAATTTGCACGAATCGCCCCTTTATTCAGGCAAAATTAAAGGCATCGGCCCGCGCTATTGCCCTTCCATCGAAGACAAAGTCGTAAAATTCGCCGATAAAAACCGCCACCAGCTATTTTTGGAGCCTGAAGGCCACAACACAAACGAAGTTTATCTTAACGGCTTTTCCACTTCGCTGCCCGCCAACTTGCAACAGAAACTCGTGCGCATGGTTCCGGGTCTGGAACAAGCGCGTATTATTCGTCCCGGTTACGCCATAGAATACGACTTTATTGATCCGCGTGAGCTTACACCGCACCTGGAAACTTATAGAATCAAGGGACTTTTCAATGCCGGGCAAATCAACGGTACGACCGGCTATGAAGAGGCTGCCTGTCAGGGCTTAGTCGCGGGTATTAATGCCGCCCTTGCCGCACAAAAGCGACAATGCTTTGCTCTGAAACGCGAAGAATCCTATATCGGAGTCTTAATCAGCGATTTAATTACGCAGGGCGTTGACGAACCCTATCGTATTTTTACTTCCCGTTCGGAAAACCGATTATCTCTAAGATACGACACTGCCGATGCTCGGCTTGAGCCTTACGGTAAAGAACTCGGTTTGATTGGTGATAGCGACTGGGAACGCTTTAACAGCAAACAGGACAGACTCGCTCGTTTGCGTACTGCTCTGGCGGAAACACGTTTCAAGCGTTCGGATACCGGTTACGCTTTTCTCTGTCGGACACTTTCCTGCGATCTGGGCGATTCGATTAGCCTTTCCCAGCTTGCTTTACGCCCTCATATTGATTCGCAATTAATTAAACGTCTTTTACCGCCGGACATTGGCTCTCAAATAAAACCGGATGAACTCGAAACCGCTCTCGCCGACCTTGTATATAGTGGATATATTGATTCGCAACAGAGTATGAAAGACCGTTTGCGCCAGCATGACACGCTTAAAATCCGGCTTGATTTCGATTTTCAGGGAGTTTCCGGGCTTTCTCATGAAATGGTCGAACGGCTCGAACGCGCCCGCCCGCAAACATTCGGTCAATTAAGAACTATTCCGGGTTTAACTCCCGCTGCACTCTCGACCTTATTAGTCCAGATATCCGCCCGCTCATTATCGTCCTAACAACGATGATGTTTCACGTGTAACCTCGAATTTGCTAAATTTTCGCTTCCGTAGATTGTTGTTATTCTCCTTTATTAAACGCCGGATTAAAGGCTAAATGTGCCACGTGAAACATTAATATGTAGCGCGCAATCGAAGTATGTGTTAATTTAGGCGGCAATCGGGAAAGGTTTAGCCTAAATATGTCGAAGATAATTGCCGTTGCCAATCAAAAAGGCGGAGTCGGCAAAACCACCAGCGCCGTTAATCTGGCTGCCGCGCTCGCCGTTGCAGAGAAAAGAGTGTTGCTGGTTGATGCCGACCCGCAAGCTAATGCCACTTCAGGCGTCGGAGTTCAGCGCGGAAGTTTTCGCCGCAGTCTTTATCACGCCCTTGTATTAGACGAACCTCTCACCAATATTGTGCAGAATACCGAGCTGCCTTTATTAAAAGTCCTGCCATCGGATAAAAATCTGGCCGGTGCGGAGATTGAACTAATTGATATCGAAAAGCGCGAGTACAGGCTTCAGGCGGTTCTACGCCAGATTGAGCGGGAATACGATTATATATTAATAGATTGCCCTCCGTCACTCGGCCTGCTGACCTTGAACGCTTTAACTTCAGCCACTTCCCTGTTAGTTCCAATCCAGTGTGAATATTTCGCTCTCGAAGGCGTGACCGAGCTTTTTGATACTCTGGCACGGATTCGCCGCAGTCTAAACCCAGGGCTGACCATCGAAGGGCTTTTATTGACGATGTACGATGAGCGTACCAATTTGTCGGCGGCGGTGGCGGCTGATTTGAGAGATTTTTACGGACAACAGGTTTTTGAGACGGTGATTCCGCGAAACGTGCGTTTGGCCGAAGCGCCCAGTCACGGGAAACCCATTATTTTGTACGATATACGTTCTCGCGGTGCGGAAAGCTATCTACACTTGGCTAGAGAGGTAATTTCTAATGACAAGAAGAGCACTCGGGCGGGGCTTGAGCGCCCTACTGTCGGAGACGGCAGCGACAACAACGAACGAGGAGTTGCTGGAGGTTGATATAGACCTAATCGAACCGAACAGCGCGCAACCGCGTACTCGATTCGATGAAGTGCGTCTCGAAGAATTAGCCGAATCCATACGGCACAACGGTGTTGTTCAGCCCATACTTCTACGGCGGCGTGGGCAAAATTACCAAATAGTTGCTGGTGAAAGAAGATGGCGTGCCGCGCAAAAGGCCGGACTCCAACGCATACCTGCGGTAGTGCGCGAAGTTCCCGACGATAAACTGCTTGAGCTGGCATTGATCGAAAATATCCAGCGTCAGGAACTGAATCCAATTGAAGAAGCTCATGCCTACAAAAAGTTAATCGAAACGCTCGGGCTGACGCAGGAAACCGTCGCCCAGCGTGTTGGCCGGGATCGCTCTTTCGTCACCAATTATCTGCGCCTGCTACGCTTGCCCGAAGATATTCAACATCTTGTCGAAGAAGATAAAATCTCTATGGGACACGCCCGTGCGCTTTTAGGGGTGGATGATGCGGAAATACAACGCAAGGTCTCGCGTAACGTGATGGAACATTCGCTTTCCGTGCGTGAAACAGAGCGCACCATCAAACGCATTATCGCAGGGGCTAGTCCTTCAATTCCAGCAGCCCAAACTGTTAAGAAAAATGATGCGAATATACTTGCGGCAGAGACGAAGTTGCGGCGGCGCTTCGGTACGCAAGTGCGTGTCATTCCCAGCCAGTCAAGCGAAGGCGGCAAAATCGAAATCGAATATTACAACGAAGGCGATCTGGATCGAGTCTACCAACTCCTAATAGGTAACCAAGAAATCCAACAAACCAAACAATGACTCTATTGTGATAGTTTAAGTTGTAAAATTAAACAAAGCTATGATTTATAAAGTGAAATGAAAAAAAGATTAACAGAAATGGTTGCGTGTGCTGGTTGAGTGGCTAAACTCGCACCGCGCGATCTCGCACAGGTTCTGGGCGAGCTTCCAATACAACCTCTGAACAGCAATGTTCTCGTCGGCTATGATACAGCGGACGATGCCGGGGTGTTTCGTGTAAGCGACGATGTTGCGTTAGTGCAAACAGTTGATTTTTTTACGCCGGTGGCTGACGACCCGGAGATTTACGGGCGCGTGGCGGCGGTTAATGCCTTGAACGATGTTTATGCAATGGGCGGCAAACCTGTGACGGCTCTTGCCATTGTTTGTTATCCGCAAAAAGAGGATTTGAAAGTGTTGGGACAAATCCTGCGCGGCGGTCAATTGGCAATGAATGAAGAGGGTGTGACGATTATCGGCGGTCATTCGATTGACGATGCCGAGATCAAGTTCGGCTATGCGGTCACGGGCTTGATTCATCCCGAAGAGATTATCACTAACGCGGGGGCGTTGCCCGGCGATGCGCTAGTGCTGACGAAGCCTCTTGGGACGGGCGCAATCAGCACGGGTATTAAGCGGGGCGTCGTTAGCCCGGAAACCATCAAGGCGGCAATGACGGCGATGACAACTTCCGCCGCCGTCCCTGCCGGAGCGATGCGTAGGATGACGGCTCATGCCTGTACGGACGTGACGGGCTTCGGGCTTTTGGGGCACGCCGGAGAAATGGCGCGCGCCAGCAATGTTTGTCTGGAGATAGAAGCGAAGCGCGTGCCTTTGTTGCCGGATGTTTTAGAGTTAATCGCGCAGGGAATGTTAACGCGCGGCGATAAAAACAACAGGGAATATGTAGGTGACGATATTGAAATCGGCGGCAATGTTTCCGCTGTAATGCAGAGCGCGCTCTTTGATCCGCAGACGGCGGGCGGGCTGCTGATTAGTATCGAACGGGAAAAGGCAGACGCACTGGCACAAGAAACGGGCGGAGTAGTTATTGGAGAAGTCCGAGCGCGCGATCAATATTTTATTAAAGTTATCTGAAATGGCCGGAAGAAAATTTATTAGAGCTTCTTACTTGAAATCTTTCGTAGCAGTGCCTGCTGCTAATCAATTCCATTTTACACTCAAAATGCGCGGCTAACTACACGGCAATCGCCACTCGCTTCCTTGACGATTGTGAAAAGGATTGCTAAACTCGCAAGCTTTTGTCAGGCTTAAATTTTCTGTCCTGCGCAATCGGGTATCTATTACACTGCAAAATTAACGTAGGCTCTAAATATGTTGATTCTGGCCTTTGCCGAAAATTCCGTCCAACTTGTGCCCGATGGCACGCTCTTTCTTCATATTGCGATCATCCTGCTGATGGTCTATGTGCTGAACGCGACGCTGTTCAAGCCGATCAATCGTATTCTCGCGGAGCGCGAAAAACGCACCAAGGGAGGACGGGGTAGCGCAATTGATCTTCTGCGCCAAGTCGAAGAAAAGATGAACAGCTACGAGCATGGCCTACGCGACGCGCGCGGTGAAGGTTATCGCATGATGGAGGAAGCGCGCGCCGAAGCGATGCAGCAACGACAAGAGAAGTTAAGCGTGGTGCGTGAAGAATTAAGCGGCGCGCTCGAAGCCGAAAAGAGCGCGCTAGAAAATCAGGCGGAAGCGACGCGCGCGGCGTTGATGACGGATGCCAACCGTATCGCGGCGGAGATCGGCACGCGGCTTCTGCATCGCCCGCTCAACGCCCCCTCGACAGGCTACAATTCATCTCCCGGCGCGTAAAAAGTAGTTATGTTCATATCCTTTCTCTTATCAATAAACTTTCTGGCCTTCGAGGAAGGCGGCGCGGGGCTGCCGGGCTGGTTTCCCTGGTGGCTCAACTATCCCGGCTTCGAGGCGTGGAAGTTCGTCAACTTTTTCGTTTTAATCGCCGCCATCTTTTATGTTCTGCGGCGTGTCGGTTTGAGCGAAATGCTGCGTGCGCGGCGTGATGAAATTCGGCGCGAGTTGACGCAAGCACAAGCGGAGCGCGACGCCGCGCAAGCGAAGCTGGTGGAAGTCGAAGCGCGGCTCGCACGGCTCGATTCGGAGGTCGCCATCGTGCGCGAGCAGTCGGCAAGGGAAGTCGCCGCCGAGCGCGAGCGGATTGCGCGTTCTACTGAAGAAGAAGCGCGCAAGCTACGCGAGCAGGCACAACGCGAAATCGAAAGCGCGGGGAAGGCGGCACGCCAAGAGTTGCGAAAGTTTGCCGCAGAGCAGAGCGTGCGCCTTGCTGAAGAAATGATTCGCCGCGACATTCGACCGGAAGACGACGCGCGCTTGATTGATTTGCACGTGCAGGAACTCGGAGGGCAGAAACATTGAGCGTCGAGACAGTCGCACGCCGCTACGCGACAGCGTTGGCGGATGTCGTCATTCAGCGCAACGAAGCGCGCGAAGTACAGGACGAATTGTCGCAGTGGGAATCACTGATGAGCGCGAATGCCTCGCTCGCAGAAGTGTTCGGCAACCCGACAATTTCTTACGAGCAGAAACAGAAGGTTCTCGCCACGCTCATTGCGCGCACGCGCGTGCGACCCTTGACGGCAAATTTTCTGCAAGTGCTTTTACAGAATCATCGCTTGAATGATCTTGCCGAAGTCAACAAACGGTTCGCCTCTGTGTTAGACGAGCGCGCGGGCGTCGTCTCCGCCGAAGTCCGCACTGTGCGCCCCGTGCCGGAGAACGCGCAACAGGCTTTGCGCGAAAAGCTGACGACGCTGACGGGCAAGAACGTGCGTTTGAGTTTTATCACGGACGAAGAATTAATCGGCGGCGTCGTGACGCGCATCGGCTCGACCATCTACGACGGCTCCGTGCGCGGCCAACTGCAACAGGTCAAAGAACAACTAGCGGGAGATCACGTGTAAATCTTGAATCGCAAATCGTGAGCGTAAAATTTTTTACGCAGACGTTCACGCTTGACCATTCGACGATTCACGAAAAGGAATTATATGGAACCGATCAAAGCAAACGAAATTAACGAAATCATTCGCCAGCAGATAGAGAATTTCGACACCGGCGTGACGGTCACGGAAATCGGGACGGTCATCAAGGTCGGCGACGGCATCGCGGAGATTCACGGTCTCGAAAAAGTGATGGCCGGAGAGCTTCTGGAATTTCCGCATGATGTTCGCGGCCTCGCTTTGAATCTTGAAGAAGACAAAGTCGGCGCGGTGTTGTTCGGCGAATTTCAGGCCGTCAAAGAAGGCGACATGGTGAAGCGCACGGGACGCATTATGGAAGTGCCCGTCGGCGATGCGCTCGTTGGCCGCGTCGTGGATGCGCTCGGCCAGCCGATTGATAACGGCGGCCCGATTATGACGAGCGAGCGTTACACGGTCGAGCGCATCGCGCCCGGCATCGTTGATCGCCAGCCTGTGAAAGAGCCTTTGCAGACGGGTTTGAAAGCGATTGATGCGATGGTTCCGATTGGTCGCGGGCAGCGCGAATTAATCATCGGTGATCGTCAGACGGGGAAGACCGCCGTCGCCGTTGACACGATTATCAATCAAAAGGGCAAAGACGTTATCTGCATTTACGTCGCCATCGGGCAGAAGGCTTCGACGGTCGCGCAGGTCGTCAAAACTTTGCAGGACGCGGACGCGATGGAGTACAGCATCATCGTCGCGGCGTCTGCTTCCGATCCGGCGGCGATGCAGTTTCTCGCGCCATATTCCGGCGTCGCAATGGGCGAATATTTCCGCGACACGGGACGCCATGCTTTAACGATCTACGATGATCTCTCGAAGCAGGCGGCGGCGTATCGTGAAATCTCTCTGCTGCTTCGCCGTCCGCCGGGACGCGAGGCCTATCCGGGCGACGTGTTCTATCTTCACTCGCGCCTGCTGGAGCGTGCGGCGAAGATGTCAGACTCGAAAGGCGGCGGATCATTAACGAGCCTTCCGATTATCGAAACGCAGGCGGGCGACATCTCCGCGTATATTCCGACGAACGTGATTTCAATCACCGACGGGCAAATTTTTCTCGAATCGGATTTATTCAATAGCGGCATACGCCCGGCGATCAACGTCGGAAACTCCGTGTCGCGCGTCGGCGGCGCGGCGCAAACAAAGGCCATGAAGTCGGTCGCCGGAACCTTGCGCTTAGACCTCGCGCAGTTTCGTGAGTTGCAGGCCTTCTCGCAATTCGGTTCAGACCTAGACAAAGCGACGCAGGCACAGTTAGCGCGCGGCCAACGCCTGACGGAAATTCTGAAGCAGCCGCAATATCAACCGATGGGTTTCGAGAAGCAGGTGCTTGTCATCTGGGCGGCGACGAACGGTTACATTGATGATGTGCCGGTCGAGCAAGTGCGCCGCTTTGAAACCGAGTTGCTGCGCTTCGTCGAAAACGGGCATCCGGGCTTGCTGGAAAGCCTGCGCGAAAAGAAAGTTATTACCGACGACATCAAAAACGGTCTCACGACGGCGCTCAAGGATTTCAAAGACCGCTTCGGCGACGAAACTTTAATCGCGCAACGCGGCGCAGACGGTCGCGCGGCAACCGCCGCCACACCGGATGCGACTTCGCTCGGTTCGACGCCCGCCTCGCTGCCAACCGCCGTGCCGGGCGCAAGCACACCGGGCAGCACGCCCGCCGCGACATCAACCGCCGCCGGAAGATAAAGGGGAAATGGTTTTCAGTTTTTAGTTTTAAGCATCCGGCTATTACTGAAAACTAAAAACTGAAAACTAAAAACTATTTCAATGGCAAACCTATTAGACATACGACGGCGCATACGTTCCGTGAAGAACACGCAGCAGATCACCAAGGCGATGAAGATGGTGTCTGCGGCGAAACTCAAACGCGCGCAGGACCGCGTCATCGCGGCGCGTCCCTTCGCCAATAAGATGATGCATGTCTTGGGCGACTTGTCGGCGCGCACGGATCGGGATTTTGCGCATCCGCTTTTGAACGCGCGCGGCGACGAGCGTTACCTCATCGTATTCATCACGGCCGACAAAGGATTGGCCGGAGGCTTCAACGCGAATTTGACCAAAGCGGCGCAGGCTTTTCTGCGTGAGCACGCGGGCAAGCAGATCGAGATGATGGCCGTCGGGCGCAAAGGAAGAGATTTCTTCCGCCGCCGCAATATGACTTTTGCGGGTGAGTATTTAGGCATGACGGGCAGGGGGCGCGTCGAATACACGGATGCTCTGGAAGTCGCGCGCGATGTGATTAAGCGGTTCACGGAAGACGAAACGCTCGACAAAGTCTTCATCATCTACAACGAGTTTAAGAGCGTGCTGCAACAGCGCGTGGTCGTGGATCAACTGCTGCCGGTCGCGCGCGTCACGGACGAATCAAGCGACAACGCGGCGGATGCTAACGCGCGCGGAACAACGACGGACGCGGCCTCGACGGACTACATTTACGAGCAACCGGCGGCGGAGATTTTTGCCAAACTATTGCCGCGACTCATCGAAACGCAAATCTTTCGCGCGCTGCTCGAATCGGTTGCGTCGGAACAGGGCGCACGTATGACGGCGATGGACTCTGCGTCGAAGAACGCGGGCGACTTAATCGGCTCGCTGACGCTCAACATGAATCGCATACGGCAGGCGGCGATTACCAACGAGATCATCGAAGTCGTCTCGGGCGCGGCCGTCTCGGTTTAAGCTTTACGTTAAAGCGCAAAAGGAACTACGCAGAAGGGAAGCGAGGCCGCTGGGCTTGGCTTCCCTTTCTTTTTTGGAAGTTGATATGAGCACGCTTAATGAAAGTGAAAAGGCGAAAGTTGTTTCCCGCTTTCGCGCCCACACGCAAACGCGCTTTTGGCGTTACGCGCCGCTTGTCGGCTGGATGGCGTTTGTCTTCTTCGCTTCGTCCGATGAATTTTCTGCTGGCAACACTTCAAAAATTCTGCGCCCGTTGCTGCTCTGGCTTTTTCCGCAGACAAGTGAAACAACCGTTGCTCTCGCGCATTTCATCGTGCGCAAACTCTCACATTTCACGGAGTACGCCGTGCTCGCGCTGCTGGCGGCACGCGCCTTTCTAGGGTCGTCGCACACGCTGCTAAAACGCCGTTGGTTTTTCGCCGCGCTGCTGCTCGTCGTGCTTTACGCCCTCATGGATGAGTTCCACCAGAGCTTTGTGCCGTCGCGCAAAGCGTCCATTTACGATAGCCTGATAGACACGGCGGGCGGCCTGACGGCGCTCCTCGCGTGCGCTGTGTGGCACAAAAGCAAACCGGCGAGAGAAAATTGAACGGCGGAAGTCCTTTACAGTTTGAGACAAAAGATTTCAGCTTGGAGATTCAATCTTTGCAAGCGCAGCCACACAGACTTTTAGCCCCTCGCTTTGTTGCTTTGCCTCGCTCTTCCCACGCGATTATATTTGTGCAATAGTTTGCCGCAACCGCGCGCTTCACTGTAACCGGCAGTGGCGGAAACATTGCTGCGCCTTTGATCGTTTAATAATCTGTTATTTTGCCGTGCGCAGAAACTGCGCCATTAAAGCAACTGAGGTGGAGGCTTGAAATAGTATGGGAATCTTCGACGCAATCCGTTCGCAGTTTATCGAAGTCATCGAATGGCTTGATGATTCCGGCAACACGATGCTTTACCGTTTTCCGGTCGGCGGGCAGGAGATAAAAAACGGTGCGCGCCTGACAGTGCGCGAATCGCAGGCGGCGGTCTTCGTTTATCAGGGACAGATCGCAGACGTTTTTCCGCCCGGCGCGTACACGATTGACGGCGGCAACACGCCGGTTCTTTCAAAGCTCGGCGCGTGGAAACACGGCTTCAATTCACCAATCAAGGCGGAAGTTTATTTCCTCAACACGAAGCAATTCACAGACCTCAAGTGGGGCACGCCGAACCCGATTATGATGCGCGACGCGGATTTCGACATGGTGCGACTGCGCGCCTTCGGCATCTACTCGATGCGCGTCACAGACCCGCGCGCTTTCATCAAGGAAGTGGCGGGCACAAACGCGCGCTTTGAAACCGAAGACATCGAAGGCCAACTCAAGCGCACGATTGTCGGCAGCTTCACCGACGCGCTCGGCGAATCGCACATCGCGGCGCTCGATCTCGCGTCGAAATACGACGAGCTAGGCCGGATCGCGCGTGAACGGCTCGCGGAAGAGTTCAAATCCTTCGGCCTTGAGTTGACGAAATTTGCGATTGAAAATATCTCGTTGCCGCCGGAAGTCGAAGCGGCGATGGACAAGCGCACTTCGATGGGTGTGATCGGCGACACGAATCGTTACACGCAGTTTCAGGCGGCGGACGCGCTACGCGCGGCGGCGGAAAATCCGTCGGGCGGCGCGGGCACGGGCGCAGGCCTTGGCGCAGGCTTCGCAATGGGCAACGCGATGATCGGCGCAATGTCGAATGCCGCGAATACCTCCAATCAACAAACGCCGCGCGAAGCTAATGCGGGTGCGGGCAACACAGGTTCGGCGACCGTTAAATGTCCGAAGTGCAGTGCGGCCAACATCGCTTCATCGAAGTTTTGCAACGAGTGCGGCGCAGGACTCGAAGTTGCGAGCCACACTGTCCAGTGCGTTCAATGCCACGCCGAGCTTCAGGCGGGCGCGAAGTTTTGTAGCGTCTGCGGCATGAAACAGGAGCAGCAAAAATGCCCGAATTGCCAGAGCGAGCTTGCGCCCGGCGCGAAGTTCTGCGCAGAGTGCGGCACAAAGACCGAGGGCGACGCATAAGCTTACGCGAATGCTGCTTGACCGGCGATGACCGGCGTCATTATTCGCGCGGATAAAGTTCAGAGCGCGAGGAAATTAATCGCAAAAAATTATTTTGCTATCGCTGCCAATCAGCTTGAGGAGATTTTTCAACATGAGAAAATCCGTCGGCATTATCGCGCTTGTCGCGTTTGGTTGTTTTTTCTGGTTGAGTTGCGGCGCATCCAACTTCGTCAACTGCATAGAAGGCTCCGGCAAAATCGTTTCCGAGAATCGCACGGTTGATTCTTTCGATAGCGTGAAGTTTTCATGCGCGTCTTGTTAGAAGGAAGAGTTGCAAGACTTTGTGAGAAATATTGAAGAAAGAAAAGCGT